>NZ_JBVIVI010000001.1:0-433819 GCF_055595765.1 Streptomyces sp. NPDC040405
CGGTCGAAGACCGTATGGACGGGGTATCAACATATCTGGCGTTGACTTTTAGCACGCTGTTGAGTTCTCAAGGAACGGACGCTTCCTTTGAAACCGTATCACCGGTCTCTCCGGGCTTTTCCCTCCGGTGCCTTCCAGCCTTTCGGCTTTCCGGCCTTTCGTGTTTCCAACCTTACCAGATCCGTTTTCCGTTCCGTTTCCGGTCCGAATTCCGTTTCCGGCTCCCCTGTTGGAGCGGGGTGTTTCGCGCCTTCCGGCGTGTCCACCACTTTAGCGAATTTCCCGCTCAGCTCCTAATCGGAGCCCCGGGGCATGATTTCGCGCAGCGAAATAGAGCCCTGCTCGGGAAGTTTCAGTAGTGGTTGGCCACCTGGGGCTACTGGGACCCGACCTGCTGGTCGCGCCGACAGCGCTGCCCGTCTCAAGCGGCTCGGGCTACGTTAGGCCCCCGGCCGACCGGAGTCAAGTTTCCACCTGACGGGGCGTCGGGCCACGGCGCCTCGGGGTGTGTGCCCGGTACGGGCTGACCGAGGGGTCCCCGTCGATCCAGAAGCGCCACGGATGGGTGGCGCCCTCGCCGCCGACTCCCGTGCGGGGTCCGCTGAGCACCTGTTCGGGCCGGGCGGGGCAGCCCGTGATCATCTCCAGCGGGGCCCGCGGGCCCGCGCACACATCGGTGCCGTCCAGTCGGCGGTCGACACCGAGTGCCGTGGCCAGCCGGGCCGGGCCCTTGGCCAGTTCGTGGGTGTTGCGCGCCTTCGGCCGACGCTCATGGGCGTGCTCGTGTCCGTACAGCACCTCCCCCGCGCGCAGCAGTACCCCGCTCGGGGAGCCCTCCGGTCCGCAGACCAGGTTGAGGCAATGCCACATGCCGTAGGTGAAGTAGACATACGCATGACCCGGGGGGCCGAACATCACGGCGTTGCGGTCGGTGCGGCCCCGGTACGCGTGCGAGCCGGGGTCGGCCGGGCCCGCGTACGCCTCGACCTCGGTCAGGCGCAGCGCGATCGGGCCCTCGGGGGTGCGGCGCACGAGGGTGCGGCCGAGCAGGTCCGGTGCGACCTCCAGGACCGGTCGGTCGAAGAAGGCACGGGGCAGCGGCGCGCGGTCGGGTCCATCGGTCGGTTCGGCTCCGTCGGTCACGCGGACCGAGCGTAGTGGAATCGATGGACACCGGTAGTTGGAGCCGGGCCGGTCCACTGCGAGGGTATGACCTGCGGAACCGTCGACGGCCGTTCCGCGTATCTACTGTTCAACAGCGTTCGATGCGATCCGGTCATGGCGCGAAAGCGTCGGCGCGGATGCGTCATTGAGAGGGAGAACATGGGCTTCAAGAAGCTGCTCGCGAGTTTGGGTGCCGGTGGCGCCTCGGTGGAGACGGTGCTGACCGAGGAGAACGTCGTCCCCGGGGGCGTCGTACAGGGCGAGGTCCGGATCCAGGGGGGCTCCGTCGCGCAGCAGATCGAGGGGCTCTCCGTCGGCCTTCAGGCCCGGGTCGAGGTGGAGCGGGACGACCAGGAGCACAAGCAGGACATCGAATTCACCCGGCAGCAGCTGGGCGGGGCCTTCGAGGTGCAGCCGGGTGCGGTGCACGCGGTGCAGTTCGGCCTGGAGATCCCCTGGGAGACTCCGGTCACGACGTTCCTGGGGCATCACCTGACGGGGATGAACGTGGGCGTGACGACGGAGCTGGCGATCGCGCGCGCGGTGGACTCGGGCGACCTGGATCCGGTCAATGTGCATCCGCTCCCCGCCCAGCAGGCGATCCTGGACGCGTTCGGCGCGCTCGGCTTCCGGTTCAAGAACGCCGACTTGGAGAAGGGGCACATCCGCGGGACGCGCCAGAAGCTGCCCTTCTACCAGGAGATCGAGTTCCACGCGCCGCAGCAGTACCGGGGGCTCAACCAGGTCGAGCTGTCCTTCGTCGCGGACGACCGCGAGATGGACATCGTCCTGGAGATGGACAAGAAGCCGGGTCTGTTCAGCTCGGGGAGCGACTCGTACCGGTCCTTCACCGTCGGCCTGGACTCCTACCAGGAGACGGACTGGGCCGCGTATCTGAACCAGTGGCTCGCCGAGGTGGGCGGCAAGCGCAACTGGCTCTGAGCCCAGGCCGGTTCCGGCCTCACACGATTCCCCGCGGGGCGTGCGCCGAATGCGTTCGGTGCGCGCCCCGCGCGCTATGCGTCGGGGTCGTCGTCCGGGCCGTCTTCGTACCAGATGGTCAGCGGTGTGCCGTGGGCCGACCAGTACGTCACGGCGTCGCTGAGGATGTCCGCCGCGATCGCCGCGGCATCGGGTGCCGCGTCGCGGAACGCGTTCCAGCCACGGACCCGGAGCAGATAGCCGCTGGGTTCGGCGTCCTCGCCCCACCAGGAGAGGTCGGTGAGGCAGTCGGCGAGTGCGTCCCAGTTGTGCCCGTACCAGTCGGGGAAGCGCAGGTCCCGGGCGCAGCGCTCGAGGAAGCCCGCCTTGTCGGACACGCCGTCGAGGTGCAGGGGGAGGACTGGGGTCGGGCCGGTCATGGGCGCCATGGTGCCAGCCCGCGCCCGTCCGGTCTCGTTAGGCTGGCCGGACAGCTGATCAACCACGATCATCAGGAGGTTTTCGACGTGTCCGATCAGAACCGGCGTCCGCTCCCCCATGACTTCCATCCGCCGGTGCCGTCGTTCGCCGTGGTGAGCGACGATGTGGCCGCGGGCGGCGCGCTGCCGTCCGCCCAGGTGCACGCGGAGGGGAACACCTCGCCGCAGCTCCGCTGGGAGGGTTTCCCGGAGGGGACGAAGAGCTTCGCCGTCACCTGCTACGACCCGGACGCGCCGACCGGCAGCGGGTTCTGGCACTGGGTGCTGTTCGACATTCCGGCGACCGTGGCCGAGCTGCCCGCCGCGGCGGGCAGCGGTGGCTTCGCGGGGCTTCCCGAGGGTGCCGTGCACGCCCGTAACGACTTCGGCACCCGGGACTTCGGCGGTGCCGCGCCGCCGCCCGGGGACGGGCCGCACCGCTATGTATTCACCGTCTACGCGGTGGACACCGAGAAGCTGGGCCCGGACGCGGACGCGTCGCCCGCGGTGGTCGGCTTCAACCTGCGGTTCCACACGCTGGGCCGGGCGCAGCTGATCGGCGAGTACGAGGTGCCGGCGGCGGACTGACGCCCCGAAATTGCGTTGTCCTCGGCCATCCTCCCGGCCAGAGTTGATCCCGGCCCGCCCGTCACGGAGCGGCGGGCGCGGCCGGGATGCGGGAGGTGGTCGGGATGCGCGAGACGCTGGTTCTGAACGCGAGCTTCGAGCCGCTGGCGACGGTGACGCTGCGGCGTGCGGTGGTGCTGGTCCTCCAGGAGAAGGCCGTCGTCGAACGCGCCCATCCCGGGCTGCGGGTGCGCGCCGCGGAGGTCGACCTTCCGGTGCCCCGGGTGATCCGGCTGTGCCGTTACGTACGGGTGCCGTTCCGAAGACGCGCTCCGTGGTCGCGGCGCGGGGTGCTGGTGCGGGATCAGCACCGGTGCGCGTACTGCGGGCGGCGGGCGACGACCGTGGACCATGTGCTGCCGCGGTCGCGCGGGGGCGGGGACACCTGGCTCAATACGGTCGCGTCCTGTGCGGAGGACAACCACCGCAAGGCGGACCGGACTCCGGAGCAGGCGGGGATGCGGCTGCTCAACTCGCCGTTCGAGCCGACGCCTTCGGATGCGCTGCTGCTGGCGCTGGGGGCGGTTGAGCGGGACGCGCTGCCGGAGTGGCTGGCGCTGCCCGCCTGAGCCGACCGGAGCGGCCGGACATGCGAAAGGGCCGGTACCCCGCGGGGTACCGGCCCTTCGGCGTCGGCCAGTGGATCCGTAGGCCCGTCGATTCGTAGGCCAGTCGATCCTTAGGTCAGTCGATCCTCGGCTGCTCGCGGCGCGGGGCGGCTTCCTTGCCGGTGCCCGACGGAGCGGCCGGGGCGGAGCCGCCGCCGTTCCCGCCGCCCATCGGGTTGAAGTTGCCGAAGGCCCCGCCGAGGCCCTTGAGGGCGTCGCCGATCTCGCTGGGCACGATCCAGAGCTTGTTGGCGTCGCCCTCGGCGATCTTCGGCAGCATCTGGAGGTACTGGTAGGAGAGCAGCTTCTGGTCCGGGTCTCCGGCGTGGATGGACTCGAAGACCGTGCGGATCGCCTGGGCCTCGCCCTCGGCGCGCAGCGCGGCGGCCTTGGCCTCACCCTCGGCCCGCAGGATCGAGGACTGCTTCTCGCCCTCGGCGCGCAGGATCTCGGACTGCCGGACACCTTCGGCCTGGAGGATCGCGGCGCGCTTGTCACGGTCGGCGCGCATCTGCTTCTCCATCGAGTCCTGGATGGAGGTCGGCGGCTCGATGGCCTTCAGCTCGACGCGGTTGACGCGGATGCCCCACTTGCCGGTGGCCTCGTCGAGGACGCCGCGCAGCGCCGCGTTGATCTCCTCACGGGAGGTCAGGGTGCGCTCCAGGTCCATGCCGCCGATGATGTTCCGCAGGGTGGTGACGGTCAGCTGCTCGATCGCCTGGATGTAGCTGGCGACCTCGTAGGTCGCGGCCCGGGCGTCGGTCACCTGGTAGTAGATGACGGTGTCGATGTTCACCACCAGGTTGTCCTGGGTGATCACCGGCTGCGGCGGGAACGGGACGACCTGTTCCCGCAGATCGACGCGGTTGCGGATCGAGTCGATGAACGGGACGACGATGTTGAGGCCCGCGTTGAGCGTGCGCGTGTAGCGGCCGAAGCGTTCCACGATGGCGGCACTGGCCTGCGGGATGACCTGGATCGTCTTGATGAGTGCGATGAAGACGAGCACCACCAGGATGATCAGGACGATGATGATCGGTTCCACAGCGGCTCCCCGTGCCCTTCATGCGTGCTTCTGGATGATCGGGATGATCAGGTCCGGTCTTGTGGGGTGGAGTCTGTCAGATCGACGGCCGACTCCGCAGCTGAGCAGGGTGGCGCTCAGCTCTTGGCAGTACGACGTCTACATGACGATGGCGGTGGCACCGTCGATCTCGACCACGTCGACCTGCTGGCCCGGTTCATAGCTCTGGCCTGGGTCGAGCGACCGGGCCGACCAGATTTCGCCCGCCAGCTTGATGCGGCCGTCGCCGCTGTCGTCAACGCGTTCGAGGACGACGGCCTGTCGCCCTTTCAGCGCCTCGACGCCGCTGCGCAGCCCGGGTTGCTGACGGCGGCTGCGGACCGCCATCGGGCGGACGACGGCGACCAGCGCGACCGAGACCGCGCAGAACACGATGACCTGGAGCACGACGCCGCCGCCGAGCGCATCGGTGATCGCACCGGCGACCGCGCCGACCGCGACCATCCCGAATTCGGGCATCGCGGTCAGCACGAGCGGAATGCCCAGTCCTACGGCGGCGATCAGCCACCACACCCACGGATCCACAAGGTCATGGTAGTTCTCATGGTCCGTCGGGGAACAGGGCGCAGTTCGGGTTGTCCGGTGTCATGCGCCGTGTTCGAAGCGGGGGTTCAGCTCAGCGGAGGGCGGTTTCAGGTCAGCGGCAGGCCCTGGGCGGTCCAGCGGTCGCCGTTGCGCTCGACGATCAGCGGGAGCCCGAAGCAGCGCGAGAGGTTGCGGGAGCTCAGCTCCATGTCGATGGGCCCGGCGGTGAGCACCCTGCCCTGACGGATCATCAGAACGTGGGTGACGCCCGGGGGGATTTCCTCGACATGATGTGTCACCATGATCATCGACGGCGCGTACGGGTCGCGGGCGAGTCGTCCGAGGCGCCGTACGAGGTCTTCGCGGCCGCCGAGGTCGAGCCCTGCCGCGGGCTCGTCCAGGAGCAGCAGTTCGGGGTCGGTCATCATCGCGCGGGCGATGAGGGTGCGCTTGCGCTCGCCCTCGGAGAGGGTGCCGAACTTGCGGTCGAGGTACTCGGTCATGCCGAGGCGGTCGAGGAAGGCCCGGGCCCGGGCCTCGTCGACCTGGTCGTAGTTCTCCTGCCAGTGCGCGGTCATGCCGTACGCGGCGGTGAGCACGGTCTGCAGGACGGTCTGGGCGCGCGGCAGCTTCTCGGCCATGGCGATGCCCGCCATGCCGATGCGCGGGCGCAGCTCGAAGACGTCCACGGCGCCGAGCTGCTCACCGAGGATCCGGGCGGACCCGGCGCTCGGGTAGAGGTAGCTCGACGCGAGGTTGAGCAGGGTGGTCTTCCCGGCGCCGTTGGGGCCGAGGATCACCCAGCGCTCCCCTTCTTTGATCGACCAGGAGACGTCGTCCACCAGAGCCCGACCGTCGCGGACCACGGATACGTCCACCAGCTCCAGAACCTCGCTCATGAGCGCGTTGTCTCCCATTGCAGTCTCGAGTGTTGCGTGCACCTGTGGGCGCAGCCCCCAGAGGAAAACCTACGCCACGCATTGTCGGCGCCAGTCCTTAGGCTGGTTCCATGCTCGATGAACCACGTTCAGGGCGCCTCGCCGCTTGGGGAAATGCCCTTCTCGCCGGACTTGTCCCGCCGGACGATGCCGCGTATCGGATCGCCGGGGAAGACGCGTCACACCGGGTGGCCGAGCTGCCCGGCGAGTCCGGGCCGGTCGGACTGACGCTGGCGCTGGGGCGGCTGAGAGCGCTCGGTGCCAAGGGGCTGCGGGTGGCGCTGCCGATAGCGGGGCATCCACTGGGGCTGAGCGGGCCGCCGGAGTTCAACGAGAAGGCGCTCGACGCGGGCGAGGCGGTGCTGGCCACGGGGGTGGCGCTGGGCCTGGTGCCCGAGGTGTCGGCGGTGGGACCGGAGGGCGATCAGCACGTCGAGGTGATGTGGCGCTGTCTGCCGGTGCGGGAGGCGCCGCCCGCGGATGTGCCGTCGCTCGGCGAGGCCGAGCGGGAGCTGGCCGAGGCGCTGCGGGAAGCGACCGAGGTGCTGTCCCGGCTGAATGTGGCCGGGTCCGGTCCGGCCGCCCAGGCGGCGCTGGAGGCGTACCGGGCGCGGGCCGAGCGGGGGCGCGAGGTGCTGGCGCCGGGTTATCCGCCGCGGGCTCTGCGGGTGCTGGAGCTGGCGCAGCGGGTGGGCGCGCTGATCTCCATCGCGTACGCACCGGGCGGGGACGGCAAGGATCACGGCGCCGCGGTGAGCGCGTCGGAGATCGCGGCCCGGGCGGAGGCGCTGCGGCCGGTGGAGCGCACCGCGCGGCGGGCGCAGGTGGCGGCGTACAACGCGTATGTGGAGGAGCTGGAGCGGGGCGGTTTCTGACGCCCCGGTCCGGAGTGTCCCGGAGCAGGGGACCGGCCCCGGAGGCGATGGCTCCGGGGCCGGTCGTTGAGCGGTGCGTCTGCCCTGAGGGGACAGCTCAGCAGAAGCTCGGGTTCATCGCCCCGATGGCCGAGATGGTGTTGCAGGAGACCCCCACCGGCACATGGACGGGCACCTGGGCGTTGTTGCCCGACACGACTCCCGGGGACATCGTCGCCCCACCGTCGGCCATGGGACCGTCCTGGGCGGAGGCGACACCCGCACCGGCGACGGCGAGACCGCCGGCCGCAATGGTGATGGCAGCGATCCTCTTGATGTTCTTCACTTCTCAAGACCCTTCGTCCATAAGCGCGTCGCTGCGGCGAATCGCCGCAGTACGCCGTGAAGAACGGCCGGGGGCGGGCGGAGTTGCGCTGTTCGGGTGACATACACACGTTGGTGTGATTGCACGGAGAAACGCTGTTCATGCCCCGATTCCGTGGCGTACCGCCCAGAGTGCGGCCTGAGTGCGGTCGGCGAGGTCCAGCTTCATAAGAATGTTGGACACATGTGTCTTCACGGTCTTTTCGGACAATACGAGCCTGCGCGCGATCTCCCGGTTCGACCGGCCGTCCGCGATCAGCGCGAGCACTTCCCGCTCCCGGTCGGTGAGGGAGCCGCCGCGCCCCTGGCCGCCGCCCTCCCCGTCCTGGGAGAGCAGCGCGTCGGCCACCTCGGGCTGGAGCACCACATGCCCGGCGTGGACGGACCGTATGGCGCTCGCGAGGGCCTCGGGGTCCACATCCTTGTAGACGTAACCGGCCGCGCCCGCGCGCAGGGCGGGGACCACGGTGCGCTTCTCGGTGAAACTCGTCACGACCAGCACCCGGGCCGGGTTGCCGAGGCCGCTCAGCTTGCGCAGCGCCTCGATGCCGTCGACGCCGGGCATCTTGACGTCCATCAGCACGATGTCGGGGCGCAGCTCCTCGGCCCGGGCGATGCCCTCCTCCCCGTCCGACGCCTCGCCGACCACGTCGATGTCGCCCTGCACCTCCAGGAAGGTCCGCAGGCCGCGCCGCACCACCTGATGGTCGTCGACGAGCAGCACCCCGATCGCCGCCCCGTCCCGTCGCTCAGCCACCTGGCACCTCCATCTCGATCACGGTTCCCTTGCCGGGCGCCGACTCCACGGTCAGTCCGCCGCCCACGCCGCTCGCCCGGTCGCGCATCGACACCAGCCCCAGGTGCCGCCCCGCCCGGCGCACCGCCAGGGGGTCGAAGCCGCCGCCGTCGTCGCTCACGCGCAGCAGGGCGCCCTGGCCGTGCCGGGAGAGGGTGACGGCGACCCGCCGTGCGCCGGCGTGGCGCAGCGCGTTGTGCAGGGCCTCCTGGGCCACCCGCAGCAGCGCCTCCTCCTGGGCGGCGGGCAGCGCCCGTACGCCGAGTGCCTCGAAGGTGACCCGGGCGGTGTGGGCCCGGTCCAGGACCTGTATCTGGGTGCGCAGGGTCGCGACCAGGCCGTCCTCGTCGAGCGCGGCGGGGCGCAGCTCCACGACGGCGGAGCGCAGCTCGTCGGCGGCCTCGGCGGCGAGGGACGCGACCTGCTGGAGCTCCTCCTTTGCGCGGGCCGGGTCGCGGTCCACCAGCGCGGTGGCGGCCTGGGCTGTCAGCCGCAGCGAGAAGAGCTTCTGGGAGACGGCGTCGTGCAGCTCATGGGCGAGCCGGGCGCGCTCCCCGGCGATGGTCAGCTCGCGGCTGCGCTCGTAGAGCCGGGCATTGGTGAGGGCGATGGCGGCGTGCTGGGCCAGGATGGCGAGCAGCCCCTCGTCCTCGGCTGTGAAGCCGCAGCTGCCCTCCGGTTTCGCGCATCGCTTGTTCGCCAGGAATAGCGCGCCGAGGACTTCCTCGCCGTCCGCGATGGGAAGTCCAATAAAGTCGGACATGTCCGGATGCGCGGAAGGCCAGCCCTCGAATCGCGGATCCCGCCGGACATCGGCCAGCCGCTGCGGGGTGGCGTCCTTGAGCATCGCCGCGAGGATCCCGTGCTGGCGGGGCAGCGGCCCGATGGCCTTCCACTGCTCGTCGCTGACGCCATCTACTACGAACTGGGCAAAACCCCCGTGGTCGTCCGGGACCCCCAGCGCCGAGTACTCCGCGTCGAGCAGCTCGCGGGCGGACACAACGATTGTCTTTAGGACATCCCGGACTTCCAGATGTCTGCTCATCGCGAGGAGCGCGCCACTCACCCGGGCCAGCCCCGCCCCGGCTCCCACGCCCGGTCCTTTGGTCATGAGCCTCACCGTACCGGCGCCGCGACAGCGGGCGTATCGGCCTTGTTGAGGCGCTTCATTGCGACCTGGGACCTAGGACGAGGGGCGTATCCACAGGCGCCGGAAGGGGTCGTTACAAGGGCCGGAAATTCGGCCACACTCCGCATTTGCGCGGGCACACCTCGCAATATTAAAGACTCTGCAATGTGACCCCTGACACAGGATCCATATCACTTACGAAGGCAGTTAGTGGATGTTTTAACCCGGCATGAGCGGGGACAACGCCTGCTCGCACGGGCAGCGAAGACCTACTTACCCACTAAGCAGCATCGTATGTCACACCTTTGCCACAGCATTTTGCGACCGCTAAGAATTTCCCCCAGTCGCACGGCGCCGTAGATCCAGACACGGCGCACATGGCGCCGATTTGGCCTGCGACACAAAGCGATTGGAAGAGGTCTACTCCGCCATGCCCCTGTCCAGCATCTCCGGCTATCACCGCCTGAACAAGAAGACCAAGTACTCCGCCGCCGGTATCGCCGCGGCCAGCGCTGCCGCCGTAGCCTTCGCGCTCGTCCCCGGTGGCAACGCCGACGCCAAATCGACGGCCCAGGAACTGCCGGCGAAGCCGGTGGCCTTCACCTCGCAGAAGGTCGACAGCAAGGCCCAGCAGGAGGTTCTGCTCAAGCAGGCCACCCTCGCCAGCAAGCAGGCGCAGGTCGAGGCCGCGCAGAAGAAGGCCGCGGAAGCGGCCGCCGCGAAGAAGGCCGCGGCCGAGGCGGCCGCCGCCAAGAAGGCCGCCGCGGTGAAGGCCGCCAAGGAGCGCGCCGCCAAGGAGGCCGCGAGCCGTGCCGCCGCGCGCGCCAAGCTCGCCGCCGCCAAGAAGACCTACCCGGACAACCTTGACGGCTGGATCCGGGAATCCCTCGACATCATGAAGAAGCACGGGATCCCGGGTACCTACAACGGCATCCACAAGAACATTATCCGGGAGTCCGGCGGCGACCCGCGGGCCATCAACAACTACGACATCAACGCCCAGAACGGCGTCCCGTCGAAGGGTCTGCTCCAGGTCATCCTGCCGACCTTCCAGGCGTACCACGTCCAGGGCACGCCCTTCGACCAGTACGACCCGGTCGCGAACATCGTCGCCGCGTGCAACTACGCGGCCGACCGGTACGGCTCCATCGACAACGTCAACGGCCCGTACTAAGCCCGGCGTCCACACGCCGAAGGGCGGCGGCACCCCCTGTGTGCGAGGGGTGCCGCCGCCCTTCGGTGCCTTCGTGCGCGTTCCGCTACGTTGCGGCTACTTGCGCATGACCTCCGGCTCATGGCGGCGCAGCAGCCGCGCCACCACGACCGCGCAGATGATGCCGAGCGCCAGCAGGACGGCCATGTCGATGCTCCACTGAGCGGTGGTGTGCTCCCACAGCGGGTCCGTGTCCAGCGGCTTCTTGCGGTCCCACGGCGCCATCAGATGGCCCGGGCCGGGGCCGAGGTCCAGCGTCGCGCCGACCGCGCCGACCGCCCAGCGGGCGGGCATCAGATACGCGAACTGCTCGATGCCGGGCGATCCGTAGATCTTGAACAGGATGCCGGTGAAGACGACCTGGATGATCGCGAACATGACCAGCAGCGGCATGGTCTTCTCGGCGGTCTTCACCAGCGAGGAGATCACCAGGCCCACCATCATCGAGGTGAAGCCGATCGCGATGATGGCCACGCACATCTCGACGGCCGGCGGCATGATCAGCGCCTCTTCGGGCAGCTCACGGGTCGAGAAGCCGATGGCGCAGATGATCACGCCCTGGAAGGCGGTGATCACGCCGAGCACGATCACCTTGGACATCAGATAGGCGGAGCGGGACAGGCCGACGGCCCGTTCCCGTTCGTAGATCACCCGTTCCTTGATCAATTCTCGTACGGAGTTGGCCGCGCCCGAGAAGCACATGCCGACCACGAGAATCAGGGTGATCGTGCCGGAGTCCTGGTTGAACTGGCCCTTCGGCGCCGGCCTGAAGCCGAAGTCCGACGGGATCACGGTACTGACCGCGCCGAGCACCGCGGGCAGGATCACCATCAGCGCCAGGAAGCCGCGGTCGGACGCGATGACCGACACATACCGGCGTATCAGCGTCCACAGCTGGGAGCCCCAGCTCTGCGACTTCTGCATCCGCGCGGGCGGCGCCTGCACATCGACGGACTGCGGCGCGACGGCGTCGATGTCCGCGGCGTACATCTGGTAGTGCTGCGAACCGCGCCAGCGGCCCGACCAGTCGTAGTCGCGGTAGTTCTCGAACGCCGAGAAGACGTCCGCCCAGGTGTCGTAGCCGAAGAAGTTGAGCGCCTCGTTCGGCGGACCGAAGTAGGCCACCGAACCGCCCGGCGCCATCACCAGCAGCTTGTCGCACAGCGCCAGCTCGGCGACCGAGTGGGTGACCACCAGGACGGTACGGCCGTCGTCGGCGAGGCCGCGCAGCAGCTGCATGACGTCGCGGTCCATGCCCGGGTCGAGACCGGAGGTCGGCTCGTCCAGGAAGATCAGCGACGGCTTGGTGAGCAGCTCCAGCGCGACCGAGACCCGCTTGCGCTGGCCGCCGGAGAGCGCGGTGACCTTCTTGTCCCGGTGGATGTCGAGCTTCAGCTCGCGCAGCACCTCGTCGATCCGGGCCTCGCGCTCGGCGGTCGCGGTGTCGCCGGGGAAGCGGAGCTTGGCGGCGTACCGGAGGGCCTTCTGGACGGTCAGCTCCTTGTGCAGGATGTCGTCCTGCGGGACCAGACCGATGCGCTGGCGCAGCTCGGCGAACTGCTTGTAGAGGTTCCGGTTGTCGTAGAGGACATCGCCCTCGTTGGCCGGACGGTAGCCGGTGAGCGCCTTCAGCAGCGTCGACTTGCCGGAGCCGGACGGGCCGATGACCGCGATCAGCGACTTCTCGGGGACGCCGAAGGAGACGTCCTTGAGGATCTGCTTGCCGCCCTCGACCGTGACGGTGAGGTGGCGCGCCGAGAAGGAGACGTCACCGGTGTCGACGAACTCCTCGAGCCGGTCGCCGACCAGCCGGAAGGTCGAGTGGCCGACGCCGACGGTGTCGTTCGGGCCGATCACCTGGTGGCGGACCGGCTGACCGTTGACGTACGTACCGTTGTGGCTGCCGAGGTCGCGGATCTCGAAGCGGCCGTCGGGCAGCGCCCGGAACTCGGCGTGGTTGCGGGAGACCTGGAGGTCGGAGACGACCAGCTCGTTCTCCAGCGCACGACCGATGCGCATCACCCGGCCCGCGTCCAGCTGGTGGAACGTCGTCGGGCTGCGGTCGCCCTGGCCGGTCCGTGCCTCGCCGGAGCCGCCGGACCCGCCGGGTCCGCCGCCCTGGCCGTTCTGCGCGTGATTGTCGCGCGGGCTCTGCTGCTGCGGTACGAACGGCTGCTGCTGCGGGGGCTGCTGCCACCCCTGCTGCGGCTGTGCCTGAGGCTGCTGGCCCTGCTGCGGCCAGCCCGCCGCGCCGGGCTGCTGCTGATATGGCTGCTGCTGCGGGGGCTGCTGGTACTGCTGCGCCTGCTGCTGTGCCTGCTGGGGCTGCTGCTGCGACTGCTGCTGCGCCTGCTGAGGCGCGCCCATGGCCGCCTGCGGGCTGTACGCGGCGGCACCCGCGCCCGCCCCCGAAACGTTCAGCCTCGGGCCATCGGTGGCGTTGCCGAGATGGACGGCCGCGCCCGGGCCGATTTCCACCTGTTGGATTCGCTGGCCCTGCACATAAGTGCCGTTGGTGCTGCCGTGATCTTCGACGACCCAACTGCGCCCGCCCCAGCGCACCGTGGCGTGCCGCCAGGAGACTCTGGCGTCGTCCAGCACCATGTCGCCCTGTGGGTCACGCCCCACGCTGTATGACCTGGTTGGATCAAGCGTCCAGGTCCGTCCGTTCAATTCCAGTACGAGTTCCGGCACTCCATGCCCCACTAGTTGTCCCCCGAGCTACCCCCTGTCAGGGAGTCTAGGGATGGCGAACATCGTGAGGAACTATTTCAGGCTCAGCCGCTTAACCGGAAGTCGGGTTTAGAGCAAGACGGCAACTCGGGCATGTTGGTTCATCCGGAAAACCCCAGAAAGCGCTAAGCGCGCACGGATGGTGCCGACCATGGATGATCCGGGCAACATGACACGACCATGATCAGCGGGCCGGAGCGGTGACGCGGCGGCGTCCGGTAGATGAACGTTCCCCACCGCATGGCCGTCCACGACGCGGGCTGCCGCGCGCCGGGCGGCGGCGGCCGGATACGGTGGGGAGACCATGAGCGCATCGCAGATTCCTCCTGCCACCGCCGTCCCCGCCGACGACGATCCCACCCTCCTTGTCAAGATCTTCGGCAAGGACCGCCCCGGTCTCACCGCCGGGCTCTGCGACACCCTCGCCGCCTACGGCGTGGACATAGTCGACATAGAGCAGGTCGTCACCCGGGGCCGCATCGTGCTGTGCGTGCTGGTCACGGCCCCGAAGGCCGACGGAGCCGAGGGGGAGCTGCGGGCCACCGTGCACAGCTGGGCCGAGTCCCTGCGGATGCAGGCCGAGATCATCTCCGGCCGGGGCGACAACCGGCCGCGCGGCACCGGCCGGTCGCACGTCACCGTGCTGGGGAATCCGCTGACCTCCGAGGCAGTGGCCGCCATCGCCTCCCGTATCACCGGGACGGGCGGCAATATCGACCGTATTTTCCGGCTGGCGAAGTATCCGGTGACGGCCGTGGAATTCGAGGTGTCCGGGGCCGAGACGGAGCCTCTGCGCACCGCGCTGGCCACCGAGGCCGCCGATATCGGGGTCGATGTGGCGGTCGTGGCGTCGGGGCTGCAGCGCCGGGCGCAGCGGCTGGTGGTCATGGACGTCGACTCGACGCTGATCCAGGACGAGGTGATCGAGCTGTTCGCGGCCCACGCGGGCTGCGAGGCCGAGGTCGCCGAGGTCACGGCCCGGGCGATGCGCGGTGAGCTGGACTTCGAGCAGTCGCTGCACGCGCGGGTCGCGCTGCTGGCGGGGATCGACGAGTCGGTGGTGGAGAAGGTGCGCGCGGAGGTCCGGCTGACGCCCGGGGCCCGCACCCTGATCCGTACCCTCAAGCGGCTGGGCTACCAGGTCGGGGTGGTCTCCGGCGGCTTCACGCAGGTCACCGATGATCTCCAGGAGCGGCTGGGGCTGGACTTCGCCTCCGCCAACACCCTGGAGGTCGTGGACGGCAAGCTCACCGGGCGCGTGATCGGCGAGGTGGTGGACCGGGCTGGCAAGGCCCGGCTGCTGCGGCGCTTCGCGGCCGAGGCGGGGGTGCCGCTGGTGCAGACCGTCGCGATCGGCGACGGGGCGAATGACCTGGACATGCTGAACGCGGCCGGGCTCGGGGTCGCCTTCAACGCCAAGCCGGTCGTACGGGAGGCCGCGCACACCGCGGTGAACGTGCCGTTCCTGGACACCGTGCTGTATCTGCTCGGCGTGACCCGTGACGAGGTCGAGGCCGCGGACGCGCACGAAGAGGGCTGACCGCCCCGCGCTCAACGCCCAGCCCCTGGCCCTACCCGCTGCCGCCCGCCTCGCTGCCGAGGCGGGCGGAACGATTCACGGGGGATTACGGGGGATTACGCGAGGGAGGGGGACGGAACGGTACGGCGGCAGGCTTACTCGTGCGGCGCCCAGAAGTCGTCGAGGCGGCCGACGCCGTGCTCCACCGACTTCCACGAGCCGCTGAAGGTCACCACCGCGATGGCGGAGGTGGGGAAGCCGGTGCGGGCCATCCGCTCCCGGGCGCCCTCCGCGGCCTGGCCCGCGAGGGCGTCGGCGAGGGCGTGCACCCCGGGGTTGTGGCCGACCACCAGCAGGTCGGTGATGTCGTCGGACGTCTCGTTGAGGACCGCGATCAGTTCGCCGAGCGAGGCGTCGTACAGCCGCTCCTCGTACACCGTCTTGGGACGCTGGGGCAGCTCGTGGACCACGAGCTTCCAGGTCTCCCGGGTGCGCACGGCCGTGGAGCAGAGGGTCAGTTCGGGGACCAGACCGGCTTCGGTGAGCCGGCGCCCGGCGAGGGGGGCGTCCTTGCGGCCGCGCTCCGCGAGCGGCCGCTCATGGTCTGCCACCTCGGGCCAGTCGGCCTTGGCGTGTCGGAGAATGACAATCCTGCGGGGCACATCGACGCTCATGCGTCCCAGCTTCGCATGAAACGGCTGGCGAGGCGCAGGGTGTTGAAGCGGTGCTCACCAAAGTGAGCGCACACACGCGGGTGCCTCCGCGCACCGTCGGTCACGCCCCCTGGTGTCCGAGGACCTGGCGCAACAGCTCCAGAAACTGCGAGACGGCGCCGGAGCCGCTCGCGGCCTGGGCGTCGGACGGCCCGGCGAGCAGGAGCAGCAGCGCCACGAAGGCGAGGGCGGGCAGCGCGAGGGCCCACCACGGCAGCCGGACGTCCATGCCAGCGTCCGCCGGGGTCGCGGGCCGGGTCGAGGTGCGGGCGGACATGGGGATCGCCTCCGGTCGGGGAACCACGCTGCTTCGTATGGTTCGACGCTACGGAGCGGGCGGGCCCGTTCCCATCCGGTGATCCACCCAGTTCCCCCTGACCCTGACCCCCTAGGGGATGGTGGAGCCAGCCCCCGGCACCGGGTGCCTGCCCCGGGCCTGCCCCACCCCTCGGGGAGGGGTGCGGGCGCGCGTCAGGGCGAGGCGATGGTGGCGATCACGCCGATGACCACCGTGATCCCGAGCATCACGCCCAGGATGAGGAGGAGCTTCTTCTGGCCGTCCGGCGGGTTCTCATCGAGCACTGGCATGGGGTCAGTGTCCCACCCGGCGGTCAGATCTCGTCTTCGAGGGTGCGGTCGCGCCCGGCCAGCAGGCCCGTCACGATCTGCGGCACCATCAGCCCGGCCATCAGCGCCAGCGGCGGTCCCCAGCCGCCGCTGTGCTGGTACAGCGTGCCGACCAGCAGCGGGCCCGGGATGGACAGCAGATAGCCGGTGCTCTGGGCGAAGGCGGAGAGCCGGACGACGCCCGCGCTGGTCCTCGCCCGCATGCCGATCATCGTGAGGGCGAGCGGGAAGGCGCAGTTGGCGACGCCGAGCAGGACGGCCCACACCCAGGCGCCACCGGCCGGGGCCAGCCACAGGCCCGTGTAGCCGATGAGCCCGCAGACGCCGAGGACCACGGCCAGCACGCCCTGGTTGCGCAGCCGGGCCGCGGCGCGCGGCAGGACGAAGGCCAGCGGGACGCCCATGGCCATGATCACCGCGAGCAGCACCCCGGAGGTCGAGGCGGAGACCCCCGCGTCGCGGAAGATCTGCGGCATCCAGCCCATGGTGATGTACGCGGCCGTGGACTGGAGGCCGAAGAAGACGGCCATCGCCCAGGCGGTGGGGCTGCGGGTGATCCGGGTGGCGGGTTCCGGCGCGGCAGATCCGGCCGCGGGGTCCGGCGCGGCCGGTTGCTCAGAGGGGCGGTGCGTACGGTCCCGGGCGAGGAACAGCCAGGGCACCATCGCGACCCCGGCGAGCACCGCCCACACCCCGAGCCCGGCCCGCCAGCTGCCGCCCAGCGCGTCCGTCATGGGTACCGTGGCGGCGGCGGCGCTGGCCGTGCCCAGCGACAGCCCCATGGAGTAGAGGCCGGTCATCGAGCCCACCCGGTCCGGGAACCAGCTCTTGACGATCACCGGCATCAGGATGTTGCTCACCGCGATACCGGCCAGGCCGAGCGCGCTGGCGCACAGGAAGGCCACCGTCCCGCCCGCGAACGGGCGCAGCGCCAGGCCCGTGGCGATGGCCGCGAGACCGGTGCAGACGACGGCTCCGGGCCCGAAGCGGCGGGCCAGCCGGGGCGCGGTGATGCCGAAGACGGCGAAGCAGGCCGCGGGCATCGAGGTGAGCAGCCCGGCGAGGGTTCCGCTCATGCCCAGGTCGTCCCGGACCTCCTTCAGGAGCGGGCCCAGGCTGGTGACGGCGGGGCGCAGGTTGAGCGCGGCCAGCAGCAGGCCGACGACCACGATGCGGCGGCGCCACGGCGAGGGTGCGGGGCGCGGTTCGTGGTCCCGTTGGGCGGGGGCCGCGGGGTCGAGCGTCGCGAGGTCGTCGTTGGGCATGCCGACCATCATAGAATCATGGGATGAATGGCTGTCCAATCGATATGTAACCACCAGGTGACAACGGGACGGCATCATGGAACGGCTCGTTGCACAGCCCCAGCAGTCTCAGCAGTCTCAGGCACAGGAGAGTCATGCCGCTGACGTCGCCCCAGCGCTCCGCCCTCGCCGACCAGGTGATCGCCCAGCTGCGCGCCCAGATCACCGCGGGCGAATGGCCGGTGGGCTCGCGGATCCCCACCGAGCCCGAGCTGGTCGAGCAGCTCGGGGTGGCGCGCAACACCGTGCGCGAGGCGGTGCGCGCGCTGGCGCACAACGGTCTGCTGGACATCCGGCAGGGCTCGGGCACGTACGTGCTCGCGACCAGCGAGCTGGCCGGGGTGATGCACCGCCGGTTCGCGAGCGCCGATCCGCGGCACGTGGCCGAGCTGCGCAGCGCCCTGGAGACGAAGGCCGCGCAGCTGGCCGCGGAGCGCCGTACCGCACAGGACGTCAGGCAGCTCGACGCCCAGCTGAACCGGCGCGAGCGGGCCTGGGAGTCCGGTGACGCGGAGGTGTTCGTGGAGTCGGACGCGACGCTGCACATGGCGATCGTGGCCGCCGCCCACAACGACGTGCTGGCGGCGCTCTACGCGGACCTGGGAGCGGTCGTACGGGACTTCCTGCGCGCCGACGTGGCCGACGGCCTGAGCCCCGAGGCGTACGTGGACCACGCGCGGCTGGTGGAGGCCATCCGGGAGCGGGACGGGGAGCGGGCGGCGGCCGAGGCGAGCACCCACCCGTTCGCCTGCCGCCTCACGCCCGAGGCCGGCTGAGGGCGCGTACGTCCCCGGGGGTTCAGCGGCGACGGTGGGTCACCCACGCCTTGCGGATCTCCTTCCAGCAGCGCTCGTCCAGCTCCACGTGCTGCGCCGGGCCCACCTCCACCCGGTGGCTGTCCATGTCCGGGTCCCACCAGCGGGCGCATTCGACGTGCAGCTGCACCCGGTCGGCGTCGGGGTAGGGGTTGAAGCAGCTGGCGGTGGCGTGCGAGCCGCGCACCGAGGTGGCACAGGCGGCCTCGCGCGGCCGGGGGCGCTCCTGCGCGACGGACGCGACGGAGCCGGAGGCGGCGAGTACGCACCCGACCGCGGCGGCGAACAGCGAGGCGGCCGCGAAGCGCCGGGGCGTACGCATGGCAGGACCTCCTCGGCCGGGCTGTCGCTCCGCGAGTCGTGTCGCACTCCCCCCTGACTCCACCCTGCTCGTACTCCACCCTGCGCGCCGCGCCAGCCGCCCGCCCGCCCGCTGGCCCGAACGGGTGACCACTGCCACGCGAACGGCCGCCGCCCCGGTCCCGCTGCGCGCGGGCCGGGGCGGCGGCCGTGTCGAGATTCCGGAGGCTCAGGCACCCATCATGTGCACGCCACCGTCGACGTGCACGATCTCGCCGGTGGTCCGCGGGAACCAGTCGGACAGCAGGGCGACGACGCCGCGCCCGGCGGGCTCCGGGTCGGTCAGGTCCCAGCCGATCGGGGCGCGGTGGTTCCACACGTCCGCCAGCTCCTCGAAGCCCGGGATGGACTTCGCGGCCATGGACTTGAGGGGCCCGGCCGAGACCAGGTTGCAGCGCACGTTCTTCTCGCCCAGGTCACGGGCGAGGTAGCGGCTGGTCGACTCCAGGGCGGCCTTGGCCACGCCCATCCAGTCGTACTTCGGCCACGCGAACTGCGCGTCGAAGGTCAGCCCGACGATGGAGCCGCCGCGCGGCATGACCGGCAGGCAGGCCATGGTGAGCGCCTTGAGGGAGTACGCCGAGACGTGCACGGCGGTGCCGACGTCCTCCCAGCTGCCCTCCAGGAAGTTGAACGCGCCCTGCGGGCCGAAGGCGATGGAGTGCACGACGCCGTCGAGGTCGACGCCCTCCCCCAGGTGCTCGCGGACCTTGTCGGCGAGCCCGTCGAGGTGCTCCTGGTTCTGCACGTCCAGCTCGATGACCGGGGCGGGCTTGGGCAGCCGCTTGGCGATCCGCTCGACGAGGGAGACCCGGCCGAAGCCGGTCAGGATGACCTCGGCGCCCTCCTCCTGGGCGAGCTTCGCAACGTGGAAGGCGATCGACGCGTCGGTGATGACGCCCGTGACGAGGATGCGCTTACCGGCGAGAATTCCACTCATGGTTCAGTGACCCATGCCCAATCCGCCGTCGACAGGGATGACGGCTCCAGTGATGTACGCGGCCTCGTCGGAGGCCAGGAAGCGGACCGAGGCGGCGATCTCCTCGGGCTGCGCGTAGCGCGCGAGCGGCACCTGCTTGACGATGTTCTCGCGCTGGTCGTCGCTGAGCGCGCGCGTCATGTCCGTGTCGACGAAACCGGGCGCGACCACGTTGACGGTGATGTTCCGCGAGCCCAGCTCACGGGCGAGCGACCGGGCGAAGCCCACCAGGCCCGCCTTGGACGCGGCGTAGTTCGCCTGCCCGGCGGAGCCCATGAGCCCGACCACCGACGAGATCAGCACCACGCGCCCCTTACGGGCCCGCAGCATGCCCCGGTTGGCCCGCTTGACCATACGGAACGTACCGGTGAGGTTGGTGTCGAGGACGGCGGAGAAGTCCTCCTCCGACATGCGCATCAGCAGCTGGTCACGGGTGACGCCGGCGTTGGCCACCAGCACCTCGACCGTGCCGTGCTTCTCCTCGATCTCCTTGTACGCCTGCTCGACCTGCTCGGGCTCGGTGATGTCGCACTTCACCGCGAGGAAGCCGGCCGGCGGCTCACCGGACCGATAGGTGATGGCGACCTTGTCGCCTGCGTCGGCGAAGGCCCGGGCGATGGCGAGGCCGATGCCGCGGTTGCCTCCGGTGACGAGAACCGAGCGGCTCAAGGGACCACCCTCTCTTGTAGATGTCGTGCTCGACCGCACGCCGTGTCCGCACGTGTGTCGACCCTCGTGCGAAAAACTACCGGGCTACGGACGGGTTCGGAGAATCGAGCACGCACAGGGGCGGGTGGCCGACCCTGTCGACTTCCTACAGAATCCCTCAGTGGAATGCCGGGGTCGGCTCCTCCCGTCGCCGGATGTGGCGACGCGGGGCGCGGAACCACTGTGGGCCTCATGCGAATCAACAGAGTCTTAGCCACCGCAGCGGGCCTTGTCCTCGCCCTCACCGCGGGTACGGTCGCCTCCGCCGCCCCCGGGACCTCCTCCCCCGCAGTCCATGAAGCCGTCCGGTTCGAGCTGCCCGGGCCGACCGGCCCGCACCCGGTCGGGAGCACGGAGCTGCATCTCGTCGACCGCGACCGGCCCGACCCCTGGGTCGCGGGACGGGACCGGGAGCTGATGGTCGACGTCTGGTATCCGGCGCGTTCGACGCACGGCTGTCCCCGCCGGCCGTATCTGGGGCCCGGCGCCGCCCGCTATCTGGACGAGTCGGGCTCGTACGGGCTGGCCCGCCCCGGCGAGGTGGACTGGGCCGCGATCCGTACGGACGCGGCCTCGGGGGCCCCGGCCGACGACCGCGGCAGGCGGCCGGTCGTGCTGTACTCACCGGGCGGGGGCAGCACCCGCACGCTGGGCACCTCGATGGCCACGGAACTGGCGAGCCGGGGCTATGTGGTGGTCACCATGGACCACACGTACGAGACCTTTCCGGTGGAATTCCCGGACGGCCGGGTCGAGCTGGCGAAGGATCCGGGCACGCCCGGGCGGATGAAGAAGGCGGTCGACGTCCGGATACGCGACACCCGCTTCGTCCTCGACCAGCTCGCCGCCCTACGGGGCGGCCACAACCCCGACGCCGAGGGGCGCCCGCTGCCGCGCGGCCTGGGCCGGGCGCTCGACCTGCAGCGGATCGGCATGTACGGCCATTCGGCCGGAGGGCTCACCGCGGCGGAGGCCATGCGCGTGGATGGCCGTATCGACGCGGGGATCAACATGGACGGCACCCTTCAGAACAGCGGCACCGAGTTCTTCCCCGTGGCCCTGGAAGGGCTGGACCGCCCGTTCATGCTCATGGGCAAGGCAAACCAGACGCATCTGAACAAGCCCTCCTGGCAGTCCTTCTGGGACCACTCGACCGGCTGGAAGCGCGATCTGAGCCTGGAGGGGGCCGCCCACTTCAGCTACACCGACGCCCAGGCGTTCGTGCCCGCCCTGGACGAGACCCTGGACATCCCCGCTCAGCTCCGTGAGGAGTACATCGGCACCGTGGACCCCGAGGGCAGCGTCGCCGCCCAACGCGCCTACCTCCCGGCGTTCTTCGACCAGCATCTGCGGGGCCGTCCGCAGGATCTGCTGGACGGCCCCTCCCCCGCCCACCCCGAGGTGCGCTTCGTCGGGTGAGCCCGTGCCGTTACGCGGAGCGCGGGGTGAGGCGGATGACGGGCAGTTCGCGGTCGGTCTTCCGCTGGTACTGAGCGAAGCGTGCCGACGCGGTGGCGATTTCGTGCCAGGCGCGTTCGCGTTCCTCGCCGTGCAGTTGTTCGGCGGCGACGGGGACGGTGCGGCCGTCGAGGGTGATGGCCGCCCGGTCCGGGTGGGCGGCGAGGTTGTAGTACCAGGCGGGGTTCTTCGCGGCTCCGTTGGCGGAGGCCACGACCAGCCAGCTTCCGTCTTCGCCGGGGAACCAGCACACCGGGGATCTGCGGGGCTCTCCGCTCTTCTTGCCGACCGTGGTCAGCACGAGGGCGTCCAGGCCGCCGAGCATCTTGCCGCTGCCCTTGCGGGCGATGGGGCGCATGGTCAGCTTGTTCAGCCAGCGGACTGCCGCTCCGGGCTGCCGCGCCCCATACGTTCCAGGCCGGGATGTGAAGCTCATCGTTGTCTCCGGTTACATGGGTGACCATTGGCTGTTCGGGCAACTTTAGGGCGAATCACTGCGAGGGGATCGCCCTGCCCAAGGAGGTCGAACAGATCTGGGCGGAACGGCATGTCCCCCGTGCGGGCGGGGGTGAATGGCGAGGGACGCCCCCGGTGTCGTACCGGCGTGGTTCACTGCCCACGGACACTCAGAGACGAAGGGGTCGCCGTGGTGCACGAGATCGATCCGTCCTTCCTCGCGCTGCCGCTGCACGCGCTCGCCGACGCGGCGCTCGCGCGGGCGCGGGCGTTGGGGGCCGAGCATGCGGACTTCCGGTTCGAGCGGGTGCGGAGTGCCGCGTGGCGGCTGCGGGATGCCCGGGTCGCGGGCTCCTCCGACACCACGGACCTGGGGTATGCGGTGCGGGTGGTGCACGGGGGGAGCTGGGGGTTCGCGTCCGGGGTGGATCTGTCGATGGACGCGGCGGCGCGGGTGGCCTCGCAGGCGGTGGCGATGGCGAAGCTGTCGGCCAAGGTGATCGAGGCGGCCGGGTCGGACGAGAAGGTGGAGCTGGCGGACGAGCCGGTGCACACGGACCGGACGTGGGTGTCGTCGTACGAGATCGACCCGTTCGAGGTGCCCGACGCGGACAAGACGGGGCTGCTGGCCGAGTGGAGCGGGCGGCTGCTGGCGGCGGACGGGGTGGCGCATGCGGACGCGTCGCTGCTGACCGTCCATGAGAACAAGTTCTACGCGGATACGGCGGGCACCACGACCACCCAGCAGCGGGTGCGGCTGCATCCGCAGCTGACCGCGGTGGCGGTGGATCCGGTGAGCGGGGAGTTCGACTCGATGCGGACCCTGGCCCCGCCGGTCGGGCGGGGCTGGGAGTACCTGACCGGGACCGACAGGTGGGACTGGGACGCAGAGCTGGCCGAGCTGCCGCAGCTGCTGGCCGAGAAGATGCGCGCGCCGTCGGTCGAGGCGGGCTCGTACGACCTGGTGATCGATCCGTCCAATCTGTGGCTGACGATCCATGAGTCGATCGGCCATGCGACCGAGCTGGACCGCGCGCTGGGGTACGAGGCGGCGTACGCGGGGACGTCGTTCGCCACCTTCGACCAGCTGGGCAGCCTGCGGTACGGCTCGGACGTCATGAACGTCACCGGTGACCGGACCGCCGAACACGGGCTGGCCACGATCGGGTACGACGACGAGGGCGTGGCCGCGCAGTCCTGGGACCTGGTGAAGGACGGCAGGCTGGTGGGATACCAGCTGGACCGGCGGATCGCCCGGCTGACCGGGCTGGGCCGGTCCAACGGCTGCGCTTACGCCGATTCGCCGGGCCATGTGCCGGTGCAGCGGATGGCGAACGTGTCGCTGCGGCCCGATCCGGATGGGCCGTCCACGGACGGGCTGATCGGCGACGTCGAGAACGGGCTCTATCTGGTCGGGGACCGGTCGTGGTCGATCGATATGCAGCGCTACAACTTCCAGTTCACGGCGCAGCGGGCCTACCGGATCCGGAACGGGGCGCTGGCCGGGCAGGTGCGTGACTTCGCGTACCAGGCGACGACGACCGACTTCTGGGGCTCGATGACGGCCGTCGGCGGACCGCGGACGTATGTCCTGGGCGGCGCCTTCAACTGCGGCAAGGCCCAGCCCGGCCAGGTCGCGTCCGTTTCACACGGCTGCCCGTCCGCGCTCTTCCGCGGCGTGAACATCCTCAACACCACCCAGGAGGCGGGAGCATGAGCGTGAAGCCGCACGAGATCGTGGAGCGCACCCTTGAGCTGTCCCGCGCGGACGGGTGTGTGGTGATCGCGAACGAGACGTCGACCGCCAATCTGCGCTGGGCGGGCAACGCGCTGACCACCAACGGCGTCACCCGGGGCCGCACCCTGACCGTGGTGGCCACCGTGGACGGCGCGGAGGGGACCGCCTCCGGGGTGGTGTCCCGGTCGGCCGTGACCGCCGGGGAGCTGGAGCCGCTGGTACGGGCCGCCGAGGCGGCCGCGCGCGACGCGGGCCCGGCCGAGGACGCGCAGCCGCTGGTCGGGGGCTCCCCCGTCTCCCCCGGCTTCACCGACTCCCCCGCCGAGACCTCCTCGGAGGTGTTCGCGGCCTTCGCCCCGGCGCTGGGCGAGGCGTTCGCCCGGGCCCACGCGGGCGGCCGGGAGCTGTACGGGTTCGCCAGCCATGAGGTGATCTCCAGCTATCTGGGCACCTCCGGCGGGCTGCGGCTGCGCCATGACCAGCCGAGCGGCACGCTGGAGCTGAACGCCAAGTCGCCGGACATGACGCGCTCGGCCTGGGCCGGGCGGGCGACCCGCGACTTCCGCGACGTGGACCCGGCCGCGATCGACGCCGAGCTGGCGCGGCGGCTGCGCTGGGCCGAGCGCAAGGTGGAGCTTCCGGCGGGCCGCTACGAGACGCTGCTGCCCCCGACCGCCGTCGCCGATCTGCTGATCTACCAGTTCTGGTCGTCGGCGGCCCGGGACGCGGCGGAGGGCCGTACGGTCTTCAGCAAGCCGGGCGGCGGCACCCGGGTCGGCGACACGCTGTCGGAGCTGCCGCTGACGCTGCGCAGCGACCCGCACGAGCCGGGTCTCGAGGCGGCGCCGTTCGTGATCGCGCACTCCTCCGGGGACGACGCGTCGGTGTTCGACAACGGGCTGCCGCTGCCCGCCACCGACTGGATCCGGGACGGGGTGCTGAAGCACCTGGTCACCACCCGGCACACGGCGGGGCTGACCGGGCTGCCGCTGGCCCCGGGGATCGACAATCTGATCCTGGACGCGGGCGGCACCCGCTCGCTGGAGGAGATGGTCGCCTCGACCGAGCGGGGCCTGCTGCTGACCTGCCTGTGGTACATCCGCGAGGTCGATCCGGCCACCCTGCTGCTGACCGGGCTGACCCGGGACGGGGTGTATCTGGTGGAGGGCGGCGAGGTCGTCGGCGAGGTGAACAACTTCCGCTTCAACGAGTCGCCGGTGAGCCTGCTCTCCCGCGCCACCGAGGCGGGGCGCACCGAACCGACCCTGCCGCGCGAGTGGGGCGACTACTTCACCCGTGCCGCGATGCCCGCGCTGCGGATCCCGGACTTCAACATGAGCTCGGTCAGCAAGGGGGTGTGAGAGCGGCGGGAGGAAATCGAGAGGGGCCGGGTGGTACCGGCGAATAGACTGGTCCCCGCCCATCCGTCCGCCCATGACTCTCACCAGGAACCCCATGACACGCCTCGGCGCATCCGTCGCCCGCGCCCGCGAGCTGCTCGACCAGGACCTCTCCGCCGACAAGACCGTCGAGCAACTGCTCGCCGAGACGGCCGCGCGGCGCTCCCTCGATCTGAGTGATCTGTCGGCACAGGAGCAGGCCGAGCTGATCGCCTCCCGTTCGGTCGAGGTCCTGCCGGGCGTCAAGGAGCTGGCCGAGCGGATCGAGGAGCGCCGGACCGCGGGCCGGGGCCTCGCCATCAAGCTGGGCATCGACCCGACGGCCGCCGATGTGCACCTCGGCCACACCGTGCCGATGATCGTCCTCAACCGCTTCCAGCGGATGGGGCACGACGTCACCCTGCTGATCGGCGACTTCACGGCCAAGATCGGCGACCCTTCGGGGCGTACGGCCGAGCGCCCGCCGCTCACCGACGACGACATCGCGCGGAACCTCGCGGGCTACCAGCAGCAGGTCCGGCCGTTCTTCGACTTCGAGAAGGTCGGCTTCCGGCAGAACAGCGAGTGGCTGGCGCCGTACACCTTCCCGGAGCTGCTGGGGCTGCTCGCCCAGGTGCCGGTGTCGCAGCTGCTGCAGCGCGACGACTTCCGCAACCGGCTGGCCGCGGGGTCCGGGCTGACCATGTCGGAGCTGCTGTACCCGATCGCCCAGGCCCTCGACTCGGTGGCGCTGGAGAGCGATGTGGAGCTGGGCGGCGCCGATCAGCTGCTCAATCTGCAGATGGGCCGCAAGCTGATGGAGCTGCGCGGCCAGCAGCCGCAGCTGGTCGTCACCATGCCGCTGATCGAGGGCACGGACGGCACCGGCGCCAAGATGTCCAAGTCCAAGGGCAACTACGTGGCGCTCAGCGCGCCCGCCGACGATGTCTTCGGCAAGATCATGTCGATTCCGGACCGGCTGATGAAGCCGTACCTGGAGGCGTGGACGGAGTGGACGGACGCGGAGATCGCCGCCGCGACCACCCGGCTGGAGACCAAGTCGCTGCACCCGATGGACCTCAAGAAGGTGCTGGCGGGTGAGGTCGTCACGGCGCTGTACGGCATCGAGGCGGCCATGGCGGCGCGCGCGGGCTTCGTCGCGCAGTTCTCCAAGAAGAGCTTCACCGACGTCGGGACGCTGCCGGTGGTCGACGCCGCGGAGCACGGCGGCGAGACCATCGCGACCGTGCTGAGCAAGGTTCTGGAGTTCCAGCCGAGCGCGTCGGCGGCCCGCCGGGTCGCCAAGCAGAACGGTCTGCGGCTGGTCGTGGAGGCCGAGGACGGTCAGAAGGCGATCGTGCTCGCCGAGGCCCAGGCGGTACGGCCGCTGGCCGAGGTGGTCGCGGAGGTGCTGGCGGAGGCCGGGCTCACCGCGCCCTCCGGCGGGGTCTACCTCAAGGCCGGACGGAAGATCGCCCAGCTCCAGGGCGTGTGATCCCGACCGTCCCGGTGGTCCCGACCGTCTCGGTGATCTCCACGATCCCGTGAGCCGGAGCGGCGGCCGGTGCGCTTCCACCATGCGCCCCGGCCGCCGCGGCTCATGCCGTGCACTCCCGGCCCCCGGGCCCGCTCAGGCCCGTTCTCTCCTGCCGCCATGGCGGATTGTCTGCCACAGCGGGGTGCCCAGGGCGACGATCACGATGGCCCCGGCCAGCTGCAGCAGATGCCGGATCCAGTCGAATCCGCCGGTGTGCCTGACCCCGATCCACCCGGCCACCGCATTGCCCACGATGGCCCCGAGGATGCCGTAAATACAGGTCAGCCACAGGGGGATGTCTTGCTTTCCCGGCAGAATCGCCCTGGCGATCACACCGAGAATGATTCCTACGACGATCGCCCACAGCCAGTTCATGTCGCCTCCTGCCGCGGCGGGGAATGCGCGTTTCCTCCCAGTGTTCGGCCGTTTTCGCTACGGCGCATGTCGAAGCGTTCCGTACATGCCTTGCCGTACCGGCGTCGCCACCCATCGGGGTGCCCCGGTCTCGAACCGTATGAGGGCGCGGCGTAACGTTGAGTGCGTATCGAAGCGGGGGATACCTGCTCGGGGACCAGGTGGTGGAACGTGATGCGGAAGCACAGCGATGCCGAGGTCTTCCGGATCACCGGGGCCCGTCAGGGGCTGGCCGACGATGTGCGCGGCCGGCAGCGGCGCTATGTGATCTCGATGTCGGTGCGGACGGTGGCGGTCGTGCTGGCGGCCGTGCTGTGGAACGTCGAGCGCCATGTGGCCATCGTTGCCCTGGTGCTGGGTGTGCTGCTGCCCTATGTGGCGGTCGTGATTGCGAACGCGGGCCGGGAGAACGCCCCTTCGCTTCCCACCACCTACATCCCGACGCCGATGCGCCCGATGCTCAACTCCGGCCCGGACGAGACGCCCTCGGATTCGGCGCCGCATTCGCCGTCGGATTCGGAGCGGGAATCGGAGCCCGATTCGGAGCCGGAATCGGCGTCGGCGGATTCCGTCCCGGGAGATGCCGCACATACCAGCGAGGATGGACGCGGGGGACACGGCTGACCTGCCGCGTTTCCCGAACCTCAGGAAAACCTCAGATCAATCATGCTGTTCCGGTGCACCGCGCCCTATCCCTCGTGACATACTTCGTACGCGCTCCGCATCCCCCGTCGGAGCGACGGACCGACGCCGGGCGGCTCCCCCCGTGGCTGCCCGGCGTCGTCATGTCCGCGGCACTTTTTGCAGAGTCGGCGGTGTCCGTACAGTTTGCGGTGTGAACATCCTCGACACCGCCACCGAGACCGACATCCCGATCTGCTCCGCCAAGGGCTGCCGCGCCCCCGCCGTCTGGGTGCTGGCCTGGAACAACCCCAAGCTCCATACCCCGGAGCGGCGGAAGACCTGGCTGGCCTGCGAGGAGCACCGCGAGCATCTGTCGAAGTTCCTGGGCATGCGCGACTTCCTCAAGGACGTGGTGTCCCTGGAAGAATGGACGGCCGCCGAAAACCAGTGAGCGGCCGCCAACGCCGTTGATCAGCCGCCTATCGCCGACATCGGGCGGTCCGGCTGCAGGAACGACGGGTCGTCCAGTCCGGACCCCGCCTTCTTCCCCCACATCGCCTGCCGCCATAGCCGGGCGATCTCCGCGTCCGGCACGCCGGAGCGCAGCGCGCCCCGCAGGTCGGACTCCTCGCGCGCGAACAGGCAGGTGCGCACCTGTCCGTCGGCGGTGAGCCGGGTGCGGTCGCAGGCGCGGCAGAAGGGGCGGGTGACGGAGGCGATGACGCCGACGCGGGCCGGGCCGCCGTCGACCAGCCAGCGCTCGGCGGGTGCGGAGCCGCGCTCGTCCTCGCCCTCGGCGGTGAGGGTGAAGCGGGTGCGCAGGCTCTCCAGGATGTCCCCGGCGGTGATCATGCCCTCGCGGTGCCAGCCGTGCTGGGCGTCGAGCGGCATCTGCTCGATGAAGCGCAGCTCATAGCTGTTCTCCAGGGCCCAGGCGAGCAGATCGGGGGCCTCGTCGTCGTTGAGCCCGGGCATCAGCACGGCGTTGACCTTGACCGGGGTGAGCCCGGCGGAGTGCGCGGCGGCGAGGCCGCGCAGCACGTCGCCGTGGCGCTTGCGCCGGGTCATGGCCTGGAAGACGTCGGGGCGCAGGGTGTCCAGCGAGACGTTGACCCGGTCCAGGCCGGCGTCGCGCAGGGCCTCGGCGGTGCGCTCCAGACCGATGCCGTTGGTGGTCAGGGACATCTCGGGGCGCGGGGTGAGCGCCGCGCAGCGCTCGACGATGGAGACGAGTCCGGGGCGCAGCAGCGGCTCACCGCCGGTGAAGCGGACCTCGGTGACGCCGAGGTCGCCGACCGCGATCCCGATCAGCCGGACGATCTCGTCGTCGGTGAGGAGATCCGGTTTGGCGAGCCATTGGAGCCCCTCTTCCGGCATGCAGTAAGTGCACCGCAGGTTGCACCTGTCGGTCAGGGAGACACGCAGGTCAGTGGCGACTCGACCATAGGTGTCGATCAGCATGTCGGCGGCCCCTCACGGTTGCCTTGAGTGCGTTGCGGTCAATTGTCCCGCACCGTACGCGAAGGCGACGACAGTGAGGGGCCGCCGGGGGGTGGTTGGGGGTGTCTTGTCGGTCAGGCCGGATCAGCGAGCGGCGTCTGGTGCAGGGGGCACCGCCCAGCGGTAGCTGGGGGAGGCGCTGCGTGCGACGAGCGCGGGGCCGCGAGGTGCCGCGCCAGGCGTCGGGAGCCCGGCATGACCGGCAAGACACCCCCCTGGGCGTCAGTGGGCGCCGTGTCCGGTGAGCGAGCGGACCTCCAGTTCGGCGTATTTGCCCTTGTCAGGCTCTTCCTTGGAGACGAGGGTGCCCAGCCAGCCCAGCAGGAAGCCCAGCGGGATGGAGATCAGGCCGGGGTTCTCCAGCGGGAACCAGTGGAAGTCGACGTCCGGGAACATCGAGGTCTCCTTGCCGGAGACGACGGGCGAGAAGAGCACCAGGAAGACGGAGGAGATGAGTCCGCCGTAGATCGACCAGAGGGCGCCCTGGGTGGTGAAACGTTTCCAGAACAGGCTGTAGAGAATGGTCGGCAGGTTCGCGGAGGCGGCGACCGCGAAAGCGAGGGCGACGAGCCCCGCGACGTTGAGATCTCGGGCGAAGACTCCGAGGACGACGGCGACGGTGCCGATGCCGACGGTGGCCCAGCGGGCGGCCCGGATCTCCTCCTTCTGGGTCGCCTGGCCCTTGCGGATCACATTGGCGTACAGGTCGTGGGCGAAGGAGGACGAGGAGGCGAGGGTGAGCCCGGCGACGACGGCGAGGATGGTGGCGAACGCCACCGCTGAGATCACCGCGAGCAGGATCGCGCCGCCGGTGGAGTCCGCGCCGCCGCCGATCTCCTCGGCGAGCAGCGGTGCCGCGGTGTTGCCGGACTTGTTGGAGGCGATGATGGCGTCCCGGTCCAGCAGGGCCGCGGCGCCGAAGCCGAGCGCGATCGTCATCAGGTAGAAGCCGCCGATGATGCCGATCGCCCAGTTGACCGACTTACGGGCGGCCTGGGCGGTGGGGACGGTGTAGAAGCGGATGAGGATGTGCGGCAGTCCGGCGGTGCCGAGGACCAGCGCGATGCCAAGGGAGAGGAAGTCGAGCTTGGAGGTGGCGTTGATCCCGTACTTCAGGCCCGGCTCCAGGAACTTGCTGCCCATGCCGCTGTTCTTGGCCGCCTCGCCCAGCAGCTGCGAGACGTTGAAGTCGAACTTGAGCAGCACCAGGAAGGTGATCAGCAGCGTGCCCGCGATGAGCAGGACGGCCTTGACCATCTGCACCCAGGTGGTGCCCTTCATGCCGCCGATGGTGACGTAGAGCATCATCACCACGCCGACCAGCACGACGATGAGGATCTTCCCGGCCTCGCTGGTGATGCCCAGCAGCAGCGAGACGAGGACGCCCGCGCCCGCCATCTGGGCCAGCAGGTAGAAGATCGACACGACGATGGTGGAGACGCCCGCGGCGGTGCGCACCGGGCGCTGGCGCATCCGGTAGGCGAGCACGTCGCCCATCGTGTAGCGGCCGGAGTTGCGCAGCGGTTCGGCGACCAGCAGCAGGGCGACCAGCCAGGCGACGAGGAAGCCGATGGAGTACAGGAAGCCGTCGTAGCCGGAGAGCGCGATGGCCCCGGCGATGCCGAGGAAGGACGCGGCGGACATGTAGTCGCCGGAGATGGCGAGCCCGTTCTGGAAGCCGGAGAACTGTCTGCCACCGGCGTAGAAGTCGTTGGCGTCCTTGGTCTGCCGGCCCGCCCAGACGGTGATGCCCAGCGTCGCCAGGACGAAGACGCTGAAGAGCGTGATGATCAGCGGCCGGTTGTCCGACGCGCTCTCGGCCGCGAGCAGATACGTACTCATGCCGTGCCCCTTTCCTTCGCTTCTCCGCCCACGCGGCGCAGGGGCGCGGCTTTGTGTGTCGTCTGCGGCCGAGCGGCCGCGTGTGCGTCGCTCATGGGCTATCCCCCAGACGGGCCTTGATGGCCTCCGCGCGCGGGTCGAGCTTGGCGGCGGCGTGCCGGGAGTACCACCAGGCGATCAGGAAGGTGGTCAGGAACTGGGCGAGGCCGAACACCAGAGCGACGTTGATGTTTCCGACGACCCGGGTGCCCATGAAGCCGTCCGCGTAGTTGGACAGCAGGACGTAGAGCAGGTACCAGCTGACGAACGCGATGGTCAGCGGGAAGGCGAACGAGCGGTGTGCGCTGCGCAGTTCGCCGAACTCGGTGCTCGCCTGCACCTCGTCGTACGGGGGGCGGTGGTGCTGCCGCTGATCGTCGGGACGATCGCTGGCCGGTGCGGTATCCACGGTCTCTCCTGGTGAGTGGTCCGACGGGGACGTACGGCGGCGACGGTGATCCGGATCACGCATCGTAAAGGCGGTAGCGAAGTATGCGACAGGGTTTGGTGGTTGAAAGACGGAGAGAGATTCGGAGGAACGTTTGGATCCGGGCGCTGTGGCGGGTTTTCTTCCGGAATGTATTGATACCCGGTGATGATCAGCGATAGCTTCGCTCGTCATGTACCCGCCCACGCGCATCCGCGCTGCGGCGGTCGCTTCGGATGAGGTGGAGACCCCATGGCTCAGCTGAGATCGGATGCTCCCAGACCCGGGACCAGTTCCACTGCGCGAATGACGTCTTCCGGATCGCGGGGGCTGACGCCGCGCGCCGTCGCCATACCCGCCGCACTGGCGCTCACCGGCGCGCTGGCGTTCCTGCCGACCTCGGCGGGCGCCACCGGGCAGGACAGCCCCGCCCCCGCCGCCCGGGCCGCGGCCGCCGACGGCCCGTCGCTCAGCTACGTCGTCAACGTCCGCCCGGGCCACCACGACAGCTCGCGGATCGAGAAGGCCATCAAGCGGGCCGACGGCACCGTGGTCATCTCGTACGACCGGATCGGCGTCATCGTCGCCCACTCGGCGAACCCCGACTTCGCCAAGACGCTCCGTACGGTCCGCGGCGTCGCCTCGGCCGGTGCCACCCGCACCGCGCCGCTGCCCGCCCAGTCGACCGGCGACGTCGGCACGCCGAAGCTGCTCAGCGAGAAGGAGCGCAAGGCGGTCGCGGCGCGCGCCAAGGCCGGTCAGGACCCGCTGGAGCCGCTGCAGTGGGACCTGCCCGCCATCAAGGCGGACAAGGCCCATGAGAAGAGCCTCGGCAGCCGCAAGGTGACGGTCGCGGTCATCGACACCGGAGTGGACGACACCCACCCGGACCTGGCGCCCAACTTCGACCGCAGGGCCTCGGTCAACTGCGTGGGCGGCAAGCCGAACACGGCCGACGGCGCCTGGCGGCCGAGCGCCGAGGAGAGCCCGCACGGCACGCATGTCGCGGGCGAGATCGCCGCCGCGAAGAACGGCATCGGCGTCACCGGGGTCGCCCCGGGCGTCAAGGTGTCCGGCATCAAGGTGTCCACGACCGCCGGGTTCTTCTACACCGAGGCCGTCGTCTGCGGCTTCATGTGGGCCGCCGAGCACGGTGTCGACGTCACCAACAACAGCTATTACACCGACCCGTGGTACTTCAACTGCGCCGGTGACCCGGACCAGAAGGCCCTGGTCGACGCGGTGCGCCGGGCCTCGTCGTACGCCGAGCGCAAGGGCGTGGTCAACGTGGCCGCGGCGGGCAACGAGAACTACGACCTCACCTCCGACAAGATCACCGACACCTCCAGCCCGAACGACACCACCCCCGGTGAGCGGGTGATAGACCCCAGCACCTGCTTCGACATCCCGACCCAGCTGCCGGGCGTCGTCACCACCGCCTCGACCGGCGCCAAGGGGCTCAAGTCGTCGTTCTCCAACCACGGTCTCGGGGTCATCGACGTCGCGGCCCCCGGCGGCGACAGCACCATCTACCAGAAGCCCGCGCCGCCGGCCGAGGACGGCCGGATCTACAACACGCTCCCGGGCGGCAAGTACGGCTACATGGCGGGCACCTCGATGGCCTCCCCGCACGCGGCGGGCGTCGCGGCGCTCATCAAGAGCACCCATCCGCACGCCTCCGCCGCCACGGTGAAGGCCCTCCTCAAGGGCCAGGCCGACGACACCGCCTGCCCGACGTCGTACGACATCGACGGCGACGGCGAGATCGACGCGGTGTGCGAGGGCGGCAAGGGCTACAACGGCTTCTACGGGGCCGGGCTCGTGGACGCCCTGGACGCCGTCAAGAAGTGACACGCTGACAGGACGTACGGGCCGCCGGGCGCTCTCCGCCCGGCGGCCCGTACGCGTCTCGCAGCACTCCCGTGGTCAGCAGATACTGCGCCGCTATATAGGTGGCCATGATCCAGAACTGGGGTACGGGAGGCCGCGGCCAGTCCGCGAGACCGGCCGCGATCAGGCCGTCGGAGAGCAGGAACAGCGCCCCGCCGAGCCCGGGCCACGAGCCCGCGCGCAGTGCCCCCAGGGCCATCGCCGTCAGCAGCAGGCTGTACGCGGCGACGGGGACCCGCAGCCCCGGGTCGAGCCCGGGCCACAGCGCGGCCGTGCTGCCGAGCCACACGGCCCCGTAACCGGCGGCCGCCCACCACGCCGTACGCGGCCGCCCGGACCGCGCGAACAGGGCGAGGTAGCACAGGTGCCCGGCCGCGAAGCAGCCCATCCCGGCCAGGAAGGCGGTGTCGCCGCCGACTTGCAGCAGCACGTCCCCGCCGCAGCCGCACAGCAGGGCGGCGGCCAGCGGGCGCGGCCCGCCGCGCAGGGCCGCGTACGCCGCGAGGACCGGCATCAGGGCGGGCTTCGTCAGCTGGACGAGCGTGGTGGCGTCCGCGAGCAGCGCGCCCAGCTGCACGGCGGTCAGCAGCGCGAAGAGCCCGGCAAGGGCGCGGGCGGCGCTCATACGGCGCGCTCCGGCGCCCGCTCCGGCTCGCGCTCTCCCTCCCGCTCCGGTTCGCGCTCCCACCCACCCGGCGGCACCGCGGGCGCCCAGCCCGGGCCGCGGAAGACCCGCCCGGCCCGCTCGCGCCAGTCGCGGGCCGCCGCGATGTCGCGGGCGATGGCCGCGTACTCATGGGTGGCCACCCGCAGCGGGTTGTAGGTGTCGATGTTCTTGGTGAGCCCGAAGACCGGGGTGTGCGTCTCGGGGACGAACGACCGGAAGAGCCGGTCCCAGACGATGAGGATCCCGCCGAAGTTGCGGTCCAGATAGCCCCCTTGGGAGGCGTGGTGGACGCGGTGGTGCGACGGCGTGTTGAAGACGAACTCGATGGGGCGCGGGAGGGTGCCGATCCGCTCGGTGTGGATCCAGAACTGGTAGACGAGGTTCACCGACGAGCAGAAGGCGACCGCGGCCGGGTGCACGCCGAGCGCGATCACCGGTACGTAGAACGGCCACACCGTCCACGTGGTCCACGGCTGCCGCAGCGCGGTGGTGAGGTTGAACTTGCGGCTGGAGTGGTGCACCACATGGCAGGCCCACAGGATGCGGATCACGTGGTGCCCGCGGTGCGACCAGTAGTAGAAGAAGTCCTGCGCGAGCAGCATCAGCGGCAGCGTCCACCACTCCACCGGGACGCGCAGCGGGGTGAGTTCGTACACGGCGGCGTAGACCGCCACGATCGGGATCTTCCACACCAGGTCGAAGACGAGGCTGCCGAGCCCCATGGCGACGCTGGTCGCGGCGTCCTTGGCCGCGTAGCCCGCGGCGTCCTCATCGGGGTGCAGGCGGTAACTCACCATCTCCACGACGGCGAGCAGCACGAAGGCGGGTATCGACCACAGCACGACGTTGGGCAAATGCGGCATACCGGCAACATAGATCCGGTTTCGCCGCACCGCCAGAGGTAGTTACCAACAAGTATGATAGACGCGATGTCAACAACGGGCCTCGTCCGATCGGCTGACGGCACGTACCCGCACCAACCCGGCGGTCCGGAGTGTCGGAGCGGGCCCGTATCCTCATGGACCATGCTCGAAGACCCCACGGCAGCCGCCCCGCGAACCGCGTCAACACCCTCGTGGCCGGAGGGCTATCCGCAGGGGTACGCCGTCGTCGACGTGGAGACCACCGGTCTCGCCCGCGACGACCGGATCATCTCCGCGGCGGTCTATCAGCTCGACGCCCGGGGCGCGGTGCAGGACCGCTGGTACACGCTGGTCAACCCGCGGCGCGACCCGGGCCCGGTGTGGATCCACGGCCTCACCCGGGAGACCCTTTCCGACGCCCCGCTCTTCCCGGACATCGCCGCCGCGTTCGCCGAGCGCCTCGCCGACCGCGTCCTGGTCGCGCACAACGCCGCCTTCGACTGGTCGATGATCGCCCGCGAGTTCGCCCGGTCGAAGACCGAGGCGCCGGTGCGTCAGCGGCTGTGCACCATCGCCCTGTCCAAGGAGCTGGGGCTGCCGCTGGCCAACCACAAGCTGGAGACCCTGGCCGCGCACTACGGGGTCGTCCAGGAGCAGGCCCACCACGCGCTGGACGACGCGCGCGTGCTCGCCGAGACCTTCCGGCCGAGCCTCCACCGGGCCGCCGAGGCCGGGCTGCGGCTGCCCCTGCTGGCCTGTCAGCCGCTCACCGAATGGTCGGACCCGCCGTCCCGCGGGATCGGCGCCCAGCGCTCGTACCGCCAGCAGAGCTGGCGCCCCAGCCGCAAGCGCCCCGCCTGCCCCTACCCCAACCCGGGGCGCTACCAGCCGGGCGGGCTGCTGACCCAGGGCATGCGGGTGGCGTTCTCCGGGGACACCTCGGTCGACCGGGAGCTGCTGGAGGACCGGGCCGTCGAGGCGGGGCTGCACGTGGCGACCAGCGTGTCCCGGCTCACCAGCCTGCTGGTCACCAACGATCCGGACGCGGCCACGTCCAAGGCCGTCAAGGCCCGCTCCTTCGGGACGCCCGTCGTGGACGAGGCCGCCTTCACGCAGCTGCTGCGGGACGTCATCCCGGCCGTCTGAGCCGACAATCAGGTGAAGTCCGCGCGACGCGCCCGCCCACCGCTCGCCCGCCACCGCCCGGGCCCGCACGCTGAGGCGCATGGCACGCTGTGAGGTCTGCGGAAACGACTACACCATGACGTTCGAGGTGCACGCCCAGGGCAATGTGCACATCTTCGACTGCTTCGCCTGCGCCATCCACCGCATGGCGCCCATCTGCGAGCACTGCCGGTGCCAGATCATCGGCCAGGGCGTGGAGGTGGACGGCCACTACTACTGCGGCGCCCACTGCTCCCGCGCGGAGGGGAAGGAGGGCATCGTCGACAAGGTATGAGCGCGGGCCGGATGCGTGGATTGTCGTCCGGTGCCCCCCGTGGCAGGGGGACAATCCACGCCGAGTAGTGTCAAGGACGTGTACCGCTTCCTGTTGACCCGGCAGTGGGTGATTCTCACGCTGATCGGGCTCGCACTGATCCCCACCATGATCAGGCTGGGCTTCTGGCAGCTGCACCGCCACGAGGCCAAGGTCGCGCAGAACCAGCTGATCGGGAACAACCTCGGCGCCCCCGCCGCGCCGGTCGACAAGCTCACCGCCCCCGGCCGCACCGTCCCGCGCGACGACACCTTCCGTACGGTGACCGCCACCGGGACCTACGACACGGCCCATGAGGTCGTCGTCCGCCAGCGCACCGGCTCCGACGAGCAGAGCATCGGCTACTTCGTCCTCACCCCGCTGATCGAGGGCAAGCGCGCCGTCCTGGTCAACCGGGGCTGGATCCCCGCCGGGGCCGACCTCACCAAGTTCCCCGAGGTCCCCGCCGCCCCCCGCGGCAAGGTCACCGTCACCGGCCGCCTCAAGGCCGACGAGACCAGCGCGGACAGCGGCATCAAGGACAAGTCGGGCCTGCCGCCGCGCCAGGTCATGCTGATCAACAGCGAGCAGCAGGCCAAGGCGCTCGGGCGGCCCCTCCAGGGCGGCTACATCGAGCTGACCTCGTCCTCCCCCAAGGGCGACAAGCAGCCCGACCCGGTGCCGGAGCCCGAGCACGACGACATCGGCCCCCATATGGCGTACGCGGTCCAGTGGTGGCTGTTCTCCGCCGGAGTGCCGTTCGGCTGGTTCGTACTGGCCCGCCGGGAGCGCCGCGACCGGGCCGCCGAGGCGGCCGAGGCCGCCGCCGAGAGCACCGAGCAGGCCCCCGGGAAGACCCCCGCCGCCGCCAATGCGGACTAGCCTTCCCGCTCCCCGGGAAGGTGCCACGACGTGGCACAGGACATTGACGACTACGCGCTCATCGGGGACCACCAGACGACGGCCCTGATCAGCCGCGAGGGCTCGATCGACTGGCTGTGCCTGCCCCGCTTCGACTCCGCCGCCTGCTTCGCCGCCCTCCTCGGCGACGAGGACAACGGCCACTGGCGGCTCGCCCCCAAGGGCGCCGGTGCCTGCACCCGCCGCGGCTACCTCGACGACTCCCTCGTCCTGGAATCCGTCTGGGAGACCGGCTCCGGCACCGTCAAGGTGATCGACTTCATGCCGCAGCGCGATCGCGCGCCCGACGTCATCCGCATCGTGGAGGGCGTCTCCGGCAGCGTCGAGATGGCGGGCGTCCTGCGGCTGCGCTTCGACTACGGGCACGTCATCCCGTGGGTGCGGCGCACCGACGGCCACCGCATCGCCGTGGCCGGGCCCGACTCCGTATGGCTGCGCTCCGAACCCGAGACGCACACCTACGGCAAGGACTTCAGCACCCGCTCCGAGTTCACCGTCGCCGCCGGTGACCGGGTCGCGTTCGTCCTCACCTGGCACCCCTCCCACGAGCCCCGGCCCCGCCTGGTCGACCCGTACGAGGCGCTGCGGTCCAGCCTGGACGACTGGCGCGCCTGGGCGGCCCGCTGCACCTACCGAGGCCCGCACCGGGACGCCGTCGTACGCTCCCTGATCACCCTCAAGGCGCTCACCTACGCCCCCACCGGCGGCATCGTCGCCGCCCCCACCACCTCGCTGCCCGAGCGGCTGGGCGGGGTGCGCAACTGGGACTACCGCTACTGCTGGCTGCGCGACTCCACCCTCACCCTGAACGCCCTGCTCTCCGCCGGTTACCGCGAAGAGGCCGTCTCCTGGCGCGACTGGCTGCTCCGCGCCATCGCGGGCGACCCCGCCGAACTCCAGATCATGTACGGGCTCGGCGGCGAGCGGCGCCTCCCCGAGCACGAGCTGCCCTGGCTGGAGGGGTACGGCCACTCCCGCCCCGTCCGCGTCGGCAACGGCGCCGTCACCCAGCGCCAGCACGACGTCTACGGCGAGGTCCTCGACTCCTTCCACTTCGCCCGCGCCCATGGCATGGCCCCCGAGCCGCACGCCTGGAAGATCCAGAGCGCCCTCATGGACTTCCTCGAATCCGCCTGGCAGGACCCCGACGAGGGCCTGTGGGAGGTCCGCGGCCCCCGCCGCCACTTCGTCCACTCCAAGGTCATGTCCTGGGTCGCCGCCGACCGCGCCGTCCGCGCCATCGAGGCCCACCCCGAGCTGCCCGGCGACGCCGACCGGTGGCGGGCCATGCGGGTGGCGGTCCACCGCGAGGTCTGCGAAAAGGGCTACGACGCCGACCGCGACACCTTCACCCAGTCCTACGGCTCCACCGCGCTCGACGCCGCCACCCTCCTCATCCCCCGGGTCGGCTTCCTCCCCGCCGACGACCCCCGCGTCATCGGCACCGTCGACGCGGTCCGCCGCGAGCTGAGCCACGACGGGGTGATCCGCCGCTACTCCACCGACGACACCGCCGACGGCCTCCCCGGCACCGAGGGCGCCTTCCTCGCCTGCTCCTTCTGGCTCGCCGACGCCCTCCATCTCACCGGCCGCCGCCGGGAGGCCGCCGCCCTGTTCGACCGGCTCCTGTCCCTGCGCAACGACGTCGGGCTCCTCGCCGAGGAGTACGACCCCGGGGCCGACCGGCTGCTCGGCAACTTCCCCCAGGCGTTCAGCCACATCGGACTGGTGGGGACCGCCCTCACCCTCGCGGACGAGTCCCAGGCAGACTGAACCCATGGATCTTGGACTCGAAGACCGCGTATACATCGTCACCGGAGCCACCCGCGGGCTGGGCCGCGCCGCCGCGGCGGAGCTGATCGCCGACGGCGCCAAGGCCGTCATCACCGGCCGCGACGCCGACACCGCCGCCGCGGCCGCCGCCGAGCTCGGCCCGGGTGCGGTCGGCGTCGCCGCCGACAACGCCGACCCCGACGCCGCCGAACGCCTCATCGCCACCGCCCGCGAGCGGTTCGGCCGCTTCGACGGCATCCTCATCAGCGTCGGCGGGCCGCCCGCCGGGCCCACCGCCGACATCACCGACGCCCAGTGGCAGACCGCCTTCGACTCGGTCTTCCTCGGCGCCGTCCGGCTCGCCCGCGCCGCCGCCGCCGAACTCGCTCCCGGCGGTGTGATCGGCTTCGTCCTCTCCGGCTCCGTCCACGAGCCCGTTCCCGGCCTCACCGTCTCCAACGGCCTCCGCCCCGGCCTCGCCGGTTTCGCCAAGAACCTCTCCCTGGAGCTGGGCCCCCGCGGCGTCCGCGTCGTGGGCCTGCTTCCGGCCCGCATCGACACCGACCGGGTGCGTGAGCTGGACGGGCTGTCCGGCGACGCGGATGCCGCGCGGGAGCGGAACAGCGCCGCGATTCCGCTGCGGCGGTACGGCACCCCTGACGAGTTCGGCAAGGCCGCCGCGTTCCTGCTCTCCCCCGCGGCCTCCTATCTGACCGGGCTGATGCTGCCGGTGGACGGCGGGGCGCTCCACGGCTGGTGACGCCGGGGCTCCGCCCCCGTCCCCCCGCCGGGGCTCCGCCCCGGACCCCGCTCCTCAAACGCCGGACGGGCTGGATCGGCCCCCTACCGCGCTCGCTCCGCACCGTGGCGTTCGCCTCGTAGGCGGACCTCTGTCGGGAGGTGGGGCAGGCCCGTTGAGGTGCGGGCGGGGGTGAGGGCTTCGGACTGCAGTGCCCGCAGGGTCGCCACCGGCTCCGCTCCCGGGTCCAGGGTCAGGCCCACCCTCGCCCTGGGGGCGGTCCGGCGGCCGTGGAGGTGGACGTGGGCCCGGGAGACGCCGGAGAGGGACTCGGCGTCGGCTCTCAGGGCGGCTTCCAGCGCGGGGCCGCGCAGGGACGCGCCGGTGCCGTCGTCCAGCGGGACCAGTACGTCGTCCAGGCGGCGGCGCAGCAGTTGGGCCAGGGCCCACCACAGGGCGAGCAGCACCAGCACGCTCAGCGCCGCGATGACGACGGGCCACCACCAGTCCTCGGCGCGCCAGCGCACCCGGTCCGCGTGGGTCAGCAGCACGGCGTCGGGGGTGCGCCGCCCGGCGAGCAGCGTCGCCGCGCCCGCGGCGGCGACGGCCAGGCCCAGCAGCCCCAGCAGCACCCGGTTCACGATGCGCACGCCGCCCTCACCTCGCCGGTCGCCGTACGCGGACGGACAGCCCCGGCCGCCGGGCGAGCCCGAGTTGTCGGATGCCGTCTGCGAGCACGGTCAGCAGGTCGGCCCGTACCTCGTCGAGGTCGCGGAAGTGCGCCTGGGCGCGGGCCCTGATCCGGCGGCGGCCGACATCGACCCGTACGGCCCGTACGCCGGGCACCGCCATCGCGCGGTCGCGCAGCACCAGCCCGGCGGCGGCGCGGTCGATTCCGGCCCGTACGGAAGCGTTTTCGTCGTCGCGCATCGGCAGGAGTCCCCGCAGGCCAGGGGTGACGGCGAGCAGCACCATCCACGCCCCGAGCACGACCAGGGCCACCGCGATCCCCACGATCCAGCCGTCGTCGAGCGGGCGCGTGGCGAGCTGATCGGCGAGCCACCTCCGCCACTCCATCACGGGGTGGCCGGTGCGCGCGGACACGATGTCGTACAGGAACAGCCCGAGCGCGCCGAGCAGCACCAGGGCGGCCAGCCCGGCCGGTACGCGCCGGGCGGACCAGAAGCGGCCGAGACCTTTCATCGCACCGTCCCCCGGTCCAGCCGCGGCGAGTGCAGCCGTTCCACGGTCACCGCCACGTCCGGCACCTCCATGCCCGTCAGTTCGCCGACCCGCGTCGCCACATGACGCCGTACCGCCCCGCACTGGGCGCCGATGTCGGACGGATAGCCCAGCTCGACGGCGATCCGTACACGCGCGGCGCCCGCGCGGACGGCGACGACCGCGTACGGCAGCAGCCCGCCCCCGGCGCCGAGCGCCTCCCGCGCCGCCCGCGAGGCGATCTTCGCGACGACGCGGTCCGCGATCCGCGTGGCGCCCCGCTCCCCCGGCTCACTCACGGCGCACCCTCACCGCCGCCGTTCGCCACGGTCGCGGGTACGGAAGAAGTCGCCCGGTTCCAGGTCACCGTCCAGGAACCGGCCCGCGACGAACCCGACGGCGCCCAACGCCGCCACCAGCAGAAAGGCCCCGAAACCACCGAAGTATCCGGCGAAAGCCAGCGCCATCCCCGCGATCATCCCGATCACGGCCATGCTCATCGTGTGCTCCCCTGCTGGAGCCGACCGGAGCCGCCGCCGAGCCGCCGCCGCGGCTACTGAAGCCTGGGCTCCGGCGATTCCTCTTCCTCATCCGGCAACTTCACATCACTGACCGCGATGTTGACCTCGACCACCTCGAGGCCGGTCATCCGCTCGACCGCCGCGATCACGTTCTCCCGTACGGCCCGGGCGACGTCGGCGATCGCGACGCCGTAGTCCACCACGATCTCCAGGTCGAGGGCCGTCTGCACCTCGCCCACCTCGGCCTTCACCCCGCGGGCGACGGACTTGCCGCCGCCGGGCACCCGGTCGCGGACGACCCCGAAGGTGCGGGCGAGGCCGCCGCCCATGGCGTGGACGCCGACCACATCGCGGGCGGCCATTCCGGCGATCTTTTCGACCACGCCGTCGGCGATGGTGGTACGGCCGCGGGCTCCCGGGTCGACACCGCCGCCGATGATCTTCGGCGTAGCTGCGGACGGCTCGGCGACGGGGGTCTGGGGCCGGTTGCGTGGCGCGGTCTCGGACATCACCGATCGCCCCTTTCTTCTCCATTCGCCCTACTTGCCACACTAAAGGTGTTTGGCCGGTAGTGCGCACGTTATGCATCATTCAGGCATGGTTACGGACCGGCTCGCGCACGCCGTACGGCAGCAACTGCGGCTCGGCCGTCTCCTCCCCCTCGGCGGGCCGGAGGACGGCGCCTGGCTGACCGAGCGCGCGGCGGCCGCCGTGCTCCGCCGGGCGGCCGACGGCGTGCCCGGCGTACGGCTCGGCGCGCTCCGTATCGCGCTGGCCGACCCGGACGCCGCCGCGCCGCCCGCGGTCCCGGCCCCGCCGAGCGCGCTGCCGCCGGGGCCGCTGCGGGTCGAGGCGGAGTGCGCGGCGACGGCGGACCGGCCGCTGCCGGTGACGGCGGAACGGCTGCGCGGGGCCCTGCTGGGCGCGGCCGTGGACCGGCTCGGGCTGGCGGTCGGCGCCGTGGACCTGCGGGTGACGGAGGTGCTGGACGAGGTTCCGGAGCGCACGCCCCCGCCCGACGCCGAAGAGCCACCCGCCGACGAGCGGCCGGACGAGGGCTCGGCCATCGGCGCCGCGGTCCTCGCCGTACCGGGTGTGGCGCGGCTCGCCCCGGTGCTGGGCCGTCAAGCCGTACGGATCGAGGGGGCGCACATCCGGGTCGAACTGGCCGTGGCCCCGGGCCACCGCGCCCTGGACGTGGCGCGCGCGGTGCGCGGGGCGGTGGCGGCCACCGCGCCGCCCCCGGCGACGGTGGCCGTCCTCGTCACCGCCGTGGGCGTCGGCGGCTGACCTTCACCGGTTCACCGTTCACCAGTGGTAGCGGTGCACGGCCTGGGCGACGCAGCACGGCTTGCCGCCGCCGTCCTGCTCCACCACCAGGTCGATGACGGCCTGGGCGCCGCCGTCCCCGAGTTCCTCGACGGAGACGAGCGTCGCCCCGGCCCGGATCGTGGCGCCGACCGGCACCGGCGCCGGGAACCGCACCTTGTTGAGGCCGTAGTTGACGGCCATCCGGACGCCGCCCAGTTCGAGGATCTCGCCCCACAGCGGGATCAGCAGGGAGAGGGTGAGATAGCCGTGGGCGATGGTGCCGCCGAAGGGGCCGTCCTTGGCCCGCTCGGGGTCGACGTGGATCCACTGGTGGTCGCCGGTGGCGTCGGCGAAGGTGTCGACCCGGCCCTGCTCGATCCGGTGCCACCGGCTGTGGCCGAGGTGCTGTCCGGTCAGCTGCTTCAGCTCGTCGAAGCTGTTCACGGTCGTGGGCATGCACGGTCTCCATTCATGTGGTGCGCGGCTCATGTGGTGCGCGGCGGCTCGTCAGCGCAGGGCGGATTTGCGGATCTTTCCGCTGGCGGTGCGCGGCAGCGCGGTCCGGAACTCGACCGCCTTGGGCACCTTGTACTTCGCGAGGCGGCCCGCGAGGTGGTCGAGCAGGTCCTGCGGCTCGGTGGCGGATCCCGCCCGGAGGACGACGACGGCCTTGCCGACCTCGCCCCACCGGGCGTCCGGCATGCCGATCACGGCGCATTCGACGACATCGGGGTGGTCGTACAGCGCGTTCTCGACCTCGGCCGGATAGACGTTCTCACCGCCCGAGATGATCATGTCCTTGACGCGGTCCACGATGAACACATAGCCGTCCTCGTCCCGCATCCCCATGTCCCCGGAGCGGAACCAGCCGCCCTCCAGTAGGGCCTCCGCGGTCGCGTCCGGCAGTCCGTAGTAGCCGCGCATCACATGCGGGCCGTGCACCAGGATCTCGCCGGGCTCGCCGGGCTCCGCCTCGCCGGTCAGGTCCGACCGGACCAGCCGGACGTCGGTGAAGAAGTGGGGCACGCCCGCGGAGCCCGCCTTGACCGCGCTCATCTCGCGGTCGAGCAGCAGCGTCCCGGGGGACGCCTCGGTCATCCCGTACCCCTGGATGAAGGACAGACCGCGCCGCAGATAGACGTCGATCAGCGCCTTGGGGACGGGGGAACCGCCGCACATCAGGGTGCGCACGGACGACAGGTCGGCCGTCTCCCAGCGCGGCGACTCCGTGACCGCCGCGAACATGGTGGGGACGCCGAACAGGCAGGTCACGCGCTGGCTCTCGATCAGATCGAGCATCCGTTCCGCGTCGAACCCGGGCTCTATCACCACGCGTCCGCCCTTGAGCAGGGTCGGCAGACAGGTCATGTTGAGCGCGGCGGTGTGGAAGAGGGGCGCGGTGACGAGGGTGATCTCGTCCGCGGCCAGATCGGTGTCGACCAGGACGTTGAGGCTGTTCCAGGTGATGTTGGCGTGGCTGAGGACGGCGCCCTTGGGCTGTCCGGTGGTACCGGACGTATACATGATCATGCACGGGTCGTCGGCGGCCATGACCTCGTCCGCACAGTCGTCCCCACGGTCGTCCTCGCGATCGTCCGCCAGATCGTCGACCGCCACCGCGATGCCCGCGCCCGCTTCCGCCGCGGTCTCCGCGCAGCGCGCGTGGTGGAGGAGCAGCCGCGCACCGGAGTCGTGCAGCATGTAGGCCAGTTCGGGCGCGGCGAGCCGGGTGTTGAGCGGGACGAAGACCGCGCCCACCGCGCAGGTGGCGAAGAGCGCGTGGAGGAACGAGGGGTGGTTGGGGCCGAGGTAGGCGACGCGGTCGCCGCGCCGGATCCCGCGCGCCCGCAGGGCGCGGGCGAACCGGGTGACGGTCTCGTCCAGCTCCCGGTAGGTCTGGGTGTCGTCGCCGTGGACGATCGCGATCCGCCCGGGGGTCTTACGGGCCCGCCGCCGCGGCCACGATCCGATGCCCTCTCCGGCGCCCCGGCCGATGCCTTGCTCCAGCATCTCCCGCTCACCCCTTCGTGAGGCCGAGCAGCCGCGCCGCGTTGTCCTTGAGGATCAGCGGCCGAACCTCGGGCTTGATCTCGAGTTTGCCGAAGTCGGCCAGCCACCGGTCCGGGTCGATCACCGGATAGTCGGAGCCGAACAGGACCTTGTGCTTGAGCAGCGAATTCGCATAGCGGACCAGCTGCGGCGGGAAGTACTTCGGCGACCAGCCGGACAGGTCGATGTAGACGTTCGGCTTGTGCGTGGCGACGGCCAGCGCCTCGTCCTGCCAGGGGAACGACGGATGGGCCAGGATGATCGGCAGATCCGGGAAGTCCACGGCGACGTCGTCCACGTCCATGGGGTTGGAGTACTTCAGCCGGATGCCGCCGCCCCCGGGCACGCCCGCGCCGATCCCGGTCTGCCCGGTGTGGAAGAGCGCGGGCACCCGCAGCTCCTCGATGACCTCGTACAGCGGGTAGAACCGCGGGTCGTTCGGGTGGAACGCCTGGAGGGACGGATGGAACTTGAAGCCGCGCACCCCGTGGTCCTCGACCAGCCGCCGCGCCGCCCGCACCGCCGCCTTGCCCTTCCACGGGTCGACGCTCGCGAACGGGATGAGGACATCGGCGTGTTCGGCGCAGGAGGCGGCCACCTCCTCGTTGCCGATCGGCGGATGGCCGGTGGCGCTCTCCGCGTCCACCGTGAAGACGACGGCGGCGATGCGGCGTTCGCGGTAGTGGGCGGCCAGCTCGGGGATGGTGGGCTGCCGGGCGCCATGGGTCTTGAAGTACGCGGCGGACGCCTCGGCCAGCTCGCCGCTGAGCGAGGAGTGGCCGTCCGCCGAGACCTCGGCGTGGGTGTGGACGTCGATGGCGACGAGATCGTCGAGGTTCACCGCCCGGCCCCCTCCGTGCTCTTGGGGCTCTGCGGCTCGACGGGCGCGGGGATGCCCACGCCCTCCGGGTGCCGCCCCAGCGACGTACCCCAGACGCCCGCGATGGCGTCCGCGTCCCAGCCGCCCTCGCGGTAGACCGCCGTCTCCTCCTCAGGGTGGGTCCACAGGGTCAGCCGGTCGCCGCCGATGCCGATGGCCTGCCCGGTGATGCCGTCGGCGGCGTCCGAGGCGAGGAAGACCACGAGCCCGGCGACGTCGTCGGCGGTGCCGAAGCCCTCGCCCTGCCGCAGCCAGGCGGGCAGCGGTTCGCCGCGTTCCTCGTACGCCTCGACGTGCGGCGCGAAGGCGGGGATGGTCGCGGTCATGGCGGTCGCGGCGACGGGGATCACCGCGTTGACGCCGATCCCGGCCTTGGCGCACTCCATCGACCAGGTGCGGGTCATGCCGACGATGCCCGCCTTGGCGGCGGAGTAGTTGGTCTGCCCGAAGTTGCCGCGCTGCCCGGCGGGCGAGCCGATGAGGATCAGCCGACCGCCCTCGCCGCGCTCGCGCATGTGCCGGACGGCGGCGCGGGCGCAGGTGAAGGTGCCCTTGAGATGGACGCCGACGACCGCGTCGAAGTCCTCGTCGGTCATCTTCCACAGCACCCGGTCGCGCAGGATGCCCGCGTTGGTGACCAGGACGTCCAGCCGTCCGAACGCCTCGACCGCACGGTCCACGAGCGCGTCGGCGACCTCGCTGGTGCCGACCGCACCGGGCGCGGCGACCGCCGTACCGCCCTCGTCGGTGATGACCTTGACCGCCTGTTCGGCGGTGGCGGCGTCGGCGTCGTTGACGACCACGTTGGCCCCCGCCCGGGCCAGGGCGCGGGCGTAGGCGAGGCCGAGGCCGCGCCCCGCGCCGGTGACCACGGCGGTCTTCCCCGTCAGCTCCATGGGCTTCGGATCCTTCCACGAGTATCATCAGGGTTCCTGATTCTGATGGTGAGTGGAGCACTCCGGGAGGTCGGGTGTCAATGGGCGGAGCGGCGGCCGGGCACCGGCCCCGGACATCAGTCGGGCAAGATGGCCGAATGACCACTTCCGAGCAGTCCGACACCGCGCAGCTGGACCAGGTCGGCACGCTCTACCTGGTGAAACGGCTGGAACAGGCGATACGGGCCCATCTGGACGCGCTGCTGCGCCCCCTCGGCCTGACCACGCTCCAGTACACGGCGCTGACCGTCCTGGAGCGCCGGGACGGGCTGTCGTCGGCCCAGCTCGCCCGGCGCTCGTTCGTCAAGCCGCAGACGATGCACGAGATGGTCCAGACGCTGGAGGAACGCGGCTTCATCGAGCGCCGCCGGGATCCAGCCAACCGCCGGGTGCTGCTCATCAGCCTCAGCGACCGGGGGCGCGAGGCGCTGCGGAGCTACGACGAGCAGGTGCGGATGCTGGAGGAGCGGATGCTCGGCGGGCTGACCGAGGACCGTCGCGGAGAGCTGCGCCACGCGCTGATCGACTGCACCCGGGCGATGTCGGCCACGCCGCCCCCGGCGGACACGGCAGCGCCGTAGGGCGGCCGTCACCCCGGCCGTCATCGGCCCTGGATGGCCTGCCGGGCGGCCCGCAGGTCCTCCACGGTGCGGGCCAGCTCGGTGACGCAGTCGGCCAGCCCGGCCGCCTCCTCACCGCCCCCGCCCTGGCGCAGCACCCCCGCGGTGCGGGCGAGCTGTTCGGACACCCGCTCCAGCCGCTCGTCCGAGGGGTCCGGTTCCCCCGCCAGCTGGCGGCGCAGCTGCTCGGCCTGGGCGGCGAGCTGGATGTTTTTGCGGTGCAGATCCAGAAAGACGTTGACCTTGGTCCGCAGCAGCCAGGGGTCGATGGGCTTGGTGAGGAAGTCGGCGGCGCCGATGGCATAGCCCCGGTAGGGATAGTCCGAGTCGGCGTCGGTGCCGGTCAGCAGGATGATCGGGACGTCCTTGGTCTGGTCGAGACGTTTCATGTTGGCGGCGGTCTCGAAGCCGTCCATGCCCGGCATCAGGACGTCGAGCAGCACGACGGCGAACTCCTGCCGGAGCATCGCCTTCAGCGCCTCCTCACCGGAGTGGGCGCGGACGAGCCGCTGGTCGAGCGGGCCCAGGACGGCCTCCAGCGCGATCAGGTTCTCCTCCATGTCGTCGACGATCAGGATTCCGGCGCGGTCGGGCGCGGCGGCGCTCATGACTCCCCCTGTCTCGGCCTCGGCGGGCGCGTCTCCGCGTCCGGGCCGGGCTCGTCGCCGTCACCGGCGGGCTCTGCCGCGTCCTCGGCGTCCGCGGTGTCCTCGGCCTCCGCCATGCCCTCGGCCTCCGCGATGCTCTCGGCGGCCTCCGCCTCCTCCGCCTCCGGGTTGCGCTGCGGGTCGAGCAGATCGCAGACCGTGTTCATCAGCCGGTCGACGTCCACCGGCTTGGGGACATAGCCGTTGGCACCGCTCTCGAGCGCCTTCTCGCGGTCGCCGGGCATGGCCTTGGCGGTGAGGGCGATGATCGGCAGATCGGCGAGCCGGGGGGTGCCGCGGATGGCCCGGATCGTCTCGTAGCCGTCCATCTCCGGCATCATCACGTCCATCAGCACCAGGGACACATCCGGGTTGCGGTGCAGGACGTCCAGCCCCTCGCGGCCGTTCTCCGCGTACTTCACGGTCATGCCGACCCGCCCCAGCACATGGGTGAGCGCGAAGACGTTGCGGATGTCGTCGTCGACGATGAGGATGCGGCGGCCGGTCAGCACCCGGCTGGGGCGGCCGCACTGCCACTCCTTGAGCCGGGGAGGCTCCGCCCGTGCCTCGTCCCCGGCGCCGTCGCGGTCCTGGGGGGCCAGCAGACCGGCCAGGGAGCCGCGGTCGCCGGTCACGCCGCTCTGGTCGCCGAACACCCCGCTGGGCGCGTGGTCGGCGGTGTCCGGGAGCGGTTCGTCCCGGGTGGGCAGCGCCGCCGGGACGGTGGCGCCGGTGGCCCGGGGGTCGGACACATCGGGCGGCGGGACGACCCCGGCGTAGTGCGCGGGGACGTACAGCGTGAAGCAGGAACCAACGCCCTGCTCGCTCTCGGCGATGATCCGGCCGCCCAGCATTCCGGCGATCTCCCGGCTGATGGACAGGCCGAGGCCGGTGCCGCCGTATTTGCGGCTGGTGGTGCCGTCGGACTGCTGGAACGCCTCGAAGATCACGGGCAGCTTCTCGGGCGCGATGCCGATGCCGGTGTCCCTGACGGAGAAGGCGACGACCGCGTCCGCGTCGCGCAGCGTCTCCTCCTGGAACTCCGCGCCGACCGCCCGCTCCACGCGCAGCTTCACCCCGCCCGAGGAGGTGAACTTCAGGGCGTTGGAGAGCAGGTTGCGCAGGATCTGCTGGATCCGCTGCTCGTCGGAGTACAGCTCGCGCGGTACGTCCTCGCCGACGGCGATCTCGAACGACAGGCCCCGGTCGATGGCGAGCGGCCGGAACGTGGCGTGCACGTAGTCGAGCAGCTTCATCAGCGGCAGCTTCTTCGGGCGGACGTCCATCCGCCCGGCCTCGATCTTGGACAGGTCGAGGATGTCGTTGATCAGCTGGAGCAGGTCGGAGCCGGAGCGGTGGATGGTGGTGGCGAACTGCACCTCCTGGGGGGACAGCCGCTGGTCGGCGTTGTCGGCGAGCAGCCGGGCCAGGATCAGCAGGGAGTTGAGCGGGGTGCGCAGCTCGTGCGACATGTTGGCCAGGAACTCGGACTTGTACTGGGAGGCGGTGGCCAGCAGCGCGGCCTTCTCCTCCAGCTCCGCGTTGGAGCGCTGCAGCTCGTTGGAGCGCGTCCGCAGCTCGGTGGTGAGCCGCTGGGATTCGGACAGCAGCGACTCGGTGCGGGCGTTGGCGATGATGGTGTTGATCGAGACGCCGATGGTGTTGACGAACTGGTCGATGAAGGCGAGGTGGACCTCGCTGAACCGGCCGAAGGAGGCCAGTTCGATGACTCCGAGCACCTGGTCCTCGTACAGGATCGGCAGGATGACGACGCTGGTGGGGAGCGCGGAGCCGAGTCCGGAGTTGATGGTGATGTAGTCGGCGGGGACGTTGGTGATCAGGATCCGCTTCTTCTCCTGGGCGGCCTGGGCGACCAGTCCGCGGCCGGGGGTGCCGGTGGCGGGCAGCGGGCCGTTGTCCTGCTCGGTGCCGTATCCGGCGATCAGTTTCAGCCCTTCGCCCGGCTGGATGCCGGGCTGGCCGAGGAAGAACGCTCCGAACTGGGCGTTCACCAGCGGGGTCAGCTCGCGCAGGATCAGGTCGGCGACCTCGACCAGATCGCGGTGGCCCTGCATCAGGGAGGCGATACGGGCCAGGTTGGACTCCAGCCAGTCCTTGGCGCGGGTGGTCTCGCGCAGGTTGGCGACCATGAGGTTGACGTTGTTCTTCAGCTCGGCGACCTCGCCCTGGGCCTCGACCGAGATGGAGCCGGACAGATCGCCCTGGGCGACGGAGGACGCGACCTCGGCGATGGCGCGCACCTGGGTGGTGAGGTTGAGGGCGAGGTCGTTGACGCTGGTGGTCAGCTGCTTCCAGGTGCCGTAGACGCCCTCGACCCGGGCCTGGCCGCCGAGCCGGCCCTCGCTGCCGACCTCGCGGGCGACGCGGGTGACCTCGGAGGAGAACGAGGAGAGCGTGTCGACCATCGTGTTGATGGTCGTCTTCAGTTCGAGGATCTCGCCGCGCGCGTCCACGTCGATCTTCTTGGACAGATCGCCCTGGGCGACCGCGGTGGCCACCTGGGCGATGTTGCGGACCTGGGAGGTCAGGTTTCCGGCCATGAAGTTGACGTTGTCGGTCAGGTCCTTCCAGACGCCGGACACGCCCGGCACCTGGGCCCGGCCGCCGAGCTGGCCCTCGGTGCCCACGTCGCGGGCCACCCGGGTCACCTCGTCGGCGAACGCCCGGAGCTGCTGGACCATGGTGTTGACGGTGTCCTTGACCTCGAGGATCTCGCCCCGGGCGTCCACGGTGATCTGCTTGGACAGATCGCCGTTGGCCACCGATGTGGTCACCTGGGCGATGTTGCGGACCTGGGAGGTCAGGTTGAGCGCCATGAAGTTGACGTTTTCGGTCAAGTCCTTCCACACCCCGGACACGCCCCGGACCTGAGCCTGGCCGCCGAGGTTGCCCTCGGTGCCCACCTCGCGCGCCACCCGGGTCACCTCGTCCGCGAAGGACGACAGCCGGTCCACCATGGTGTTGATCGTCGACTTCAGCTCCAGGATCTCGCCCTTGGCCTCCACGCCGATCGTCTTGCTCAGGTCTCCTTCGGCGACCGCGGTGGCCACTTGGGCGATGTTGCGGACCTGGGAGGTCAGGTTGTCCGCCATGAAGTTGACGTTCTGGGTGAGGTCCTTCCACACCCCGGACACGCCCCGGACCTGGGCCCGGCCGCCGAGCCTGCCCTCGCTGCCGACCTCGCTGGCCACCCGGGTGACCTCGTCGGCGAACGCCGAGAGCTGGTCGACCATGGTGTTGACGGTGTTCTTGAGCTGGAGGATCTCGCCCCGGGCGTCCACGGTGATCTTCTGTGAGAGGTCACCAGTGGCGACCGCGGTGGTCACCTGGGCGATGTTGCGGACCTGGCTGGTCAGGTTGGACGCCATGAAGTTGACGTTGTCGGTCAGGTCCTTCCACACCCCGGACACGCCCCGGACCTGGGCCCGGCCGCCGAGTTCGCCCTCGGTGCCCACCTCACGGGCCACCCGGGTCACCTCGTCGGCGAACGCGCGCAACTGGTCGACCATGGTGTTCACGGTCAGCTTCAGCTCCAGCAGCTCACCGGTGGCCTCGACGGTCACCTGCTGGGTGAGGTCGCCGCGGGCCACGGCCGTGGTCACCACGGCGATGTCGCGGACCTGGCTGGTCAGCCGGGAGGCCATGGTGTTGACGGCCTCGGTCACCTCGCGCCAGTCCCCGGACAGCCCCTGGACCTTCGCCCGGCCGCCGAGGCGGCCCTCGGTGCCCACCTCACGGGCCACCCGGGTCAGCTCGCCGGTGAACAGGGACAGCTGGTCGACCGTACGGTTGACGCCGCGGGCCAGCCGCCGCAGATCGCCGCGCAGCTGACGGTTGCCGTCGTGCAGGTCGACCCGCTGGGTCAGATCGCCCTCGGCGATGGCGTCCAGCACCCGGGTGGCGTTGGACACCGGCCCGGTCAGCGCGTCCACCAGCTGGTTGGCGTCGTTCACGCTGGTCGCCCAGGCGCCCTGGCCCGGGCTCGCGGTGAGCCGTTCGTCCAGCCGCCCCTGGCGGACCACCTCGCGGCGGACCCGCTGGAGTTCGGCGGCCAGGTGGGCGTTGCGCGCCACCAGCTGGTTGAACGTTCCGGCCACTTCGCCGAGCACGCCCTCTTCCGTGCTGTCCATACGCACGGTGAAGTCGCCGTCGCACAAGGCGTTCATCGCCGCCAGCAACGACCTCAGCTCGGCGGTGCACTCCGTGGGGTTCGGGTCGCGTGCCATGGCGCCGCCCTTAAAAGATCATTAGATATCCCTACGTCTGTCATAATATGGCACCTAGACGGCCTAATCCGCCCGAATTGCCAGGAGCCGCACGTGGGAGCTTTGCTTCCTCTCTCGCGCGAGTCCGTTGCCCGGACGACGCTGCCCGGAAGCGTGCGCGCACCGGGGGCGGCGCGCACCTTCGTCCGCACCACCCTCGCGGGCCAGACCGCGACCGAGATCCTCGGACCGGACGCCGTCGGCGCGCGGGTGACCGAGGACGCGGTCCTCCTGGTGAGCGAGCTGGTCACCAATGCCGTGCTGCACGCGGGCACCCGGGTCGAGGTCACCTGCCGCCTCCGGACCGGGAACGGACCGGAGGATTCCGCCGATGCCGACGCCGCCCCCGACGCCGATGCCGATCCGGCGGACCGCCCCGGCATCGTCATCGAGGTCGCCGATCTGCACCCGGCCAGCGTGGTGCTGGGCGGGCCGGACACCCAGCGCCACGGCCGGGGCCGCGGCCTCCAGCTGATCGGCGCGCTCGCCGAGTCCTGGGGCGTGACGTACCACCGCACCCGCAAGTCCGTGTGGTTCCGCCTGGACACCGAGGCGGCGTCGGCCGGGGCCGGCTCCGTATCCGCCGAGGCGTCCGGCCGCGCGCCGCGCGCCGCCGCGCACCGCGCCCCCGCCCCGCCGCAGGGGCCCCGGGACCGGACGGCCGAATGGGTCGACCGCGGCGGGCCGTCGTTCCTCGCCGAGGCCAGCGAGCTGCTCACCGGGCAGCTGGACGAGAACATGGTCGCCGCCCTCGCCGGTCAGCTGCTGGTGCCCCGGCTGGCCGACTGGTGCGCGGTGTGGCTGATCGACGAGACCGGCAGGCTGGAGCTGCGCCGGGTCTGGCACAACGACGAGCGCCGCATCGAGGCGCTCCGCGCCACGCTGGAGCGCGATCCGCCGCCGCCCGGGCTCGGCGCCCCCGGCACCCCTTGGCCCTGGCCCGAGGCCGCCGCCCCCTCCGGTACGGGCGGCTCCGCGCTGACCTTCCCGCTCATCGCCCGCGGCCGCGACTACGGCGTGCTGCTGCTCGGCCGGGCCGGGGTGGCGCAGACGACCGAGGGCGTGGTGCGGCTCTCCGACGACGTGGCGCGGCGGATCGCCCAGGCCGTGGCCACCGCCCGGCAGTACACCCAGCAGGCCACCATCAGCCGGGCGCTCCAGCGCCGCCAGCTGCCGGTTTCGCTGGCCCACATCCCGGGCGTGGACACCGCGATCGTCTACGAGCCGCACGGTGAGGGCCAGACGGTCGGCGGCGACTTCTACGACCTGTTCCCGATGGGCGGCCGCCGCTGGTGCTTCCTGCTCGGCGATGTCTGCGGCAGCGACCCCGAGGCGATGTCGGTCACCGGCCTCGCCCGCCATCTGGTGCGGCTGCTGGCCCGCGAGGGCCACGGCGTGGAGTCGGTGCTCACCCGGCTCAACCAGGCCCTGGTGGAGGAGGAGGCGGAGGCCACGGCCCTCGGCGGCGACCAGGCCCGGTCGCGTTTCCTCAGCCTGCTCTACGGGGAGCTGGAGCCGGACCCGCGGTCGGGCGGCGCGCACTGCGTCCTGGCCAGCGCCGGGCATCCGCTGCCGCTGCGGCTGGGCACCGACGGCACGGTGGCGCCCGCGGCGCTCCCGCAGATGCTGCTGGGCATCGACGACGAGCCGGACTTCCACGCCGACTCCCTGGACCTGGCGCCCGGCGAGACGCTGCTGTGCGTGACCGACGGGGTGACCGAGCGGCGGGACGGCAGCCGGCAGCTGGACGACGACGACGGCCTGGCAGACATCCTGCGCGGCTGTGCGGGGCTCGGCGCCAAGGCCATCGCGGAGCGGGTGCGGCTGGCCGCCCACGACTTCGGCACCGAGCCGATCGACGACGATCTCGCGGTGCTGGTGCTGGAGGCGGTGCCGGCATCGGCGCCGGAGCTGACGCGGGGGTCATGAGCGCAGGCGGCCCGGCGCAAAGTTCTTGAAATGTGTACGTCCCGGGCCCTTGTCGCACCCACCCACGAGGGGCATCATCAGGATTCCTGAGCATTGAGGAGTCCGCGATGAGCCTGCTCTCCACCGCCGACTGGGCGGACAGGATCTTCACCGGCGACTGGGAGCCCCCCGCCCGGCCCGGCACCATCGACATCACCGAGCCCGCGACCGGGCAGCACCTCGGCTCCGTCGGCCGGGCCACCGAGGCGGACGTCGCCCCCGCGGCCCGTACCGCGGCGGCCGCGGGGCGCGCCTGGGCCGCGGCCCCCTTCCCCGAGCGGGCCGCGGCCCTGCGCCGTGCGGCCGACACTTTCCGGCGCCATGCGGACGAGATCGCCGACTGGATCGTGCGGGAGGCCGGGTCGTCACGGGCGAAGGCCGCCCTGGAGGTGGCGGTCGCCGCCGCCGAATGCGAGGAGGCCGCCGCCCTGCCCGCGGCGCCCACCGGAGAGCTGCTGCCCTCGGCGCAGCCGCGGCTGAGCATGGCGCGCCGGATCCCGGTCGGGGTGGTCGGCGTGATCTCGCCGTTCAACTTCCCGCTGATCCTGTCCATCCGCTCCGTCGCCCCGGCGCTCGCCCTCGGCAACGCCGTCATCCTCAAGCCCGACCCGCGCACCCCGGTGTCCGGCGGGGTGGTCCTCGCCCGCGTCTTCGAGGAGGCCGGGCTGCCCGCGGGGCTGCTGCAGTGCCTGCCCGGCGGCGCGGACGTCGGCGCCGCGATCGTCCGCGACCCGGCGGTGCGGGTCGTGTCGTTCACCGGTTCCACCCCCGCGGGCCGCGCGGTCGGGGCGCTGGCCTCCGAGCAGCTGACCCGGGCCCATCTGGAGCTGGGCGGCAACAGCGCCCTGATCGTGCTGGACGACGCCGACATCGAGGCCGCCGCGTCCTGCGGGGCCTGGGGGAACTTCCTCCACCAGGGGCAGATCTGCATGGCCGTCGGCCGCCATCTGGTCCATGAGTCGCGATACGAGGAGTACGTCGGCCTGCTCGCCAAGAAGGCCGAGCAGCTCACCGTGGGCGATCCCTTCCGCGAACCGGTCGCCCTCGGCCCGCTCATCGACGACCGGCAGCTCGGCCATGTCGTGGACATCGTCGAGCGCAGCGTGGCCGCGGGCGCCCGGGTGGTCACCGGCGGCACCCACCGGGGCCGGTTCTACCGGCCCACGGTGCTGGCCGACTGCGGCCCGTCCGTCCCCGCCTGGGAGGAGGAGGTGTTCGGCCCCGTCGCCTGCGTACGCCCGTACAGCACGGATGACGAGGCCGTGGAGCTCGCCGCCGACTCCCCGTACGGCCTGAGCCTGGGCATCCTCACCGCCGACATGGCGCGCGCGCTCGCCCTCGCCGAGCGGATTCCCAGCGGAATGGTCCACATCAACGACCAGACGGTCAACGACGATCCGAACGCGCCCTTCGGGGGCCTTGCCGCATCCGGCTTCGGCCGGGTGGGCGGCGCCCGGGCCAATCTCGACGCCTTCACCGAGACGCAGTGGCTGACCCTGCGCGGCGACACCGCGCGCTACCCGTTCTGAGCCCCTCCGAGCCACGGAGCTTCCACGATGACCGAAACCCTCGCCGCCGTGGTGAACAAGCCCGGCGCCCCCTTCTCCCTGGAGAGGATCACCCTGGACGAGCCCCGGCCGGACGAGATCGTGGTCCGGCTGACCGCCGCCGGGGTCTGCCACACCGATCTGACCGTGCGCGACGGCCAGCTGCCCTTCCCGCTCCCCGGCGTCCTCGGCCACGAGGGCGCGGGCGTGGTGGAGCGGGTCGGGTCATGGGTCGGCCGGGTGCGGCCCGGCGACCATGTCGTCCTGACCTTCACCTCGTGCGGTGCGTGCGGCACCTGCCGCGGCGGCCACCCCGCGTACTGCGCCTCCTGGCTGCCGCTCAACCTCCTCGGGGGCACCCGCGGCGACGGCACCACGACCCTGCGTTCCGCCTCCGGGGGCGGCGGGCTTGGCGGACACTTCTTCGGCCAGTCGTCGTTCGCGACGCACGCGCTGGTGGACGAGCGCAGCGTGGTCCGGGTCCCGGCCGACGTAAGCCTGGCCACGCTCGCGCCCTTCGGCTGCGGCATCCAGACCGGGGTCGGCGCCGTGCTGAACGTCCTGCGGCCCCGGCCCGGCAGCACCATCGGCGTCTTCGGCGCCGGCGCGGTCGGGCTCGCCGCCGTGATGGCCGCCGTGCTCGGCCCGGTCCGGCAGGTGATCGCCGTCGACCGGCTCGCCCCGCGGCTGGCGCTGGCCCGCAAGCTGGGCGCCACGGCCGTCGTCAACGCCGCCGAGGAGGACACCGCGGCCGCCCTCGTCGAGCTGACGGACGGCCTCGGCCTCGACTGCGCCCTGGAGACCACGGGCAACCCCGGCGTCCTCCGCACCGCTGTCGACGCCCTCGCGCCCCGGGGCGAGGTCGCGGTCATCGGGGCGCCGCCCATGGGCACGGAGGTCGGGGTCGACGTCAACGGCCTGCTGCCGGGCCGCCGCATCACGGGCGTCACGCTCGGCGACAGCGAACCGGAACAGCTGATCCCGCTGATGGTCGGCCTCCACCAGCAGGGACGGCTGCCCGTGGACCAGCTGATCCGGACCTATCCGTTCGCCCGGATCGAGGAGGCGGCGGCGGACATGAAGGCGGGCACCACGATCAAGCCGGTGCTGACCTTCGACTAGTCGGTCAGGCCCGCGAGGTCGCGGATGCGGCGGGCCTGGGCGGCGCGCTCGGCGGCGCGCTGCTCGTCGTACGTACGGTCCGCCGCGCCCCGCAGCAGCGCCTTGGTCTCGACCACCGCGTCGCGAGGGGCGGCCAGCAGGGCGGCGGCCAGGTCCTGGACCGCGCCGTCCAGCTCGGCGGCGGGCACCACGAGGTTGGCGAGGCCGGTGCGCTCGGCCTCCTCGGCGTGGACGAAGCGCCCGGTCGCGCAGATCTCCAGCGCCCGGGCGTATCCCACGAGGCCGACCAGCGGGTGGGTGCCGGTCAGGTCGGGTACCAGCCCGAGGCTGGTCTCGCGCATCGCGAACTGCGCGTCGTCCGCGCATACCCGCAGGTCACAGGCGAGGGCGAGCTGGAAGCCCGCCCCGATCGCATGGCCCTGCACGGCGGCGATGGACACGATGTCGTTGCGCCGCCACCAGGTGAACGCGTCCTGGTAGGCGGCGATGGTGGCGTCCAGCTCGGCGTCCGAACCGCGGGCCATCTCCGGGAAGGACGGCTCGCCTTCGAAGCCCTCGGGGGTGAACGCCTGCCGGTCGAGCCCGGCCGAGAAGGACATGCCCTCGGCACGCAGCACGACGATCCGCACACTGCCGGGCAGCAGCGACCCCGCCTCGGCCAGCGCCCGCCACAACGCGGGCGACTGGGCGTTGCGCTTGGCCGGGTTGGCCAGGGTCACCGTGGCGATCGCGTCATCAACGGTGAGCGATACGCCGTCCTTGTCGAGCAGGGTCACAGGGAGCCTCCGGTCGGCCGCAGTCAGTACAAGTGACTGCACAGTAACCACCCGGTCGAACGGACGATCAACCGGGTGGCACTGTCCACACCTGCTGCCGGTGACGAACCGCTGACGCGAGACGCGCGATCAGGCCGATGCGGCCTTCTTGCCTCGCGTCGCGCCACCGCGACCACGTAGGGAAACTCCTGACTCGCTGAGCATCCGGTGGACGAATCCGTAGGAACGGCCGGTCTCCTCGGCCAGCGCCCGGATGCTCGCACCGGAGTCGTACTTCTTCTTCAGGTCTGCCGCGAGCTTTTCGCGCGCGGCGCCGGTCACCCGGCTGCCCTTCTTCAGAGTCTCGGCCACCCGTGCCTCCTCATGGGAAGTGCGCTCTGTGACTCTCATGATCACCCCTAGGCGGCTTCCTGGCCACCCATTCGGCAAGACCTGTGGAGGAAGGATTCCGAGAAATGGCGCCGCACACGCCTTCGGAATCCAGGATTCCGGCGGCTTCCGCCCTGCCAGTCTTTCTTGATCATTAAAGAAAGGGCAGGTCAGGGCCCCTATATCAGAGGATGGTCGAAGAGTGACCGGCGCGCGGCACGCGCCGTGCGCCGGTCAGGGGCGGCGCGCCGCGATACCAGCGGTTCTCACTCAGATGACGGATCACGCCTAGGCCGAATGATCTACGGGAAGTGGATCAGAGAGCAGCAAAGGGGCCAGGCCCACCGAGCCGGGCCCACCGAGCCGGGCCGACCGGGGTCAGGCCAGCGCGACCAGATCCGCGTAGTCCGCGCCCCACAGGTCCTCGATCCCGTCCGGAAGCAGAATGATCCGCTCCGGCTGGAGGGCGTCCACCGCGCCCTCGTCGTGGGTCACCAGCACCACCGCGCCCGTGAAGGTGTGCAGCGCGCCGAGGATCTCCTCGCGGCTGGCCGGGTCGAGGTTGTTGGTGGGCTCGTCGAGCAGCAGGACGTTGGCCGAGGAGACGACCAGGGTGGCCAGCGCGAGCCGGGTCTTCTCACCACCGGAGAGCACTCCGGCCGGCTTGTCCACGTCGTCGCCGGAGAACAGGAACGAGCCGAGCGTCTTGCGGATCTCGACCAGGTCGAGGTCGGGCGCGGCCGAGCGCATGTTCTCCAGGACGGTGCGGTCCGGGTCGAGCGTCTCGTGCTCCTGCGCGTAGTAGCCGAGCTTCAGCCCGTGGCCGGGGGTCACCTGGCCGGTGTCCGGCTTCTCGACCCCGGCCAGCAGCCGCAGCAGCGTGGTCTTGCCCGCGCCGTTGAGGCCCAGGATGACGACCCGGGAGCCCTTGTCGACGGCCAGGTCGACATCGGTGAAGATCTCCAGGGAGCCGTACGACTTCGACAGGCCCTCGGCGGTCAGCGGGGTCTTGCCGCACGGCGCGGGGTCCGGGAAGCGCAGCTTGGCGACCTTGTCGGACTGCCGCACCTCCTCCAGCCCTGACAGCAGCTTCTCGGCGCGGCGGGCCATGTTCTGCGCGGCGACCGTCTTGGTGGCCTTGGCGCGCATCTTGTCGGCCTGCGAGTTGAGCGCGGCGGCCTTCTTCTCGGCGTTGGCGCGCTCGCGCTTGCGGCGCTTCTCATCCGCCTCGCGCTGGGCCTGGTAGAGCTTCCAGCCCATGTTGTAGATGTCGATCTGCGAGCGGTTGGCGTCCAGGTAGAAGACCTTGTTGACGACCGTCTCCACGAGGTCGACATCGTGGGAGATCACGATGAAGCCGCCGCTGTAGGTCTTCAGGTAGTCCCGCAGCCAGATGATGGAGTCGGCGTCGAGGTGGTTCGTCGGCTCGTCCAGCAGCAGGATGTCGGAGTCCGAGAACAGGATCCGGGCCAGCTCGACGCGGCGCCGCTGACCGCCGGAGAGGGTGTGCAGCGGCTGGCCGAGCACCCGGTCCGGCAGGCCCAGGCTGGCCGCGATGGTCGCGGCCTCCGCCTCGGCCGCGTAGCCGCCCTTGGTCAGGAACTCCGTCTCCAGGCGCTCGTACTTCTTCATCGCGCGCTCGCGGGTGGCGCCCTTGCCGTTGGCCATGCGCTCCTCGTTCTCGCGCATCCTGCGCAGCACGGAATCGAGGTCGCGGGCGGAGAGGATCCGGTCGCGCGCGAGGACGTCGAGGTCGCCGGTGCGCGGGTCCTGCGGCAGATAGCCGACCTCGCCGGAGCGGGTGATGCTGCCACCGGCCGGGGTGCCCTCACCCGCCAGACACTTGGTGAGCGTGGTCTTCCCCGCGCCGTTGCGGCCGACGAGACCGATGCGGTCGCCCCTGGCGATACGGAAGGAGGCGGACTCGATCAGAACACGGGCGCCGGCACGCAGCTCGACGCCGGAGGCGGTGATCACGGGGAATTACTCCTGGGCAGATTGGACGGCGGACGGGACAGACCAGCGGGCGGGGCCGACGCCGTCTAATGCACGAGGAGAATTGCCATGCGGCTAGTTTAGCGGTGCGGGCAACCGGATTTTCCCCTGGGGTCCGGGGCCTCCCCCACCTCGCGCGATCCCCTCAGACGCCGCCGGTGTGGACCTGGAAGGCCGCCCGGCGCACCGCCTTGGCGAGGGCCGGGTCGGGGTGGGCGGCGGCCAGCGCCACCAGCACCTGCACCGTACGCGGGTGGCCGACGGCCCGTACCTCCTCCAGCAGCGCGGGCACGGTGCCCTGCACCGCCGACTCCAGATGGCGCACCAGCAGCGGGCTCTCGCCGTGGTCGGAGATGGCGGCGGCGGTGTCCACCCACAGCCAGGTGGCCTCCTCGCGGGTGAGCACGTCCAGCGCGTCCTCGGCGTCGGCGCCGTCGTGCTCGGCGAGCCACAGCAGCGCGTACGGGCGCAGGCACGATTCCTCCACGACGGCCCGCACCGCGGGTTCGGCGGGCGCCCCGGCGACCCGCAGCGCCTCGAACGCGAGCCCGCGCAGCAGCGCGTCGTCGCCGCGCGCGGCGTCCAGCAGCTCGGTGATGGCACTGCCGACCGGGCGCGCGGCGAGCCAGGCCCGGTACTCGGCGCGGGCGGGTCCGGGGGTGAGGCCCGCGCAGCCGCGCAGCATGTCGGCGGCGGGGTGCTCGATGTTCCCGGCGGGGCTCTGGGCGGCCACGCAGATCTGCTCCAGCTTGACCCACACCGCCCAGTTGCCGAGCGCGGTGAGGACGGCGTCGCCTTCGAGGACGGTGAGCGCCCCGACCGAGGCGAGCGCGTCCAGGGCCCAGCCGAGCAGGTCCTCCAGCTCGTCGTCGTCCTCGGCGCCGTCCGGCTGGTGCCGGTCGTCGGCCGGGTCCGGGGCCCCGGCGGGGTCGCCCTCGCCCGGCGCGGCCACCCCGTACGGCACCTCGCAGCGCTCGGTGCGCAGCTCCGCGACCCGCTTGCGCAGCATGTCCAGCAGCGTGGAGATCTGCACCGGGCCCGCGGACAGCTGGAGCAGCGGGAGCAGCTGCGGTACGGCCTCGACCACCTCGGCGACGGCCGTGGGCTCGGCGGTCTCCGGCGCGGGGCTGGCCAGCGACCAGGCGTCGAGCAGCGCGACCCAGCCGCGCAGCACGGCGCTGTCGTCGCGGTCCCACGCCTGGAGCCGCCAGCCGGGGCGCGCGGTGCCGCCGTGCAGATCGACCAGCCCGACGAGCCGGGCCCGGTCCCAGTCGTTCCGCACCTCCTCGGGGCTGCGCCCCAGCGCGGCGGCCGCACGGGCGGCGGCCTCGTCGGAGAGGGCCCCGAGCGAGTCGTCCTCGGCCGCGGCCCAGCGCGCCACCTCCACTGCCCCGACAAGCCCCGCACGGGCCTGCCGGGCCAGTTCCGGCCGGGGTGGTGTGCCCTCGGGCGGGCGTGGCGCCGGCCGGGAGCGGTTCGGCGCGGGCCGGGTGGCGGTGGCCATCGGCCGCTGGCGGACGAGTCGGAGCCGGGAGTCGCGCGGAGTACGGGACGTCACAGAAGCAGTCTCGCCGTTGACGGCCCGAAAGCCCAATCGGCACCCGTCCGGCGGTCGCCGCGGCCGGATTCCGGCGGGTAGCCGGAGCTGTCGGAATTCCCTGCGAACGCCCTAGATCAGGGGGGTGAGGAAGCGCCGCAGCGCCTCCTCGTAGCCGTGGGGGTCGGCGTTCCACATGGCGGCGTGCGGGGCGTGCCGGACCGGATGAAGGGTGACCAGGTCGGGCCGGGCGGCGGCGAGTTCACGCGACGCGTCCCAGGGCGCGAGGGTGTCCCCGGGGCCGTGCACGATGAGCGTGGGCACCGGCAGGCGCTCGGGGTCGGCCGCCTCGGCGAGCCTGCTGTCATGGAGCCCGGTGCGCCCTTCCGCGGCCCGTACGGCGAGCGGGAGCAGGGCGGCGGGGGTGCGGCGCGCGGCGGCGAGGGCGCGCAGGGTGGCCCGCCAGTCGAGCACCGGCGAGTCCAGGACGATGCCGCTGAGCCGGTGCCGCAGTGCGGAGTTGGCGGCCGCGTGCAGGGCCATGGAGGCGCCGGTGGACCAGCCGTGCAGGACGATGCTCTCCGCCCCGTAGCGGACCGCGTAGCGGATGGCGGCGTCGAGGTCGCGCCACTCCGTCTCGCCGAGGTGGCCGATGCCGTCGGGCGGGCGCGGGGCGCCGGGGTCGCCGCGGTACGCGAGGTCGAGCACCGGGATCCGCAGCCGGTGCAGCATCGGCATGACGACCATGGGGTGTTCGCGGGTGGTGCCGAGACCATGAGTGGTGATCACCCAGGTGGTGCGCTCGCCGGGCAGGAACCAGGCGGGCAGCGGACCGAGTTCGCCGGGAATGTCGACATCGGCGTGGTCGATGCCGAGCGCGTCCCTCGGGTTGCCGAGGTACACCTGCGGGGTGAGCCGCACCCGGGTGCCCGCGTCGAGGGTGCCGTGCGTCACCCGCTCCAGGCGGCGTACGACGCAGTCGGCGGGGTGCGGAACGTCCTCGTCCACGGGGCCGACGACGGCATGGCAGTTCCGGCCGACGAGACCGTACGTACCGGGGCGCAGCGAGGCGAGCGAACGGGTGAGGGCGATCCGCCCGTCGGCCACGACATCGGCGGCGTCCATGGCGTGCACGGTGAGCGGCGGCTCGTTCGGCAGCGGCCGGTCGGGGGCCGGTTTCAGGGCAGCGTCGGTGACGTACCGGCCCGCCGCCACCGCGGCCGCGCCGACACCCAGCAGAGTGGTGGCGGCAGCGACCGCCGTTGTCCGCACACGCATCCCTCCCAGTGTGGGCGGCGAGCGGCGGACCGGCCAGCGGGATGGGCTGTTTCGGGCCCCTAGGGGGTGTCTTGTCGGTCAGGCTGGATCAGCGAGCGGCGTCTGGTGCAGGGGGCACCTCCCAGCGGTAGCTGGGGGAGCATCGCAACCCGCGTGAGGAGAGCGCAGGGGGCACCGCCCAGCGGTAGCTGGGGGAGGCGCTGCGTGCGACGAGCGCGGGGCCGCGAGGTGCCGTGCCAGGCGTCGGGAGCCCAGCATGACCGGCGAGACACCCCCTATCGGTGGGCGGTGTCGTCGGCGGGCTGCTGGCCGTAGCCGCTGAACTTGGCCGCGGCGCGCTCCAGCTCGGCGGGCGGGAGGAGGGCCGGGGTGTGGCCGGGAATGGCGGCCGCGGCCAGCCAGACCTGGCACATCCACTCCAGCTGGGCGGTGCGGTCGTATGCCTGGTCCAGCGTCGCTCCGTAGACGACGGTGCCGTGGTTGCGCAGCAGACAGCCGGAGCGGTCGCGCAGCGCGTGCAGCATGTTTTCGGCCAGTTCATCGGTGCCGTAGAGCGCGTAGTCGGCGACCCGGACGGGCCCGCCGAGGGCGGCGGTCATGTAGTGGATCGCGGGCAACTCGTCGACCAGCGTGGAGACCGCCGTGGCGTGAACGGCATGGGTGTGGACGATGGCCGAGGCGTCGTCCGTGTGACGGTAGAGGGCGAGGTGCATGGGCAGCTCGCTGGTGGGCTTGAGGGTGCCGAGCACTTGGCGGCCGTCGAGGTCGACGCCGACCACGTCGCGCGGGCCGAGCCGGTCGTACGGGACGCCGCTCGGGGTCACCAGGACGGTGTCGCCGACCCGGGCCGACACATTGCCCGAGGTGCCGACGACGAGTCCGTCGGCGGTGGTTCTGCGGGCCGTCCGCACCACCTGTGTCCAGGCCTGTCGCAGGGGCTGGGTCAGCCTCGGCTGTGGCCGTCGTGCCGATCGCGGCTCCGTCACGTGCCCTCACCTCCGGGCGCGATCCTTCCACAGGAACGCCGGGCGGAGCGGCCTACACCGAGTTGATGTATGGACGTCAAACTCCTTGTGGCGAACGGGAATACGGTCGAAAACCAGCCGTTTTCACACCCGCGCGCCCGCGTCACCGTGAAGCCCGCCTCAGTTCATCTCCCGTTCACCCAGTTTCCCTACGTTCACCGTGGCACTGACCGCCCTCCGAACTGATTGACCGGGTGTATGGAACACATCACGCTTCTCATCGGGATCGTGATCGTCACGGCCTTGGTGTTCGACTTCACCAACGGCTTCCACGACACGGCCAACGCCATGGCCACCACCATCTCCACCGGAGCGCTCGGTCCCCGGGTCGCGGTGGCGATGTCGGCGGTCCTCAACCTCGTCGGCGCCTTCCTCTCCGTGGAGGTCGCCAAGACCATCTCCGGCGGAATCATCGACGAAGGCTCCGGCATCAAGCCCGAAGTGATCTTCGCGGGGCTGGTCGGTGCGATCCTCTGGAATCTGGTGACCTGGCTGGCCGGTCTCCCGTCCAGCTCCTCGCACGCCCTCTTCGGCGGCCTCATCGGCGCCACTGTGGTCTCCGTCGGCATGGACGGGGTCAACAGCGAGGCGATCGTCATGAAGGTCCTCATCCCGGCCGTGGCCGCGCCGGTCGTGGCGGGCATCGCCACGGTGGCCGCCACCCGGCTCACCTACCGACTGGCCAACGACCGGGCCGCGGAGGACACCGCGAAGGGCTACCGCGCCGGGCAGATCGCCTCGGCCGCCCTGGTCTCCCTGGCCCACGGCACCAACGACGCGCAGAAGACGATGGGCGTCATCACCCTCGCGCTGGTCACCGGCGGCGTCATCGCGCCCGACTCCGACCCGCCCATGTGGGTCATCGTCTCCGCCGGTCTCGCGATCGCGCTCGGCACCTACCTGGGCGGCTGGCGCATCATCCGCACCATGGGCAAGGGCATCACCGACATCCAGCCGCCGCAGGGCTTCGCCGCCCAGACCGGCGCCGCGACCGTCATCCTGGCCTCCTCCCACATCGGCTTCGCGCTGTCCACCACGCAGGTCTGCTCGGGCGCCGTCATGGGCGCGGGCATCGGCCGCAAGGGCGGGGTGGTGCGCTGGGCGACCGCGGGCCGCATGGTCGTCGCCTGGGCGCTGACCCTCCCGGCCGCCGGTCTGGTGGCCGCCGCCGCGGCGCTGCTGGCCGGTCAGGGCAACGGGGGCATCGCCGCGGTCGCCGTCCTCGCGGTGCTGGGCTGCGGTGTCATCTGGGTGCTCTCGCGCCGCAAGCCGGTGGACGCCAGCAACGTCAACGCGCCGAGCGTGGAGCCCAACGCGTCGCCCGGTGTCGTCATCGCCGCGCTGCGGTCGGTGGCCCCGCCGCCCGCCGGAAAGGCCGCGCCCGCCGCGTCCGCCTCCTCGTCCGCTGATGGCACGGACGCCTCGTCCGCTGACGCCACGGACACCTCGTCCGAATCCGCCCCGACTCCCGCCACCGCGGGAACCGGTTCCACCAGCTGACAGGGAGCACACGCAATGCACATCGACTGGGCGGCCCTCGGCCAGGTCTTCGGCGTCAGCCTCGCGGTGACGGTCGGCGTCGTCGGGGTCTTCACCCTGGGCATCCTCGGCACCTCCCGTACGGCCCAGCCACAGCCGCAGGCCACCGCGGGCGGCGCGTCCCCGGTCGCGCGCACCGGCGCGTACGCCTGTTTCGCGCTGTGCGCCGCGGTGGTGGCGTACGGCATCTATCTGATCGTGGCCTGAGGCCACACGACGACCGCGGGGCGGTGGGTGCCGATCGGCGCCCACCGCCCCGCGGTCGTTCCCCGGTGGGGGCCGGTGGGGGCCTGTGGGTCTCCGCACACTCTGGCATCGCAGGTCAAATGCGAGTTGACGGCCATTCGCACCCCATGGTGGACTTCCCGAGCCAAACGGCGGCAGGAGAGGAAGCCGGTGAGAATCCGGCGCGGTCCCGCCACTGTCACCGGGGAGCGCTCTCCCCTCACCGCAAGGGGTCACGGCCGTCCGTACGCAAGGACGGCTGGAAGACCGGGAGAGCCGCGGATCCGGGAGCCAGGAGACTCTCACCGCCGGTCACGTCGAGCCAGGGCGCGGACCCTGAGTGAGGACATACCGCCATGCCCGGCACTGCCACGCCGTCAGCTCCACCTGTCCGTGTGCCCGGCGGCGGTCCCCGCCGCAGAGGCATGACGGCGGTCTGAAGGATGCGTGCCGAACACGCCTCGTACGCGTGCGGCGCCGCTCTCGGCTTCCTCGGCGATCTCGTCACGGGCGATCCGCGCCGCGGCCATCCGGTGGCCGCGTTCGGGCGCGCCGCCGCGGCCGCCGAGCGGCGGCTGTGGCGCGACCACCGCGGTTCCGGGTCACTGCACACCGCGCTGTGCGCGGGCGGCGCGGCCGCCGGTGCCGCGCTGCTGGCGCGTACCGTACGCACCCTCGCGAGGCCCCGCCGTACGGCCGATGCCGCGCTGACCGCCGCCGCCACCTGGGCCGTGCTGGGCGGCACCTCGCTGGTACGGGAGGCCCAGGCCATCGGTGACGCGCTGGCCGCCGGGGACGTCGACGCCGCGCGGGAGCGGCTGCCGCATCTGTGCGGACGCGATCCGCAGGCGCTGGACGCACAGCAGATCGCGCGGGCCGTCGTCGAGTCGGTGGCCGAGAACACCTCGGACGCGGTGGTGGGCGCGCTGGTGTGGGGGGCCGCGGCCGGGGTGCCGGGGCTCGTGGGCTTCCGTGCCGTCAACACCCTGGACGCCATGGTGGGCCACAAGTCGGCCCGCTACCGCCGGTTCGGCTGGGCCGCGGCCCGGCTGGACGATGTCGCGGGCTGGCCCGGCGCCCGTCTCACCGCGGCCCTGGCCGCCCTCGCCGGGCCCGACCCGCGCGGCGCGTGGCGCGCCTGGCAGCGCGACGGCGGACGCCACCCGAGCCCCAACGCGGGCCCGGTGGAGGCGGCGTTCGCGGGCGCCCTGGGCGTACGGCTGGGCGGCACGCTGGCGTACGCGGGCCGGGTCGAGCACCGGCCGGTACTGAATCCGGGCGGCCGTCCCGTGGCGGTGGCCGACATACCGAGGGCGATCCGCCTCTCGCGGCGGGTGTCGGCGCTGGCCCTGCTCACCACTGTTGTGGCGCGTTCCGCGACCGGCCGTTCCGCGACCGGCCGGACCACTGACCGGACGGCCGACCAGAAAGAGGTGACCCGATGACCTCGGGGGGCGGACTGCTCATCGCGGGAACGACCTCGGACGCCGGGAAGAGCGTCGTCACGGCGGGCATCTGCCGCTGGCTGGCGCGCAAAGGGCTCCGGGTCGCCCCGTTCAAGGCACAGAACATGTCGCTCAACTCCTTCGTCACCCGGGACGGCGCCGAGATCGGCCGGGCCCAGGCCAGTCAGGCCGCCGCCGCGCGCGTCGAGCCGAGCGCGCTGATGAACCCGGTCCTGCTGAAGCCGGGCAGCGACCGCAGCAGCCAGGTGGTGCTGCTGGGCAAGCCGGTGGGCGAGATGAGCGCCCGTGGCTACCACTCCCAGCGGCGCGAAGGGCTGCTGGAGACCGTCACCGAGTGCCTGAGCGAACTGCGGCGCACACACGACGCGGTGATCTGCGAGGGCGCGGGCAGCCCGGCCGAGATCAATCTGCGCCGCACCGACATCGTCAACCTGGGCCTTGCCCGCTCATCGGGGCTGCCGGTCGTCGTGGTCGGGGACATCGACCGCGGCGGCGTCTTCGCGTCCTTCTTCGGCACGACCGCGCTGCTGTCCCGCGAGGACCAGCGGCATATCGCCGCCTTTGTGGTGAACAAGTTCCGCGGCGACGTGAGCCTGCTGGAACCCGGTCTGGACATGCTGCGCGACCTCACCGGCCGCCCGACCGTCGGGGTGCTGCCGTACGCGCACGGCCTCGGCATCGACGAGGAGGACGGGCTGCGCGTCTCGCTGCGCGGCGCGGTGCGCGAGAGCGTCGTCGCACCGCCGCACGGCGCGGACGTCCTGCGGGTCGCGGTGGCGGCCGTACCGCTGATGTCCAACTTCACCGACGTGGACGCGCTGGCCGCCGAGCCGGGCGTGGTCGTGCGCTTCGTGGACCGCCCGGAGGAGCTGGCCGACGCCGATCTGGTGGTGCTGCCGGGCACCCGGGGCACCGTGAAGGCGCTGGAGTGGCTGCGGGCGCGCGGTCTCGCCGACGCGATCGCGCGGCGGGCCGCGGAGGGGCGGCCGGTGCTCGGCATCTGCGGCGGCTTCCAGGCGCTCGGCGAGCGCATCGAGGACGAGGTCGAGTCGAAGGCCGGGACGGTCGCGGGCCTCGGGCTGCTGCCCGTACGGGTCCGCTTCGCCACGGGCAAGACCCTGGCCCGGCCGGTGGGCGAGGCGCTGGGCGAGCGGGTGGAGGGCTACGAGATCCACCACGGGGTGGCCGAACTGCTCGACGGGGGCGACGAACCCTTCCTGGACGGCTGCCGGGTGGGCCCGGTGTGGGGCACGCACTGGCACGGCTCGCTGGAGAGCGACGGCTTCCGCCGCGCCTTCCTGCGGCGGGTGGCGCAGGCGGCGGGCCGGGCGTTCGTGCCCGCGCCGGACACCCGCTTCGGGGAGCTGCGCGAGGAGCAGCTGGACCGGCTGGGCGATCTGATCGAAGAGCACGCGGACACGGACGCGCTGCTGAGGCTCATCGAGGGCGGCGTACCGGACGGGCTGCCCTTCGTGCCGCCCGGGGCGCCGGGAGGAGCGGCTTGAGCACACCGGAACGACCGGAACGCGACCGCGTACGCACCGTAGGAGGTACCGAAGCATGACCACCACTGCCTACCCGTTCACCGCGGTCGTCGGAATGGACGACATGCGGCTCGCCCTGCTCCTCAACGCCGTCTCACCCGCCGTGGGCGGCGTGCTGGTGCGCGGCGAGAAGGGCACGGCCAAGTCGACGGCCGTGCGGGCGCTGTCCACACTGCTGCCGCCGGTCGGCGTCGTTCCCGGGTGCCGCTTCTCGTGCGATCCGGCCGCGCCCGACCCGGACTGCCCGGACGGACCGCACGAGACCGCCCCCGGGGACGCGCGCCCCGCGCGGATGGTGGAGCTGCCGGTCGGCGCTTCCGAGGACCGCCTCGTCGGGTCGCTCGACATCGAGCGGGCGCTGTCGGACGGGGTCAAGGCGTTCGAGCCGGGGCTGCTCGCGGACGCGCACCGCGGGGTGCTGTACGTCGACGAGGTCAACCTGCTGCACGACCACCTGATCGACCTGCTGCTCGACGCGGCCGCCATGGGCGCCTCCTACGTGGAGCGCGAGGGCGTCTCCGTACGGCACGCCGCGCGCTTCCTGCTGGTGGGCACCATGAACCCGGAGGAGGGCGAGCTGCGGCCGCAGCTGCTGGACCGCTTCGGGCTCACCGTCGAGGTCACCGCGTCGCGGGACACCGAGGAGCGGGTCGAGGTGGTGCGCCGCAGGCTGGCGTACGACGAGGACCCGGCCGGGTTCGCCGCGCGCTGGGCGCGCGAGGAGGGCGAGCTGCGGGACCGCATAGCCGCGGCGCGCGCGCTGCTGCCCGCCGTCCGTCTCGGCGACCGCGCGCTGCGGCAGATCGCGGCGGTGTGCGCGGCGTTCGAGGTGGACGGGATGCGCGCGGACATCGTGACCGCGCGTACGGCGACGGCGCTGGCCGCCTGGGCGGGCCGGACGGATGTGCGGACCGAGGACGTGCGGCAGGCGGCGCTCCTGTCGCTCCCCCACCGGCGGCGGCGGGCGCCGTTCGACGCGCCGGGGCTGGACGAGGACAAGCTCGACGAGGTGCTGCGGCAGTTCGAGGACGAGGAGCCCGAGCCCGAGCCGGAGCCCTCTGATCAGGGCGACAACCCCGATGACGACCCCGATGACCCGGACGGGCCGGGCGGAGGGTCCGACGGTGGCGACGGCTCCGAGGGGCCCGGCGGTGGCCGCCGGCAGGACGGCGGTCAGGAGCAGGCGCCGCCGCCCGGCGGGCCCGAACCGTCCATCCCCGAGCAGCGGTCGGCCGAACCCGACGCGTCCGACGACACCGCGCCCGCCGAATCCGCGGAGTCCGAGGAGGGCGGCGGGGCCGGTGGCAGCGGGGGCGAGCGGGCGGCCGTGGGCGCCGCCGACCCGTTCCGGACCCGGCGGCTGGACGTACCCGGACTCGGCGAGGGCGCGGCGGGGCGGCGGTCGCGCGCCCGCACCGCGCACGGCCGCACCGCCGGAGCGCGCCGCCCCCAGGGGACGCTGACCTCGCTTCACCTGGCGGCGACGGTACGGGCCGCCGCCCCGCATCAGCACGTCCGCGGGCGGCGCGGGCCCGGGCTGCTGGTGCGCCGGGACGATCTGCGGGAGGCGGTGCGCGAGGGCCGGGAGGGCAATCTCGTGCTGTTCGTCGTGGACGCGTCGGGGTCGATGGCCGCCCGCAAGCGCATGGGCGCGATCAAGGGCGCGGTGCTGTCGCTGCTGCTGGACGCCTATCAGCGGCGGGACAAGGTCGGCCTGATCACCTTCCGGGGGTCGGACGCGGAACTGGCGCTGCCGCCCACCTCGTCGGTGGACACCGCCGCCGCCCGGCTGGAGCAGCTGCCGACCGGCGGCCGCACCCCGCTGGCGGCGGGGCTGCTGAAGGCCCGCGAGGTACTGCGGGTGGAGCGGCTGCGGGACCCCTCGCGCCGTCCGCTGCTGGTCGTGGTGACCGACGGGCGGGCGACCGAGGCCAAGAAGGCCGCGGGGGCCGCCTCGGCGAAGGCCGCGGGGGCCGCCGGGGCCACGCCGGTGGACCGGGCCGCCCGCGCGGCGCGGCTGCTCGCGGGCGACGGGGTCGCCTCGGTGGTGGTCGACTGCGAGTCGGGGCCGGTGCGCCTCGGCCTGGCGGGCGCGCTCGCCCGCGAGCTGCGGGGCACCCCGGTCACCCTGGACGAACTGCGCGCGGACAGCGTGACCGCGCTGGTCCGCGATGTACGGACGGTACAGAACTCACGGAGGGCAGCCTGATGCCGCAAGGACAACCGACCGTCGTACCCGACGACGGGCTGACCACCCGCCAGCGCCGCAACCGGCCGCTCGTGCTCGTGCACACGGGCGTGGGCAAGGGCAAGTCGACCGCCGCGTTCGGCCTGGCGCTGCGCGCGTGGAACCAAAACTGGCCGGTCGGTGTATTCCAGTTTGTAAAGAGCGCGAAATGGAAGGTCGGCGAGGAGCGTGCGCTGCGCGTCCTCGGCGACTCGGGCGAAGGGGGGACCGTCGCATGGCACAAGATGGGCGAGGGCTGGTCCTGGGTCCAGCGCGACATGGCTTCCAGCGAGGAGGCCGCACGCGAGGGCTGGGAGCAGGTCAAGCGCGATCTCGCGGCGGAGACATACCGGCTCTATGTGCTGGACGAGTTCGCGTATCCCATGCACTGGGGCTGGGTGGATCCTGAGGAAGTGGTGTCGGTCCTGCGCGACCGGCCCGGCATGCAGCATGTCGTCATCACGGGGCGCAACGCCCCGGCGCCGCTGGTGGACTTCGCCGACCTGGTCACCGACATGTCCAAGGTCAAGCACCCGATGGACGCCGGTCAGAAGGGCCAGCGAGGCATCGAGTGGTGAGAGTTCCCCGGCTGGTCGTCGCCGCGCCCGCCTCCGGCAGCGGCAAGACGACCGTCACCGCGGGGCTGATGGCGGCGTTCGCGGAGCGCGGTCTGGACGTGTCCCCGCACAAGGTGGGCCCGGACTACATCGATCCTGGCTATCACGCGCTGGCCGTCTCGTCCTCCGGTGGCGGCCGGGCTCCTGGTGGCGGGGCCGGGCGGCCGGGCCGGAATCTGGACGCCTATCTGTGCGGTCCGGACCGGATCGCGCCGCTGTTCCTGCACGGGGCGGCGGGCTGCGATCTGGCCCTGGTCGAGGGCGTGATGGGGCTGTTCGACGGGGCGGCCGGGCAGGGCGAGCTGGCGTCGACGGCGCAGGTGGCCAAGGTGCTGCGGGCGCCGGTGGTGCTGGTGGTGGACGCGTCCTCGCAGTCGCGTTCGGTGGCGGCGCTGGTGCACGGCTTCGCCTCCTGGGATCCGGAGGTGCGGGTCGCGGGGGTGATCCTCAACAAGGTCGGGTCGGACCGGCACGAGGTGATGCTGAGGGAGGCGCTGGAAGGGGCCGGGGTGCCGGTGTTCGGCGCGCTGCGCCGGATGCGCGAGGTGGGCACGCCGAGCCGCCATCTCGGTCTGGTGCCGGTGGCCGAGCGGCGCGCGGAGGCGGTGGATTCGGTCACGGCGCTGGCCGCGTGGGTGCGGGAGGGGTGCGACCTCGACGGGCTGATGGCCCTGGCGGGCAGCGCGCCTCCCCTGTCCGGACCGGTGTGGGATCCGGTGGCGGAGCTGGGCCCGGCGGCCGAGGCCGCCGCGGAGAGCCCGCGGCCGGAAGGGCGGCGACCAGTGGTCGCCGTGGCGGGCGGGGCCGCCTTCACCTTCTCCTACGCGGAGCACACCGAGCTGCTCACCGCCGCGGGCGCGCGGGTGGTGCCGTTCGACCCGCTGCGGGACGAGCGCCTCCCCGACGGGGTCGGCGGGCTGGTGATCGGTGGCGGCTTCCCGGAGGTGTACGCACCGGAGCTGTCCGCGAACGAGCCGCTGCGCGCGGAGGTCGCCAGGCTGGCGGCGACCGGTGCGCCCATCGCCGCCGAGTGCGCCGGGCTGCTGTATCTGGCGCGCTCGCTCGACGGCCGCCCGATGTGCGGAGTGGTGGACGCCGAGGCACACATGTCGGATCGGCTGACCCTGGGCTACCGTGAGGCCGTGGCCATTTCCGACACGTCCCTCGCCGTCGCGGGGACCCGGGTGCGCGGCCATGAGTTCCACCGCACCACCGTCGAGCCGGGTGCCGGGCAGACGCCCGCCTGGGGGCTCGTCCATCCGCAGCGCCGCGCCGAAGGGTTCGCACCGGGAAACGTGCATGCCTCGTATCTGCATGTGCACTGGGCGGCGGCGCCCGGTGTGGCGGCCCGGTTCGTGGCCGGATGTGTGCCCGCCGCCGGGTGACGGAGGCGGTGACCTGAGGTGGACCATCCCCAGCGGCCGGATCCCGTCACCCCCGGCCCGGCCGTCCCGGATCTGCCGGATGCGCCGGATCTGATCGTCGGCGTCGGCTCGGGGCGGGGGGTGTCCGTGGCCGAGGTGACCGGTCTGGTGGCGGCGGCCCTCGCCGCGGCGGGCCTCGCACCCGGCGGCGTCGCCGAGTTCGCGACGGTCGAGGCCAAGGCCGGTGAGCCCGGGCTGCTGGCCGCGGCCGAGCGCTTCGGGGTACCGCTGTATGGGTACGGAGCGGAGCTGCTCGCCGCCGTCGAGGTAACAAATCCGTCCACGGCGGCGCTCACAGCCATGGGGACGCCCGGTGTGGCCGAGGCGGCCGCGCTGCTGGCCGCCGGGCCGGGAGGCGAACTTCTGGTCGCCAAGCGGAGGTCGGAGCCGGGCGGTGGCAGGCCGTCGCGGGCCACCTGTGCGATCGCCCGGCGTGGCCCGCGGCACGGCTACTGGCAAAACGGCCGAAGACCTGCCGTGGCGTGTCCCGACGGCGCTCAGTAACGTCTCGGGGCGAGACTGCCACCCCCAACCGTGAGACCCGCTCATTTGCACCAAGGAGACCTCGTGACGACCCCGCCCGCGCTGCTCATCGCAGGCATCGGCACCCGAGACGAGAGGCGCGCCGACGCCTTCCATGCCTTTGTACGGGAGTTGGGCGCACAGCACCCGGATCTGCCCGTGGCGGGCGGCCTCACCGGGCCGGACGCGCCCCCGCTGTCCGACGCGGTGGCCCGGCTCGTCGAAGAAGGGGTGACCCGTTTCGCCGTCGTGCCCCTCAGTCTGATCCCGGTGGAACATCCGAGAGACGGGGTCGCAGCCGCGCTGGCCCAGGAGGCGGAGCGGCACGCGGACGCCTCGTTCGTCTTCGGCCGCCCGCTGGGCCCGGACCCCCGGCTGCTGCGGGTGCTGGAGCGGCGGCTGGACGAGACGCTGGGCGGCGGTCGGCGCTCCCCGTCGGACCGGGCGCAGACGACGGTGCTGCTGGTGGGCGACGGATCGCCGCTGCCGGAGGGCAACGCGGAAGTGCACCGGGCCGCCCGGCTGTTGTGGGAGGGCCGCGGTTTCGCGGGCGTCGAGACCGCCTTCGCCTCGATGGCCGCGCCGGACGTGCCGTCGGGCCTGGACCGCTGCGTGCGGCTCGGGGCGCAGCGGATCGTCGTGCTCCCGTATTTCCTGTTCGGCGGCCACGCGCTGGAGCGGGTGCGGCAGCAGGCGGAGGGCTGGGCGCTGGCCTACCCGGAGGCCGAGGTGGTGTCCGCCGATGTCATCGGCCCGGCCACGGAGTTGGCGGAGCTGGTCATGGAGCGCTACGAGGAGGTGGCCGGGGTGCCCGAGCGGGCGCGGCTCGAAGCGGAGGCGGCCCATGCCCACTCCCACCCGGACATCCACGCCGATGTCCGCTGAGACGCCCGCCACCGGGATACCCGACGCCGGTTCGCCCGCCGACGGGGCGGTTCCCGGGTTCGATCTGCGGCATCACGGGGACGCGGAGGTGCGGGGCGCCGACGCCGGGCTGACCGACCTCGCGGTCAACGTCCGGGCCGGTACGCCGCCGCGCTGGCTCAAGGACCGTATCGCCGCGTCCCTCGACGGGCTGGCCGCCTACCCGGACGGGACCGCGGCGCGCGCCGCGGTGGCCGCGTGCCACGGGGTGCCGGAGGGGCGGGTGCTGCTGACCGCGGGGGCCGCGGAGGCGTTCGTACTGGTCGCCCGCGCCCTTCCGGCCCGGCGCCCGGTGGTGGTGCATCCGCAGTTCACCGAGCCGGAGGCCGCGTTGCGGGACGCCGGACACCGGGTGGAGCGGGTGCTGCTCGACGAGCGGGACGGCTTCCGGCTGGACCCGGCGGCGGTGCCGGACGACGCCGATCTGGTGGTCGTCGGCAACCCCACCAACCCCACCTCCGTGCTGCACCCGGCCGCCACGCTCGCCGAACTGGCCCGGCCCGGGCGGACGCTGGTGGTGGACGAGGCGTTCATGGACGCCGTGCCGGGCGAGCCCGCGTCGCTCGCGTCCCGCACGGATGTGCCGGGGCTGGTCGTGCTGCGCAGCCTCACCAAGACCTGGGGGCTCGCGGGGCTGCGTATCGGCTATGTGCTGGCGGACCCCGGGATCATCGCCGCGCTGGAGCGGGTGCAGCCGCTGTGGCCGGTGTCCGCCCCCGCCCTCGCGGCGGCCCAGGCGTGCTGTGCGCCCGCGGCGCTGGCCGAGGCGGCACGGGCCGCCGAGCGGACCGCCGCCGACCGCGCCTATCTGGCCGGCCGGCTGGGCGAGTTCGCCGAGGCTGGGCTGCGGGTGTGCGGTCCGGCGGCCGGTCCGTTCCTGCTGATCCGGCTGCCGGACGCGGCGGCGATACGCGGTCGCCTGCGCGCACTCGGCTTCGCGGTGCGCCGCGGCGACACCTTCCCGGGCCTGGGCCCGGACTGGTTGCGGCTGGCCGTCCGCGACCGCGAGACGACCGACCGCTTCATGATCGCCCTGACCAAGGCCCTCCAGGACAGCTGACTCCCGAACGGCCCTGGGGGCCTGCCCGGGCGGAGTGAACCGCACCGGGCAGGCCGCAGAGGGTGTTTTGCCGATCTTGCCGGGCTCCCGCCCGACCGACAGGACACCCCCTGCGCCGGTGCCGGAAGTCGGGGTGGGTCGACCGCCGGCACCGGCTGCTGGGTGGGGTCGTGCCTACGCATCACCGCGCGTTCCGGCGGCCCGCCGGCGGCGGGCCAGGATCACCGCGCCGCCGCCCGCGGCGAGCAGCATGACGCCGCCTGCCACCAGGTAGGGGGTCGCGGAGCTGCCGCCGGTCTCGGCGAGGTGCTCCGGCTTGGGCTCCGGCTTCGTCTGGTTGACGACCTCCGGCTCCTCCTTGGCCGGGGCGCCGGGCGCCTCACAGGTGGCATGGGCCAGGGTGACCTGGCCCTCGACCTCGGAGACGTTGAGCTTGAGCGGGTTCACCGAGACCTTCAGCGCGAGGGCGGTGGCCGCCGCGGTGCGCGAGGTGGTCGCGGTGCGCGACAGGTCCAGGCTCACCTGGCCGAGCGAGGGCACGTCCACCTTGGTGGAGCCGCCCGCGGTCAGGGTGACCTTCTTGCCGAGCACACTGACGGTGCCGAGCAGGTTGGAGTGGGCCGTCGGCTTCTTCCCGGCCGCGCACACGGCCTTCGAGGTGACCTGCTCCACCGTGATCAGCGGCACCCCCAGCAGCCCCGGCACGTTCACCTTGGCGTTGACGAGGTTGGAGTAGCCCTCGGACCGGGACTTGTCCGTGGCGGCACGGGCCGTGGCCACGTCGGCGCGCAGCACGCTGAAGGGGCGGTCGCCGTTGACACCGGCCACGGTCGCGCTGAGCGCGGTCTTGCTGGCGGTCTGCGGCGCCTTCACCTCGTTCAGCGAGGTCACCAGCGGTGCGGTGACGGTCTTGTTGAGGAGCGAGACGCTCAGGTCGGTACGGAGCACGGCCGCGCTCGCCTTGCCGGTGGCGGTGGTGTCGCCGGTCCGGGCCTGCGCCGTGCCCACGGGCAGGACGCCCAGGACGGAGACGGCGGTGGCTGCGGAGACGGCCGCCAGACGGCGGGCGGGCATGCCGAAGAAGGTATTGCTTGAAAAGGACACGTGAGTTGACCCCCACAGGAGACATGGAGCCGCCGGCGCCTGCCGCGGGGGACTCCACGGGCGCCGACGGCCTCGACCACGCCATATTTGCGCACCGAGGGTAAACAGGCAGACACATGAAGTCCGTTCATCCCAAAGGGTGTTGTTCGCCGAAGCGTTCGATGGCCACGTATCCCCAGGCCCCCCGCGTCCCGCTCAGAACACCCGGCCCCGCAGCACCACCCGGCTCGGCGCGGTCAGCACCCGTACGTCGGCCCGCGGATCGGCGTCGTACAGCACGAGGTCGGCGGGGGCGCCCTCGGTGATCCCCGGCCGGCCCAGCCAGGCCCGGGCGCCCCAGGTGGCCGCCGACAGCGCGTCCCCTACCGGGATGCCCGCCTTGACCAGCTCGGCGACCTCCTGGCCGACCAGCCCGTGGGCGAGCGAACCGCCCGCGTCGGTGCCGGTGTAGACGGGGATGCCCGCGTCCCAGGCGGCGCGCACCGTGTCGTAGCGCCGCGCGTGCAACCGCCGCATGTGGTCGGCCCAGCGCGGGAACTTGGCCTCGCCGCCGTCCGCGAGCCGCGGGAACGTGGCGATGTTGACGAGGGTCGGCACGATGGCGACGCCCCGCTCGGCGAACAGCGGGATGGTGTCCTCGGTCAGCCCGGTCGCGTGCTCGACGCAGTCGATCCCGGCCTCGACCAGCGGGGCCAGGGTCTCTTCGGCGAAGCAGTGCGCCGTGACCCGCGCCCCGAGCCGGTGCGCCTCGGCGATGGCCGCCTCGACCGCGCCGCGCGGCCAGCAGGCGGAGAGGTCGCCGCTCTCCCGGTCGATCCAGTCGCCGACGAGCTTGACCCAGCCGTCGCCGCGGCGCGCCTCGGCCGCCACGTAGGCGACCAGGTCCTCCGGCTCGATCTCGTGCGCGTAGTTGCGGATGTAGCGCTTGGTGCGGGCGATATGGCGGCCGGCCCGGATGATGCGGGGCAGGTCCTCGCGGTCGTCGACCCAGCGGGTGTCGGACGGCGATCCGGCGTCGCGCAGCAGCAGCGCCCCGGCGTCGCGCTCGGTGAGCGCCTGCTTCTCGCTCGTCGCGTCGTCCACCGCGCCATGGGCGTCCAGGCCGACGTGGCAGTGGGCGTCGACCAGCCCCGGCAGGACCCAGCCGTCCAACCGCTGGATGTCCCGGGTCCCGGTGGGCCGGTCGAAGGTGATCTTTCCGTCGACCACCCACAGTTCGTCCCGCGGTCCGTGCGGGCCGCCCCCGGAACCCCCGTCCTCCGGGCCGACCAGGATCCGTCCCTTGATGTGCAGCACCGTGCTCTCCCTCATGTCACGCACTGTACGAGACGGCGCCGGGGCGCTGACCGGCCAATTCCCGGGAAGCGAAAGGACTCCACTCGTACAACACGGGGAGCGCTGCTACGCTCACGCAACCCACCGGACGAGGGACAGTGAGGAGGCCCGCGTGAGCGCTCCTACCGACGGCCCGGCAGCCGCGGCCGACTTACCGGCAGCACGCTTACAGACGGCCGACGCACAGGCGGAGTTCCGGGAGTTCTTCGAGCGGCACCATGCCGAGCTGGCCCGCCTCGCCCACCTGTTGCTGGGCAGTTCCGACGGAGCGGACGACCTGGCGGCCGACGCGCTGGTCGCGGTCTGGCACCGCTGGGACCGGGTGCGGGTCGCCGAGCATCCGGCCGCGTACGCCCGGGGCGTGGTCGCCAACCTGGCCCGGTCCCGGATCCGCAGCCTGGTGCGCGAGCGGCGGCGGGTGGCGCTCTTCTCCTCCGAGCGCTCGGACCGGGTGGACGACCCGGATGTGTCCGCGATGGTGGATGTGCAGGCCGCGCTGGTGAGGCTGCCGTTCCGGAAGCGGGCGTGCGTGGTGCTGCGGCACGCCTTCGACCTCTCGGAGCGGGACACCGCCCGTACGCTCGGCATCTCGGTGGGGACGGTCAAGAGCCAGACCTCGCGCGGCATCGCCGAGCTGGAGCGGCTGCTCGGCCCGCCGGACGACGACACCGAGCGGCCCGCGGCGGGAACGCAGGCGCAGGCCCCGCCGTCGGCGTCGGCGGCGCAGGAGACGGTACGGGGACTCCGCCCCGGCCGTGTGGGTCACGCCGGGCACCCAGGAGGGAACGGTTGATGATCGACCATCGCGACGACCGGCGCGATGTCGCCGCCGAACTGCGCGAGGCCGCCGAGGCGCACCAGCCGGACCGGGCCCGGATGCTGGCCCGGGTCACCGCGGGCATGGCGGCGGACGAGCAGCGGCGCGTCCGCAGCGCCCCCGGTCGGCGGTGGGCCCGGGTCGTGGGCCCGGCCGCGGGGCTGGCCGCCGCGGTCGCGGCCGCCGGGATCGCGGTGGTGACGACCGACACCGCCGACGGGCCGCAGACGGTACGGACGTCGAGCGAGCCCGCCGGGCCACCGGCGGGCGAGGGCGGCGACAGGACGGGACGGCCGGGCGGCGGCGCGGGGGACGAGGCTGGTCGGCACACGCCGAGCGCCTTTCCCACGGCGGTCGGTCCAAACCATCTCGCCGACCCGGCGGTGCGGTCACGGGGGGCGATCAACCCCAATTCCAACCCGTACTGGGCGCAGAGTGACATCACGCTCACGACGAGCAAGCCGCTGACGTCGCTGACGGTGGAGCTGCGAGTCGCCGAGAACGGCGCGGTGCGCACCACCGGCTCCTGGAGCACGCTGCCCGCGGGCGACCTGGCCGTCTCGGTGCGCTCCGAGGACGGGGTGCTGGTCTATCGCTGGACGCTCCGCAAGGGGGCCACAGTGCCGGTCGGCCGCCATGTCTTCGCGGGGCAGTACAACCACGCCGAGGGCAGCCGGGACGCCGACCGGGACGGCTACTCCGCCTCCGGCAACGGCCCGTCCGGGGCATTCGCCGTCCGCGGCGACTTTCGGCGGTAAGTTGCATGACAGCGGCCGTGCGTTCCGCGAGTTCCGCGCGAGAAGACCGGCGGAATGAATTCCGGAAGGCCGGAAGATAAATTCGGGGCGTTTTTCGGATACCTCTTCCCATCTCGTCTTCCCCCTGGTCCAATCTCTAAACGCCCCTCTTTTTTGTGGCCCAGGACACGGTAATTCGGTGCCCTCACGACGCCGTTACGCACATGTGACACACTCCACAGCCCGACCGTTTCGCCCGCTAACTCCCCCACAAATTACCGCTTTTCGCGGATCCGCCGCGCGTGCGCACGCGCTCGCGTGTTACCACACGGACCCCCCTCTATGTAACCCCTCTCCTCGATGCATTTTTCTATCGTGCTGGGTAAATTGAATTCGCATGACCGCCGCACAAGCAGACCGAGTAGGCGCCCGTAGCGAATTTGATTTGCCAGAGGGGCTGTCCCTCGACACACCACGCGTCGAGGACGGAGCCGCGATCTGGCGAATCGCCCGCGACTCCAAGACTCTGGACCTCAACTCCTCCTACAGCTACCTCCTGTGGTGCCGCGACTTCGCCGCCACCTCCGTGGTGGCGCGCGACGCCGAGGGCGGACCGGTCGGCTTCATCACCGGCTACATCCGCCCGGAGCGGCCCGAGACCCTCGTGGTCTGGCAGGTCGCCGTCGATCAGGCATGGCGCGGCCGCGGACTGGCCGCCACGCTGCTGGACGGGCTGACCGCCCGTGTCGCCGCGACGGGCATCCGAGACATCGAGACCACGATCACCCCGGACAACACCGCATCGAACCGGCTGTTCACGTCCTTCGCCGAGCGGCATGGCGCGCCCGTGAAGCACGAGGTGCTCTTCGACGGCGACCTGTTCCCCGACGGAGGACACGAGCCCGAGGTGCTCTACCGCATCGGTCCGCTCGCGGACCGCGGCTGAGCCCCGGAAAAGCCGAGGTCATCCCCGATTTCTGCCCCCGATTCCCCGCACCCCGCCGAGGGCGCACGCCCTCACCCCCTCACCCCCGCACTCATCTCCCAGGAGAATGCTGTGACCATCACCCCGCCCGCCCTGAGCGTCTTCGAGGCCCTGGAGTCGGAGGTGCGCAGCTACTGCCGCGGTTGGCCTGCCGTCTTCGACCGCGCGCAGGGCAGCCACATGTACGACGAGGACGGCCACACCTACCTCGACTTCTTCGCCGGAGCCGGGTCGCTCAACTACGGCCACAACAATCCGGTCCTGAAACGGGCGCTGATCGACTACATCGAGCGTGACGGCGTCACGCACGGTCTCGACATGTCCACGACGGCCAAGCGCGCGTTCCTGGAGTCGTTCCAGAACAACATCCTGCGCCCGCGTGACCTGCCGTACAAGGTCATGTTCCCCGGCCCGACGGGCACCAACGCGGTCGAGGCCGCGCTGAAGCTGGCCCGTAAGGTCAAGGGGCGCGAGTCGATCGTCTCGTTCACCAACGCCTTCCACGGCATGTCGCTGGGCTCGCTCGCCGTCACCGGTAACGCCTTCAAGCGGGCCGGTGCCGGTATCCCGCTGGTCCACGGCACCCCGATGCCGTTCGACAACTACTTCGACGGCGCGGTCGAGGACTTCCTGTGGTTCGAGCGGCTGCTCGAGGACCAGGGTTCCGGCCTCAACAAGCCCGCCGCCGTGATCGTCGAGACCGTGCAGGGCGAGGGCGGCATCAACGTCGCGCGCGCCGAGTGGCTGCGCGCCCTGTCCGAGCTGTGCGAGCGACAGGACATGCTGCTGATCGTCGACGACATCCAGATGGGCTGCGGCCGCACGGGTGCCTTCTTCTCCTTCGAGGAGGCGGGCATCACCCCGGACATCGTCACGGTCTCCAAGTCGATCAGCGGTTACGGCCTGCCGCTGGCGCTCACCCTCTTCAAGCCCGAGCTGGACATCTGGGAGCCCGGTGAGCACAACGGCACGTTCCGCGGCAACAACCCCGCGTTCGTGACCGCCGCCGCGACCCTGGACACCTACTGGGCCGACGGCCAGATGGAGAAGCAGACGCTGGCCCGCGGTGAGCAGGTCGAGCAGGGGCTGAGCGCCATCTGCGAAGAGAACTCCGGCATCTCCTTCCGCGGCCGCGGCCTGGTGTGGGGCATGGAGTTCGAGGACAAGCCGCGCGCCTCGGCCGTCTGCAAGCGCGCCTTCGAGCTGGGTCTGCTGGTCGAGACCTCCGGCCCGGAGAGCGAGGTCGTCAAGCTGCTGCCCGCACTGACGATGACCCCCGAAGAGCTGGACGAGGGTCTGCGGATCCTCGCCCGCGCGGTCCGAGAGACCGCCTGAACACGCTCAGTAACGCAACAACAGAGAGGTAGCGACTCACCGTGATCGTCCGATCCTTCAAGGACATCGAGGGAACCGACAGGCATGTAAAGGGCAAGTCGGGTACGTGGGAGAGCAAGCGCATCGTGCTCGCGAAGGAGCGGGTCGGTTTCTCGCTCCACGAGACCACGCTCTACGCGGGCACCGAGACGTCCATGTGGTACGCCAACCACATCGAAGCGGTCCTCTGCGTCGAGGGCGAGGCCGAGCTCACCAACGACGAGACCGGTGAGAAGCACCTCATCACGCCCGGCACGATGTATCTGCTGGACGGCCATGAGAAGCACACCATGCGGATCAAAAAGGACTTCCGTTGCGTTTGTGTCTTCAACCCTCCGATCACCGGACGGGAGGACCATGATGAGAACGGGGTATACCCCCTGATCACCGAGCCCGAGGAGGCATGATCCGATGACCACGGTCACTGACCTGTACCCGACCCGCGGTCCCCTCGAGGTAGCCACGCCCCGCGTGGATCCCGTCGTGTGGTCCGACCCCGGGGCCGAGGGTCCTCTGCGAGCGTCCGAGCTGAGCGATTTCGATCGCGACGGCTTTCTGGCGATCGATCAGCTCATCACTCCGGATGAGGTCGCGGTCTACCGCGCCGAACTGGACCGGCTGATCATCGACCCGGACGTGCGCGCCGACGAGCGCTCGATCATCGAGCCCAAGTCGCAGGACGTACGGTCGGTGTTCGAGGTGCACCGGATCAGCGAGGTCTTCGCCAACCTGGTGCGCGACCCGCGTGTGGTGGGTCGCGCACGGCAGATCCTCGGTTCGGACGTCTACGTCCACCAGAGCCGGATCAACGTCAAACCGGGTTTCGGGGCCTCGGGCTTCTACTGGCACTCGGACTTCGAGACCTGGCACGCCGAGGACGGGCTGCCGAACATGCGGACGGTGTCGCTCTCGGTCGCCCTGACCGAGAACTACGACACCAACGGCGGCCTCATGATCATGCCGGGGTCGCACCGTACGTTCCTCGGCTGTGCGGGCCGGACGCCGAAGGACAACTACAAGAAGTCCCTGCAGATGCAGGACGCCGGGATTCCGTCGGACGAGGCGCTGTCCGGCTTCGCCGACAAGCACGGCATCAAGCTGTTCACCGGCAAGCCCGGGTCGGCGACCTGGTTCGACTGCAACTGCATGCACGGCTCGGGCGACAACATCACGCCCTACTCGCGCAGCAACGTCTTCATCGTGTTCAACAGCGTGGAGAACACGGCGGTGGAGCCGTTCGCGGCGCCGGTACGGCGGCCCGAATTCATCGGGGCGCGGGACTTCACCCCGGTGGGGTGAGCCACAGGTCCCCTTGACCGTGGATGGCCGGGGGGAGGGCGTGTGACGCCCTCCCCCCGGCCATCCGCGTAGTGTCCGCCACCCCGCTACGCGAGGGCCTCCAGCAGGCGGTCCACGTCGGCGGGGGTGTTGTAGAGGTGGAAGGCGGCGCGCAGGTTCCCGGCGCGCGCCGATACGTGCACCTCCGCCTTGGCCAGCCGGGGCGCGGCCTCCCCGAGCCCCGGTACGGAGACGATCGCCGAGCCGGGGGCGGGCAGGCAGGAGTGCCCCAGCCCGGTGATTCCGGCGCGGAAGCGGTCGGCGAGCGCGCGGTCGTGGGCGCGGACGGCGTCGGTGCCCAGCTCCTGGAGCAGGGCGAGCGAGTGGCGGGCCGCGACGTACGAGAACAGGCTCGGGCTCTCGTCGTAGCGCCGCGCCGAACGGGCCAGCTCGGCCACCGGCCCGTAGCAGCTGTCCCACGGCTCCTCCCCCGCGACCCAGCCCGCGAAGACCGGGGTGAGGCCGCCCAGGTCCTCGGGCACGGTGAGGAAGGCGGTGCCGCGCGGGCACAGCAGCCATTTGAAGCCGATGGACACGGTGAAGTCGGCCGCCTCGGCGCTCACCGGCAGCCATCCGGCGGCCTGGCTGAGGTCCACCAGGGTGCGTGCCCCGTGCGCCCGGGCGGCCTCGTGGAGGGCGTCGAGGTCGGCGATCCGCCCGTCCGCCGACTGGACGGCGCTCACCGCGATCAGCGCGGTGTCCGGCCGTACCGCGTCCGCCAGCTCCTCCAGCGGCGCGGTGCGCAGCGTGAGGTCGCGGCGTACGGCGAACGGGTTGACCAGGGAGCTGAAGTCGCCCTCCGCGGTGAGGACTTCGGCGCCGGACGGCAGCGAGGTGGCGATCAGCCCGGCGTAGACGGCGACCGAGGCGCCCGCCGCGACCCGCCGCGCCGGTACGCCGACCAGCCGGGCGTAGGCGGCGCGGGTCTCCTCGACCGCCTCGAAGGCCACGTCGGCGTAGGGGCCGCCGGCGGCCGCGTCGTCGAGGGCCGCCTTCATGGCGGCCACGGAGCGTGCGGGGATCAGACCGCTGGAGGCGGTGTTGAGGTACGTCGTCTGTGGCGCGAACTCGGCGCCCGCCAGGCTCTCCATGTCCATCCACTATGGTGCGGGCCCGCCCCGGCGTCCATCGCACATCTCTGCCGGATGCCGTCCAGGGTTCCTTACGTGTCCTGGCCGGCCTGCGACGATTCCCATGCCTGGGTCAGCGCGCGGGTGAAGACCTCGGCCGGTTGGCCGCCGGAGACCCCGAAGCGGCGGTCGAGGACGAAGAAGGGGACGGCGTTCGCGCCCAGCTCCGCGGCCTCGCGCTCGTCGGCCCGTACGGCGTCGGCGTAACGGCTCTCGTCGGCGAGCACCGCACGCGCCTCCCCGGCGTCGAGCCCGGCGTCGGCGGCGAGGGCGGCCAGCGTGGTGTGGTCGAAGACGGAGCGCTCCTCGGCGAAGTGGGCCGTGAAGAGCAGGTCGAGCAGACGGTCCTGGCAGCCGCGGTCCTTGGCGAGGTGCAGCAGCCGGTGGAGGTCGAAGGTGTTGCCGTGCTCGCGGCCGGGGTGCCAGCCGAGCCCGGCGTCGGCGGCGGCCTGGGCCACCCGTGCCTCCATGGCCTCGGCCTGCTCGCCGGAGACGCCGTACTTGGCGGCCAGCACCTCCAGGACGGGGGCGGTCTCGCCGCGGGGGCTGTCCGGGGCCAGCTCGAACGAGCGGTGCACCACCTCGACCTTGTCCCGGTGGCCGAAGGCGGCGAGGCCCTCTTCGAAGCGGGCCTTGCCGATGTAGCACCAGGGACAGGCTATGTCGGACCAGATTTCTACGCGCATGCGGAGATCAACCACCGGGGCGCCGGATTCCTTCCCGTGGCAGAGCGCTCGCCGGCCCGGGAACGCGCGGCTCCCCCGAAACGTGAGGCGGCCCCCGGAAACGCGAGCCGCCCCGGAACGCGCGGCGGCCGCCGGGCGCGCGGGTCAGGTCCGCGTGCCCGGCGGCCGTGCCGTCACCGGGGGTCAGCCCTGCTGCTCCCGGATGCCGTTCACCCGGCGGGGCAGCCCGAGCGGGTTCTCGTCGCGCAGCTCCGGCGGGAGCAGCGCGGACGGGGTGTCCTGGTAGCTGACCGGCCGCAGCCAGCGCTCGATGGCGGTGCCGCCGACCGAGGTGGAGGTGGAGGTGGTCGCCGGGTACGGGCCGCCGTGGTGCTGGGCGGGGGCGACGGCGACGCCGGTCGGCCAGCCGTTGACCAGGACCCGGCCCGCGAGCGGGGTCAGCTCGGCGATCAGCTCACCGGCCCGGCCCTCGGTGCCCTCGCCCTCGGCGGCGGAGATCTGGACGGTGGCGGTCAGGTTGCCCTGGAGGCGGCCGAGGACGGCGGAGATCTCGGCGTCGCTCTCGTAGCGCGCGACGACGGTCACCGGGCCGAAGCACTCCTCCAGCAGCACATCGTGCGGGCCCTGCTCGGCCAGGCGGGCGGCCGGGACGGTGAGGAAGCCGGGGCTGACGCTGTGGTCGCCGCCGGAGCCCGGGGTCACCGGGGCGTCGACGTCCGCCAGCTCGGCACGCTCCTTGACCCCGGCCACGAAGCTGTCCCGCATGCGGTGGTCGAGGAGCACCCCGGCGTCGGTGTTGCTGACGGCCTCGGTGAGCGACTTCACCAGCGCGTCACCGGCCGCGCCCGCGGGCGCGAGCACGAAGCCGGGCTTGGTGCAGAACTGGCCCACGCCCATCGTCATCGAGCCGCCGAGCCCGGAGCCGATCTGCTCGCCGCGCTCGGCGGCGGCCGCCTCGGTGACCACGACCGGGTTGAGGCTGCCGAGTTCGCCGTGGAAGGGGATCGGCACCGGCCGGGCGGCCGCGGCGTCGTACAGGGCGCGCCCGCCGCGGATCGAGCCGGTGAAGCCCGCGGCGGCGATGAGCGGGTGCTTGATGAGCTCGATGCCCGCGTCGAAGCCGTGCACCACGGAGATCACGTCGGCGGGCAGCCCGACCTGTTCGGCGGCCCGGCGCAGCGCGGAGGCGGCCACCTCGGAGGTCGCGGGGTGGTCGGGGTGCGCCTTGACGACGACCGGGCAGCCCGCGGCGAGGGCGCTGGCGGTGTCGCCGCCGGGTACGGAGAAGGCCAGCGGGAAGTTGCTGGCGGCGTAGACGGCGACGACGCCGAGCGGCAGCTTGTAGCGCCGCAGGTCGGGCCACGGCGGGGTCTGGGTGGCGTCCGCGTGGTCGACGTGGACGTCGAGGAAGGCGCCCTCGTCGACGATCTTCGCGAACGACCGGAGCTGGTAGCCGGTGCGGGCCAGCTCGCCGGTGAGCCGGGCCGGGCCGAGCGCGGTCTCGGCGTCGGCGGCCTCGACGAGCGTGTCACGGGCCTCGTCGAGCAGATCGGCGGCGGTGCGCAGGAAGGCGGCGCGCACCGTACGGTCGGCGAGGGAGCCGCGGACGGCGTCGGCCGCCCGCACCACCTTGTCGACCTCCTCCGCTGTGGCTTCGACCGCTACCTGCTCGCGCTGCTTTCCGGTTCGGGGGTCGACGCTCCACACTGGTGCTGACACCGCGGATTCCTCCTGCTGTGTTACCGCTGCTTGCGTCCCGCACATCGACGGGTGTTCGATATGCTGAACGCTGTCCCGGTTGATGAATTCCATCGGGACTCTATGGCTGGTCGAACAGAGGGGTCAAGGCGATGACAGCTGCCGAGACGGGCGGGGCCCAGGTCAAGTCGGCGGTCCGCACGGTCGAACTGCTGGAGTTCTTCGCCGGACGGCCCGGGATGCACAGTCTGGCATCCGTACAGGAGGCCGTGGGCTACCCCAAGTCGAGTCTCTACATGCTGCTGCGCACCCTGGTCGAGCTGGGCTGGGTGGAGACGGACGCGACGGGCACCCGGTACGGCATCGGGGTGCGGGCGCTGCTGGTGGGCACGTCGTACATCGACGGCGACGAGGTCGTGGCCGCGGCCCGCCCCACCCTGGACCGGCTCTCGGACGACACCACCGAGACCATCCACCTCGCGCGGCTCGACGGCATCAACGTGGTCTACCTCGCCACCCGCCAGTCCCAGCACTATCTGCGCCCCTTCACCCGCGTCGGCCGCCGCCTCCCGGCCCACTCCACCTCCCTGGGCAAGGCGCTGCTGGCCACGTACACCGACGAGCAGGTGCGCAAGCTGCTCCCGGAGACGCTGAGTCCGCTGACCGAGCACACGCTGACCGACCGCGAGAAGCTGATCGAGGAGCTGCACCTCATCCGCGAGCAGGGGTACGCGGTGGACCGCGAGGAGAACACCCTGGGCCTGCGCTGCTTCGGCATCGCCATCCCCTACCGCACCCCGTCCCGGGACGCCATCAGCTGCTCGGTGCCGGTGGCCCGGCTCACCGCGGCCCATGAGCAGATGATCAGGGACGCGCTGTTCGACGCCCGCGACCGCCTCACCCTCGCCACCCGCCGCCTCTGACCGGCCCTGCGGGCTGATACAGGGCTGATACAGGGCTGACATCGGACGGCCGGAGTGGTCTCCTGTGACCGGCCAAAACCATGGCCAAAGGCAGCGGAGGAGATCGCCATGGAATACGCACGACTGGGCATGTCGGGGATCAAGGTGTCGCGGATCTGCCTGGGCATGATGAGCTACGGCGACCCCGCGTCCCGGCCCTGGCAGCTGGACATCGACGCCTCCCGGCCGATCGTGCGGCGGGCGGTGGAGAGCGGGGTGACCTTCTTCGACACCGCCGACATGTACGCGGTGGGCCGGAGCGAGGAGATCACCGGCGAGCTGCTGGCCGAGTGCTTCCCGCACCGCGACGACTATGTGCTGGCCACCAAGGTCTACAACCCGATGGGCCCGGGCCCCAACGACCGGGGCCTGTCCCGCAAGCACATCCTGGCCGGGATCGACGCCTCGCTGCGGCGGCTGGGCACCGACCATGTCGACCTGTACCAGATCCACCGCTACGACCACGAGACGCCGATCGAGGAGACGATGGAGGCGCTGCACGACGTGGTGCGCGCCGGGAAGGCCCGCTACATCGGCGCGTCCTCGATGTACGCGTGGCAGTTCGCGAAGGCGCAGCACACGGCCGAGGCGCACGGCTGGACGCGGTTCGTCTCCATGCAGAACCACTACAACCTGCTGTACCGGGAGGAGGAGCGGGAGATGAACCCGCTCTGCGCCGACCAGGGCGTCGGCGTCATCCCGTGGAGCCCGCTCGCCCGCGGTCTGCTCGCCGGGACCCGCGACCGCGACCGCACCGGCCCCACGACCCGCGCCGCCAACGACCCGCTGGTCGAGCGGTGGTACGCGGACGCCGAGTTCGACATCGTGGACGCGGTGCGCGAGGTCGCCGGGGAGCGCGGCGTCTCCCCCGCCCAGGTCGCCCTGGCCTGGCTGCTCGGCCGCCCCGCCGTGACGGCGCCGATCGTCGGCGCCACGAAGCTGTCCCATCTGGAGGACGCGGTGGCGGCGGTGGACCTGACCCTCACGGAGGACGAGACCGCCCGCCTGGAGTCCCCCTACCGCCCGAGGCCCATCATGGGCCACGAGTAGCCTCTGCGGCCCGCCCGGCGAACCGGCCTGCTCGCGCCGCCCCCGGGCGGCCCGGCGGGCCGCGGGGCGAACGCGGCGCGGTCAGTTCATGGTGGAGCCGACCTCCGTGTCACCGGCGACCACGAGGAAGCTGGTCACGGGCAGCGAGCCGTCCCGGCGCCGGGCCTCGTACGCCGTGCCCGGGGCGGTGGTCACGAAGGGCGGGGTGATCGAGGCGTCCGGCTGCCAGTTGTTGCCGCGGGAGACCGCGGACTCGCCGGTGTCGGTCTGGCCGCCGCTGTTGGCGACGGCGAGGTTCTGCTGGAGCAGCACCCGGGAGTCGGGGAAGGAGTAGCCCCGGCCCTGGTTGGCGTAGGCGGTGGTGCGCAGCAGCCGCAGGGCGCCGGTGTTGCCGCCCGCGGCGAAGCCGTTCTTGGAGTTCTTCCACGCGGCGGACGCCCGGACGACATGGGCCGGGGTGGGGGCGGAGTCGGTGTCGGCGCCGAGCTGGAATCCGCTGCCGTCGCCCTCGAAGTCGCGGATGCCCCAGCGGTTGATGCCGTTGCCCCAGGCCCAGGAGTGGTCGATGGCGACGGGGCTCGCCCACATCCACAGGTCGAGGCCGTCGTCGCTGTTGTCGAAGAAGCGCGAGCCGGTGATCACGTTGCCGGAGCCGGAGCCATGGGTGAGGGCGATGCCGTCGGCTCTTTTGCCGCCGCTGGCGTCGTCGTGGTTGCCGTAGGAGTCCAGGTTCCGGATGAGGTTGCCGTCGGTGTCGTCGCCGCGGAGGGTGAACCCGGTGTCGCCGTTGCCGCGCGTGGTGAGGTTGTTGAAGACGCCGCGCGAACAGGAGGTGCAGACCAGGCCGCCGCCGGGGGCGTTGCGCAGTTCGAGCCCGGAGACGGTCCAGTAGTCGGCGCTGAGGGAGAGCAGGGAGGCGCCGTCGCGGAGCCGGGAGCCGTCGAGCCTGACCTTCTCGCCCTGGTACGGCCGCAGATGGACGCGGTCTCCGGCGGTGCCGCTCATGGAGCTGCGCAGGGTCCGGTCCGGGTAGTACGTACCGCCGCGCACCTCGATGGTGGTGCCGGGCTTCGCCACGGCGAGGGCCTTCTCCAGCGTGCGGTACGGAGCCGCCATCGTGCCCGTATGGCCGTCGCTGCCGCCGGGCGCCACGTAGACGGTGGTGGGGACGGCGCTCGCGCCCTCGGGGGCCGCGGTCAGATAGACCCCGGCCACGGCCGACGCCACGATCACGGCGCTGCCGAGCGACAGCGTGCGGTCCTTGCGGCGGCGGTGACGACCGCGGCTTCGCCTCACTCTCATGGCAACTCCTGTTCTGCGTCGAGAGAGCGGGCCGTGGGATCCTGGACGACCTGCTCCATGGCGTAGTTGCCGCCGATCCAGATTAGGTTGCCGCCGTGTCGAGGATTCTCACATTACGGAATCGCGATCGTTCAACGAAAGGGTCTGGCAGCTCTTGATCATTCTGCGACCAGTGCTGTCCGCTCGTCCAGTTGGAGTTGACCAGCCGCATCAGCGGGAAAAGAGGAGGCCAGGCGGGGCCAGTTGACGCCCGGCCTCCCCCGCTCGGGGATCGTCGAGGCGTCAGAGGCGGCCCGCGCCCGCGCCCTTGCCGACGATGCCGGGCACCGCGCCCGGTGCGTCGACGCGGGTGCGCAGGGTCGGGGTCCAGCCCGCGTCGCCGCCCAGCTGCTCATCGGGGACGCCCGCGTTGTGGAGGGCGAGGAGATCGGCCGCCTTGCCGCCGAGATAGTTGTTCTTCGTGGTCAGCGCCGTGCCCTTCCACTTCTTGATGATCTTCGCGGGGTCGACGGAGGAGGGCACCGTGAAGGCGTTGGCCTCGGCGAAGAGCTGGGATTCGACGCCGACGCCCCAGCTGTACGCGTAGCCGCTCTTCGGCGCGACGAAGTGGTTGTTGTACGCGTCGACCTTGCCGAACCGCACCCGCGGCGCGCGCTCCACGATGTTCTTGAAGAGGTTGTGGTGGAGCGTGACGCGGAGCTTGCCGCGGTCCGTGGCGCCCGCGCTGTCGCTGTTGCCGATCATCAGCGTCTTGTCGTGGTCGGCGAACACGTTCCAGGAGGCGGTGACGAGGTCGGCGCCGCGCACCACGTCCAGCTCGCCGTCGTGCTGCTGGTAGAGGCGGCCGTAGTAGCTGGGCTGGGCGCTGTCGGGGCGGCGGCCGTCGGTGAACGTGTTGTGGTCGACCCGGACATGGGTCGAGCCGTACACCACCAGGTTGTCGTATTCGGAGTTCCAGTTGCCGTCGTCGCCGTCGGTCGGGTCCCAGGCGGGGAAGCAGTCGAAGGCGTCCTCGAAGGTGAGGTTGCGGACGATGACGTTGTCCACGCCCCGGATCTGGAGGCTGGCGCCCAGCAGCTTGGCGTTCCGGCCGACGCCGAGGAGGGTCGTATTCGAGCCGACCTTCAGTTCGACGCGCTCGTACTGCCGGGCGGCGGACGCGGCGCGGGCGTCCTCCTGCGGTCCGGACGGCAGCGCCTTGCCCCAGGTGGCCGGGTCGTACGCCTTGAGGTACGCGTCCAGGGAGTAGCCGTTCGTCGCGTAGTCGGCGCAGGACAGCGGCTTTCCGGCGTCGTCGGTGTTGGCGTCGATCGTTCCCTTGACGTGGATCAGCCTCGGGGTCGCGTCGCCGCCGCCGAGGGCCTTCACCAGCTCGGCCCGGTTGGTGACGGTGAAGGTGTGCGCCTTGTCGGCCTTGGCGCCGCCGGTCGTGCCGCCGTCGGCGGAGGCCCAGCCGTCACCGGCCGGGAGGGCGCCCCGGGCGGCGGCGGGGGTGACGGCCAACGCGCCGACGGCGAGTGCGGCACAGCCGAGCACGGCGGCCACGCGGGCATGACGTCTGAGCATGACGACTCCTGTGAACAAAGAGGGGAAGGAGCGGGGCAGGGGATTACCAGGTGATCCAGCTGTCCGGGATCGCGGTGTCCAGCCGCCGGACGTCACTCGGGCGCAGCACCCGCCGGGCCGCCAGCTCGCGCGCGACGAGCCGGGCCACCTCGATCGCGCCGTGCGGCTGGAAGTGGGTGTTGTCCTGGAGCCCGGCCGGGTAGTTGGGCGACTCCCCCGGCTCCAGCCAGTCGAAGTAGTCCTTGGTGGCCTCGGGGCCGAGCCGCTGCCACAGCGCGATGCTGGACGCCTGTACGTCGAGGAGCGGCACGCCTTCGGCGCGGGCGAGGCGGCGTACGGCGTCGGGGTACGCGCCGTGCGTGGGCAGGGCGTTGCCCGCCGCGTCGAACTTGCGGCGCTCCACGGAGGTCAGCAGCACGGGGCGCGCGCCGCGCTCCCGCGCGCCGTCGAGGTAGCGCCGCAGATACTGCGGATACGTGGTCTGCGGATCGGTGCCGCGCGCCGGGTCCTCGGTCTTCTCGTCGTTGTGACCGAACTGGACGAGGAGGAGGTCGCCGGGGCGGATCGCGGCCAGGACCGGGGTGAGCAGCCCCTCGTCGTAGAAGCTCTTGGAGCTGCGGCCGTTGACGGCGTGGTTGGCGACCGTGAACCGGCTCTCCGCCAGGAAGAACGGCAGGGCCATGCCCCAGCCGGTCTCGGGCGCGGCGGCGGGCTGCTTGGTCGCGGCGGTGGAGTCGCCCGCCAGGTAGACGGTGGTGCGGGCCCTTGTGGTGGCGGCGGCCGCCGTGCCGGGGGCGGCGAGGGCGAGGGGCAGCGCGGCGAGGGAGACGGCCGCGCGTCTTCGGGTCAGGGACATGGGCTCGGTGGATGCCTTTCGCAAGGGGCGTACGGGGCGGCCGCCGGTGCGGTGCGGCCGCCCCGTACGCCGGATCGGGGACGACGCGCCGCTACTGGTGCTTCTTCCAGTCGGCCTGGGCCGTGTTCAGCTCCTTGGCGACCTTGTCGCAGAAGTCCTTGGCGGTCATCTGGCCGAGCAGCACCTTCTGGAAGCTCGGCTCGTTGTCCGCCTTGCTGATGTTGTTCCAGTCCGGGAGGTAGTACGGCAGCTGGACGACCTTCGTCCGCGGGTCGTTCAGCGACTCCAGCGCGGCCTTGGTCGGCGGGGCCTTGCTGATCCACTCGTCGTCGGCGGCGCCGACGTTGGCGGGGATCGCGCCGACGTCCTCGTTCCAGAGGCTGTTCATCTCCGGGGAGGCCGCGAACTCGATGAACTTCCAGGCGGCGCCCTTGTTCTTGCTCGCCTTGAAGAGGCCGAGGCCGTCGACCGGGTTGGACACGATCGTGCGGGCCGACCCGGCCCGGGAGGGCGGCAGCGGTATGCCCGCGATCTTGTCCTTGCCGAGCTGCTTGATGTGGTCGACGTAGCTGCCGAGGTTGTGCTGGAGCATGCCGATGTCGCCCTGGTCGAACTGGGCAACCATCTTGGCGAAGTCGTTGTTCAGGTCGGCGGAGGGGGTGACCTTCTTGAAGAGGCCGACGTACTTCTCCAGCGCCGCGACGTTCTTGGGGTCGTCGAGCGTCGTCTTGTCGCCGTCCCAGAACGAGGAGATCCCCGACTGCGCGTACATCATGTCCAGCGCCTGGGCGATCGAGCCCGCGCCGCCGCGCAGGGTGAAGCCGAACTTGTTCTTGCCCTTGTCGGTCAGCTTGTCGGCGGCCTTGTAGAAGGCGTCCCAGGTGGTGGGGGCTTCCAGCCCGGCCGACCTGAAGAGGTCGGTGCGGTACCAGAGGGTGCCCTGATTGGCCGAGGTCGGGACGGAGAACAGCTCCTTCTCGTCCCCGCCCGCCGCGCGGACGCTGTCCACCATGTTCTTGATCAGCTTGCCCTTGAGGGGGCTGTCCTCGATGCGGTCGGTGACCGGGTCCAGGGCGCCCTGGGCGGCGAGGTTCGCCAGGTACGCGGTGCCGACGCCGCCGACGTCGGGGAGGCTGTCGCCGCCGCTCTGGATGGCCGTGTCGTACTTCGACTGCACGTTCGTGATCGGGATCGGAACGTACTTGACCTTGATGTCCGGGTTCTTGTCCTCGAACTTGGCGATGATCTTCTTCCAGACCTTCGTCCGGGGACCGCCGTTGTTGTCCCAGAACGTGATCGTGCCCTTGCCCGACCCCTCCTCCCCGGTGGACGACCCGTCGTCGCCGCAGGCGGTGGCGGTGAGCGCGAGGGTCAGGACGGTGGCGACGGCCGCGGCGGTGCGGGTGGCTCTGGCTCTGTTCATGAAGTGCGTCTCCTGGTGTGTTGGGGTGCCCAGCCGTCCGTCCCGGCGAGGTAGTCGGCGACCTCGTGGTCCGCGGCGTCGGCCTCGTTCATCTGCGGCCGTGTCGCGGCGGGGTCCGCCCCCGCCGCGCCCGGTCCGGTGTTGCGGTACTCGGTGAAGCGGGCCTCCTGCCACGGGAATCCGCTCATGTCCGTCCAGGGGGCGGACTTGACCGCGGCGGGGAGGTACGTATCGCGGATCAGGACCTGGGCGAGCGCGTCCGGCTCCCCGCCGGGGTGCCAGGGCCGCCCGAGGTGGAAGGTCTGACCGGGCGCGTCGCTGACGACGCGGCTGCGGGTGATCAGGAAGCCGTAGGGGTTGCCCTTCCAGGTGCTCGCGGCGGTGATGTAGCCGTTGTTGGTGGCGCTGCCGCGGGTGAGTGCCCTGATGGTGGAGCGCTCGATGACGGTGGTGGCACGGCCGTAGATGAAGTCGACGTCGCCCTCGATGTACGCGTCCCGGATGTACACCCGGCTGGTGGTCGTCAGCTTCGGGCTGTCCGTCATCAGGGTGTCCTGGTTGCCCTTGAAGGCCGTGTCCCGGAAGACGATCCGGTCCCCGGTCGTCTTCATGGCCAGCGCCTGTTCGCCCTTCAGGTCGTGGGCCGCCTCGTCGAAGTCGTTGGCGAAGGTGAGGTGGCGGGCCGTGACGTCGTTCGCCGCGATGAGGACGGTGGCGCTGCCGGTGGATCCGCCGTACTCGGCGGGCGTGTCGTGGACGATGGTGGTGTCCGCGCGGTGCCGGCCGGTGCCGAGGAGGGTGAGGTGGGGCTTGTCGGCGGGGATGCGGACCTGTTCGCGGTACGTGCCGGGGGCGATGGCGAGCGTGATGGGCCGGTCGTTCCCGGCCGGTACGGCGTCGACGGCGGCCTGCACGGTGCGGAAGTCGGCGGAGCCGTCCTGCGCGACGCGCAGGGTTTCTGTCGCGCTCGCCGTTGCGCTCGCCGTTGCGCTGGGCGCGCCTCCGAGGACCACAAACAGCCCGGCGGCCACCACGGTGAGCGCCACCGCGCCAGCGGCACGGGGCCGACTACGGCCCAGTGGCCACCGGGGCGAGCGCCCTCGTGGCCAGGGTGCGTGACCATGTGCGGGCCGGGTTGTGCCCACCCGTTCCGCCCCGCGGAACGCCTGCCCACAACCCGGGCGGCATGCCGCCGCCCCTGCGAGGGGCGGGGTGGGGGACATGTCCATCACTCGGTGCCCTCCGTCGCGCGGAAATCGGTGAAGGCGGCGTGGCCCGGTGGGGTGCGGCCCGGTGGGGTTGTGGCGAACAGGCCCAGCAGGGCGCCGACCCAGCGCCAGGGCGTGGCGGCGAAGACCGGGCCCGAGGGGCGGAAGCCGTCGCCCGTGTCGGCGGAGAAGCGGCAACGGGCGCCGGGGGCGACCTCGACGCGGAGGCGGGCCCGGGCGTCGGGCGCCGGGCGGGGGTGTTCCGCGTCGCGTTCGCGCTCCATGCCCACGCTGGCGAAGCGGTGGACCAGGCGGACGCCGTCCGCCGCCCGCTCCAGGCCGATCCAGCCGAACGCGTCGCCCAGCACCGCCAGCCCGGCCCTGGCGCCCACGGCCTCGCTCACCAGCGCCAGGTCGACCGTGGCCGTGAAGGATTCGGCGGGCAGGCGCTGCACCAGGACGTTGGGCAGCTTGCGCAGGTCCTCGGCCTGGTCGGTCGGGTGGCAGGTCAGCCGTAGGCCGGGGGCGTCGTGGGCGGTGGTCCAGCCCGGCGCCGGGTTGGCGGTCCAGGACCACTGGGGGCCGTACCGGCCGTGCGGGAAGCCGTCGTCCACGGCCGGGGCACAGGGGGCGTCGGCGGTGCCCTTCGGCTTGCGGTACCAGGCCACCGGCTCGCCGTCGTCGCCGACGACCGGCCAGCCCGCGTCGTCCCACTCCATCGGCTGGAGGTGGACCACGCGCCCATGGGCGCCGCGCTGCCGGAAGTGCAGGAACCAGTCCTCACCAGCCGGGGTGTCCACCCAGGCGCCCTGGTGGGGGCCGTTGACGTCGGTGCGGCCCTGGGCCAGGACCGTCCGCTCCTCGTACGGGCCGAAGAAGTCCCGCGAGCGGAAGGCGCCCTGCCAGCCGGTCTCGACGCCACCGGCCGGGGCGAAGATCCAGAACCAGCCGTCGCGCCGGTAGAGCTTGGGGCCTTCGAGGGTGAACCACCCCGGGATGGTGTCCCCGTCCACGATGACGCGGCCCTCGTCGAGGAGTTCCCGCCCGTCGGGGCTCATGCGGTGCCCGGTGAGGCGGTTGTTGACGCCGGAGCGGGACTTGGCCCAGGCGTGGACGAGGAAGGCGTTGCCGTGTTCGTCCCACAGCGGGCAGGGGTCGATCAGGCCCTTGCCCGGCTTGATCAGGTGTGGCGCGCTCCACGGCCCGCGCGGGTCGCGGGCGTTGATCTGGTGGACGCCGGTGTCGGGGTCGCCCCAGAAGATCCAGAAGCGTCCGTCGTGGTGGCGGATGCTGGGCGCCCAGACGCCGCAGTCGTGGCGCGGGAGGGCGAAGGCGTCGGCGGGTTCGAGCCGTTCCAGGGCGTGTCCGAGGAGGCTCCAGTTGACGAGGTCCCGGGAGTGCAGGATGGGCAGCCCGGGGGCGCGTCCGAAGCTGGAGGCGGTGAGGTAGTAGTCGTCTCCGACGCGGACGACGTCCGGGTCGGACCAGTCGGCGTTGAGGACCGGATTGCGGTACGTACCGTCACCGAGGTCGGCCTGCCACGCGAGTCGGCTCATACGGCGGCTCCCTTGTCCGACAGCTGCCCCGCGATGCGCGCCGCCTCGTCCCGTTCCAGACAGCCGTCGGCGACCGCGGTGACGATGCGCCGGGTCACGGTGTCGGCGGGGGCGATGGTCAGCGGCCGCTCGCGGGCGGCGAGGGCCGAGCCGACGCCGGGGTGTTCGCCGGTGCGGACGTACCAGGGGGCGGACCGGGTGTCGCCGGTCGCCCCGGCGAAGACCAGCGTCCAGTCCTCGGCGGCCAGCGCCACCCAGTCCGCGGGCCGCCCGTGCACGGCGGCCTCGCCCTCGCCGCCCGCGCCGAAGACCCGCAGCGGCTGCGGACGGCTCGGCGCGCTCCAGAAGAAGCCCCCGCCGGAGAGGCCCGCACCCCCGACCGCCACCTCCTGCCCCGTCACATTGGTGAGCGCCGTGGTGAAGTCCAGCGCCCAGCCCCCCGCCGGCAGGGGCCGCACCGCGACCGTGCGCCGCTCCAGCAGCAGTTGCCGTCCGCCCGCGCCCCAGGACAGCTCCTCCACGAATCCGTCCGGGTCGCGCAGCAGCCAGCCCAGATGGCGCTGGCTGCCGTAGGCGTCCGGCATGGCCATGGACACGCCCGGCTGTTGGGTGACGGTGACGCCGCCGAGGGTGCGTACCGGGTGCAGATACGGGCGCGGGGCGGGCGTCCCGGCGGGCTGCGGCCGGTGGACGTACGTACCGACGGGGCGGTTGTCGTGGCGCAGCACCGTGCAGGGGGGACGGTTGGTGAAGGACGCCTTCATGAGTGCGTTCACGGGTGCGTTCGTGGGGGCGTTCATACGTGCGTTCATGGGTGCGGGACCTCCGCGGGGGGTGCGGCCCAGGGGGCGCGCAGTTCGGAGTACAGAGCGAGGCGCTCGGCCCCGGCGGCGACCAGCTGGTCGATGCCGGTGACGACGCGCCGCTTCGCGCCCGCCGACGCGCCCGCACCGGGTTCGGTGCGCCAGGCGTCCGCGGGCAGCGGGACCGGTGCGGGGGCGGTACGGACCGCCTCGACGACGCGCATGAACGCGCCGGTGCGGTCCGGGGGGACGAGCAGTTCGGTGCCGTCGCGCACGTGGGCCGCCAGATTCTCCAGCAGGTCGGTGCGCGCGTAGTGGGTGGTCTCGGGGGGCGCTCCCGCGCGCTCGACCCGGACCCGGTCCTGCTTGTACCAGAAGGTGATGCGGCCCTGGTCGCCGTGGACGACCACGTACGGCTCGCCGGGTTCCTCCGCGCACAGGGTGACGGCGGCGGTGAGGGGGGTGCCCCAGCAGGTGCGGATGCGCAGGCAGGAGGTGTCGTCGGCCTCGATGTCGTTGGCCCGGTACAGCTCCAGTTCCAGGGCGGTGATGTCCTCGGCGCGGTCGGCGCCGTCGATGCGCAGGGCGGTGGCGACGGCGTGGGCGAGGGGGTTGGTGAGGACGCCGTCCACGACATCGCGGCCGCCCAGGGTGCGGTGCCCGGCCCAGGGCGCGCGGGTGTAGTAGTCCTCGTCGCGCGCCCACGCCCCGGCGGCGCCGATGCCGCGTACGGTCCCGATGGCGCTGTCGGCGACGAGCTTCCGGATGGCGGGCAGGGCGTGGGAGCCCAGGGACTGGAAGCCGATCTGGCAGGCGGCGCCGAGGTCCGCGAGCCCGTCGGTCAGCCGGGTGTACTCGGCGTACGAGGGCGTGGGCGGCTTCTCCAGCAGCAGGTGCGCACCGTGCGCGGCGGCGGTGAGGGCGAGGTCGGCATGGGTGTGGATCGGGGTGCAGACGACCGCGATCCGGGCGCCGGTACGGGCCACCAGCTCGCCGAGGTCACCGCCCTGCTCGGGCCCGGGCTCGCCGAAGCCGTCGCCCAGCTCCTCGGCGTCGAGCGGCCGGAGTTCGCACACCCCGGCCAGCCGCACCACCCCCTCCCCCGCCAGCCGCCGGATGTTCTCCAGATGCCAGCGGCCGTGTCCCCGCGCTCCCGCGAGGACGACGGGTACGGGTGCGTATCCCTCGGCAGCCCCGCTTGCCCCAGGGTGCGTCGTGCGCATGGTCGGTCCTCCTTGTCCGCGTACGAATTGCCGCGCCGGGCGGTCAGCCCTTGACGGCGCCCGCGCTGAAACCGGTGATCAGCCACTTCTGGATGAAGGCGAAGACGATGACGACCGGCACCGCCGCGATCACCCCGCCCGCCGCGAGGGCGCCCAGGTCGACGCTGTCGGCGCCGATGAGGGTGTTGAGACCGACCGGGATGGTCTGCATGTCCTGCGAGCTGAGGAACATCAGCGCGAACAGGAAGTGGTTCCAGCTGTGCACGAAGGCGAAGGAGCCGACCGCGATCAGGCCCGGCCGCAGCAGCGGCAGCACCACCGCGCAGAAGGCCCGCAGCCGCCCGCAGCCGTCCACCCAGGCCTGTTCCTCCAGCGAGACCGGCACGTTCTTGATGAAGCCGCTGATGAGGATGATGGACAGGGGCAGTTGGAAGACGGTCTCCGCGATGATCACGCTCCCCAGCGAGTTGATCATCTGGAGGTTCTTGAAGATCTCGAAGAGCGGTACGAGCATCAGCGCGCCCGGGATGAACTGCGAGGCGAGCAGGGCCAGCATGAAGCCCTTCTTGATACGGAAGTCGAAGCGCGCGAGCGCGTAGCCGCCCGCGAGCGCGACCACCGTCGTCATCAGCAGCGAGGCGACGCCGACGATCATGCTGTTCTGGAAGAAGGTCCCGAAGGCGCGCTCGTTCCAGACCTTCGCGAAGTGCTCCCCGGTGACCGGCCACGGCACCAGCGAGGTGGAGCCCGCCGGGCGGAGCGCGAAGAGCAGCATCCAGTAGAAGGGGACCAGGGTGAACAGCAGATACAGGCCCAGCGGCAGATAGACCTGCCAGCGCGGTACGCCGTCGTCGACCGACCGTCCGCGCCGTTTGCCGGAGGCGGCGGGCGGTATGGGGGCTGCGGGGGCGGCCTCGGACCGGTGGTCCTGTTCCGCGAGTGCGGCGGTCACTTGTTGTCGCCTCCGAACTTGCTCAGGCGCAGATAGAGGATCGAGCAGAAGAGGAGGATCACGAAGGCCACGGTGGTCAGCGCGGAGGCGTAGCCGAAGTCATGGCCGTTGATCCCGGTGTTGGCGACGTACAGGGGCAGCGTGGTGGTCTGCCCGGCCGGTCCGCCGCCGGTGAGGGTGTAGAGCAGGTCGACGTTGTTGAACTCCCACACCCCGCGCAGCAGGGTCGACAGCACGATGGCGTCCTTCAGATGCGGCAGCGTGATGTGGAAGAACTGCCGGGCCCGCCCGGCGCCGTCGACCGAGGCCGCCTCGTACAGGTCCTTGGGGATGGACTGGAGGTCGGCCAGGATGAGGATGGCGAAGAAGGGGACGCCGCGCCAGAGTTCGGCGAGGACGGCGGCCCAGAAGACGGTGCCGGTGTCGGAGAGCACGGAGGTGCCGTACGAACCGATCCCGGCGTCCGCGAGATAGCGGCTGATGCCGGTCGAGGGGTTGTAGAGCAGCATCCAGATGGTGGTGGTCAGCACCCCGGAGACGGCCCAGGGCGAGAAGACCAGGGCGCGGGCGATGCCGCGTCCGATGAAGGTCTGGTTGACCAGCAGGGCGAGCGCGACGCCGAGGACGAGCTGCAGCAGCACCTCGGTGACGACCCATTTGCCGCTGAACGCCAGCGTGTCCCAGAACTGGGGGTCGTCGGTGAAGATGCGGGTGAAGTTCTCGAAGCCCGCGTAGCCGTTCCGCCAGGGCTTGGTGACGTTGTAGTTCTGGAGGCTGTAGTAGAGGACGCTGAGCATCGGGTAGGCGATGAAGCCCAGCATCAGCAGCCCGGCGGGGGCGATCAGCAGGTACGGGAGGCGGCGTGGTGCCGTTCCCGTACGGTGTTTCGCCACGGCGTTGGCCATGACTGCTTCTCCGTTCTCAGGGGGAAGCGCGGCTGGAAAGCGCTTTCCGTACGTTGTTCGAGATACCGTGCAAAAATTTTTCGCTCAGCCCGCGTACGGTTCCGGCACCGCACCGTCCCGGGCCAGGAAGCGGAAGTCGCAGCCGGTGTCGGCCTGGGTCATCTGGTCCTGGTAGAGCGCCCCGTAGCCGCGCCCGTAGCGGGGCGGCGGGGCCGTCCAGTCCGCCCGGCGCCGCTCCAGCTCGGCGTCGTCCACCTCCAGCCGCAGCACCCGCGCCGCCACGTCGAGCGTGATCAGGTCGCCGTCGCGGACGAGGGCGAGCGGTCCGCCGACGTACGACTCGGGCGCGATGTGCAGCGCGCAGGCGCCGTAACTGGTGCCGCTCATCCGGGCGTCGGAGATCCGCACCATGTCCCGCACCCCCTTCTTCAGCAGGTGGTCGGGGATGGGCAGCATCCCGTACTCGGGCATGCCGGGCCCGCCGAGCGGACCGGCGTTGCGCAGCACCAGCACGGTGTTCTCGGTGATGCCGAGGCCGGGGTCGTTGATGGTGGCCTGCATCGTCTTGTAGTCGTCGAAGACGACGGCGGGCCCGGTGTGCTTCAGCAGATGCCGGTCGGCGGCGATGTGCTTGATGACCGCGCCGTCCGGGCACAGGTTGCCGCGCAGCACCGCCACCCCGCCCTCCTCGGCGAGGGGGGTCTCGCGCGGCCGGATGACCTCCGGGTTGTGCACGAGGGCGCCGTCGAGCTGTTCGCGCAGGGTGGCGTGGGCGACGGTGGGGCGGTCCGGATGCAGCCGGTCGGTGAGCCGGGAGAGGAACCCGGGCAGTCCCCCGGCGAAGTGGAAGTCCTCCATCAGATACCGGCCGCCGGGCCGCAGATCGGCGAGGACGGGCACGGTACGGGCGATCCGGTCGAAATCGTCCAGCGTGAGCCGCACGCCCGAGCGCCCGGCCATCGCGATCAGGTGGATGACCGCGTTGGTGGAGCCGCCGAGCGCGAGCACGGTGGTGACCGCGTCCTCGTACGCGTCCCGGGTGAGGATCTCCGAGAGCCGCAGGTCCTGCCAGACCAGCTCGACGATGCGCAGCCCGGAGGCGGCGGCCATCCGCTCGTGTCCGGAGTCGACGGCCGGGATGGACGAGGCGCCCGGCAGGGTCACGCCCAGCGCCTCGGCGGCGGCCGTCAGCGTGGAGGCGGTGCCCATGGTCATGCAGTGGCCGGGCGAGCGGGCGATGCCGCGCTCCAGTTCGGCGATCTCGCAGTCGCCGATGAGCCCGGCCCGCTTGTCGTCCCAGTACTTCCACATGTCGGTGCCCGAGCCCAGCACCTCGTTGCGCCAGTGCCCCGGCAGCATCGGCCCGGCGGGCACGAAGACGGTCGGCAGATCGGCGGTGGCGGCGCCCATGAGCAGCGCCGGAGTGGACTTGTCGCAGCCGCCCATCAGCACGGCGCCGTCCACCGGGTACGAGCGCAGCAGTTCCTCGGTCTCCATGGACAGCAGATTCCGGTACAGCATCGGAGTCGGCTTCTGGAAGGTCTCGGAGAGGGTGGAGACCGGGAATTCGAGGGGGAAGCCGCCCGCCTGCCAGACCCCGCGCTTGACCGCCTGGGCGCGGTCGCGCAGATGGACGTGGCAGGGGTTGATGTCGCTCCACGTATTGAGGATCGCGATGACCGGCTTGCCGAGGTGTTCCTCGGGCAGATAGCCGAGCTGGCGGGTGCGGGCCCGGTGGCTGAAGGTGCGTAACCCCTCGGTGCCGTACCACTGGTGGCTGCGCAGCTCCTCCGGCTGTCTGCGGGGGCGGCTCACAGCGCCCAGCCTTGTATGAGGGCGGCGACCTCGGCGCGCTGCGGCTCCGGCAGCAGTCGGCTGGGCGGGCGGACGTCGCGGCGGCACAGGTCGAGCGCGGCCAGCGCCTCCTTCACCACGGTGACGTTGTTGGCCGACTGCCGGGCGGCCCGCAGATCCTCGAACGGCCGGATCTGCTCCCACACCTTCATCGCGGCCGCGTAGTCCCCGGCGCGCAGCGCGCCCAGCATGTCGAGCGAGAGCTTCGGGGCGACGTTGACCAGCCCGGAGGTGAAGCCGGTGGCGCCGACGGCCCAGTACGAGGGCGCGTACAGCTCGGCGAGCCCGGCCACCCACACGAACCGGTCGAAGCCCGCGTCCCGCGCGAAGGCCGCGAAGCGGGCCGCGTCCGGGACCGCGTACTTCACGCCGATCACGTTCGGGCACGCCTCGCCGAGGCCCGCCAGCGCCGCGCCCTCGATCAGCGGGTTGCGCAGATACGGCACCACACCCAGCTCCGGAACGGCCTCGGCGATCTCGCGGTGGTAGTCGACCCAGCCGTCCTGCGACACATACGGATGCACCGGCTGGTGCACCATCACCATCTGGGCCCCGGCCTCCCGGGCGTGCCGGGCCGCGTCCACCGCCGTCGCCACGTCCTGCCCGACCCCCACCAGCACGGCGGCCCGGTCGCCCGCCTCCGCCACGCTCAGCTCGGTGCACAGGCGGCGCTCCTCCAGGGTGAGGGCGTAGAACTCCCCCGTGTTCCCGTTGGGCGTGACGGCCCGTACGCCGCCGTCGAGAAGCCGGCGCAGCAGGGCGCGGTAGGTGACCCGGTCGACGGCGCCCTTGGCGTCGTACGGGGTGACCGGGATCGCCACGACGTCCGCGAGCGCGGTTCTCAGCGGTGTGAAGTCCATACGGCCCTCTCTAGTTCGTGTGCGCGTCGGTCGGCGCGGTGGCGCCGGTCCGCGCGGTGGTGTCGGTGTCCGGGTCCGGGAAGGCCCGCTGGACGAAGGACGAGATGTGGTGGTGCAGCGCGCGGGCGGCCCCGTCGGCGTCCCCCTCGTGCGCGCGGGCCAGGATCTCCCGGTGCTCCCGCGCCTCCCGCTCCCAGGACGGCACCGCCTGCCAGGCGACGGCGGATACCAGCGCCGCCTGGTCGCGCAGTTCGTCGAGCATGCGGGTCAGCAGCGGGTTGCCGCAGGGGAGGTAGAGCGAGCGGTGGAAGTCCCGGTTGGCCAGCGACCGGCCGGCCGGGTCGGCCGCCGCGTCCGACCGCTCCAGCGCGGCCCCCGCCGCCGCCAGGCTCGCCCGCGCGGTGACGGTCCGCCGCAGCGCCTCCGGCTCCAGCAGCAGCCGTACGTCGTATACGGCCCGTGCCATCGCGGTGTCGACGGTCCGGACGGTGGCGCCCTTGTACTCGCTCATCACCACGAGCCCCCGGCCCGCCAGGGTCTTCAGCGCCTCCCGCACCGGCGTCTTCGACACGCCGAACTGAGCGGCCAGCTCGGTCTCCACGAGCGGCTGCCCAGGTTGCAGCCGTCCCGTCAGGATGGCGTGCTTGACCGCTTCCAGCACGTACTGAGTACGGGACGGAATCGGGCTGGGGGCGATGTCCATGGGGGCTCTCAGATCTCACGTATCGCGTCTCATATATGACGTACGAAGTACGACGCGATGAAGTTAGGGCGGCCCCCGGGATTCGTCAACGCCCCTGACGAAACTTCAACTTTCGGCGCCTGTAACGTGATCGGCGTGCTAGTGGGCTCCCCGACAACCCGCCTGATCCTGCTGCGCGGCAACTCCGCCTCCGGCAAGTCCTCCGTCGCCGCCGAGCTGCGCGCCCGCTACGGTCGGGGGATCGCCCTGGTCGGCCAGGACATGCTGCGGCGGAACATCCTGCGCGAACGGGATGTCCCGGACGGCGCGAACATCGGCCTCATCGACACGGTCGCCCGCTATGCCCTCGACCACGGCTACCACGTGGTGGTCGAGGGCATCCTGTCCGCGGCCCGCTACGGCACGATGCTCGACGCCCTGCGCCGCGACCACCGGGGCCGCACGCACGCGTACTACCTCGACGTGCCGTTCGCCGAGACGGTGCGCCGCCACGCCACGAAGCCGCAGGCGGCCGAGTACGGCGAGGCGGAGCTGCGCGCCTGGTACCGCCCGCGGGACCTGCTGCCCGGCGGCACCGAGGCCGTGATCCCGGCGACGAGCAGCCTCGACGACACGGCGACCCGCGTGCTGCGGGACGCGGAACTGGCCGCGGGCTAGCCCAGGCTGTCGGCGACCACCGACGCCGCCTCCGCGATCAGCTTGTCGTCGTGCACGTCGTCCTCCTCGGCGCGGTTGGTCATGACCGCCATGACGATCGGCGCGGCGCCGGGGCGCCACACCACGGCGATGTCGTTGCGGGCCGCGTAGTAGAAGCCGGTTCCGGTCTTGTCGCCGACCACCCAGCCCTCCGGCACTCCGGCCCTGATGACGTCGTTCCCGGTTTTGTTGGTCTTCAGCCACGTCGTGAGCTGGGCGCGTTCGGGCTTGCGCAGGACATCGCCGAGGACGAAGGCGCGCAAATCCTTGGCCATCGCACGCGGAGTGGTGGTGTCCCGCGTCTCGCCCGGAACCCATTTGCTCAGCTCGGGCTCGATGCGCTCCATCCGGGTGACGTGGTCGCCCACCTTCCTGACCTCGCGTTCGAGCCCCTTGGGCCCGCCGATCGCGTCGAACATCAGGTTGGCCGCGGTGTTGTCGCTGTAGCGGACGGCGGCGTCACACAGCTCGCGCAGGGTCATCCCGGTTTCGACGTGCTTCTCGGTGACGGGCGAGTTGTCGATCAGGTCGTCACTGGAATATGTGATCACCTTGTTCATCCCGCTCAGGGAGTACTTGCGCAGCACGGCCGCGGCGGCGATCGCCTTGAACGTGGAGTGGAAGCCGAAGCGCTCACCGTCCCGGTAGGCCACCTCGCGTCCGGTGCCGGTGTCGAGGGCGTAGAGGCCGAGCCGCGCGTCGAACTTGCGCTCCAGTTCCTTCAGTTGGCCGTTGTACGGCTTGGTGGCCGCGGCCGATGTCGCCGTGGCGGCGGGCACGGGCGACGAGGCCCTGGCGGCGGTGTTCTGGCCGCAGGCCACGAGCGGGACGAGCGCGAGCGCGGCGAGCGCGCCGAGTGCGGTGCGGCGGGCACGGGTGTAGCGCATGGTTCAGCCTCCAAGGGCCGGTGGTGTGCGGTGAGTTGGGAACACCCTGACCGCGGGGCACTCATGCGGTCCAATACGCTCACGCGCTCCTTCATGCCGAATTGGCATAGAGTCCGGAAGGTGGATCTCGTTGGGGCATGCCGTGCGTTCGTCAGCGTGAGCGAGCACGGCAGTTTCACGGTCGGCGCGGCCGCCGCCCGGATGTCCCAGTCGGTCGCCAGCCGTCGCGTCGCCGCCCTGGAGGAACGCTTCGGAGAGCCGCTGTTCGAGCGCACGTCGCGGCGGGCCGTCCTCACCCCGTTCGGCCGCGACATGCTGCCGACGGCCAGGCAGCTCGTCCAGGCGGGCGATGTGCTGCTGCACGAGGCCGAGGCCGTCAAGCGCAAGCCGTGGCGGCTCGCGGTGCCCGGCATCTGCACCACGGCCGGTCTCGCACGCCTGGTCGCCGAGGCGCGGGGGCTCGGCGTCAACCTGGACCTCCGTGTCGCGGCCCCGGCGCGGCGCCGGGAACTCCTCCACGCCGAGCAGGTGCGCGCGGCCCTGCTCGCGGTGGTGCCGGACGAGGCGGCGTGGTCCGTACCGCTCGGGCTCGCCGGTGCCGTGGATCCCGGCGTGAAGCGCGTCTACCTGGAGACGCTACGGGTCGGGCGCGCCTCCTCCGGCCCGGCCCGGCGCGTCTGGATCCAGCCGGAGGACGACGTCCCGCACATCCGCGATCCGCTGGCCCGGCTGCGCGACGCGGTCGGCCTGCGGCCCGCCCAGCTCGTCACCGCGACCGACCTGACCACGGCCGTGGCGGAGGCCCTCGGCGCGCCCGACGTGCTGCTGTGCTCCCCCGCGCAGGCCGAGGAACTCGCCCTGCACTGGCGGCCCGTCGGCGAACTGGCCCTCAGCCGGGGCTACGCCCTCGCCGCCGCGGAGGGCAGCCCCCAGCACATCGAAGCCCGCCTGGGCGAGGCGATAGCCCGCTGCCTGGGCGCCGATACGGAAGCCAGATGGTGAACACCGAAGCCCTGCTCCACGACATGCGGCGACAACTCCACGACGGCGGCCTGCGCGGCTGCTTCCTCGTACGGGACCTGCACACGGGCGAGGAGCTGGGCATCGACCCGGACACCCAGCTGCCGTCGGCCTCCCTGGTCAAGATCCCGCTGGCGCTGGCCACGGCGGAACGCATCCGGCGGGGCGAGCTGGACGGGGCGACGATGCTCGACGTACCACCCGGGCGCATCACCACGCCCGGCCCCATCGGGCTGAGCCGCTTCCGCCATCCGGCGCGGGTCGCGGTGGACGACCTGCTGTACCTGAGCACCTGCCTGAGCGACGGAACGGCCTCCGACACGCTGTTCGGGCTCACCCCGCCCGCTCTGGTCGCCGACCTGTTGCACGAGTTCGGTCTGCGCGGCATCACCGTCCGCCACACCATGGACACACTGTCCGACACCCCCGTCGAACGCTTCGACGCCGCCCAGGCCCATCTGGCCCACGCCCTCGCCATCGGCGCCGGTACGGGCGGCCGCGGCCACCGGGTCCCCCAGCTCGACACCACCCGCGCCAACACGGGCAGCGCCCGCTCCTACGTCGACCTGCTCCAGGCCCTCTGGACCCCATCGAAGATCCACCCCGAGGCGGCGGAACGGGTGCGCGCCCTCATGGCCCATAACGTGCTCCGCCACCGCCTGACCCCGGACTTCAGCTCGGACGCCACCCGCTGGTCCTCCAAAACCGGCACCCTCCTGAACCTCCGCCACGAGGTGGGCGTGGTCGAACACGCCGACGGCCAGACCTTCGCCGTGGCGGCCCTGACGGAGTCCGAAGTCCCCGCCAGCCTCCAGCCGGGCGCGGAAGCGCTGATGTCCCATGTGGCCCGAACCCTGCGAGACCACTTGCGCCAGCTCTGACGGTTGCGCCTAGCCGGTGCGCCACCGGGGCTTCGTACGCGGGTGCGGCCCGGTGGCCGGGTTGTGCCCACCCGTTCCGCCCCGCGGAACGATTGCCCACAACCAGGTCACATCCCAGCCCCTCCGGCGTTTGAGGAGCGGGGGTTTGGGGGCGGAGCCCCCAACGGGGGCCGGGGCGTCCCCGGTTCGGGAAGGGGCGGGGTGGGGAAAGACCCGCCCCGGCCTAGATCAGGCGGAAGAGGTCCGCCGCCGCATGGACATCCGCAAAGTCCTCGACCACGCGCAAGTTGTCGCACAACGCCTCCAACACCGACCCAGCCCCCGCAACCCCCACCCCACCCACACCCACCCCAAAAACCCGAAACCCAAGCACCCGCTTGGCCTCGTTCCACCCCCGCATCCACTCCTCCGTGACCCCGCACTCATCATCGGTGATCATCACAATGTCCCCCCGCCGACGAGCCGTGTCGTCGAACTCCTCCGCCAGCACCTCCCTCGCCACCGTCAACGGCGCCTGATAGCTCGTGCCGCCGCCAAGAAAGGTCTCCGCGAAGTCGAGCACCCGGTCGACCCCAGCAGGCTCCCCGGCCAGGAAGCGAAAGACCCGCACCCTATCCGCGGCGGAGAACAAGATCCCCACGAAGTCACGCCCCGCCGCACGCGCCTGATCCAGCAGCGCCAGGGCGCACGCCTTGGACCACGCCTCCCGCGTAACCCCACCCGGCCCGGCCTCGTACATGGAGTGCGAGGTGTCCACGCACGCGATGATGGCGCCCCGCCCGGTGGTCTGCTCGCCCTGGCTGTCGTACAGCATCAGCTCCCCGGCGGCGTAGCGCGCGGCGAACACCGCGCGCAGCTCGGGCAGGCCCAGATTGGCCAGCTCGGAGGGGATGACACGGGAGAGGTCGTTGCCGAGGGTGACGCCGACCAGTTCCCCGGTGGCGTTCTCCACCTTGCGGGCGCGCTCGCCACCGGCCATCTGCCGGAAGCGGCCGATCAGCTCGGCCCACCGCGCGAGGCGCCCGGTGCGCAGCCGCTCGGCGAGCCGGGCACGCTGGTCGAACGGCATGCGCTCCAGCTCGCCCGGGCCGACGCCCCAGGCCCGCATCAGCGCGCCCTCCTCCCGTACGGCCTCGGCGGCCCGCCTCGCCGCGTTCCGCGCGGCGGCTCGGATGCCGGGGGCCGCCGCCGCGAGGGCCTGCGCGGCGCCTTGGGCGGCCTGCCGGGCAGCGGTCTCGGCCGCTTCGGCGGCGCCGATCGCCCGTCGTACGGCATCGGCGGCCCCATCGGCCCGGTCGGCCCCATCGGCCCCGTCGGCCCCATCGGCCCGGTCGGCCCCATCGTCGGCAGCCCGCCGAAGCGCCTCGCCCACCTCACCAGCCGCCCGCTCGACGTCCCGCTGTGCCTTCTCCGCCCGCTCACCCCGCTCCTGCGCCCCCCGCAACCGCTCCAGCATCCCCCGCAGCGCGGCGGCCTGGGCGAGTACGGCCATGGCGGCGGCGTACGGGTCACCGGCGGTCTCCCGTCGCAGCTCGGCGAATTCCCCCGACTCCACCAGCGCGGTGACGACCTCGTGGTTGACCAGCCGGGCGGGGTCCATCTCCGCGCGCTCGCGCAACCGCGGCCGGGCCTTGTAGGCGGCGAGGAACACATCACTCAGAAGGTCCGTGGCGTGGTCGTGGCCCGCGTTCAACTCCTCGGCCACCTCGCGCAGCCCGGCCGACTGCTCGTACGTGTCGCGCCAGGTGATCCGGTCGAACCGGTCCGCGACCACGGCCCCGGCGTGCCGCCGCCCGGGAGCGGCGGCGGACAGGGCCAGCCACTTCCCGCCCCGGCTCGCCAGCTCGTCGAGCGTGGTCACAGGTGCGCCTGCACCATGTTCGCGTCCATGCCGAGGGCCTCGGTGAGTACGCGGGTGCGGACGGCCCGCTGACGTCCGGTGACCCGGTCGATGGCGGCGGTGGAACGCCCCGCTCGCGCCGCGTCCTCGCGCAGCTTCTCCAGCCGCTTCCCCGCCATGGCGAGCTTGTTGTGGGCGTTCTTGATGACCCACTCGCTCAGCGCCTCGCGGGACTGCCCGGCCATGGCGTCGAGCTGGGCCTCCAGCTCCTCGATGGCGTCGGCCAGGTCGAGCGCCTCCTTGGCATCGGGGTTGACCAGGTGCAACACCTCGCGCTCGACGGTCGGGCGCTGCGCGGGCGAATCCCACAGCACATGGGTCAGCACCGACAGATCGGTCTCGCCGACCTCCGGACGGCCGTCGAGGTACGCGGACGCCTGCAACAGCCCCACCGCCTGCCGCCATCGGCGGTCGGAGGCGACGAGTTCCTTACGGCGCAGGGCGGCCCGCAGCGTGCACACCGCGTCCACGATCGCGTCGGGGACCTCCACCGCCGGGACGTCCTCGCCCACGGCATGCCGCAACGCCCCCAGCTCAACCGTCGTCCGCTCCGGCGCCGCCGGACGGCTGACGGCGGACCGCACGAGCGCGGCGAAGTTGGACGGGTCCGCCAGATACCCGACCTCGATCCGCACCAGCAGCCGGTCGTAGATCGCGGCCGTATCCTCCCCGCTGGGCAGCTCGTTGCTCGCCGTGATGGCCCCGATCAGCGGACAGCGGATCGGCTCACCACCGCTCTCGGGGTGGTAGATCCGCTCGTTGAGATAGCCGAGTGTCTCGTTGAGCGCGGCCGTGGAGCACTTGAAGATCTCGTCGATGAACGCGATATGCGCGGTCGTGGCACGGCCGTCGTACACCTGCCGGTACTCGCCCCGCGCGAGCGCGGCGACGTCGATGGGCCCGAACATCCGCGTCGGCGCGGTGAACTTCGACAGCAGGATCTCCCAGTACGCCGCCCCCTCGACCCTGCCGGTCAACTCCCGCGCCATCTCGGACTTCGCCGTCCCGGGCGGCCCGAGCACCAACGAATGCTGCCCGGCCAGCAACGTCACGATCAGCGTCCGCACCACATCGTCCCGCTCGTAAAACCGCTCCGCCAGCTCATCCCCGATCGCCCGCAGCCCCTTGGCGGTGTCCTGCCCGTCCATACCCAACTCCTCGCGTACGAGGCCCCATTGGACTGCCACCAGCCAGCCCGACACAACCCACCCCGCCCACCCAGCCCCACCGGGCGCACCACCCAGCCCCACCGGGCGCACCACCCAGCCCCTCCGGGCGCACCACCCAGCCCCTCCGGCGATTGAGGAGCGGGGTGCAGGGGCGGAGCCCCGCCGGGGGCCGGGGGCGCCCCCGGTTTCGGGAAGGGGCGGGGTGGGGGAAAGGTCAGCCCAGGTGGGTCAGGGCCTTGCGGACCTCCGCCAAGTCCCCGTCCGACGCCAACCCCGCGTGGTACAGCCGAATCTCATCCGCACCCAGTTCGGCCGCATGCACGGCGTCGTCCACGAGCGAAGACGGCCGACCCCCCATCCCCGCCACCACCGTGAAGTTCGCAGCGAGCACCGTCCCCTCCCGCCGGTGCGGAGCAAACGGCGGGAGGACCGAAGAACGAACAGCCGCATCGCCCGTGCAGGGCAGCACGACCCCGTCCGCATGACCCAGCACATCCGCCGGATCGACGCCCACGTTGGCCCCGACGGCCCGCCGCCACGGCAGCGCGTGCAGCAGCACCTGGAAACCGGGGGCAGGCGCCGCAGCCCGCACCGCGGACACCGCGTCCCGCTGCAGCCCGCTCGCCACCCCGTCCCGCCACGCGGAGAAGACCCCGGCGACGTCCGCGTCCAGCGCCCCAGGAACACCCCCGCCCCATACAGGGGCGAGCGCCCGCCGCACCGCAGCCCCCAGCTCCTCCGCGGACGCCCCCAGCCCCTCGTACCCCGCGCAACAGCACTCGCAGAAGCACAGCGACATCAGATACTGCGCGTCCTCCCCCAGCCCCACGCCCCCGATCTTGTCGTGGGCGTGCAGATGGGCGAGCCCGTACCAGCCGCAGGACTCCAGCTCAACGCCCACGGCCCCCGGCCGCACCGACGCCTCGACCGCCAGGTCGACCAGATACTCCCGTACCTCGGGCCGCCCGATACACGGCGCCCACGGATACCTGTCCCCGTACGCGTTCCGCACCGACGTGCCCGGATGCTCGTCGCCCAGCCGCGAGTTATGGGCCAGCACGACCCACGCGTGCACCTCCAGCCCGGCCCCGGCCAACGCGTCCGCCGCCTCCCCGAAGGGATCGGAACCGGCCACCCACGTCTGCTCGTAGGGCCGGAGCGCCCGTCCGGCCCAGCGGCCCTCGTCCGGCGGATACAGCACCGCCGCATGCCGCGCCGTCACGATCCGGTGCTCGGGGTGGCGAGGGGTCAGGGCCCGCGTCGAGTGATACGCGGAGGCCAGCGTCGCCTGCCGGACGCCCAGATCGGCGATGCGCCCCGCCGCGTCCGGATCCCCGACGACGTCCCACGGATATACGAAGGCGGCAGCCTTCATCGCACACCACCCTCCCCCACCAGCTCCATGCCGCGCTCGATCAGCTCGGCCAGCTCCTTCACATGCGCCGCGCCCGGCTCGCTCAGCGGCGGCCGCACCTCGCCCACGTCCAGCCCCCGGAGCCGCACCCCGGCCTTGACCAGCGATACGGCGTATCCCCGCCCCTGGTTCCGCAGTTCGACGAGCGGCCGGAAGAAGCCGTCGAGCAGCCGGTTGACGACATCGTCGTCCCCGGCCATCAGCGCCCGGTGGAACGCGAGCGCGACCTCCGGTACGAAGCAGAAGACGGCGGAGGAGTAGAGCGTCACCCCGATCGCCCGGTACGACAGCCCGGTCAGCTCGGCGGTCGGCAGCCCGTTGAAGTAGCGGAACCCCTCCTCCGCGCCCGCCTCCCGCACCGCGCTCACGATGCGCTGCATCAGATCCAGATCGCCGAGCCCGTCCTTCAGCCCGATGATCCCCGGCACCTGCGCGAGCCGCACCACGGTCTCCGGCGCGAAGACGGCGTTGTCGCGCTGATAGACGACGACGTCCAGCCCGGTGGCCCCCGCCACCGCGGTGTAGTGCCGGATCAGCCCCTCCTGGTCCGCCACCACCAGATACGGCGGCATGGCGAGCAGCCCGTCGGCCCCCGCCCGCTCCGCGAGCTTGGCGTACTGGATGGCGAGCGCCGTCCCGTATCCGGCGCCCGCGACGACCGGCACCCGCGCGCCACCGGCGGCCTCGACCGCCGCGGCCTCTTCCACCGCCACGGCGACGCAGTCGTGGAACTCCTCGGGGGTCAGCGCGTGGAATTCCCCCGTACCGCAGCACGCGAAGACGGCCCCCGCGCCCGCCTCGATGCCCCGGCGCACATGGGTGCGGTACACCTCAAGATCGAGGGCGCCATCGGGCCCATAGGCGGTCACGGGGAAGAACAGCAGTCCGTCAAGGCGCTCGGCGAGCGACGCCGACGCTGAGGGGGCTGTGGTCACGGGCTCTCCCTGTCGAGTACGCCGACCCCCGTCGGCCCTGCCGTGCGACCGACGAACCGAACCGTGCACGTTTCTGATCGGCATCTATATTCATGAACGCGGACACCGTAAGGCAGTCGTCGCGTACGGGTCAAGGGGCGACGCACGCATCGATCACCCTTGACGCCTCCCGCCCCACTCCCTAGGTTGTCCATACATCTGAACGAGATGCACATATACGGAGGAGATCCGCCCATGCCCGCGTCCGCTCCCCGCACCATCCTCCTCACCGGCGCCGCCGGCGGCATGGGCACCCTGATGCGCGAGCTGCTGCCCCCGTACGGCTACGAGCTGCGCCTGTTCGACGTCGCCCCTGTCCCCGACGCCCCGGACGCGATCGTCGCCGATCTCGCCGACAAGGACGCGCTGCGCCGGGCCGTGGAGGGCGTCGACGCGATCATCCACCTCGCGGGCATCTCCCTGGAAGCCCCGTTCGAGAAGATCCTCCAGGCCAACATCCAGGGCACGTACAACCTCTACGAGGCGGCCCGCGAGGCGGGCGTCCGCCGGATCGTCTTCGCGTCCAGCAACCACGCGGTGGGCTTCACACCCCGCCCGGCCGACGACGCCCCGCTGATCCCGATCGACACCCCGCGCCGCCCGGACACCTACTACGGCATCTCCAAGTCGTTCGGCGAGGACCTGGGCTCGTACTACTGGGACAAGTACGGCATCGAGACCGTCGCCATCCGCATCGGCTCCTGCTTCCCCGAGCCGACGAACGTCCGGATGCTGTCGATCTGGATGAGCCCGGAGGACGGCGCCCGGCTTCTGCACGCCGCCCTCACCGCCGAGGACGTCGGCTACACCGTCGTGTACGGCAGCTCCGACAACACCCGCCTGTGGTGGGACCTGTCCTCCGCCCGGGCGCTGGGCTACGACCCGCAGGACGACTCGGAGCCGTACGCCGCGAAGCTGATCGCCGAGCAGGGCGAGCTGGACCCGGACAACCCCGACCACGCCAACCTGGGCGGCGCGTTCTGCACCAACCCCCCGATCTGGCCCCGCTGAAAGAAGCCGGAAGAAAGAAGCCGGAAGAAAGCCGGGGAAAGCCGGAATGCCGGGGTGGGTCCGGCAGTTGGGCAGATCATGACTCAGAACCCGGGACCTCGCCCGCTGTCCGACGAAGCCGCCTCCGCGCTGCTCGCCGCCCAGCAGTTCGGCACGCTCGCCAGCGTCAAGCGCAGCGGCCACCCCCACCTGACCACCATGATGTACGGCTGGGACCCCGAGGCCCGCATCGTGCGGTTCTCCACCACGGCGGACCGGGTCAAGGTCACGCACCTGCGCCGCGAGCCCCGGGCGGCGGTGCATGTGCAGGGCGGCGACCCGTGGTCGTTCGCCGTGGCGGAGGGGGAGGCCGAGATCTCCGACGTGACGACGGCCCCGGGCGACGCGGTCGGGCGGGAGCTGCTGGGGATGCTGCCGGAGGCGGCGAAGCCGGAGGACGAGAACGCGTTCTTGGAGCAGCTGGTCGCCGAGCGGCGCGTGGTGATCCGCCTCAAGGTGGACCGGCTGTACGGGACGTCGCTGGACTTCTGACACCCCCTAGCGTCAGCATCAGCCCCAGGTGTCCTCGGCGGTCGCGTGGATCGTGGCGGGCATCGGGCCGTCCGGGCGGACCGTGATGCCGAAGACGGTCGCGGCCGGGGTGGCGTGGAACGCGGGGGTGAAGGCGGGCAGGAGGAGCCGCAGCAGCTCGGTCGTCTCGCGCACCGCGAACTGCGCGCCCAGGCAGGCCCGGGCGCCGAGGCCGAAGGGGAAGTACGCGCCGTGCCGCGAGGAGCGGTCCGGATCGGCGAACCGCGCGGGGTCGAACCGCTCGGGGTCCGGCCACAGCACCGGGTCGCGGTGGGTGAGATAGGGGCAGACGAAGATGTCGGTACCGGCCTCGACGCGGTAGCCGGTGAGGGTGTCGTCCTCGATGGCGTGCCGGGGAAGCAGCCACGCGGGCGGGTAGAGCCGCAGGGTCTCGGAGGCGAGGGCCCGGATGGCGGCGTCGCGCTCGGGTGAGCCCTCGGGGCCCGCGTCGAGGGCCCAGCGGCGGGCCTCGGGGTGGCGGTCGAGCAGCAGGTAGAGCCAGGACAGGGTGGTGGCCGTGGTCTCGTGCCCGGCGGCCAGCAGCGTGACCAGCTCGTCGCGGATCAGCTGGTCGGTGTATTCGGGACGGGTCTCCCCCGCCTCCACCAGGACGCGCAGCAGGCCGGGGCCCTCCGGGCCCGCCTCGCCCCGGCGGGCGGCGGCGATGGCGCGTTCGGCGACGGCGTCGATCCTCGCGAGGTCGGCGGCCACGGTGGCACGCAGCGCCGCCATGTCGGCGGAGGCGGAGGGGGTCGTCGGGAGGGCGGCCCCCACGGCCTCGACGGAGGCCAGTTCGCGGTTGGTGGCCTCGTCGAGGGGGTGCCCGGTGAGGGAGCGCCAGATGGTGTCGAGGGCGAAGAAGCGCATGTCCTCGGCGACATCGGTCGGGGCGCCAGTACGGGCGGCGGCCGCCCAGTGGTCGGCGGCCCGGCGCGCGGCCCCGGCGATGCGCTCCTCGTAGTGGCGGATGCCCGTGCCGGTGAACTGGGCTTGCAGCAGACGGCGCTGCCGCTTCCACGGCTCGCCGGTGGCCGAGAGCACCCCGTCCCCGACGAGCACGCGCGCCCGATGGGAGCGCTTGACGTAGCGGTCGGGGTGCAGCGCGAGGACGTGCCGCACCGCGTCCGGGTCGGTGACCAGCACGGTGGGGCGCGGCCCGAGGCGTACGGCGCTCACCCCGCCCAGCTCCCGTGCCAGCGTCAGCAGGTCGACCACCGCCCCCGAGGAGGCGCGCCACCGCTCGACGGCGGCGGAATCGAGCAGGGGGACGGGGACGCCCTGTGGGGCTGTGGTGGCCACGAGTTCTCCGGCTGGTTCGGTGACATGACAGACAGACCGACGCTAGTGACAACGACGGCGTTCCCGGCTGATCACTTCCCGCCAACCGCCGACCGCGCCACCGCGAGATCCGCCACCAGCCGGTCCTCCACCGGAACGCTCGCGTCCGAGTACTGGCCGGACAGGCAGACGGGACCCGTGTAGCCCAGCTCCGCCAACTGCCCGAGAACCGCCGACCAGTCGGACATGCCTTCCCCGGCCGGTACGAACCACGGCTTCCAGTCCCCGCCCGCATAGAACGCGTTCTTCAGGTTGACGATGCCCAGCCGCCCCGCCACCAGCGGCAGCGTCACCCGTGGATCGTCCCCCGCCAGCGCGTCGTGGGCGGCGTCCCACACCACCTGGAAGTGCTCGTGCGGCAGCCCGTCGAGGAGGTGCGTCACCCCGAGCGCCGACGAGACGAAGCGCCCGTGGTGCGGCTGCACCCCGACCCGTACGCCGTACCGCTCCGCCAGCGGCGCGGCGGCCTCCAGACGCCGCCGTACGCGCCGTACGGAGGCGGCGTAACCGTCGGGGCCGAGTTCGGCCATGACGCGGATCATCGGCACGCCCGCCGCCCCGCACGCCGCGAAGACGGGTTCGCCGAGGTCACTCGCGACGCTGATCACCTCGACGCCCTCGGCCCGCAGCTGGGCGGCGAAGACCGGCAGCAGCCGTTCCGCCTCGGCCGGGGTGACGTGGGCGGTGTCCCGTACGGGGACCTCGGCGCCGGAGAACCCCAGCCCCGCGACGAGCTTGCCCAGCTCCTGACCCGGCATCCGGGACCAGGGCTTGGTGAAGACGGACCACAGGAATGTCATGGGTTCAGCGGCCTCCGAGTCCGCTCATGGTGATGCCGCGCACGAACCACCGCTGGGTGAGGAAGAAGATCAAGATCAGCGGCACGGTGGTGATGGTGGCCGCCATCAGCAACAGGTTCCACTGGGTGCCGTTGGTGGACTGGAACACCTGAAGGCCGACCGACGCGGTCCTCGTGGAGTCGCTGTTGGAAATGACCAGCGGCCAGAGCAGGTTGTTCCACTGGGTGATGAACTTGAAGACGGCCAGGGTGGCGATCGCCGGAACGGCCAGCGGGATGATCACGCGGGTGAACGCCTGCCAGCGGTTCGCCCCGTCCAGCCGGGCCGCCTCCTCGTAGTCCCGGGGGATGCTGAGGAAGAACTGCCGCAGCAGGAAGACCCCGAGCGCGGTGAAGGCGTGCGGCAGGATCATCCCCGCCCAGGTGTCCACGCCATGTGCCTTGGCCACCAGGATGAACTGCGGGATCAGCGTGACCTGCGTCGGAATCATCAGCGTGGCGAGATAGACGCCGAACAGGACGCTGCGGCCGGGGAACCGGAGCCGGGCGAAGGCATACGCGGCGAGCGCGGCGGTGGCCGTCTCCAGCAGCGTCGTCCCGCCCGCGAAGAGGACGGTGTTGATCAGGTAGCGGCCGAGCGGGACCAGGTCGAAGGCGCGGCCGAGGTTGTCGAAGTGCCAGGTGCTGGGCCAGAACGAGGGCTGCGCCGCCATCGACTCGCTGTCGGACTGGAAGGCGACCAGCACCATCATCACGACGGGCGTGAGCGTCACCGCGGTGACCAGGAAGCAGGCGAAGACCAGCAGTTTCCGCGACGCCCATGCCGACGCCCATGCCGATGCCGACGCGGATGCCGATGCCGATGCCGAAACCGCGGGAGCGTCAGTTGTCATAGTGGACCAGCCTCCGCTGGAGCAGGAACTGCGTCCCGGTGATCACCGCGATGAACGCGAACAGCACGATCGACTGGGCGGCCGCGTAGCCCTGCTCGTAGTTCTGGAATCCCGTTTGGTAGATGTACATGACGAGAGTGGTGGTACGGACCCCCGGCCCGCCGTTTGTCATCACCAGCGCCTGGTCGAAGACCTGGAACGACTCGATGACCGTGGTGACGACGACGAAGAACATCGCCGGGGAGAGCAGCGGCAGCGTGACGTCGCGGAAGCTGCGCCACGCCGAGGCCCCGTCGATGCGCGCGGCCTCGTAGAGCTGCTGCGGAATGGCCTGCAGACCGGCGAGGAAGATCACCATGCCGAAGCCGAAGCTCTTCCAGACGCTCATCATGATGAGGGCGGGCATGGCCCAGGTGTCCGAGACCAGCCACGCCGGTCCGTCGATGCCGACCAGGCCGAGGACCGCGTTGATCAGACCGTCGTTCGGGATGTAGAGCCAGATCCAGACGAAGGCCACGGCGACGGAGATGGTCGCGTACGGCAGCAGCAACAGGGAGCGGAAGACCGCGATGCGCTTGAGCCCCTGGTTGAGCAGAAGCGCGAGCACCAGGCTGACCAGCAGGGTCAGCGGCACCGTGACGAAGGTGAAGTAGACGGTGTTGCCGAGCGCCGACCAGAACGTCGGGTCCGGGCCGAGCCGGGCGAAGTTGCGCAGGCCCACGAAGCTGGGCGAGCTGAACAGGTTCCAGTCGAGCAGCGAGATCACGGCCGCCGCGAGGACGGGCCCGGCCGTGAAGATCAGGAAACCGAGCAGGCTGGGCAGCAGGAACAGCCAGGCGGTCAGCGTCTCCGAGCCGCGCCACCGGCTTCGCAGAGTGACCCGTGGGCGCGATCTCGGCGGTGCGCCGGGAGCGGCGGTGTGAACCTCGACGGCCATGGTGGTGGTCCTCCCTGAAAGCGGCGAACGGGCTCAGGCGTCCTCGGCTCAGGCATCCTCGGTGGCCTGCCGGACGGCGTCCTTGTGCTGGCGCATCAGCACGTCCATCTGGGGGTTGAGGCTCCGCACCACGGCGGGCACGGTCACATCGCCGAGGAAGGCGCGCGGCAGGTCCTGGCCCAGGAGCTGCCGGACCCGGTTCCAGTTGGTGGTGACTTGATAGGGGTGGCCGCCGCCGACCTTCCCGGCCAGGATCTGCTGGACGACGCCGAGGTTGGCGGGCGGCGGCTCGAAGGCGCTGCCCGCCGAGTAGCGCGCGGGGTTGTTGCGCCCGGCGCGTGCGTAGATCTCCAGCGCCCCGGTGCTGGTCAGGGTCTTCAGCAGCCGCCACGCCAGCTCCAGATCGGCGCCCTCGACACCGGCCGGGATGGCGAAGCTGGAGCCCGAGACGCGCGGGGTGCTGCCCGCGGGCCCCGCGGGGAAGGGCACGATGTCCCAGTCGAACTTGGCGTCGCGGAGGTTGAGCACCTGCCAGGGCCCGTTCTGCATGAAGGCGACGTTGCCCTGGAGGAAGTTGGCCACGGCGTCCTCGGTGACCAGGTTGCTGATCGGCGGCGTGACGCGGTCCTTGACGAAGAGATCGACGACGAAGTTGATGGCGTACAGCGTCTCGGGGCTGTTCAGGGCGGAGGCGTCCTGGCTCTTGTTCATGACGTTGCCACCGGCGCAGTAGATCCACGAGATCAGGTCGTCGATCAGCGGCGCGCAGGTGAAGCCGTATTGGTTCTTCGGCCCGCTCAGCTCGATCGCCAGCTCCCGGAAGGCGTTCCACCCCATCGGTTCGGTGCGGGACGGGGGTGCGATACCGGCCTTGTCGAGCAGCGTCTTGTTGTAATAGAGCACGTTGGGGGCCACATCGAGACCGATGGCGTAGGTCTTGCCCGCGAAGGACGAGACGGCCCGGCTGGCGGGGTAGAAGTCGTCCGGGTCGAAGTCCGGGTCCTGGGCGATGAGGTCGTCCAGCGGCTGGTGCGAACCGCGCGCCGCGTAGGTGGGGATCATCCAGCCGTTCAGCGAGGTGACCAGGCTGGCCGTCCCGCTGACCAGCTGGAGGTCCAGCTTGGTGGCGTAGCCGTCCGACGGGGTGAGGGTCGCGACCGAGCGGACGGCCATGTTCTTTTCGACGTAGCGGCTGAAGTCGTTCCAGACCTTCAGCTCCTCGGGGCTGCTGGACCACGCGGACCAGGTGGCGGTGCCCGGCGGGGGGCCGGAGGCACAGCCGCTCAGGGCGCCGGTGGCGGCGAGCCCTCCGGCGGCGGCCAGCTTGAGGAGAGTGCGGCGGGAATGGACGGAAGACATCGTCGTCTCCTCGCTGAGTCACTGTGGTCCAGCTGGGTCAACTGTTCAACTGCGTTCAGACGAAGGCCAGGTCCAGGGACTCGGCGCGGATCCGCTCCTCATCCACCTCGACCCCGAGCCCGGGCCCGGTGGGAACGGCGGCGGTGGCGGTGGCGGCAGAGATCTCCAGTTTGTCGACATAGAGATCTGACAGGAGTTCGGGCCCGTTCAGCTCGGCGGGCAGGGCGAGTTCCAGCTGACTGAACAGGTGCAGGGCGGCCGCGAAGCCGATACCGCAGTCGGTCAGCCCGCTGGCCAGCACCTCCAGACCGCCCGCCTGGGCGACATGGGCGCTCTTGAGGGCGTTGCGGATGCCGCCCGCCTTGCAGATCTTGATGACGACGAGATCGGCGGCGTCCAGCCGCATCGCCCGCGCCAGGTCCTGGGCGGTGAAGCTGCCCTCGTCGATGGCCACCGGAAGGTCGATCATGCCGCGCAGCCGGTGCAGGGCGAGGGTGTCCGTGCTGGGTACGGGCTGCTCGACGCACGTGATGCCCGGTATGTCGCGTACGGCGTCCAGCAGCCGCTTCAGCGCCGCGGGCCGGTACGACTGGTTGGCGTCGAGCCACAGCGGCTTGCCCGCGGCGACCTCCGCGACGGCGCTCACGGCCGCGGCGTCGGCGGCGAGGTCCCCGCCGATCTTCACCTTGTACGCGGGGTAGTCCGAGGACAGGCGGGCATGCTCGCGCACGGCGGACGGCTCCCCCACGCCGATGGCCGAGCAGAGCGGGATGCCGTCCCGCAAGGTGCCGCCCAGCAGGGCGTGGACCGGCAGACCGGCCAGCTTGCCCGCCGCGTCGTGCATGGCGATGTCCACGGCCGCCCGGGCGAACGGAAAGCCGTTGGAGACGGCGGGGCTGAGCCGCCGGTTCGCCCGGGCGTGGAACAACTCCACGTCGAAGGGGGTGAGTTCGAGCAGGATCGGGGTCAGGTGCCGCTTGATGACCACGGCGATCGTCTCGGCCGTCTCGTAGGCCCAGCTGGGCAGGGCCCGTTGCTCGCCCCAGCCGACGACGCCGTCCTCGGTGGTGAGCCGTACGAAGATCACCGAGCCCGCCTGGTCCGGCGTGCCCGCCCGGTCCGGTGTGCCGACGGCTCCGCTCCCGAGCACGAAGCGCCGGGCGAAGGGGACGGCTACGGCGAAGACCTCGACCGCCGTGATGCGCGACATGTGCGTTCCTCTCGCCAGATCTCAGGCAGCGGTCGGCCACGCGGCCGGATGCACGAAGCTGGGCCCGCGCACGCCCTTGTCGAGCCAGTCGGCGACATCGGCGAGCACATATCCGGCGAGCGCCAAGTGCCCCTCCGCCGTGTCCCCGGCGATGTGCGGGGACAGCAGCAGGTCCGGGCAGCTCAGCGCGGCGGCGTCGAGCACGGGCGGCTCGGGGTCGAAGACGTCCAGCGCGGCGAGCAGCCTGCCCGCCACCACCTGCTCCAGCAGCGCGCCCTGGTCGATGGCCGGGCCGCGCGAGGAGTTGACGACGATGGTGCGGTCGGGCATCCGCTCGATGTGCGCGCGGCTCACCAGCCCGCGCGTCTCCGGCAGATCGGGCACATGGAGCGAGACGAACGGGCAGGTGAGCACGGCGTCCAGCCCGGCGGTACGGACGCCCAGCGCCGCGGCCCGCTCCTCGCTCAGGTACGGGTCGTACACCACCACGTCACACCCGAACGGCCTGAGCAGCGTGATCAGGGCGCGCGCGGTGGAGCTGGCGCCGAGGATGCCCACCGGGCGGCCGGCGAGTTCGCCGCCCCGGAACCCCGTCTGCTTCCAGCCGCCCCCGCGCACGGCGGCGTCGAACCGGGGCAGCCGCCGGGCCAGAGTGAGCATCGCGGCAAGGCAGTACTCGCCCACCGACCAGGCGATCCGGCCCCCGGCGGAGAACACCGCGACGCCCTGGGCGAGGACCGAGGGGTCGATGAGCTTCTTCACCGACCCGGCCGCGTGGGCGACCGCCTTGGGCCCGCGCCCCTCGGCCCAGATCGACGGGTCCAGATGCGGGGTGCCCCAGCTGGTCAGCAGGACGTCGCAGTCGGCGGCGAGCGCGGCGACCTCCTCGGCGGTGAGCCGGTCCCCGGCCCAGGTCGTCGTCTCGTAACGGGTCTCGATCATGCGCCGGGCGTCGGGACCGCAGACGTCGGCGGCGCGCTGGGGGGTCATGGCGACAGCGAGTGTGGACAACCTGGCTCCTCGGACGGAATGTGCCCTGCGCTGGTTGGTTGTCCTGACGGTAGGACGTGCTGTTATGCGCGTCCAAGCCCGATTTCGCATTGCGCGATACCTTGACGGCATGGACCTTTCGCTGCAACAGCTGCGCGGCTTCGTCGCCGTAGCGGAGGAACAGCACTTCGGCCGGGCCGCCCAGCGGCTCAATATGACCCAGCCGCCGCTGACCCGGCAGATCCAGGCGCTGGAACGGTCCCTCGACGTCGCCCTCTTCGAGCGCACCGGCCGTGGCGCCCGCATCACCGCCGCCGGGCAGGTGCTCCTCGAACACTGCCGACGGGTCCTGGCCCTGCTGGACGCCGCCCCCGTCGCCACCCGCCACGCCGCCGAGGGCCACACCGGGACCCTGCGCCTCGGCTTCACCGCGATCGGGGCGTACGCGATCCTCGCCGACGTCCTCGACCTGGTGAAACGCCGCATCCCCCATGTCGCCGTCGAGCTGTCGGAGATGGTCAGCCCGGAGCAGTTCACCGCGCTCGGCGACCTGCGGATCGACCTGGGGCTCGTCCGGCCGCCGATCCCCGAGGGGTACGCGTCGGTCCTGGTGCACTCGGAGGATCTGGTGCTCGCGGTCCCCGCCGACCACGCGGTGGCCGAGGGCACCGCGCCCGTGCTCCTGGCGGAGGTGACCAACAACTACATCGGCTACAGCCCCGAGGGCTCGCGCTATCTGCACGACATCTGCGCCGCCATGATCGGCGTGGACCGCTATGCCGTCAGCCAGCTGACCTCCCAGGTGCCGACCATGCTCGCGCTCGTCCGGGCGGGCCTGGGCTGCGCGCTGGTGCCGCGCTCGATCATGACCATGGGCGTGCACGGCGTCCGCTACCGCGAACTGGCCGCCGCCGACGCCCACTCCGTCACCCTGCACGCCTGCTGGAGCCCCGACAGCCCCAACCCGGCCCTGCACCGCCTGACCGACGCCCTCACCCGCGAGTCCATCAAGCCGTGACGGCCGTGGCCCACTCCTCCACGGTGGTCACGGTGGCCTGGCGCGGGAACACCTTCTCGGTGAGCACCCGGTGGACCTCCTCGTCGGTGTCGGCGCAGCCGTCGGCCAGCACGGTGAGCCGGTAGTCGAGGTCGGCGGCCTGGCGCAGCGTGGACAGGACGACGCCGCTGGTGGCGATGCCGGTCAGGACGAGATCGGTGATGCCCTGGGCCCGCAGCACCATCTCCAGATCGCTGCCCGCGAAGGCGCTGACCCGCTTCTTGGTGATCACGGTCTCGTCGGGGCGCGGCTCGATGTCGGGGTGTATGGCGGCGGCCGGGTCGGCGGGGGTGAACGCGCCGGACGCCCCCAGCGCGCCGAAGGCCATGTTGCGGCTCGACACCTCCGGGTGCCCGGTGCGGAAGCCGACCACGACGTGCAGGACGGGGATTCCGGCGCCACGGGCGGCGTCGACCGCGCGGGCCAGGCGCGGCAGGTAGCCGGGGGCGGCGATGCGGCCCACGATGCCGTTCTGGATATCCATCGCGAGCAGTGCGGTGTTGTTCGACACGGTTGAGCCTTTCAGCGCGGGGAGTTTCAGCGTGGAGAGGGAGAGTCGGCCCCGATGCGGCCCAGCGAACGGTCCGCGACCGTGATCGCCAGGAACAGCCCGGCGACGGCGAGCATGAACCAGGCCAGGCCGTGCAGCCCGACGGTGTCGGCGCGGGCGCCGAAGAAGACGCCGTTGGCGCCTGAGGCAACCATCGCGCCGAGGTAGAGGAAGGTACGGAGCAGCCCCGCCGAGGAGCCCATCCGCTCGGGGTCGGCCTGGTGGTAGACCGCGTTCTGGAGGGCCAGGTTGTTCAGCCCCTGCGGTACGCCGCAGACGAGCGCGACGGCGATCAGCATCCACACCGGGCTGTGCGTCCCGAGCGTGAGCAGCAGGAGGCAGACGGCGAGCTGCCCGACCGCGCCGACGAGGAGCTTGCCGCGCACCTCGGCGCGGCGGCCGGTGGCGGTGGACACCGCGATGGCGGCCAGGAACAGCGGCAGTTGTGCGAGTCCGGCCTGCGACGCCGAGAGCCCGCGCCCCTCCTGGAGCCACTGGGTGTACCCGTACAGCATGGCGTACGACACGATGGCGACGAGGAGCATACGGGCGTACGTGAGCAGCAGCGGAACGTTGCCGCCGAGCACCCGCAGGTCGATGAACGGCTCGGCCACCCGCAGTTCGCGCGCCGCGAACCCGCCCGCCGCCGCCACCATGAGCACCGGCAGATACCAGCGGTCGGCGCCCGGCTCCATCAGGAACAGCAGCAGCGAGACGAGCATCGCGGCGAACAGCGCCATGCCGACGAGGTCCAGCCCGGCCGCCCCCGCGCGCTCGCGGCGCGCGTGGGCCTTAGGCAGCCGGCGGGCGCCGAGGATCAGCCCGGCCACGGCGAGCGGCAGGTTGACGGCGAACGTCGTACGCCAGCCGCCGAGGCCGATCAGCAGCCCGCCGAGCGACGGGCCGATGACGGCGACGGTCTGGTTGGCCACGGCGAGCGCGGTCAGCACCCCTGCCGGGCTCGCCGTGCCCGTGCGCCGGGCCTCGCTGCGGATGAGATACATCGAGGCCGGATAGCCCGCGCAGGTCCCGAACCCGAGCACCACCCGCGCGATGATCAGCGTGGCCAGGTTCGGGGCCAGCACGCCGATGAGCCCCGAGAGACCCGTCAGCGCCGAACCGGCGAGGAAGAGGCGGCGCGGCCCGAAGATGTCGATGAGCCGCCCCACGACCGGCTGGCCTATCGCGGTGGCCAGGTAGAGCGCCGAGACCAGCCACGCCGTCTGCGCGGGCGGGGCGCCGAAGGCCGCGCCGATCGGCACCAACGACACGGAGACGATGGAGGAGTTGACCGGGTTGAGGATCGACCCCAGCATCATCGGCGCGAGCAGCCGCCGGTCGAAGCCGTCGCGCGCCTGGGGCTTGGTGACGCGTCGTATGAGCCGTGTGATCATGCGTTGCTGAGCCGGTCCAGCAGGGCCAGCGCCTCGATGACGGTCTGCCGTTCGTCCTCGGTGAAGCCGGACTCCAGGGACCGGGCCAACCACTCCTCGCCCGCCCGCCGGTTGTCCTCCAGAAACGCCTGCCCGCTCGCGCTCACCGAGATCAACTGCCGCCGCCGGTCGTCCGGGTCGGGCCGCCGCTGGATCAGCCCGCGCTCGTCGAGCGCGCCGAGGGTGAGCGCCATGGACTGCGGCTTGACGCGCTCGGCGGCGGCGAGGCCGCTGGCCGAGGACGGTCCGTCCTTGCTGAGCCTGCTGAGCACGGACGTCTGCGTGGGGGTGAGCCCTTCCACGTCGTACGTCTCCCTGAGCCGCCGCCGCAGGCGGCCGACGACGACGCGGATCTCGTGCGCGGCCCGCACCGAGGACGCGGACATGCCGTGGGGGGTCTCTGCCATGTCCCCCACCGTAATTTCTTCAGTCCAGCCTGTCCAGTCTGAACTGAACAGGCTGACCTGTCATTCGCCCATCTCCTGGGCGATGGCGGCGGCGAAGGCGTCCACGTCGGCCTCGGTGGTGTCGAACGAGCACATCCAGCGGACCTCGCCGGTGCGCTCGTCCCAGACGAGGAAGCGGAACCGCGTCCGCAGCCGCTCGGTGACCTCGCGGGGCAGTACGGCGAAGACGGCGTTCACCTGGACCGGCCGTACGATCTCGACGCCGGGCACCCGGGCGGCGGCCGTGGCCAGCCGGGCCGCCATCGCGTTGGCGTGCCGGGCGTTGCGCAGCCACAGGTCGCCCTCCAGCAGCGCGACGAGCTGCGCCGACACGTACCGCATCTTGGACGCCAGCTGGAGCGCGGTCTTGCGCAGGTACGTCACGCCGCGCACCGCGTCCGGGTTGAGCACCACGATCGCCTCGCCGAGCATCAGGCCGTTCTTGGTGCCGCCGAACGACAGCACGTCCACCCCGGCGTCGGTGGTGAAGGCGCGCGGCGGCAGGCCGAGCGCGGCGGCCGCGTTGGCCAGCCGGGCGCCGTCCATGTGCAGCAGCATGCCGCGTTCGCGCGCCGCCGCCCCGATCGCCGCGATCTCGCCGGGCGTGTACAGGGTGCCCAGCTCGGTGCTCTGGGTGACGGAGACGACCGTGGGCTGGGCGTGGTGCTGCACGCCGAAGCCCCACGCGTACCGGTCGAGCAGCTCCGGTGTCAGCTTGCCGTCCGGGGTGGGCACCGGGAGCAGCTTCAGCCCGGCCACCTTCTCGGGCGCGCCGCCCTCGTCCCGGTTGATGTGCGCGGACTCCGGGCAGACCACCGCGCTCCACCGGTCACACATGGCCTGGAGCCCGACCACGTTGGCTCCGCTGCCGTTGAAGACCGGATGGGCCTCGGCGCGCTCGCCGAAATGGCCCTTGATCAGCTCGCCCAGCCGGGCCGTGTGGACGTCCGCGCCGTAGGCGGGCTGGTGCCCCTCGTTGGCGGCGGCCAGCGCCGCCATGACGTCCGGGTGCACGGAGGCGGTGTTGTCGCTGGCGAAACCGCGCAGCGGCTCGCCGTCGCTCACTGGTCCCCCTCGGCCAGAAGGGGGAAGGCGCCGTTCTCGTCGTGGACCTCGCGGCCGGTGAGGGGCGGGTTGAACACGCAGATCGCGCGGAACCGGGTGTGGGCGCGCAGGGTGTGATGCTCGTGCCCGTCGAGCAGGTACATCACGCCGGGATCGAGGCGGTACTCCTCGCCGGTCTCGTCGTCGACCACCTCACCCCGGCCCTCGATGACGTACACGGCCTCGATGTGGTGGGCGTACCACAGCTTCATCTCGGTGCCCGCGTACAGCACGGTGTCGTTCAGGGAGAAACCGGCCTTGTCCTTGGCGAGCACCAGGCGGCGGCTGGTCCAGGCGGGCCCCCGCACCTCGCTCTCGGTGCCGATGATCTCTTCCAGCGAGCGGACGATCATGAGTGCGTTTCCTTTCTACGGACACCACGAGCCTGACCGTCCGCACGGCATCCCGGACAGTGGCATGAACGCCCGCTACCGCTAAGATCTGGCCATGCCTCCCGCGTCCTCCGTCCGCCGCCACACCGTCTCAGTGCTGGCCTTCGACGGTATGGCCCCGTTCGAGCTGGGCTCGGTGGTCGAGGTTTTCGGACAGCGCCGGGCCGAGACCGAGGTCCCTTGGTACGACCTGCGGGTCTGCTCGTGGGAGCGGCAGCCGATGCGGGCGGTCGGGGGCTTCACGATGACCACCGAGAACGGCTTGGACGTCTTCGCGCGGGCCGACACCGTGATGGTCGTCGCGGTACCGGACGTACGCGGCGAGGTGCCGCCGGAGCTGGTGGCCGCGCTGCGGGAGGCGCACCAGCGCGGCGCCCGGGTCGTGTCGATCTGCTCCGGCGCGTTCGCGCTGGCCGCCGCCGGGCTGCTGGACGGCCGCGAGGCCACGACCCACTGGGGTCACGCGGAGCTGCTGCGGCGGCGCTATCCGCGGATCCGGGTGAACCCCGACGTGCTGTACGTGGACGAGGGCGACATCCTCACCGGCGCGGGCAACGCCGCCGGGCTCGACCTGTGCCTGCATCTGGTGCGCAAGGACCACGGCGCCCGGGTCGCGAACGCGGTGGCCCGGCACCTGGTCGTACCGCCGCACCGGGAGGGCGGTCAGGCCCAGTTCGTGGCGGCCGCCGTGAGCGAGCCGACGGCCGACGACGGCGTGGCCCGCGCGATGGCCTGGGCACTGGACCACCTGATCGAGCCGATCACCGTGGCCGACCTGGCCCGCCGGGCCCACCTCGCGCCTCGCACCTTCATCCGGCACTTCAACCGGCAGACCGGCACCAGCCCGCTCCGCTGGGTCATCACCCAGCGGATCAGGGCCAGCCTGCCGCTGCTGGAGCACGGCACGATGTCGATCGAGGAGATCGGCGCGGCAGTCGGCATGGACAGCCCGGTGACCTTCCGGCACCACTTCACCCGCGCCATGAAGACCTCACCCTCGGCCTACCGGCGCACCTTCCGCACCACCGCCTGAGCGGGGCCACAGGTGCACCGCGACGGCCGCCGCCGCGCAGACGGCGATGGCCAGCGCCATCGGCAGCGCCGCCCCGTTCCCGCCGAGCCCCGCCAGCGGCGCGGCGACCCCGCCCAGCGCGAACTGGAGCAGCCCCAGCAGCGCGGACGCCGTCCCGGCCGCCTCGGGGTAGCCGGACATCGACAGCGCCGTGGAGTTCGGCATGATCAGCCCGATGCTGGCCACCAGCGCGAACAGCGAGACGAGCACGGCGGCCACGCCGAGGTCGGCCAGTACGGACACCAGCAGCGCCCCGCCACCGACCGCGCACAGCGTGATCCCGGCCCGGAGCAGGGCGTACGGCGTACGGCTCCGCAGCAGCCGGGCGTTGCCCTGACCGAGCAGCGCGATGCCGAGCGCGTTGGACGCGAACACGATGCTGAACTGCTGCGGGTCCAGCCCGTACGTCTTCTGCAGCACGAAGGACGACGCCGAGATGTACGAGAACATCGCGGCGAACGCGAACCCGCCCGCCAGCGCGGGCCGTACGAAGTCGGGATCGCGCACCAGGGAGCCGAAGCTGCGGACCGTCTGCCCGAGCCCGCCCGCGTGCCGCCGCTCCGACGGCAGGGTCTCCCCCACGACGAACACGGTGGCCGCGAGCAGAAGCGCCCCCGCGAGGGCGAGGACGAGGAAGATCCCGCGCCAGGACGTGAACCGCAGCAGCTGACCGCCGACGACCGGCGCGAGGATCGGCGCCAGGCCGTTGACCAGCATCAGCAGCGAGAAGAAGCGGGCGGCGGCGGTCCCCTCGTAGAGGTCGCGCACGATGGCCCGGCTGATCACGATTCCGGCCGCGCCCGCCAGCCCCTGCACCAGCCGCAGCCCGGTCAGCACGGTGACGTTCGGCGCGAGCGCGCACAGCACGGATGCCGCCAGGTACCCGGCGAGGCCGACCAGGAGGGGCACCCTCCGCCCCCACCGGTCGCTGAGCGGCCCGGCTATCAGCTGCCCCACGGCGAGGCCGATCAGGCAGCTGGTCAGGGTCAGCTGAACGCCCGCGTCGGGTACGTCGAACTCCCGCGCCAGAGCGGGCAGCGCGGGCAGATACATGTCCAGCGACAGCGGCCCGAACGCCGAGAGCGCGCCCAGGACGACGAGCAGCCGCAGCGCGCGGCGGGGTGGGGCGGCCTGTACGGGAGCGGTGGCGGTGTCCATGAGCAGCAGCGTACCGATATCACTGACAGCTCAGCAATTGAGCAGTCAGTGACTTACGCGGCACTAGACTGCCCTCATGGGCATGGGGACCGACTCGGAGAAGCGCACGGCCGCGCAGGCGGCCAGCGGACCACTGGTCCACGAGTTCGGCCTGCTGCTGAAGGCGGCGACCCACCTTGAGCGGCGCATCAACGCCGCCATGCGGGCGGAGACCGGGATCGGCCACGTCATGTTCGAGGTGCTGCTGCGGCTGTGCCGGGACCCGGAGGAACACGTCTCCCAGCGCACCCTGGCCGAGGACGTCATCCTGACCAGCGGCGGGGTCACGCGGCTGGTCGACCGCATGGAGGAAGCGGGTCTCGTACGCCGCGTACCGTCCCCCGACGACCGCCGGGTCACGCTGGTCGAGGCGACGGCGGAGGGCGAGCGGACGTTCGTGCACGCGGTGGACGTCCACGCCCGCATCGTGGAGCGCTACTACGTCGCCCCCGTGGCGCCGGGCGACCGCCGTCGCTTGGCGGCGTCTCTGGAACGGATCGCGGTGGCGTTGCGGGACGACGAAGGCCCAGCCTGCCGCCCGGAGGGCTGAACAGGCTGGACCGCTGGGTTCAGTTGTTCGCGGCGAACCCCACGAACGCGTCCCACGCGGCGGCCGGGACCGTGAGGACTGGCCCCTCGGTGACCTTGCTGTCACGGACGTGGATGACGTTCGGGCATGCGGCGACCTCGACGCAGTTGCCGCCCCCGCTGCCGCTGTAGCTGCTCTTATGCCAGTCCATGGCGACCTCGACGCACTGGCCGCCCTCGCTGTCGCTGTAGCTGCTCTTGAACCAATTCAACTCGGTTATGCCCCTCTTCATAGCTCTCCCAGCACCTTCTCGATAAGGCTCAGCGACTCCCGTGGACTGAGAGCCTGGGCCCGGATAATCCCATACCGAGCTGCGATGACGCGGACTTCTTCCCGGTCGGTGAGCAGGATGCTGTGTCCCTGAGTTTCAAGGTACGCGATCTGCGCACCCCCCTTGGGGACCATCAAGCTCAAGCGTCCAGCGACCCCGGCATGATCCTCCCGGTCCGTTGGCATGACCTGGAGTTCCACATTGCGCTTCTCCCCGAGGAGGAGCAGATGTTCCAACTGTCCGCGCAGAACGTGCTTCCCGCCATAGGGGCGCCGCAGAATGGCCTCCTCCATGACGAAGCCCATGATCGGTGCGGGCTTGACGGTGAAGATGGCCTGGCGCTCCAGCCGCGCAACGACCCGCTGCTCGATCAGCTCCTCGTCCAGCAGGGGGCGACGCATGCCCAGGACGGCTCGCGCGTAGTCCTTCGTCTGCAACAGCCCCATGAACACCTGATTTTCGAACGAATACAGCTCAGCCGCTTCCTGTTCGATCTCCGCCGCGTCTTGGAAGAACGCCGGGTAGCGGGCCAGCGCGGCCTGCTCCTTCTGCGCCTTGAGGAGGCCCCCGGCACCCAGCACCTCATCGGCCTTGTCGATCAGGTCCGGCTTGGGGATGCGGCGCCCGCACTCCACCGACGCGATCTGATCCGCGCTGTACCCGATGCGTTGCCCCAGTTCCGCCTGCGTGAGCCCGGCCCTCTCACGCAACAGCTTCAGCTGCCTGCCGAAACTCCTCGTGAACGCTGACGACTCGTCCTTAACCGCCATGGGTCACCACCCCTGCCTCCGCGCCCCGCGTATCCGTCAGACACTGTCCGTACAAGCGCGCTTACTGGTCAGGCTAGGCACACGGCCACCACCCTCATTGCCATGACGACCGAAAATCCCCCCACACGGGGTACGGCCCAGGGCCAGATCCCCTCCGTACCCGGCGAGTTCGCCATGCGCTTCACCTCGACTCCACGCGGTGCGCGGCTCGCGCGGCGGCTCGTATCGCACCGGCTGGCCGCCTGGGGGTACCCGTACGATTCCAGCCCCAACGAGATCACGACGCTGATCGCCAGCGAGCTGTGCGCCAATGCGGTGCGTCACGGACGCGTCCCCGGGCGGGACTTCCACGTACGCCTGACCGCGCCGCTCGACGCGTCCGGCCCGATCCGTATCGAGGTCTCCGACACCCGCACCGAGCGGCAACCCGCGCTCAAGACGGCGCTGCCGGAGGCCGAGACGGGACGCGGACTGTTCCTCGTATCGCAGTTCGCGGAGCGGTGGGCGGTTGGGCCACGGCCCAACGGTGGGCCGGGGAAGACCGTTTGGGCTGAGATCGCAACAAAATACGGGGCGCCCGGCCCTATGGTGAACGACCATGGAACAGCGGATGCAAGCCGCCCTGCGTGTGAGGATCAGCGCCGAGGCGGATGATGGGGATCTCGCGATCCACGACCTGTACCGGTGGCTGCGGCAGGACACGGACGTGCGCGCGCATGCCGATCTGAACATGCTCCCGCACCCCGGCCACGGGAAGCTGGAGATCATCGACCTGGTGGTCAGCCAGGGGCTCGGCGCGCTGAACCTCGGCCTGTCGTACGCCGCCTGGCGCGCCGCGCGCCCCACCGCGCCCGCCGTCGTCATCAGCGCCAATGGCCGGTCGATAACGGTGCGCGGGGAGTGCGACGCGGAGACGGTGCGCCGGTTCGTGGAGGCGATGGAGTCCGCCTCCGCCCCGGCGGCGGAAGCGGACGGGCTCAGCCCCTGACGGCGCGAGGGTGCGGCGTTTCACCCACGAGCCGGTTGCTCACAGGGTCGTGGGGCCTTCGAGGGCTTGCAGCGTGCCCGCGGGGAGCCGGTCGTCGCCCCAGCTGCGCTCGATGTAGCCGATGATCCCCGCGATGTCTTCGGCGGGCACCCGCTCCGGTTCGCCGCGCTCCAGCGGGTCGGCGTGGAAGATGTAGAGCCGCGAGGCGAACTGGTCGAACGGCAGTGATGCCTCGCCGAACCGCTCGCCGTTGCCCGCGGTGGAGACGACGACGCCGTCGCCCCAGTCCTGGCCGCTGTCGTTGTTCGGGTTGAAGAAGTACACCCGCATGACGTCCTGCGGGTCCGGCGCGGCCCGCAGGATCGTGATCGCGTGCCAGCCGATGTAGCGGGCCGCGCTGTCGGTGACGGCGACACCGGCGGGCTGCGGATGTATCAGCGGCTGCTCGCCGTTGTAGGAGGGGTGGTAGGTGGCGTGGAACTGCCGCAGGAAATCGTCGAGGTCGACCAGGTTTCCGGTCGCGACGTCGACGTTGATGTGGAATCCACGCCCCGCCCACCAGCCGTGGAACTCGGGGTTGACCCACCGGTGCGGATCGCCCGGCCGCGCGGCACAGCGCCGCCCCATCTCGGCGTAGATCCGGTCCAGGTGGGGCACCACGAGCAGCGACACGGGGTCCAGGTCCATCGGCAGCGTGCTGGCGACGCCGGTCGCGCTGTCCTTCGACGAGATCGGCTGCCCCTCGAAGTGCATGATGACCTCGTCGTCGCGGGCCGCCCAGACCACCATCTGCAGCAGGTAGTCCGGGTCGTTGTAGGACCACATCGACAGCGCGCGGGCCGACTGGCAGGTGGGGTTGTCGCCCTGACCGACGCCGAGCGGCTGGCCCAGCATCGAGAGCACCCCGGCGACCAGCCGCGCCCGCGGCCCCGGCGCCTCGCCGAAAACCGTCGTCAACCGCTCCCGGGCGACCGGGGAGAGCTCAAGCGCCAGCTGGCGCCAGAGCGCGGGCACCACCGGCGCCTCGTAGAGGATGCCGCGGTCGAGCAGCAGCGCCAGCCCGTAGACGCTCTGCGCGGTCTGCGGGTGCACGGCCACCTCGATCAGCCGGTGCACCAGCTCGCTGTAGCGCAGCAGGCAGTTGCGGCCGGTGTCGGACAGCCCGAGCGCCTCGCCGATGAGGTAGTCGCTCTCGTTCAGCAGGAACCGGAGCAGTTCTGCGTGGTACGGCGACACCAGGCCGGTGTCGTGCATCGCCCGCGCGAACCCCGCCGCCTCGTACTGCAGGCCGCCGGTGTCCATTGCCTCCAGCCGGGAGCGGAAGACGTCGATGCCCGGGTCCTCGCGGCACGCCTCGGTGGTCCCGTAGAGGCTCGTGATGAGCCGGTCGATGCCCAGCCCCGACGACACGCCGAGCGCGACGTCCGGATCGTCGAGGTAGGTCGCCACCCGGGTGATCAGGGACTGCACCGCCTCGACCTGGATCGGGCGCTGGCGCAGGATCCGCCAGATCTCGTCGACCAGGTTGTCCAGGACGCTGTCGTAACCGATCCCGTCGGCGAGGTGGCGGAACAGGTCCCGGATGAGCTGTGCGGTCCGGCCCTGCTGGACGCGCTCCGCCTCGCTGGGCGCGGTGAACAGCAGCTCCAGGTTCATGGCCAGGATCTGGGACAGGAACTGGCGGGCGTCCTCGGCGGGCAGCGTCGGGTGCGCGAATTCGCCGCGGGCGACAGCGAGCATCCGCAGCTCGCTGGTCGCCTCCATGACGACGGTGTCCGCGTCTCCGCTGTGCAGGCCCGGCCTGACCAGCGCCGGGATGAGGATCTCCGGTGTCGCCCAGTCCGTCCCCTGGAAAAGCCCGGCTTCCTCAAGGGCCTGCGCCCTGGCCTGGACCGCCGCGGCGCCGCCCGGCTGCATGAGCACCCGCCGCAATGCTTCCAGAACCCGCCGCAGCTTCGTGTGCTTGCCGAAGTCGCGGGTCTCGGCCATGGCCTGGATGGCGTCGTCGAGTGAGGTCACGCGCTTGTCCAGCGTCGTGGCCTCACTGCTGACGTCGACGGTCGGTTTCAAAGGGTTTCCTCGGGTAGGTCTCCTGCGTCCACGGGGTCGTCAGACGTAGAAGTCGAGCTCTTCCTGCTTCTTCAACAGGTCGCGCATCCGGTAGGGGTCCTCACCGAAGAAGTACACCAGGCCCCAGTGGGTGCCGAACGCGGTCCTCTTGGTGACAGTCTCCTCAAGCGGCGTCGAGAGGTCGTGCGACTCGTAGTAGTCGTCGTCCTCGGTCTCCTCCGGGATCTGCAGGTCGCTGACCACACGGCGGCGCGGGTAGACACCGAAGCAGCCGGCGACCCCGGAGGCATCGACCACCTCACGCGGGAAGAAGGCGTCGATCTCCTCCTCGGTCGTCTTCGGATCGAAGGCCAGGACCAGCCCATGGTAGGCGTTGAACCCGTATGCCCGTTCCAGCAGCTCGAACACCTTGAAGCCCGGCGGCCGATAGGCTACCTCGCCGAAATACATCTCGCCGTCGCTTGTGACGAAATACTCTGGGTGCACGAAGCCGAACTCGATGTCGAACGTCTTGATGAGCTTCTCGATCTGCGCCGTGATCTGCGGGCGGTACCGCTCCAGCTCCGGGGTCGCCGGTACGAACACCGAATAACCCAGGGTGACGTATTCGGAGATGTTGAGGAATTTGATCTTCCCGTTGTGCACCCACGCCTCGACCGCGAACTCCCAGCCGTCGAGGTGGGATTCCATGAGAACCGGGAACTCCTCGTCCGGAATCGTGTCGACCTCGTCCGGAGTGCGGATGACGCGGTGCCCGAGGCATCCCGCCTTGTCGAACGCCTTGAGATGGATCGGGTCGTTCGGGTCACCGTCCAGTTTGAGCAGGGTCTGGTTGACGCGCTTGAGGAAGCGGATCACGTCGTCCCGGTCGTGGGCTTCCTCGAATATTCCGACCCGGATGCCGCCGAGTTGCGCACGCCGCTTCATCAGCGCCTTGTCCCGCAGCAGCATGGCCTGACCGTACAGCCGCGGGTTGTCCAGCAGAACGGAGTTGATCGCCCCTGCCCATTCGACCGTTTCCTCGAACAGCGGGATCGCGACGTCGACACCCTCGTCCCGAAGAGTCTCGGCGATCTCCAGGGAGCGGTCGTTGAGCCGCTCGAAATTCCACGGCAGGTAGGGGATGTCGTGGTCGATGCAGTATTCCTCGGCCCACTCCGGCGCCACGACGACATATCGCCGGTCGAACCGATCGAGGGCTTCCACCGCATTGAGGCTCCAGCCGAGAAGAGCCACATAGCCTTTGTCCGGATTCCTGGTGGTCGGTTCGACTTGCGGCATAGACATTTTCTCCTTTGGCGCGGTGTGCGCATCGACGGCGTAGCAAGCGCCTACCCGGCGATCTGCCCCGCAAGCGCCTCACTCCGGCGCGCAAGGTTTTGTGGCGAATCCGGCGCTGTCAGGTATCCCGGCAGTTCGGCAGCGGGCTTCGCCTCCTGTCCAGGAGCGCGGAAAACCCGCACCCACGCCCGGCCCGGCCGGGCGCCATGCCGGAGCGGACCGGCAGGCTCCGCCGGTTGGCGGGCAGCCGGACCGTAGCCCTGGGCGTCGGCCCCGGGGAACAACGGAACAGTCGCTGGCGCTCGGGGATGACCTTGCCGTACGCGGACCTCCCGCCCGAGGCTGTTGGACGGCAAGGCGTGGGAGAAGCCCAGCTTCGAGGTGCAGCCCAACGGGCGGCTGAAAGCGGTACGGGGACCACTAGGTGCCCTTGCTGGGCCTGCGCGAGCAGTGGAGCCAGCACGCCGACGGACCCGTTCTGAGCCTGGCGGGCCAGGTGCGACGGGGCCACCATCGCCGTCCGGCCGGGAGATCCGCCGTCCCCGCTGCCGGAGCCCGTCGCTGACCTCATGCGGGCCTGCATCCGCTCTTGCCGGCACCTGCCCTACGCCAGCAGCAGAAGCTCACAGTGGCTCTTCCCCGGCCGCCAGCCTGGACAGCCGATGAACTCGGTCAGCCGATGAACCCGGTCAGCCTCCAAGTCCACCTGCGGAAGATCGGCGTCCCGCCGCAGCGCGGCAGGACCTCGGCGATCCGCCAACTTGCCCTCCAGGCCCCGGCGACCACACACGGTGACGTCAAGACCGGCCTCACCGAGGAATACGCGACACCTCAACATGCGAACCCACCAGTCCGAGGCCGGATCACTTGCGAAGTAGAGAACGGTACTCGCCCGGGGCCGTGCCTCGGGCACGTCTGAAGGCACGGCTGAAAGCGTGTGGAGAGCCGTATCCGACCGCGCCGGAGATCGACTCGACCGGCTCATCGGTATCGCGGAGCCGGACGGACGCCAGGTCGATGCGCCACTGCGTCACGTACGCGCCCGGCGTCTGTCCGAGGGCGGACCGGAAACGCCTGGACAGCGTCGCCCGGGAGACGCTCGTCGCGGCGGCCAGCGTCTCCGTGGTCCACGGGTGTTCCGGTTGGGCGTGGACACATGCCAGAGCGTCGCGCACGACCGGATCACGCATCGCTCCCAGCCATGAGCCGGACTGCTCCTGCGGGTGGCGGGCCAGCCAGGCGCGTACGAACTGGACGAGCAGAAGGTCGACGATGCTGTTGATGGCGGCGGTGGTGCCGATCTGCGGCTGTGCGAGCTCAGCAGTGAGAAGGTCGACGGTCCTTCTGAGCTGCGCGTTCTGGCGGGCTGTGACGTGCATCGGCCCGGCGAGGGAGGTAAGCACCGGTGTGCGCACCTCCGGGTCCTGCTCGTAGTGCAGGACGATCACTTCCGTCTGCACCGGCGCCGAGCCCAGCCGCATGGCCCGGCCATCGCCAAAAGCCCGGGCCGCCGCATCACGGTCGCAGGAACCCATCGTCACCCCGGCGTCGCCGGCTATCCCGTGTGCGGTGCCCGGCGGCACCAGGACGGCGTCTCCGGCCCGCATCTGAAGAGGTTTCTCGCCCGTGACATGGAGCCACACGGTGCCGCGGGACACCACGTGCAGTGCCGCTCCTGGATAGGAGTCCAGCCACAGGCCCCAGGTTCCTCCGGCCTTCAGCACGACCCCGAGCGCCCCACGCGCACCCGAAACACGCAAGACCTCCGCCAGCACATCCATGGGTCCATTCTCGTCCACCGCCGCGAACCGCCCACCGGCGGGCGAGGCGCATGTGTCCTCGTCCACAGCTTCAGGCCACGTCAAGAACGACCTTTCCGCGCACCTTCCGCGCGAACAGCGCCTGGACGGCGTCGCCCACGTCCTGCCAGTCGCCTCGCAGTCCGACCGGTGCCGAGAGCCTCCCGGCGGCCATGAGGCCCAGCAGGTCCGTCAGTTCCCCGCTGGTCGGCGTCATGTCGCCGTAGGTGGCGATGCCGCGGGGCTCACCGAAGCCGAACAAGGCCCCTGACGGGAACGTGGTGTCCTGCCCCGAGGAGTAACCGACCAGGTGGAGGGTGCCGCCCTCGGCGAGGGAACTCCACGCCTGGGCCACCAGCGGCCCGCCGACCGTGTCCAGGACGAGGTCGAACCGGTCCCCGGTCTCGGCCAGGTCGGTCAGGACCCTGTCGGCGCCGAGTTCACGGAGCCCGGCGGCCCGCTCCGGCGAACCGACGAGCGCCGTCACCCGGGCGCCCGCCAGCGCCGCCAGCTGGACGGCGAAGTGCCCCACGCCCCCGCTGGCGCCGGTGACCAGCACATTGCGCGCCAGCAGGGAACGCTTGCGCAGCACCCGGAATGCGGTGACTCCGGCGATCCCCAGCGCGGCGGCGTCGGCCAGGTCCACGCCCTCGGGGACGGTGCCGAGCGAGGCGGGGCTGACTGCCGCCCGCTCCGCCCACGCGTGGGGAGCCATTCCCACTGCGACGCGCGTACCTTCGGGCGGCCCCGAGCCGTCGGATGCGGCGCGCACCACGACGCCGGCCGCGTCGTGACCGTGCACAGCGCCGGCTGGCCACTGGTGCACGTAATTCAGCTCTCCGAAGTTGAGACCGATGTGTCGTATCTCCACCAACGCCTCGCCGGTGGACGGTACGGGCTCATCGACATCGGCGAACCGGATGGGTCCGGCGTCACTGTGATCGACCACAAGGGCGCGCATAGGGGGTGTACTTCCTTCTCTCGTGAATGTGCCTGAACACTCGGCGGCAACAGATCTAGTGCGCGAATGCCGCACTGCCGCCTTCTTGGAACCCTTACGCAGGACCGGGACAGCGGCCAGACCCGTGAGGATCAATCAGTTGACGATCTGTGTCAGTGCGACTCGCGGCACGTCGAGCCCTGCACCCGTCCGGTGGATGACGCTGTGACGGGCACAGACATGTCCGGCAATGTGATGATCTTGAAACGTCAGGAGCATCGGGGTGGAGATGCCGCTCCGCGCGAGCAGCCGCGCGTTCTGCGAGCGCCTGATCGTCGATGAGGAATCTGGAGCCGATACACCTCCGGCGACCACACACGGTGACACCAGGTACGGCCTCAACGAGGAATACGCGACACCTCAACATGCGAGCCCGCCAGTCCCGGGGCCGGGCATAAGGGCGTCACCTCACGGCGTTTCCACTCAGCCGGCGGGCGGGGTGAGGACGGTGCGGTCGAACGGCCCGCCGTGCGCGGCGGCGTACTCGACGGCCTCGTTGACGGCGGCGAGCGGGAAGGTCCGGACCCGTTCGGGGCCGAGAGCGAGCGCGCCCGACGCGAGGAGCCGGATCATGCCGACGTTCGCGGAGCGCGGGTACATCCACTGCCCGCGCACGGTGACGGAGTTGCGCATGATCCACGGGTAGGGAAGCGCGAGGTCCGCACCGCCGAGCATGCCGACGCCGCCCATGAGGACGACGCGGCCGTACTCGCGGACGGTCATGGCCGCCGCGCGCGCCACCGAGCTGGGCGCGGCGGGCGGGAGCAGGTCGAGCACCATGTCGATCGGGCCCCCGGCCGCGGCGGACATCGCCGCGCGGTCGGCGGCCTCGTCGCCGGTCAGTTCGACGGGCCGCACGCGCGGGCCGAACCGGTCGGCGAGCAGGCCGAGCGCGGCGTGGTCGCGGCCCGGCGCGACCACCCGGCCCGCGCCCATGGCCAGTGCGGTGGCGACGGCGGCGCTGCCGAGGTTTCCGGTGGCCCCGCTGACGAGCAGCGTCTCGCCCGCTTCGAGTCGGCCCGCGAGCAGTCCGCCGTAGGGAATGACGTACGCGTTGAGCGAGGACCAGCGCGCCACGTCGTGCCCCGCTTCCGCGGGCAGGGGGTGGACGTTCTCCGTCGGAAGCCGCATGAGTTCGGCGAAGGACCCGTCGTGCAGGTGCCGGGCGAGCCTGGCGCCGCCGTCGCCGCGGGAGCTCCAGCCCAGGAGCGTGATGTCGGGGGTCAGCGCGTCGTCGCGGGCACGGACCGTGCTGTCGCACCACACCAGGTCGCCGACGCGCAGCCGGGTGGCGTCGGGGCCGACGCGGACGACCCGCCCCACGCCGCCGGGGCCGGGAACCACGGGGGGTACGAGCGGGTAGTTCCGCTTGCCGCTGAAGACCTCATCGGCGTACGGCGGGACGTTCGTCGCCAGGACCTCGACCACCACCTCGCCGCCGCCCGCCTCGGGATCGGGTATCTCCCGCACCGTGAGCGGGGCACCGAACTCCGTCAGAACCGCTGCCTGCATCTGCCGACCTCCTTGATCTTTCTCTCTGAGGCTAGGAGCGCGGAGGGCATGCGCCAAGCGATGATCTGGCATCCGTGGTATGCGTAGGACGCATGGACTTCTCCAGTACGGCTCTACGGGTTCTACGGCAGGTCGCCGAGTCGGGGAGCTTCACCGCGGCGGCCTCCCGGCTCGGCTACACGCAGTCGGCGGTCTCACGTCAGGCGGCGGCCCTTGAACGGAGCGCGGGCGCCGTGCTGTTCGAGCGCCGCCCGGACGGGGTGCGGCTCACGTCCGACGGACTGAGCCTGCTGCGGCACGCACGTACGATCCTGGACTCCGTCGCGGCGGCCGAACGCGACCTCACCGGCTCCGCCCCGCGGAGCGAACTGGTGCGGGTCGGGGCGTTCATGACCGCCGGGGCGGTGCTCCTGCCCGCCGCGCTCACGCGGCTCGCGGCGGCCAGCCCGCAGGTCACGGTCACCACGCGCGAGGGCACCACGCCCGCCCTGATCCGGGCCCTGCGGGCGGGCTCGATCGACCTCGCCGTACTGACCTCCCGCCCGCCGCACCGGCCCGCGGACGGCGAGTCGCCCCGGCTGCACCTGGACACGGTCGAGGACACGGAGCTGCTGGTGGGGGTGGCGGCGGCGGGCGCGTTCGCGGGGCGTACCTCCGTACCCGTGGACGAACTCGTCGACGCCCCCTGGATCGCCGCCCCGTCCTCCTCGCGGCTGGAACCGCTGCTCGGCGTCTGGCCCGGCCTGCCCGGACGGCCGCGCGTCGTCCACACCGCACGCGACTGGCTGACGAAACTGCAGCTGGTCGCGGGCGGTTTCGGGGTGACGACCGTCCCCTCCCGCATGGCGGCGGTGCTGCCGCCCGGCGTGCGGCTGCTGCACGTCGAGGGCGTGCCGCCCGAGGTCCGCCGCGTGCTCGTGGCGCGGCTGCCCGGCAGCCCCACGCCGGGCATCGCGGCCGTAACCCAAGCCCTGGCCGCGCCCGCCTGACCTATCGCCGCTCCCCCGATCGTCAGAGTTTGAGAATCGCGCTCACGATGACATCGAAGAGGTGATCGGCGCGCGGCATGAGCGAGGGTTGGTCGCCGAGCCACGCGAGCGACCCGCCCAGCGCGAACAGGTCGGCGCCGTCGATGTCGGTGCGCGCCGTGCCCTCGGCCTGGGCGCGGACGAGGAGCCGCGTGCCGGACGCTTTCATCGCGACGCACGAGGCGTGCAGCGCGGACTCCTCGTCCTCGATGGCGGCCACCATCGACGCCACGACGCCGCGGTAGTCCCGGGCGCATGCGACGAAGTCGCGCAGCCACGACACCAGCGCCTCATCGGCCGAGCCGGCCGTTTCGGCGGCGTCCGCCTTTGTCTTCAGCTCGTCGAAGCTCGTGCGGAGCAGCGCTTCGAGCAGCGCCTCGCGCGTCGGGAAGTGCCGGAGCAGCGTGGCGAGCCCCACCTCGGCCTTGCGCGCGATGTCGCGCAGCGAGGCGTCCACACCCTGCTCGGTGATGACGGCGCCCGCGACGGCGAGCAGGTGGTCACGGTTCTTCCTGGCGTCGGCCCGCATATGCCCCTCTTGACTATCCGGATCAGTGGTCCACATAATTCGGATCACTGATCCGTTAAGCGTATCCCCCTGATGGGGACAGGAGAAGACGATGCCGACACGCATGATGAAGGCGGTCCGGGTGCATGAGCACGGCGGCCCCGAGGTGCTGCGTTACGACGAGGTGCCGATCCCCGAGCCGGGGCCGGGTGAGGTGCTCGTGCGCGTACACGCGGTCGGCGTCAATCCCCCCGACTGGTACCTGCGCGACGGGCTGACCAACCTGCCTCCGGAGACGAGGCCGAAGTTCGAGCTGCCCGTGATTCCGGGGACGGACGTGTCGGGCGTCGTCGAGGCCGTCGCCGCCGACGTGGACGGTCTCTCCGTCGGCGACGAGGTCTTCGGCATGCTGCGCTTCCCCAGCTTCGACGGCCACGCGTACGCCGAGTACGTGACCGCGCCCGCGTCGCACCTCGCCCACAAGCCGGCCGGCATCGGCCACGTACCCGCCGCCGGGGCGCCCATGGCCTTGCTGACGGCGTGGCAGTTCCTGATCGAGCTGGGCCACGACCACCCGTCCCCCTTCCAGGCGGCACGGCACCGCCCGGTGCCGCTCGACGCCGACACGACGGTCCTCATCAACGGCGCGGCGGGCGGCGTGGGGCACTTCGCGCTGCAACTGGCGAAGTGGAAGGGCGCCCGGGTCATCGCGGTGGCGTCGGGCAAGCACGAACCGTTCCTGCGCGAGCTGGGCGCCGACCAGTTCATCGACTACACCAAGAGCCGCCCCGAGGAGCTCGTACGCGGCGTCGACCTCGTCCTCGACGCCGTCGGCGGCCCCGAGAGCAGCCGCTTCCTGCGCACGCTGCGGCGCGGCGGCGCCCTGTTCCCCGTATTCTTCGGCGAATTCGACGACGAGGAGACCGCGAAGCTGGGCGTCACCGTCACGGGCACCCAGGTCCGCTCGCACGGCCCGCAGCTCGCCGAACTGGCGCGCCTGCTCGACGCGGGCACGGTGCGCGTCGCGATAGACAGCACGTACCCGCTCGCGGAGGCCCAGGCGGCCCACGAACGGGCCGCCCGGGGTCACATCCAGGGCAAGATCGTGCTCACGGTCGCCCAGAGGGTCTGAGGGCGGCACGCCCGCCCACGACATCCCCGCCCCAGCTGAGCCCCGTGTCGGTCAAATCGATCATCCAGGGAACCGGGAGGCGCGCTACCGGCGGACCGCCGAGATCAGTCCGCCGGGCCGCTCCTCGCGCCGTGGCGGGGTGCTGATCGGACGGCCGTAGGCGGCGGCGCGCTCGCGCAGGGTGTGGCTGTCGGCCTCCCAGCCGTGCCCGGCCAGCCAGCCCACCGGGTCGTCGGGCATCTCCGAGACCCACAGGGAAGCCGCCGATCCCGGCGCGGCGTCCGCGCCGAAACGCTCGATCACGCCGCGCGAGCCCAAGGTCAGCCCCATCCGGCTGCCTGCCGCCGACTGCGTACTGATCCGGGCCAGCAGCAGCTCCACCGCGTCCTGGGGCAGATAGATCAGCAGTCCTTCGGCGATCCACGCGGTCGGCACGGCCGGGTCGTGCCCCGCGGCGGCCAGCGCGCCCGGCCAGTCCTCACGCAGATCCGCCGCGACGGTGATCCGCTCACAGCGCGCGACGGCCCGCTCCTGGCGCAGCACCGAAGCCTTGAAGTCCAGTGGCGCGGCGGTGTCGACCTCGAACAGCCGGGTGCCCTCGGGCCAGTCCATCCGGAACGCCCGGCTGTCCATCCCGGCGCCGAGCAGCACGACCTGCCGGACCCCGGACGCGGACGCCTGCCGCAACAGGTCGTCGAGGAACTTCGTCCTGATGACGATGGAGAACGCCACGGCCAGCCGACGGCGTCGCGCGGCCTCGTCGTCGGGCAGCGGCGGCGAGGAGGGCCACAGGCCACCGGCGGTGGCGAATGCCTGTGCCAGTGGGTCGCGGAACAGCGCGTTCTCCCGCTCGGTCTCCAGCGCCCGCACCCTGGCCACCCCCACCGCCGTGGCCCACACTCCCGACGGCCGCACCGGCTCCTGCTCATCAGTCACCGCGCCAGCTTAGGCGCGACCCCGGCCCGCTCCAGGGCCCCTAGCGCCATCCGCCGTGCCGTCCCGACCGGGTCGGGGACGGCCGCCAGGCCGTTCAGCACGGTCGCGCCCTCGTGGAGCAGCAGCAGTTCGTCGGCGAGGGCGTCGGGGTCGGCCGCGCCCGCGTCCTCGGCCAGGCCGCGCAGATAGCCCCGCAGCCACCGCTTCTGGTCGCTGATCGCCTGACGGGCCGGATGCCCGCTCTCCGGCAGCTCGGCGGCGGCGTTGACGAAGCCGCAGCCGCGCGGGTTCTCGCGGCGCATCCAGACGCCGAGGGCGTCGAACGTGGCGAGGACGCGGTGCGGCGGGTCCTGCCGGGGCGACGCGTCGACCTCGGCCGTCAGCCAGGCCCGCCACCGCTCGTCGCGCTCGCGCAGATACGCGGCGACCAGCGCTTCCTTGCTGCCGAAGCGTTCGTAGAGCGTCTTCTTGGTGACTCCGGCGTGCCGGGCGATCAGGTCCACGCCGACGGCGTTGATCCCCTGCCCGTAGAACAGCTCGGCGGCGGCGTCGAGGACGCGGCGAGCGGCGGGGGTGAGCGTATCCATGGGCGTGATCCTCCCGACGTGGCTTGACGGGTATACCGATCTGTTTAGTCTAGTACGTGAGTGACTAAACAGACCGGTATACCCAGTAGCCCGTGGAGGCTCTTCATGCCCGTCAGCGCGATCACGTCCGTCGGCCTCGTCGTGATGTGGAGTTCCGGCTTCATCGGCGCCGACCTCGGCACCCGCGAGGCCCCCGCCGACACCCTGCTGATGTGGCGCTTCATCGCGGCGGCGCTGCTGCTGGGCGGCGGCTGGCTGCTCTTCCGGCGGCGTCGGCTTTCCCTCCGCGCGGTGGCCGAACAGTCCGCCATCGGCGCGCTCTCCCAGGGCGGCTACCTGGGCGGGATCGTGTGGGCGGTCGGGCTCGGCGTACCGTCCGGGACCGCCGCGCTGATCGCCGCGCTGCAGCCCCTGGCCGCGGGCGCCCTGGCCGGGCGGCTGCTCGGCGAGACGGTGAGCGCCCGGCAGTGGGCGGGGCTCGCGATCGGGCTGGGCGGTGTCGCCCTCGTCGTACAGGGCGACCTGTACGGGACGTCGGCCGTGACGCCCTGGGCGTACGGCCTTCCCTTCGCGGCCATGGCCGCCCTGCTGGCGGCCAGCTTCCTGGAACGGCGGGCGCGGGCGCCGCTCGCGCCCGTGGACGCGATACCGCTGCACTGCCTCACCAGCGCCGTGCTCTTCGCCGGGGTCGCCCCCGCGGGTGGCCACGCGACGCCCCCGTCCGGCGGCGGCTTCTGGTTCGCCGTGGGCTGGACCGTCGTGCTCTCCACGGTCGGCGGCTACGGCTTCTACTGGCTCAGCGTGCGCCGCGGCGGCGTCACCCGCACCTCCGCGCTCATCTATCTGACGCCGCCGACGACTTCGGTGTGGGCGTACGCGATGTTCGGCGAGGCACCGGGGGTGCTGGCGGTGGTGGGGATGGCGGTGTGCGTGCTGGGCGTGGCGGCGGCGAATCGCCGTCCCGGGGGCCTCTCCCCCACCCCGCCCCTTCCCGATACCGGGGACACCCCGGCCCCCGCCAGCCCGGCCCGCCCACCCCGGTAGCCACCGCGCGGCCGAGGCCCGGGGCCAACGTCAGGCGGCCGCCTGACGGCACGAGGGGAGCGGGGCCACACCCACCCGACCACCGGGCCGGACCCGCACCAGACCGGAGCCCGGGACCAGCACCAGGCAGCCGCCCGACAGCGCGACGGGAGCGGGGGCACACCCACCCCCACCCGGCGCCAATCCACCGGGCTGCCCCGGGCCGGACGGAGACCCGGGGCCACCGGTCCGGTGGTCGCCGACGATGCGGGAGGGGGCGGGGGTGCAGGGGTGGGGTCCTGGACGCTGCCGTGTATTTGTGGCGCCGTGGACTTCCGGCCCACCCCACGTTCCACGGCAGCGGCGCCGTAAATATACGGTCCAGGGCCCTGCCCCGGAGGCCACGCACCCGCAACCCACCACCCCAGCAACCGCGCACCCACCACGCACCCGCACGGGACACGGCAACCCGCACGGGACACCGCACCAGGTCAAGGAACCGTAAAGCGGGGACGTTCGTTACCCCGGACATGACCGCTATGACTCCCGGCTCGAACCTCCCGCTCACCGTCGCGCGCGTGGCGGTGGACGTCAGCGCGCCCGTGCGGCTCGACGTGTCGGGCCTGCTGCTCACCGCCGACGGCAAGGTGCGCTCCGACGACGACTTCGTGTTCTACAACCAGCCCACCGGCCCCGGCGTGAGCCACCGCTCCGGGGCCGGAGGCGGTGCCGACGCGATCACCGTCGACACCGCCGCCGTTCCCCCCGACATCGACAAGATCGTGGTGACCGCCAGCCTGGACGCCCCCGGTGCGACCTTCGCGGGCACCGAGCCGACCGCGACCGTGCGCGGGGCGGACGACGGCGCCGTGATCGCCACGTTCACGCCGCCGCAGCTGGGCAACGAGACCGCGCTCGTGGTCGTCGAGGTGTACCGGCGCGGCGGCGCCTGGAAGGTGCGCGCGGTCGGGCAGGGCTACGCCAACGGGCTGGCGGGCATCGCGACCGACTTCGGCGTGTCGGTCGAGGAGCCCGCCGCGCCCGCCGCCGCCCCCGCGTCCGCACCGGCCGCCCCGTCCGCCCCGCCCGCGCCCCCGGTCACCCAGGCGCCCCCGCCCACCGGCCCGGCGGCCTCCGTCGCCCCGCCCCCCATGCCCAGTGCGCCGCCCGCCCCTCCCGCCTCCGGGAAGATCAACCTGGACAAGGGCCGGGTGAGCCTCCAGAAGAACCAGACCGTCTCCCTGGTCAAGGGCGGTCGCCCGATGCTCAGCTCGGTGAAGATGGGCCTCGGCTGGGAGCCCGCCTTCCGCGGCGCGAACATCGACCTCGACGCCTCCGTGATCGCCTTCGGCGTGGACCGCAAGAAGATCGACGCGTGCTTCTTCGGCAAGCTGGCGATCCTGAACGGCGCCATCCAGCACTCCGGCGACAACCTCACCGGCGAGGGCGGCGGCGACGACGAGAGCATCACCGTCCACCTGGGCGGCCTCCCCCCGGAGGTCACGGGCCTCGTCTTCACGGTCAACTCCTTCTCCGGCCAGAAGTTCACGGACGTGGCCAAGGCTTACTGCCGCCTGGTCGACGCCCAGACGAACGAGGAGCTGGTCCGGTTCGACATCACGCACGCCGAGCCGCGGACGGGCGTGATGATGGCGAAACTGATCAAGCAGTTCTCGGGCGAGTGGGAGATGACGGCAATGGGCGAGTACGTCGACTCGCGCACGGTCCGGGGAATGGCCAAGCCCGCGGGCAAGGCCCTCTGACCCATCCGGGCCCTCGCCCCCACCCCGCCCTTTCCCGGCACCTGTCGATATGCGGCTCCGCCGCGTGGGGGCGCCCCGGCCCCCGATCGCGCCGGGGCACGGCTTGCCCCGGCGCGATCCGCCACGCCGAGGCGGTGCCTTCCCAAAACCGGGGACGCCAGGCCCCCGGACAGCTCCGCCCCTGGCCCGCGGCCGGGCGAGCCCAGGGCGCGCCCGGCGCCAGCCGGTACGCGGATCCGGCACGCCGAGGCGGGTTTTCTCACCTACTCCGCTCCTACCCGATCCCGGGGGAACCCCGGACCCCAGACAGCCCTCCGCCAGGCGGGCCGAGGTGCGCGCTCGGCCCGCGCCGAGCGGCCACCCCTTCTTCCGAGACATGTAGTGCGCCAGAAGCTCTTCGAAGGCCAGTGCGAGTCCAGCCATGGCAAAGATGACGCGATCAGCCTCGAAATGTGTGCGTGCTTCACGCAGAAGCATCGGCCTTGGACTGGGCGATGGCATGCGAGGACGGGATGTTCCCGTGATGCTTCAGGTCGACGCGCAGCTGATGGCGGCGGCCGACATCCGCTCGGGTTGCGCGCTCTGGGCGACGCCCTGCGTGTGAAGGAAGCGGACGAAGGCGAGCCGTTGGAACGTCTGCTGGCTAAGCGGTTTGGTCACGGTTCTCCTAGCGGCGTGGCCGCTTTGAGACAGAACCTAGTGTCCCGGTCCGGGGAACCTGTCGCAGTGGCGGCAGATGCGGTCGAGGATCTGGTCGGCGGCCTTGGTCCACTTGAAGGGCCGAGCCTGTTCGTTCCAGGTCTTGATCCACTCTTCGAGTGCGGTCTTGAGGTCGTCGAGTGAGCAGAACACCCCGCGTGTGAGGCAGTGTCGTTCCAGCTCGGCGAACCACCGTTCGACCTGGTTGATCCAGGACGAGTAGGTCGGGGTGAAGTGCAGGCGGAAGCGGGGATGCGCAAGCAGCCACTTGTGCACCACCGGCGCCTTGTGGGCGGAGAGGTTGTCGCAGATCACGTGGACCGCCAGGCCGGGATCGGTCTGGCGGTCGATCTCGTCGAGGAAGTCACGGAAGTTGACCGCGCGGTGCTGTGCGGACAGCTTCCCGATCACCTTGCCGGTGGCGGTGTTCAGTGCGGCGAACAGGTCCACGGTGCCGTGCCGGACGTAGTCGAAGCTGCGGCGTTCAGGGGTGCCCGGCACCATCGGCAGCACCGGCGCTGTCCGTTCCAGGACCTGGATCTGCGGCTTCTCATCCACCGCGAAGACGGCCGTGTTCGTCGGATCGGACACGGGACGCTCCCCTCGGGCATGGCAGCGCCGAAGAAAACAAGCAAGCATGCTTGCATAATTGTGGCCGTTCGGTGCACGACCCGGGGCGAGGGCTGCGCGGACCCTGTGTGCTCAATACACTCGGCGATCGCGCCCATCGCGGCGCACACTCGCATATCGGGGGACGCACGATGAGCAACTGGAACCCGGGCGGACAGCCGCCCCAGGGGCCGCAGCCCTACCAGCCGCAGCCACCTCAGCCCTACGTGCCGCCACAGCCCCAGCCGCCCTACCCGGGGCCGCCGGTGCCGCCGCCGGGCGGGCCGATCACCCGGCTGCGGCGGCGGATCGGCCCCATCCACACCGCGCGCAGGGTCTTCACCCCGTCACGGCCGGGCATCGTCTCGGATCCTGAGGTGGCGCGGATGCGGAAGATCAGGACCCTGGTCGGCGTGGGCGCGTTCCTGTGGATGTCCTACGCCTACAAGCTCGCCCCCAAGCTCAGCGATGCGGCGGACGAGCAGGTCGACAAGTCGTGGACCAGCGCCCTCGTGCTGGCGGCGACCCTCCCGGTCGTCGTCGGCGTCCTGTACGGCCTGGCCGCTCCGTCGGCGCGACGGGACCTGCTGCGCCGGGCGGGGCGGTGCTTCGGCGCGATCGTGGCCATGATGGCGGCGGCCTCCGTCTTCCCGATCATCGTGCTCTCAGGGTTCTTCGAGGGCCAGGAACCCCTCGTGGAGGGCCACTTCACCGTGACGAAGGGCCTCATCCTCGCGTTCACCCTCTTCGTCCTCTTCTGGGTGACGCCGTTCGTCGTCTGGGGCGTGGGACTCGCCGTCCAGCACGTGTTCCGCACCGCGGACATCCACGAGACGGTGCCGCCGCTGCTGATCATGGCGTTGGCGTGGGAGATGGCACTGATCGACATGTTCACCGGCGCCCACGAGGGCGTGCCGACGGTGATCCGGTACGTGTTCATCCTGGGCGCCCCGCTCTCCGTCACGGCGGTGGGCCTGTGGGAGCTGCACCGGCTGCGCGTGCACTACGGGCTGGGGATGCGGGGACTGCTGATGCGCTAGGAACGGCGCCTCGCAGGACGTACTAGTGATCTGGTTTTGAGGTCGTGGGTCGCCACGTGAGGCGTCCCCTCTTTCAGATTGCGGCGTTCTGCTGCGGCGGGTAGCGCGCTCGCGCTGTGCTGCGTGGATGGGCGATACCCGGCTGGAACCTGTCGTGTTGTCGGAGGCCGAGCGGCTGACGCTGGAGAGCTGGGCCAAGCGCCGCTCGACCGCCCAGGGACTGGCCGTTCGCGCACGCATGGTGCTGGCGTGCGCGAACGGCTGGAACAACTCGTGGTCCGCACCCTGGAGCAGGCGCCACAGGGCGGGACGCACTGGTCGAAGCGGGAGCTGGCCAAGGTCGTGGGGATCTCGCCGGCGAGCGTGCTGCGGGTCTGGCACGCCTTCGGCCTGCAGCCGTGGCGGACTGAGACCTTCAAGATCTCACCCGACCCGTCCCTGATCGACAAGATCCGCGATGTCGTCGGTCTTTACCTCGCCCCGCCGGCCAATGCCGTCGTCTTCGCGTTGGACGAGAAACCACAGATCCAGGCTCTTGAGCGGACCGCACCGGTCCTGCCGATGATTCCGGGAGTGCCCGAGCGGCGGAGTTTCGACTACGTCCGGCACGGGACCGTCGACCTGTTCGCCGCACTGAACACCGCCACGGGCAAGGTGATCACGAAACTGTCCGCCCAACACCGGGCCGTCGACTTCCGCGACTTCCTCGACGAGATCGACCGCCAGACCGACAAGAGCCTGGCGGTCCACGTCATCTGCGACAACCTCTCCGCCCACAAGGCGCCCGTGGTGCACAAGTGGCTGCTCGCGCACCCCCTTCCAGCTCCACTTCACCCCGACCTACTCGTCCTGGATCAACCAGGTCGAACGGTGGTTCGCCGAGCTGGAACGACGCTGCCTCACACGCGGGGTGTTCTGCTCACTCGACGACCTCAAGACCGCACTCGAAGAGTGGATCAAGGTCTGGAACGACGATGCCAGGCCCTTCAAATGGACCAAGGCCGCCGACCAGATCCTCGACCGCATCTGCCGCCACTGCGACAGGATCTCCGAACCAGATCACTAGGGGACAACCACCGCACCACGGCAGAAGTCCTCAGCCGCGCTGGGCCTGGCGGGCGCGGTCGGACATCATCGGGGTCAGGGAATCGAGCAGGGCGGAGTCGTCGATCTTGGCAATCACGGTGATCACCGTCCCGGTGCGCGCCATCGTGATGCTGACGTCCCGGTCCATGGTCAGCCCGCTGTCACCGAACGATTCCTTCTGGGGCGAGGAATACGCCCGGCTCTCGTCACCGGCCTGCGGCATGGTCAGGGATTGCACCTTCGCGCTCCGCTCGGGCGCCATGGCCGCGTAGCCCGCGCGCGCCTTCTCGACGCTGGGGTAGGCGACGACGTGGAACTCGATCCCGCCGCCGTCACCCGGGATGTACTTGACCGAGCCCGTGAAGGTCGATCCGTCGCCCCGGGACGAGGCCCCCACCTGGGGCGCGCGCGATTGCGTCCACCCCGCGGGCAGGCTCGATCCGTCGGAGTCGGGAAGGACTTGCTCGACGGCCGCCGCGTCGGCCAGCGGCACCAGCTTCTCGGCCGCCGGGGTGCCGGAGGCCGGGGCGTCCTCGGGGCCCGGACCCGGCTCCCGGGTGCCGGTACCGGCGTCCCATCTGGCCCCCGGCCCCTGCTCCCAGGTCGTCCCTCCGGGGCCGTCGTCCGCCGCGATCAGTCGCACCCCGCCGTACGCCGCGAAGGCCAGCAGCACGGCCATCACCACCGACAGACCCGTCAGCGCCGCGCGTCCGGAGGGGGTGTTGTTGAACGTCATCGGCCCCAGCGAGATCTGGGTGCGGCGCACCCGGGCGCCGCCGTCGATCATCACGCTGCCGATGACCTGCCGGGGCGCCGCGTCCGGAGGCGGGCCCGCCAACACGGCGTTGAGGCGGGCAGCGAACTCCGCGTCCGCCACCATGGCGGCCCGCACCGCGTCCCTGAGCCCCGCCACGGCCTCCGGGTCCTGGGGCCGGTCGTCCACGGCTCGCAGCGCCGCCTGCCCGTCGTCCGACCCGCCGAGCCGCTCCCGTACCAGGACGGAAACGGTCCGCCCGACCTCGGCCCCCACGGCCGTCACCGCCCCCGTCGCCAGATCCGTGACGATCCGCACGGCCGCTGTAGCCACCGATTCCATGACGCCCCCCGGTTCCGTCATCCCCCAGTCCGCAATGCGGTTGTTCCCGCTCCTGGGGCGACGTACCGGGATGGCCGGAAAAATTGGGACGCGTCCGGCGGCACTTCCGGAGTACGGTCCCCGCCATGAGTGAAGTCGGCAAGAAGGATGACGACAAGGACGGCCACTTCGGAGAGCGCGTCGCCGCTACGTACGACGATTCGACAGCGGACATGTTCGAGCCGGACGCCGTGGACCCGGTGGTCGACGTACTGGCGGAACTGGCCGGGGGCGGGCGGGCGTTGGAGCTGGGCGTCGGGACGGGACGTATCGCGCTGCCGCTGGCGGAGCGCGGCGTACCGGTTCACGGGATCGACCTGTCGGAGGCGATGACGGCCCGGCTGCGGGACAAGCCGGGCGGGGACGCGATCGGGGTGACGATCGGCGACTTCGCCACCGCCCAGGCAGGCGGCACGTTCTCCGTCGCCTACCTCGTGTTCAACACGATCATGAATCTGACGACGCAGGAAGCGCAGGTGGCCTGCTTCCGCAACGTCGCGGCCCACCTCGCACCCGGCGGCTGCTTCGTCATCGAGGTCATGGTCCCGGAGCTGCGGAAGCTGCCCCCGGGGCAGCACATCGTGCCGTTCCGGGTCGGCGCCACGCGCTGGGGGTTCGACACGTACGACTTCGCCACCCAGGGGATGAGTTCGCACCACCTGATGATCGCGGAGGACGACCGGGCCACCTACCTGACGGTCCCCTTCCGGTACGTATGGCCCGCCGAGCTGGACCTGATGGCCCAGCTCGCCGGGATGCGGCTGCGCGACCGCTGGGAGGGGTGGGCCCGGGAGCCGTTCACCAACGACAGCCCCCGGCACGTCTCGGTGTGGGAGAAGGTCTGAGGGGGAGGCAGGGACACCCGGCATGCACGGACGGGTGTGCGCTCAGCTGTAGGAGGCGCGCCAGGCGGCCGGAGGCAGGTGGCCTGGCGCCGGACTCCTGACCGCCATCCCGCACGCCACCCTGACGACCGTCCCCGGCGTCGGCCATCTGCTGCCCGTGGAAGCCCCGGACGCCGTCGCGGCAGCCCTCGAAGACGCCCTCAGACGGTGGTGAGCGGCGCCAGGCCCGCCACCCGGGCCAGGCGGCCGTAGGAGTCGAGCAGGGCGTCCTGGTCGTACGTACTCGTCGTCACCAGCACCTCGTCCGCGCCGCTGCGCCCGATCAGCTCGTCGAGCGCGGCGGCCACCTCGTCCTCCGTGCCGTACAGCTGGCCGCGCAGCCCCTCCTCGTAGAAGCCGCGCTCCTTCTCCGTCATGTCCAGCGCGGCGATCTCCTCCGGCGGGGCGAGCGGAGGGAAGCTGCCACGGGTGCGGGAGTGGGCCATCGCCCAGACCTCGGGAACGAGGAGACGGCGCGCCTCCTCCGCCGTGTCGGCGACCGCCACGTTGCCCGATACGACGACGTACGGCGCGGACGACCACGCCGAGGGCCGGAAGCCCGCACGGTAGCGGTCGATCGCCCGCAGCATCCGGTCCCGGCCGCGCAGATCGCCGATGACCAGCCCCAACCCGGCCTCCGCCGCCACATCCGCGCCCTCGCCCGTCGCCAGGACGAAGGCGGGCAGGGTCAGGCCCTCCGCCGGGTGGGCGTGGACCTGGGGGTACGTACTCTGCTCACCGGTGAACCAGCCCAGCAGCTCGGCCAGTTGCGCGCCGAAGTCCTGCGCGGCGTCCTTCTCGGCGCCGAGCGCCCGGCGGATGCCGTCGGTGAAGCCGACCGAGCGGCCGAGCCCCATGTCGATGCGGCCCGGGAAGAGCGAGGCCAGCACCCCGAACTGCTCGGCCACCACCAGCGGGCGGTGGTTCGGCAGCATCACCCCGCCCGTGCCCACCCGGATGCGGTCCGTCGCCGCCGCGACGGCGGCCGCCAGCACGGTGGGCGCCGATCCGGCGACGCCGGGCACGCTGTGGTGCTCCGAGACCCAGAAGCGGCGGAAGCCGAGGGCTTCGGCCTGCCGCGCGAACCGCACGGTGTCGCGCAGCGCCTGCGACCGCTCCCGCCCCTGCCGGGTGCGGGAGCGGTCCAGGATGGAGAAGGGGACGTTACGAAGGCGCGAGGTCACCTACGCGTCAACGCGGCACCCGGCTCGCGGGATTCCCCGTCTCAGCGCTGGCGGCGCCACGGGCCGGTGATGGCCAGCATGATGCCGGGGACCTGGATGTTGGCGTACAGGGTCCGCCCGTCGGGCGAGAACACCACGCCGGTGAACTCGCTGAACTCCGGCTCCTCCGCCGAGCCGATGTTCAGGTCGTTGCGCGCGATCGGGTACGTACGGCCGTCGTCCGTCGCCCCGAACAGGTGCTGGACGCCCTCGCCGTCCTCGGCGATCACCAGACCGCCGTACGGCGAGACGGTGATGTTGTCCGGGCCGTCGAACGCGCCGTCCTTCGACGGGTCCGGGTTGACGCCCAGCAGCACCTTGAGGGTGAGGGTGCGGCGCTTGGGGTCGTAGAACCAGACCTGGCCGTCGTGCTGGACCGGGCTCTCCTCACGGGCGAAGGAGGAGACGATGTACGCGCCCCCGTCGGCCCACCACATGCCCTCCAGCTTGCGCGCCCGGGTGATCTGGCCGTCCGTGAACTGCTTCCGGACGGAGACCGACTTGGCGTCGCGGTCCGGCACCGGCTCCCAGTCCACGCCGTAGACCGTGCCGGTCTTGGTGGCGCGGGACAGGTCGTCCACGAACTTGCCGCCGGAGTCGTAGCACCGGGGCGCCTGGAGCACGCCCGCGTCGTCCTTGAGGGTGCGCAGACGGCCGCGGCCGTGCTCGAAGCCGTGCGGCGGAACCCAGCGGTAGAGGAGCCCGTTGGGGCCGGAGGCGTCCTCGGTGAGGTAGAGGTGGCCGCGCTTGGGGTCGACGACGACGGCCTCGTGCGGGTACCGGCCCAGGGCCTTGATCGGCTTGGGGTCACGGTTCGCCTTGCGGTCGTGCGGGTCGACCTCGAAGACGTAGCCGTGGTCCTTGGTCATGCCGTTCTTGCCGGCCTTGTCCTCGGTCTCCTCGCAGGTCAGCCAGGTGCCCCAGGGAGTGCGGCCGCCCGCGCAGTTGGTCGCGGTGCCCGCGATGCCCACCCACTCGGAGACGTGGTCGCCGTGCTTGGCGACCTCGACCACGGTGCAGCCGCCGGACGCCGCCGGGTCGTAGACCAGGCCGTCGATCAGCGGGACCGGGTGCGGCCAGTCCTTGCGGGGCCCGGCCAGCTCGTGGTTGTTGACGAGCAGCGTCGCGCCGCGGTTGCCCTCGAAGGTGGCGGTGCCGTCGTGGTTGGACGGGGTGGACTCGCCGGACTCCAGCGTCGTCTCGCCGGTGCGGGTGATGATCCGGTACGTGAAGCCCTCGGGCAGGGCGAGGAGGCCCTTGGGGTCGGCGACGAGCGGACCGTAGCCGAGCTGTGCGGTGCCGCCTCCCTGCTCCGCGTCGGTACCGGCGGTCTCCGCCGCCAGGGCGCCGGGCGCGGTGCCGAGCACACCGGCGCTCCCGACCAGGGCGAACCCGGCCCCGGTGTACGCGGAGCGCTTCGCGAAGTCTCTTCGAGTGACGGCCATCTTCATCTCCTGAGCGGCAAGGGCCTGGCTGCGGACGCCATGCTGGGGACTGCGCGCATAGATTTTCGCCCCAGACCGAACAACAGTTGAACGGAATGAGACATCGACGGACCAAAGGGGCCCGTCGATGTCTCGTTCTCCGTTGTTCGCCGACCGTTGGGCCCTGTTGGCGCCCTGTGAGGCCCCGCGAGGGCCTGTGTGAGGCGCCCTGTGTGAGGCCCTGTGTGAGGCCCTGTTACGCCCGGGAGCGGGCCTTGAACGCGGCCTTCCGGGCCTCCTTCGCGGCCTTCTTGTCCGGGTGCAGCCGCCCCATCGCCTCCAGCACGTCGGCCGTCGCCGGGTGGTCCACCCGCCAGGCCGACTCGAAGAAGCCGCCGGACTGGTCGACCAGCCCGCGCACCAGGTCCCGCAGCTCCTCGGAGTCGTCCTCCGTGGCGAGCTGCGCGGCCAGGGTGTCCACCGTCAGCCAGAAGACCATGGTCTCCGGCGGCTCCGGGATGTCCTTCGCGCCGTGCTCGGCCAGCCACACCCGGGCCAGCCCGCCCAGGTGGCGGTCGTCCAGCACCTCCCGCAGGGCGGGCTCGGCCGCGCCGCCGACCAGCGACAGCGTCTGCTGGCAGGTGAGGCGGCGCAGCGGGGCGTCCTCGTCGTCGCCGCGGGCGGCGGCCAGCAGCTCCCGGGCGGCCCCGTCGGGCGTACGGCGGTCGAGCCACAGCTCGGCCTCGGCGTGGGCGGCCGACTCGGGGTGGCCGGGGAGGGTGTCCAGCAGAACGTCCGCGCCCTTGTCGGCCAGGTCGCCGACGACCGGGGCGTCGACGCCCGCGTCGAGCATGCGGGAGCGGATGGCGTAGACGCCGAGGGGGGTGAGGCGGACCATGCCGTAGCGGGAGACGTCCTCCTCGTCGTCCTGCGGCTGCTGCTGCGCCGGGTCGGACTCGTGGAGGCGGACCTCGCCGTCGACCTCCTCGATCAGCGCCTCGTCCACCGGCTGGTAGTCGATCAGGCCGGTCGGGGCGAGCAACCGGAACTGGTCGTCCAGCCGCACCATCGCCTCCGACACCTCTTCGAGGATGTCGTCGGTGGGCTCGTCCATGTCGTCCGGGACGACCATGGAGGCGACGAGCGCGGGCAGCGGCACCGAGCCGACGGCCGCCTCCTCGTCCATGGCGGTGAGCAGGTAGAGGTTGCCGAGGATCCCGTCCAGGAACTCGGCCTCCTCCTCCGGGTTCCAGTCGATCGAGTCGAGGTCGATCTCGCCGCCCTCGCTGATCTGGTCCACGATGTCGCCGAGGTCGGGCGCGGCGGCGTCGGCGAGGACGGTCTCGAAGCCGTCGAGCCAGAGGTCGAGGACGTCCTGCGGGCTGCCGCCGGTGATCAGCCGCAGCTCTTCGCCGCTGGTCGCGGTCGCGGAGGGCTCGCGCTCGCCGTCGGCCGCGGATTCGTCGTCCGAGTCGTCCGTCTCGTCCGAGCCATCCGAGCCGTCCGAGCCGTCCGCCACGGACTCCGGTGACTCCTGCGACTCCTGGATCGCTACGAGCCCGGTGTCGACGGCCAGCTGCCACGCCTGGGCGACGTGCTCGGGCCCGTCCTCGTCCGCCGCGAGGTCCAGCAGCTCTACCGCCGCCCGCAGATCGTCGGCCGACAGCACGCCCCCCGCCGCCACCGGCTTCCCGGGCTCGGCCCAGCGGGCGAGCCGTACCGCGCGGGCGAGGAGCGGAGCGGCGAGCGCGTCCCGGGCGAGTTCCGCTTCGGTGCGGAGCCGCACGGGCGGCATGGTGGGGCGGTCTCCGGGCATAAGCGGAAGTCTCCTCGGCGGATGGCGGTACGGAGGGTACGGGGCGCGCGGCCCGACCCCCCAGCGTAGACGGAACGCGGGGGCAGTTTCGTCCCGATGTGGCCGCCCGCCGCGTTCCCCCGCCCGTTCACGTGTCTGTTCATTCGGCTGCCCAGGTCCGTACACCTGACCACCCTTGACAACTGTCGTGCGGAGACAAGAGATTGACGCGCGTAGAGGCCACCTCGTCCCTCTCTTCACTCCGCACCGGAGGCCATCACCATGTCCCCACGCGCCCGGCGCTCATCCGTCGCCGCCGCCGTCACCGTCACCGCCACCGCCGTCGCGGCAGGGCTGCTCGTCGGCCCGTCGTCCGCGTCCGCCGCCCCGACGGCGGACGCGGCCCGCATCCACGACATCCAGGGCCGCACCCGGATATCCCCGCTGGCCGGGAAGCAGGTGACCGACGTCCCCGGCACGGTCACGGCGGTGCGCTCCTTCGGCTCGTCGCGCGGCTTCTGGTTCCAGGACCCGAGGCCGGACGCCGACCCGGCCACCAGCGAGGCGATCTTCGTCTTCACCGGCTCCACCACTCCGTCCGTCGCCGTCGGGGACGCGGTCGAGGTCAGCGGGACGGTGAGCGAGTACTACCCGGGCGGGGCGGCGGCCGGTCTCCAGTCGCTGACCGAGATATCCAAGGCCACGTGGACGGTCCGGTCGCAGTCCAACGAGCTGCCCGCCGCCTACCGGCTGAACCCCTCCACCGTCCCCGACCGGTACGCGCCCGGCGGCGACCTGGAGGGCCCGGCGCTGCGGCCCCGCTCGTACGCCCTGGACCGGTACGAGTCGCTGGAGGGCATGCGGGTCTCGGTCGCGGACGCGCCCGTGGTCGGCGCGACCAACACGTACAAGGAGCTGTGGGTCACCGCCGAACCGCGCCACAAGCGCACCGCGCGCGGCGGCGCCCTCTACGACACGTACCGCGACCCGAACGCCGGGCGGCTGAAGGTCACCTCCCTCCTCCCCTACGCCGAGCACCCCTTCCCGGTCGCCGACGTCGGCGACCGGCTGACGGGGACGACGGCCGGGCCGCTCGACTACGACAACTTCGGCGGCTACACCATCGCGGCCGGCGCGCTGGGGACGCTGGACGACCACGGGCCGCAGCGGGAGCGCACGCGCAAGCAGAAGTCCGGCGAGTTGTCGGTCGCGACGTACAACGTCGAGAACCTGTCCCCCAAGACCGCCCAGTCGAAGTTCGACCGCCTCGCCTCCGGCCTGGTCGACAACCTCGCCTCGCCTGACATCGTCGCCCTGGAGGAGGTCCAGGACGACAACGGCGCCACGAACGACGGGGTGGTGAGCGCCGACGCCACCCTGAAGAAGCTGACCGACGCCATCGCGGCGGCCGGTGGCCCTTCTTACGCATGGCGGCAGATCAACCCGGCGGACGACCAGGACGGCGGAGAGCCCGGCGGCAACATCCGCGTCGCCTTCCTCTACAACCCGGAGCGGGTCTCCTTCACGGACACCCCGGGCGGCGACGCGACGACGCCGGTCAAGGTCGTGCGGAAGGACGGCAAGGCGGCCCTCTCCACCTCCCCAGGCCGCATCGAGCCGGGCAGCGAGGTGTGGAAGGACAGCCGCAAGCCGCTGGTCGGGCAGTTCGCCTTCCGGGGCCGCCCGGTGTTCGTGGTCGCGAACCACTTCAACTCCAAGGGCGGCGACCAGGGCCTCGACGCCCGCGTCCAGCCGCCGGTGCGGTCCTCGGAGACCCAGCGCACGGGCCAGGCCACGGCCGTCAACACTTTCGTGAAGTCCCTGCTGGCCGCCGACCCGAAGGCGGCGGTGGTCGTCGCGGGCGACCTCAACGACTACCAGTTCTCCCCGGCGCTGTCCGCCCTGACCAAGGGCGGCGTCCTGACCGACCTGGTGACGCGCCTGCCGCGGAACGAGCGGTACGGCTACGTCTACAACGGCAACTCGCAGGTGCTGGACCACATCCTGACCAGCCGGTCCCTGCGCGGCCCGGACTACGACATCGTCCACATCAACGCGGAGTTCGCCGACCAGTCCAGCGACCACGACCCCCAGATCGTCCGCCTCCGCCCCTGAGCGGGCGGTCCGAGCCCAAGCTCGGCGAAGATCACCCCGAGGCAGACATGCCCACCCCCGCCCCGCCCGAGGCAAAGCCACCAGGGGCCGTGGGCGTCCCCCACCCCGGGGCAAGCACGCCCCCGCCCCGCCCGAGGCGGAGCCGCCGGGGGCCGGGGGTGTCCCCCGGTTTCGGGAAGGGGCGGGGTAGGGGAGAGCCCCCCCACCCCGTAGCGACGCTACACAGCTACACCAAGAAGATTTAAGTGGACCTACGGCAAACCCCCGCACGACACTTCCGTCATGCCCCGATCTCATCTCGCCTGCGCCATGGTCACCCCCTTCACCCGGGACGATGGCCTCGATCTCATCGGCGCTCAGCGCCTCGCGGTCGCCCTCGTCGACGAGGGCGACTGCGACGGGCTGGTGCTCGGCGGGACCACCGGGGAGTCGCCGACCACCAGCGATGCCGAGAAGACGGCGGTCGTCGAGGCCGTGGTGGAGGCCGTCGGGGACCGGGCACGGATCGTGGCGGGGGTGGGCAGCAACGACACGGCACACGCCGTCGCGCTCGCGCGGGCCGCCGAAAAGGCGGGTGCGCACGGGCTGCTGGTGGTCACCCCGTACTACAGCCGCCCACCGCAGGAAGCCGTCGAGGCGCACTTCCGCATGATCGCCGACGCGGTCGGCCTCCCGGTCACCCTGTACGACATCCCCTTCCGCACCGGCACCGCGCTCTCGTACGACACCCTGTGCCGCCTCGCGGAACACCCCCGCGTGACCGGGGTGAAGGACTGCGCGTACGACCTGATGAAGTCGGCGCGAACGATGGCCGCCACCGGGCTCGCCTACTACTCCGGCTGCGACGAGCTGAACCTGCCGCTCAGGGCGATCGGCGCGGTCGGCTGCATCAGTACGGTCGCCAACGTGGCGCCGCGCGAGGTGCGGGGCGTTCTGGAGGCGTACGACGCGGGCGACCCCGAGGAGGCCGCCCGTCGGCATCTCGCGCTGACCCCGCTCATCGACGCGATGATGTCCCACCTCCCCGGCGCGGTCACCGCGAAGGCACTCCTGGGCACCCTCGGGCAGCCCGGCGGGGCGGTGCGCCCGCCCCTGTTCGGGGCGGGCGCGACCGTGACGGCGAGGCTGGCCGACGTCTACGCGTCGGCGACCTGATCAGTTGTGGCTGTGCAGCGCCTCGTTGAGGCCGCCCCAGGAGCCGGTGCGCGGCAGGACCTCGACCGCGCCGGTCGTGGAGTTGCGGCGGAAGAGGAGGTTCGTGGCGCCGGACAGCTCAAGGGCCTTGGCGATCTTGCCGTCCGGGAGGGTCACCCGGGTGCCCGCCGTCACGTACAGGCCCGCTTCGACGACGCAGTCGTCGCCGAGGGAGATGCCGAGGCCCGCCTCGGCGCCCAGCAGGCAGCGCTCGCCGATGGTGATGGTCTGCTTGCCGCCACCGGACAGCGTGCCCATGATCGACGCACCGCCGCCGATGTCGGAGCCGTCGCCGACGACGACGCCCGCGCTGACGCGGCCCTCGACCATGGACGTGCCGAGCGTCCCGGCGTTGAAGTTGACGAAGCCCTCGTGCATGACGGTCGTCCCGGCGGCGAGGTGCGCGCCGAGCCGTACGCGGTCGGCGTCACCGATGCGGACACCAGCCGGAACGACGTAGTCCGTCATCCGCGGGAACTTGTCGACGCTGGTCACCGACAGGTGCAGCCCCTCGGCGCGGGCGGCGAGCCGGGCGCGCTCGACCTGGTCGGCGGCGACGGGGCCGAGCGAGGTCCAGGCGATGTTGGCGAGCAGGCCGAACTGGCCCTCCAGGCTCAGGCCGTGCGGCTTGACCAGCCGGTGGCTGAGCAGGTGCAGCCGCAGGTATACGTCATGCGCGTCCAGCGGCTTGTCGTCGATCGAGGCGATGACCGTGCGGACGGCGACGATCTCGACCCCACGGCGCGGGTCCGGGCCGAGCGCCTTGAGGGCGGTCTCGCCCAGGAGCTGCGCGGTGCGCTCGGCGTCGAGCCGTTCGGTCCCGGCCGGGCCGGGCGCGTCGGCCAGCTCGGGGGCCGGGAACCAGGTGTCCAGAACGGTGCCGTCCTCGGTGAGGGTGGCGAGCCCGGCGGCGACGGCGCCGGTGGTGCGGGTGGTGGTGGCTGCATCGGTCATGGTCAGCACGCTAACCGGAGGCGGGCCCCGGAGGCTAACCGGTCTCACCCGACGGCCGCCGGACGGCTACCAGCCGACGGCCGGGCAGCCACCGGGCAGCCACCGCGTCAGGGCCGTCGGCGCGGCCCCCTCAGCCGGTCACGCGTGCGAACGCCGCCCGCGCCTCCTCCCGGTCGAACTCCCGCCCGGTCAGCAGGATCTGCAACAGCATCCCGTCGAACAGCGCGTTCACGGCGCGCGCGACATCCGCGTCGCCGGTACGCCGCTCCAGCAGCGCGGCCATGCGGTCCAGGAACGCGGCGGCGATCGGCCGCACCGACGCGCGCCGCAGGGCGGTGAGATACAGCTCGTACTCCAGCTCCAGCCGCTTACGGTCGCCCGTCACCATCTGCTCCATCAGCCACGCCAGCTGGTCCGCGAGCGGCGCCCCGGCGGGCGCGTCGCGCTCCATGCGCTCCACATCGTCCAGACACTCGGTGTTGATCCGCTCAAGCGCGGCGACCAACAGATCGTCGAGGCTTGCGAAGTGGTACGTGGTCGATCCGAGCGGTACGTCCGCCTCGGCGGCCACGGCCCGGTGACTCAGCCCGCCGATCCCTCGCTCCCCCACCACCGCGATCGCGGCGTCGATGATCCGCTGCCGCCGCTCGGGGTCGTACCGGCGCCCCATCAGTGGGCCCCGTTGAGGCTGAGCACGACCACCCCGGCGATCACCAGCAGCACCCCGATCACCCTCGCCGCCGTCATGGCCTCCCCGAGGAACACCATCCCGATCGCCGCGATGACGGCGGTCCCGGCACCGGCCCAGATGGCGTACGCGGTGCCGACGGACACTGTCTTGAGCGTCTGGGCGAGCAGCACGAAGGCGATGACGTAGCCGACGGCCGTCGCCAGCGAGGGCCAGAGCCTGCTGAAGCCGTCGCTGTACTTCATCGAGGTGGTCGCCAGGATCTCGGCCAGGATGGCCCCGGAGAGCGTCACGTATCCCATGCGTACGATCGTACACAACGATGCGTACGGGCGTACACAGCAATGCGTACGGGCGTACGCAAAAGAGCCCCGGAACATACGAAGCGGCCCCCGCGCAGAGTGCGCGGGGGCCGCTTCGAAAACCCGGAACACGACCCGAGCCGGAGACCTCAGACGTTGAAGCCGAGCGCCCTCAGCTGGTCGCGGCCGTCGTCGGTGATCTTGTCCGGTCCCCACGGCGGCATCCAGACCCAGTTGATCCGCAGCTCGTTGACGATGCCGTCGGCCGCGGACTTCGCCTGGTCCTCGATGACGTCGGTCAGCGGACAGGCCGCGGACGTGAGCGTCATGTCGATGGTGGCGATGTTGCTCTCATCGACGTGAATGCCGTAGATGAGCCCGAGGTTGACCACGTCGATGCCCAGCTCGGGGTCGACCACGTCGTAGAGGGCCTCGCGGACCTCTTCCTCACTCGCGGGCTTGGTGGTGGTTTCCACGTTCTCAGTCATGCGGTCTTCCCTTCGGTGCCGTCGCCCAGGGCCTGAGCGGTGGCGTCCTTCCATGCCATCCAGCTCAGCAGCGCGCACTTGACCCGGGCCGGGTACTTGGAGACACCGGCGAACGCGACCGCGTCCTCCAGCACCTCTTCCATCGCGTCGTCCGGCTCGATCTGGCCCTTGGACTGCATCAGCTCCAGAAACGTCGTCTGGATCCTACGAGCCTCGCCCAGCTCCTTGCCCACCAGCAGGTCGTTGAGCACGGACGCGCTCGCCTGGCTGATGGAACAGCCCTGGCCCTCGTAGCTCACGTCCTCGATCGTCTCGCCGTCGAGCCGCACCCGCAGGGTGATCTCGTCACCGCAGGTGGGATTGACGTGGTGTACCTCGGCGTCGCCGTCCCTGAGCCCCCGCCCGTGGGGGTGCTTGTAGTGATCCAGGATGACGTCCTGGTACATCGAATCCAGCTTCACGTGGCATCCCCTAGCCGAAGAAGTTCCGTACGTGCTCCAACCCGTCGACCAAGGCATCCACCTCGGCCGGAGTGGAGTACAGATAGAACGACGCTCGCGTGGTCGCAGGAATTCCGTACCGCAGGCAGACCGGACGGGCACAGTGGTGGCCGACCCGGACGGCGATGCCCTGCTCGTCGAGGACCTGACCCACATCGTGCGGGTGGATGTCGCCGAGCGTGAAGGAGATCGTCGCGCCGCGCTCCTCGGCCGTGGTGGGGCCGATGATGCGCAGGTCGGGCACCTCCAGGAGCCTGCCGACCGCGTAATGGGTCAGGGCGTGCTCATGGCGGTTGATGTTGTCCATGCCGATCGAGGTCAGATAGTCCACGGCCGCGCCGAGGCCGACGGCCTGGGCGATCGGGGGCGTACCGGCCTCGAACTTGTGCGGCGCCGGGGCGTAGGTGGAGGAGTTCATCGAGACGGTCTCGATCATCTCGCCGCCGCCGAGGAACGGAGGCAGATCCTCCAGCAGCTCCTGGCGGCCCCACAGCACACCGATGCCGGTCGGGCCGCACATCTTGTGGCCGGTGAAGGCCACGAAGTCGGCCTGCAGCGCCTGGACGTCCAGCAGCATGTGCGGGGCGGCCTGGGAGGCGTCGATGACGACGAGCGCGCCGACGTCCTGCGCACGTCGGACGATCGCCTCGACCGGGTTGACCGTGCCCAGGATGTTGGAGACCAGCACGAACGAGACGACCTTGGTCTTCTCCGTGATGACCTGCTCGATCTGGGACAGGTCGAGACGGCCGTCCTCGGTGAGGCCGAACCACTTCAGCTTCGCGCCGGTGCGCTGCGAGAGCAGCTGCCACGGAACGATGTTGGAGTGGTGCTCCATCTCCGTGATGACGATCTCGGTTTCCTGGTCCACCCGGTAGGGCTCATCGGCCCAGCCGAGCATGTTGGCGACCAGGTTCAACGACTCCGACGCGTTCTTGGTGAAGATCACCTCGTCGCGGCTGGGAGCGTTGATGAAGGCGGCGACCTTGTCGCGGGCGCCCTCGTACAGCGCCGTGGCCTCCTCCGCGAGCACATGGACGCCACGGTGCACATTGGCGTTCGAGCGCTCGTAATAGCTGTTCAGCGCGTCCAGGACCTGACGCGGCTTCTGCGAGGTCGCCGCGTTGTCCAGATAGACGAGCTTCTTGCCGTCGTGGACCGTGCGGTCCAGGATCGGGAAGTCCTTGCGGATCGCCTCGGTGTCGAGGAGGCCCGGCAGCTGTGTCACTCGGAGACGCCTCCCTTCACGTACTCCTCGTAGCCCTCTTCCTCCAGCTTGTCCGCCAGCTCCGGGCCGCCGGACTCGGCGATCCGGCCGTTCGCGAACACGTGGACGTGGTCGGGCTTGATGTAGCGCAGGATGCGCGTGTAGTGGGTGATCAGCAAGGTGCCGACCTGGCCGGACTCGCGGACGCGGTTGACGCCCTCGGAGACGACGCGCAGCGCGTCGACGTCGAGACCGGAGTCGGTCTCGTCGAGGATCGCGATGGCCGGCTTCAGCAGCTCCAGCTGGAGGATCTCGTGGCGCTTCTTCTCACCGCCGGAGAAGCCCTCGTTGACGTTCCGCTCGGCGAAGGACGGGTCGATCGAGAGGCGCTGCATGGCCTCCTTGACCTCCTTCACCCAGGTGCGCAGCTTCGGCGCCTCGCCGCGGATCGCGGTCGCGGAGGTGCGCAGGAAGTTGGAGACGGAGACGCCGGGCACCTCGACCGGGTACTGCATGGCGAGGAAGACACCGGCGCGGGCCCGCTCGTCGACGGACATCTCCAGCACGTTCTCGCCGTCGAGGGTGACGGTGCCGCCGGTGATCTTGTACTTCGGGTGACCGGCGAGCGAGTACGCCAGGGTGGACTTGCCGGAGCCGTTCGGGCCCATGATGGCGTGCGTCTCGCCCTGCTTCACGGTCAGGTCGACGCCGCGCAGAATCTCGCGGGGGCCGCCCTCGGCCTCGACGGAGACGTGCAGGTCGTGGATCTCAAGCGTTGCCATGGGTGCCTCAGGACTCCTGGGTGACGGAGACGAGCACGTCGTCCCCTTCGATCTTTACGGGGTATACGGGGACCGGGCGCGTCGCGGGAAGGCCGGACGGCTTGCCGGTGCGGAGGTCGAAGCTGGAGCCGTGCAGCCAGCACTCGATCTGGCAGTCCTCCACCTCGCCCTCGGACAGCGAGACGTTCGCGTGCGAGCAGATGTCGTTGACCGCGAACACCTCGCCCTCGGTGCGCACCAGCGCGATCGGCACACCGTCGAGCTCGACGCGCTTGGGGGCGTCCTCTTCGAGCTCGGTCAGCGCGCACGCGCGCACATAGGTTTCGGTCATCCTACGGACGCCTCCAACTCGGCCTCGATCTTGGCGATCAGGCGCTCCTCCAGCTCGGGCAGCCCGATCTGCTGGACCAGCTCGGCGAAGAAGCCCCGGACGACCAGTCGACGGGCCTCGTCGGCCGGGATGCCGCGGGCCATCAGGTAGAACAGCTGCTCGTCCTCGAAGCGGCCGGTCGCGCTCGCGTGACCGGCGCCGACGATCTCGCCGGTCTCGATCTCCAGGTTCGGCACCGAGTCGACGCGGGCGCCGTCGGTGAGGACCAGGTTCCGGTTGAGCTCGTAGGTGTCCGTGCCCTCGGCCTCGGCACGGATCAGCACATCGCCGATCCAGACCGCGTGCGCGTCCTTGCCCTGCAGCGCGCCCTTGTAGGCCACGTTGCTGCGGCAGTGCGGGGTGTCGTGGTCGATGAAGAGCCGGTGCTCCTGGTGCTGGCCGTTGTCGGTGAAGTACAGGCCGTACAGCTCGGCCTCACCGCCCGGCGCGCCGTAGACGACGCGCGGGTGCAGCCGGACCAGGTCGCCGCCGAAGGTGACGACCACGGACTTGAAGGTGGCGTCCCGGCCGACCAGCGCGGTGTGCTGGCCGACGTGGACGGCCGCGTCGTCCCAGTCCTGGACGGAGACGACGGTGAGCTTGGCGCCGTCGCCGATGAGGTACTCGACGTTGGCGGCGAGCGTGGCGTCACCGGTGTGGTCGATGACGACGACGGCCTCGGCGAAGGCGCCGACCTCGATCACCTGGTGGCCGAAGGCGGTGCCGCCCTCGCCGTGCACGGCGATCCGCACCGGCTCCGCGAGCACCTTCTCCTTGGGCACGGAGACGACCGATGCCTTCTCGAAGGAGCTGTACGCCTGGGCCGCCACCCGGTCCACCGGCTTGCCGGCCTTGCCCAGGCGCGCGTCGTCACGGCCCACGGTCTCGACGGTGACGCCCTCGGGGGCGGACACCTCGACCTTGACGCCGCCGTCGGCGACGGCGGTGCCGTCGTGGAGGCCGCGCAGCCGCTCCAGCGGCGTGAACCGCCAGTCCTCCTCGCGCCCGTGCGGCACGGGGAAGTCGGCAACGTCGTACGACGCGGGGGCACTGACCCGTGCGTCGATGGGCTGCTGCCCCACCTGAATGACGCCGTCCGTGGTGGATCCGGCCGGAATGGTTTCAGCCATGGCTGTCGTACTGCTCGCTTTCTGCCTTCTGGGGCTTACACGGGGGTGCCCCTGTGGCGGGGCGGGAAGGGCGGTGGCGTCAGCCGACCGACCCCTCCATCTGCAGCTCGATCAGCCGGTTGAGCTCCAGCGCGTACTCCATGGGCAGCTCGCGCGCGATCGGCTCGACGAAGCCGCGCACGATCATCGCCATGGCCTCGTCCTCGGACAGGCCGCGGCTCATGAGGTAGAAGAGCTGGTCATCGCTGACCTTCGAGACGGTCGCCTCGTGCCCCATGGACACGTCGTCCTCGCGGACGTCCACGTACGGGTAGGTGTCCGAGCGCGAGATGGTGTCGACCAGCAGGGCGTCGCACAGCACGTTGGACTTGGAGCCCTCCGCGCCCTCGCCGATCTCGATGAGACCGCGGTAGGAGGTGCGGCCACCGCCCCGGGCCACCGACTTGGAGACGATGTTCGAGGAGGTGCGGGGCGCCATGTGCACCATCTTGGCACCGGCGTCCTGGTGCTGGCCCTCGCCCGCGAAGGCGATGGACAGCGTCTCGCCCTTGGCGTGCTCGCCCATCAGGTAGACGGCCGGGTACTTCATGGTCACCTTGGAGCCGAGGTTTCCGTCGACCCACTCCATGGTCGCGCCCTCGTACGCCACGGCGCGCTTGGTGACCAGGTTGTACACGTTGTTCGACCAGTTCTGAATGGTCGTGTAGCGGCAGCGGCCGCCCTTCTTCACGATGATCTCGACGACCGCGGAGTGCAGCGAGTCCGACTTGTAGATCGGCGCGGTGCAGCCCTCGACGTAGTGGACGTAGGCGTCCTCGTCGACGATGATCAGCGTCCGCTCGAACTGGCCCATGTTCTCGGTGTTGATCCGGAAGTACGCCTGCAGCGGGATGTCCACGTGGACGCCCTTGGGCACGTAGATGAACGAGCCGCCGGACCACACCGCCGTGTTCAGCGAGGCGAACTTGTTGTCGCCCGCCGGGATCACCGTGCCGAAGTACTCCTTGAACAGCTCCGGGTGCTCCTTGAGCGCGGTGTCCGTGTCCAGGAACAGCACGCCCTGCTCCTCCAGGTCCTCACGGATCTGGTGGTAGACGACCTCGGACTCGTACTGGGCCGCGACACCCGCGACGAGGCGCTGCTTCTCGGCCTCCGGGATGCCCAGCTTGTCGTACGTGTTCTTGATGTCCTCGGGCAGGTCCTCCCAGGAGGCGGCCTGCTGCTCGGTGGAGCGGACGAAGTACTTGATGTTGTCGAAGTCGATGCCCGACAGGTCCGAGCCCCAGGTGGGCATGGGCTTCTTATCGAAGAGCTTCAGGCCCTTGAGACGGAGCTTGAGCATCCACTCCGGCTCGGACTTCTTCCCCGAGATGTCGCGTACGACGTCCTCGGAGAGGCCGCGCTTGGCCGAGGCACCGGCCACGTCGGAGTCGGCCCAGCCGTACTCGTAGTTGCCCAGACCCTCGAGCTCAGGGTGAGCGGTCTCCGTGGGGAGAGTCATTCGGGGTTCCTCCCGGCCGTGCTGGCAGATGCTGTGGTGGTCTTGGTGATGCGGTGGTCTGTCTTCTCGACCGCGATGTCGGTCTGTCCGGACTGGTGTCCGGTCTTCGGAATGAACGTCGTGCACACCCCGTCGCCATGGGCGATGGTGGCCAGACGCTGCACATGAGTCCCGAGCAGCTGGGAGAAGACCTCGGTCTCCGCCTCACACAGCTGCGGATATCGCTCGGCTGCGTGGGCGACCGGGCAGTGGTGCTGGCAGAGCTGTTCGCCGACCGGCGCGCTGCGCGCCGTAGCAGCGTACCCGTCCGCGGACAGGGCGCCCGCCAGGGCTTCGGTACGCCGCCCGGGGGCGGCCGCCTCGACGGCGCCGCGGTACTCGGCGGCCTGGGCGGCGAGCCTGGCGCGGGCGAACGCCGCGACGGCGGCCCGGCCCGCTTCGCCACCGCCCGCGCTCTGCTCGATCCAGCGCAGGGCGTCGACGGCGAGGTCGTCATAAGCCTGGTCGAAGGCGTCACGGCCGCAGTCCGTCAGGGCGAACGCCTTGGCCGGGCGGCCGCGCCGCCGCGCCCCGTACACCCTCTTCTCGCGGGGCTCGACGACGCCGTCGGCGACGAGGGTGTCGAGGTGGCGCCGTACGGCCGCCTGGGTCAGCTCCAGCCGCAGGGCGAGCTCGGCAGCGGTGGACGGGCCGTGGTCGAGGATGGAGCGGGCGACCCGGTTCCGGGTGCCGTGCTGCTCCTCGGGCGCGGTCGCGGCAGGCATGCCGGACCGCGCGGCCGTCTCGGCCGCGCGCCCTTCGGGAGCCTCGCTCGCGTATTTCACAACGCCATTGTTGCGTAATTCTTCGGCAAGGTACAAGCGAGAGCGGAGGAGGCTTCCGGTGGGGTGTATCACTTAGGCGTACCTAAGTGTGACCTGCGACGATGCGGCTGCCGCGCTCCCCGGAAGGGTCCGGAGCAGGTGCGGAGGGGGTCGCGTACCGGCCCCGGCCGACGATCCGTTCCGGCCCTGCCGCCCACGGCCCGCCCCGCCGTTCGTAGACTGCCGGACATGCGAGAAGAGCCCGCGGTCGATGTCGTCGGCCTGGTCAAACGGTACGGCTCGAAGACCGCCGTCGACGGGCTCGACCTGTCCGTCGGCCGTGGCGCCGTGAGCGCCGTCCTCGGCCCCAACGGCGCCGGGAAGACGACCACCGTCGAGACCTGCGAGGGATACCGCCGCCCCGACGCCGGGACGGTGCGGATATTCGGCCTCGACCCGGTCGCCGACGCGGCGGCGCTGCGGCCGCGGGTGGGGGTCATGCTGCAGTCCGGAGGGGTTTATTCCGGGGCGCGCGCAGAAGAGATGCTGCGCCACACCGCCTCGCTCCATGCCCATCCCCTGGACGTCGCCCAGCTCATCGAGCGGCTCGGTCTCGGCTCCTGCGGCCGTACGACCTACCGGCGGCTCTCCGGCGGCCAGCAGCAGCGGCTCGCGCTCGCCATGGCCGTCGTCGGCCGACCCGAACTGGTCTTCCTCGACGAGCCCACCGCCGGACTCGATCCACAGGCCCGCCGCGCCACCTGGGACCTCGTCCGCGATCTGCGCCGGGACGGCGTGACCGTCGTCCTGACCACCCACTACATGGACGAGGCCGAACAGCTCGCCGACCACGTCGCGATCATCGACGGCGGCAAGGTGATCGCCCAGGGCACCCCCGAGGAGCTGTGCCGCGGCGGCGCCGAGAACACCCTGCGCTTCACCGGCCGCCCCGCGCTCGACCTGGCCTCGCTGCTGAAGGCGCTGCCCGTCGACAGCACGGCCGCCGAGCTGACCCCGGGCGGCTACCGGGTCAGCGGCAAGGTCAACCCGCAGATGCTGGCCACCGTCACCTCCTGGTGCGCGCAGAACGGCGTGATGCCCGACCGCATCTCGGTCGAGCGGCACACCCTGGAGGACGTCTTCCTGGAGCTGACCGGCAAGGAGCTGCGCGCGTGACCGCCACAGGCACTTATCTCCCCCGCCCGGGGGCGGCGCCGCTGCTCCGGATGATCCGCGCGCAGGCCGCGCTGGAGACCCGGATGCTGCTGCGCAACGGCGAACAGCTGCTGCTGACCGTCGTCATCCCGTCCCTCGTCCTGGTGCTCTTCAGCAGCATCGACATCGTGGACACCGGCGTCGCGGGCAACACCGTCGACTTCCTCGCGCCCGGCGTGCTGGCGCTGGCCGTCCTGTCCACGGCCTTCACCGGACAGGCCATCGCGACCGGCTTCGAGCGGCGGTACGGCGTGCTCAAGCGGCTCGCCGTCTCCCCGCTGCCCCGGTGGGCGCTGATGACCGCCAAGACGTGCGCGGTGCTGGTCACCGAGGTCCTGCAGATCGTGCTGCTGACCGCGATCGCCTTCGCGCTGGACTGGTCGCCGCACGGGAACCCGCTCGCCGTGGTGCTGCTGCTGATCCTCGGCACGGCCGCGTTCTCCGGGCTCGGGCTGCTGATGGCGGGCACCCTCAAGGCCGAGGCGACCCTGGCCGCGGCCAACCTGGTCTTCCTGCTGCTGCTCGTGGGCGGCGGGGTGATCGTCTCGCTGGACAAGTTCCCGGGCGCGGCACGCGCCGTCCTGGAGCTGCTGCCGATCTCGGCGCTCTCCGGCGGGCTGCGGGACGTACTCCAGGACGGCGCCGGGACGCCCTGGCGGGACCTGGCGGTCCTGGCCGTGTGGGCGGTGCTGGGGCTCGGAGCGGCGGCGCGGTTCTTCCGCTGGGAGTGACGTCGCGGACCCCCAGTGCACGCTGGGGCTTTCCCGGACCATGACCCCCTCGTGAAAAGCTGCACAAGCTCCGTCCTACGATGACCTCGTGCCGAATTCGCTGAATCCGTTCGAGCTGATCGCCCGGCGCTGGCAGCCCTCCGCGCGCGTCGTGGAGCGGGCAGCGCTCGCCACCGTGGTGATGTCCGTGGTCATCGTCGTCACCGGGGGCGCGGTGCGGCTGACCGAGTCCGGGCTGGGCTGTGACACCTGGCCCCAATGCACCTCCGGGAGCCTGACCCCCACCGCCGACATGGGCATCCACGGCGCCATCGAGTTCGGCAACCGCATGCTGACGTACGTCCTGTGCGCGTTCGTCGGCCTGCTGATCATCGCCGCCCGGGCCCGTCAGCCGGTGCGCCGCTCCGTCACCCGGCTGGGCTGGGCCCAGTTCTGGCTGATCATGAGCAACGCCGTCATCGGCGGCATCATCGTCCTCACCGGCCTGAACCCGTACATCGTCAGCTCGCACTTCCTGCTGGCCACCGCGCTCCTCACGATCGCGATGGTGGTCTGGCAGCGCACCCGCGAGGGCGACGGCGCGCCGCGCGACCTGGTGGCCCGGCCGGTGCGCCAGCTGACCGGGCTGCTGGTCGGCGCGGCCCTGACGCTGATCCTGCTCGGCACCGTGGTCACCGGCTCCGGTCCGCACGCCGGTGACGCCCGCGAGGTGCACCGGATCCCGCTGGACTGGCAGGAGATCACCCAGCTGCACGTGGACTTCGTCTACATCGTGCTGGGCCTCACCGTCGCCCTGTGGTTCGTGCTGCGCGCCGTACAGGCCCCGGCGGCCCCGCGCCGTGCGGTGCGCGACCTGCTGGCCGTGCTGCTCCTGCAGGGCGTGATCGGGTACGTCCAGTACTTCACGGGCCTGCCCGAGGTGGTCGTCGGCATCCACATGTTCGGGTCCTGCCTGGTGTGGATCGCGGTCCTGCGGGTGCTCTTCTCGCAGCGCGAGCGCCCCGCGCTCGCCGCCGCCGCGGACCCCGGTCCCACGGGCGGCCACGAGCCGGTTCAGCCGGAGACCCCGGCGGACCCCGACCCGGAGCCCGAGCCCGCCGCGTCCAGCCGGTAGACCCGGCGCGCCGTCCCGGCCGCGACCAGCCCGGCGATCCGCCGGGCCTCCGCCCTCGTACAGACGTCGTCGGCGACCCACTCGGCCGCCAGCCGGTCCATGGCCTGGCCGAACAGCCGGGCGGCGGTCACATACAGCTCGGGCAGCGCTCGGGCGCCGGTGGAGAACAGCAGCTTGCCGAACGGCGCCTCGCCCAGCGTCTCCCCCGGGCGCGGCCCCGCGTCCGCGTAGACGTGCGGGAAGACGGCGGCGAGCTGGGCCGCGCGGCGGTGGTGCGGCCGGTCGGGCAGCAGCACCAGGTCGGTGCCGAACCCGGCGGTGGCGCGTAAGAAACCGACGAGCGGCCGCGGATCGGCGCAGTGCAGCTGCACCGGCAGCCCGGTCGCCACGGCGCTCCACATCAGATGCTGGGCGAGCACGGGGTCAGGCGCCCGGCCGCGCCGCACCGGGCGCGCGGAGAGCCGCCGGGCCGCCGCGCGCCGCACCTCGCGCGGGTCGGGCGGGGTCTCGTCGCAGAAGGTGATGCCCAGGGCGAAGGCGGTGGCGTGCTGGGCGGCGGCGTACAGGGCCTCCGCGGTGTTGCCGATGAACGCGTCGACCGTCCCCGAGGTGTCCGCGACCTGTTCGGCCAGCGGTTCGAGGCGTACGACCTCATGCGCCCGGCCGTCGGCCGCCGCCGCCAGCTCGGCGGCCGAGGTGAGAGCGCTCGGGGCGCCCGACTCCAGCAGATACGTGCCGATACCCGCACCGCGCAGCAGCAGCCGGGCGGCGCGGTAGGCACCCAGCTCGCGGCGGCGGGCGAGATAGCGCACGGGCGTGCAGTGCGGCTCCATGCCCAGCAGCGGCGGGCACCAGCGGCGTACGGCGAGCCCGGTCCAGCTGTCGAAGTACGTGGTCCCCGCCGGGGCCGGGCCCGATCCCGCGGCGGTGGCCAGATGCGTCTCGAACGAGCCTAGGCCCAGCTCGCCGTGGACGATGCCGTGGCCGTGCTGATCGACCAGCGGCGGCAGCTCCACGCCGGGCCCGTCCCGGGGCACCGGGCCGGCAGCGGGCGCCGGGGCGTGTCCGCAAGGCCCCAGGGTCTCCGGGGAACCCGTCGCCTCGTCCATCGCCGCCGCCTCCTCGCCCTCCGGCATCGCAGGGCTTAACGCCCGGATGCCGCACGAGGTGTCGCCGGTCGAGGTCCGGCGGACCGGCGGACCGGCCGTATGCGGGCGCGGCCCCATTGTGCCGGTCCGGCGGGGGAGACTCCGGCGGTTCAGGTGTTGCGGGGCCCGCCCAGCTGGATACCGGCCATGCGCTTCCACTCGTACGGGCCCGTGCGGACCTTCGCCGCCAGCTCACCGTCGAAGTCGTCCCTGACCGTGAGCCCGGCGATCTCGACGGCGCGACGGGCCGCGTCCTGGGTCGGGGCGACGAGGGTGCCCCATTCGCCGTTGGCGCCCACCAGGGCGATCCGGACGGTGCCGCGGCCGATGTGGGCGAGCTGGCCCTCGGCGCTGCCGCCGTGGCTCTTGGCGAAGGCCGTGATCTGGTGGGCGAGTCGCTGGGCCCGCTTCTCGTCCTTCGGGGACGCCTGCGTGGTATCTGCCATACCACCGATGCTACCCGCCGGTAATCACCACCGGAAGGGTCAGCCCGGAAGGTCGGTGCGGGGAAGTCAGCGCAGGAAGGGGTCCACGGCGACGGCGACGAACAGCAGCGAGACATAGGTGATGGACCAGTGGAACAGCCGCATCTCCTTGAGCTTCGCGCCGGTGACCTCGGCCCGGGCGCGCGCCTGGAGCCCGTGCGCCTCCTTGAGCCAGAAAGCGCCCAGCACGGTCGCCACCACCGGGTAGAACCAGCCGGTGTAGCCGAGCGGCCACAGCAGCAGCGAGACGCCGACCATGGCCCAGCTGTAGAGGACGATCTGCCGGGCGACCGCCTTGTTGCCCGCGATGACGGGCAGCATCGGCACGCTCGCGCGCTCGTAGTCGTCCTTGACCTTCATGGACAGCGGCCAGTAGTGCGGCGGCGTCCAGAAGAAGATGACCAGGAAGAGGATCACCGCGGCCCAGGACACCTCGTTGGTGACCGACGACCAGCCGATGAGCACCGGCATGCAGCCCGCGATACCGCCCCACACGATGTTCTGCGACGTACGCCGCTTGAGCCACATCGTGTAGACGACGACGTAGAAGACCAGCGCGCCGAGGGCCAGCATCGAGGACAGCGGGTTGACGAAAACCCAGAACCAGGCCGTGGACACGGCGGCCAGCGCGAAGGCGAAGACCAGGCACTCGATCGGCGAGACCATGCCGGTGACCAGTGGACGCTGCGACGTGCGGTCCATCATCGCGTCGATGTCGCGGTCGTAGTACATGTTGAACGCGGCGGCGCCACCGGCGGACAGATAGCCGCCGACGCAGGTCGCGAGGACCAGCCACAGATCCGGGACGCCCTGGGCGGCCAGGAACATGACCGGCACCGTGGTCATCAGCAGCAGTTCGATGACGCGCGGCTTGGTCAGCATCACGAACGCCTTGACCCGGGCCCCGAACGGCCGGCGGCCGGGAAGCCGCTGCCCGAGGCTCGATTCGCTCGTTTCGAGCACCCCCGCAGGACGGGATTCGACGGCCGTCACGCACACCCCTGGTGGAAGCAAGAACCAGCAAGCACCGGAGATGAAACCCCGGTAAAGACTTGCGCGTACCACGCCACTCTAGACGTAGCGGATACGCCGCCTGCCGCCGGGGTCGGGTCGTGTTGGCATCCCCCGAAGACCTGCGCGGACACTGCGTACAGCCACCGGAACACGGTATTCCGTGCGTCGCGGAGAGAACTCCGAGGGAATGCCACAACCTTGAGATTCGTTCCTTAGGACGTTGAGTGGAACTCGAAAAGATGACCGTTCTTACAGGGGTAGGCTCGACCTCGCCGGTGTGCACACGGTCACCGGGCAGCGACATTGTGGAGAGGAGCCCTGACTCAGGGTGAGCACCAAGCCGACTACCACAGACCTTGAATGGACCGATCTGGACCAGCGGGCCGTTGACACCGCCCGCGTCCTGGCCATGGACTCCGTACAGAAGGTCGGTAACGGCCACCCTGGCACGGCCATGAGTCTGGCGCCCGCCGCCTACCTTCTCTTTCAGAAGCTCATGCGGCACGACCCCTCCGACGCCGGCTGGACCGGCCGCGACCGGTTCGTCCTGTCCCCGGGGCACACCAGCCTGACTCTCTACGTCCAGCTCTACCTGGCCGGCTTCGGCCTGGAGCTAGAGGACCTGAAGTCCTTCCGCACCTGGGACAGCCTCACCCCGGGCCACCCGGAGCACGGCCACACCACCGGTGTGGAGACCACGACCGGGCCGCTCGGCCAGGGCCTGGCGAACGCCGTGGGCATGGCGATGGCCGCCCGCTACGAGCGCGGCCTGTTCGACCCGGAGGCGCCCGAGGGCGCCTCCCCGTTCGACCACACCATCTGGGCGATCGTCTCCGACGGCGACCTGGAGGAGGGCATCTCCGCCGAGGCGTCCTCGCTGGCCGGTCACCAGAAGCTGGGCAACATCGTCGCCCTGTACGACGACAACCACATCTCCATCGAGGGCGACACCGCCACCGCGCTGTCCGAGGACGTGCTGAAGCGGTACGAGGCGTACGGCTGGCACGTCCAGCGCATTGAGCAGGCGGCCAGCGGCGACTTCGACATCGAGCAGCTGTACGCGGCGCTCAAGGCGGCGCAGGACGAGACCGAGCGCCCCTCGATCATCGCCGCCCGCACGATCATCGCCTGGCCCGCGCCGAACGCGCAGAACACCGAGGCGTCCCACGGCTCCGCCCTCGGCGCCGACGAGGTCGCCGCCACCAAGCGGGTCCTGGGCTTCGACCCGGAGCAGCACTTCCAGGTCGACACCGAGGTCATCAACCACACCCGCGGCCTGGTCGACCGCGGCCGCGAGGCGCACGCCGCCTGGGACAAGAAGCTCCAGGAGTGGCGCAACAACTCCCCCGAGCGCGCCGTCCAGTTCGACCGCATCGTCGCCGGTGAGCTGCCGGAGGGCTGGGAGAGCGCGCTGCCGGCCTTCGAGGCCGGGAAGGACGTCGCCACCCGCAAGGCGTCCGGCCAGGTGCTCAAGGCGCTCGGCGCAGTGATCCCGGAGCTGTGGGGCGGCTCGGCCGACCTCGCCGGGTCCAACAACACCACCATCGACGCGTCGTCGTCCTTCCTCCCCAAGGGCAACCCGCTGCCGGAGGCCGACCCGTACGGGCGGACGATCCACTTCGGCATCCGCGAGCACGCCATGGGCTCGACCATGAACGGCATCGCGCTGCACGGCAACACCCGTGTCTACGGCGGCACGTTCCTCGTCTTCTCCGACTACATGCGCCCGGCCGTGCGGCTGGCCGCGCTGATGAAGCTGCCGGTCACCTACGTGTGGACGCACGACTCCATCGGCCTCGGCGAGGACGGCCCCACCCACCAGCCGGTCGAGCACCTGTCCGCGCTGCGCGCCATCCCGGGCCTGAACATCGTGCGCCCGGCCGACGCCAACGAGACCGCCATCGCCTGGCGCGAGATCACCCGCCGCCACGGCGCCAAGCCCGCCCCGCACGGCCTGGCGCTCACCCGGCAGAACGTGCCGACGTACGAGGCGAACGAGGACGCCGCCAAGGGCGGTTACGTCCTGTTCGAGGCCGAGGGCGGCCAGCCGCAGGTGATCCTGATCGGCACCGGCTCCGAGGTCCAGCTCGCCGTCGAGGCGCGCGAGCGGCTGCAGGCCGCCGGTGTGCCCACCCGTGTCGTGTCGATGCCCTCGATCGAGTGGTTCGAGGAGCAGGACAAGGGGTACCGCGAGAGCGTGCTGCCGCCGTCCGTGAAGGCACGCGTAGCCGTCGAGGCCGGTATCGGCCTCACCTGGTACCGCTACGTCGGCGAGGCCGGCCGCATCGTCTCGCTGGAGCACTTCGGCGCCTCCGCCGACTACAAGGTGCTCTACCGGGAATTCGGCCTGACGGCCGACTCCGTGGTCACCGCCGCCCGCGAGTCCCTGGACGCCGCCGGGCAGTGACGCCCGCATCCGACTTGAACAGCGACGAGCAACAGGAGACACACCCCATGACAGACGCACTCAAGCGGCTGGCCGACGAAGGCGTCGCGATCTGGCTCGACGACCTCTCCCGGAAGCGGATCACCTCCGGCAACCTCGCCGAACTGATCGACCAGCAGCATGTCGTCGGCGTCACCACCAACCCGTCGATCTTCCAGAAGGCGATCTCCGGCGGCGACGGTTACGAGCAGCAGCTCGGTGACCTCGCGGCCCGCAAGGTCACCGTCGAGGAAGCCGTCCGGATGATCACCACCGCGGACGTCCGGGACGCCGCCGACATCCTGCGCCCGGTCCACGACGCGACCGGCGGCCAGGACGGCCGGGTCTCCATCGAGGTCGACCCGCGGCTGGCCCACCACACGGCCGCCACCGTCGCCGAGGCCAAGCAGCTGGCCTGGCTGGTGGACCGCCCGAACACCTTCATCAAGATCCCGGCCACCAAGGCGGGACTTCCGGCGATCACCGAGGTGATCGGCCTGGGCATCAGCGTCAACGTCACGCTGATCTTCTCCCTGGAGCGCTACCGCGCGGTCATGGACGCCTACCTGGCCGGTCTGGAGAAGGCGAAGGCCGCCGGGCTCGACATCTCCAAGATCCACTCGGTGGCGTCCTTCTTCGTGTCCCGCGTGGACACCGAGATCGACAAGCGCATCGACAAGCTCGGCACCGACGAGGCCAAGGCGCTGCGCGGCAAGGCCGCCCTGGCCAACGCGCGGCTCGCCTTCGAGGCGTACGAGGAGGTCTTCGGCTCCGACCGCTGGGCCGCCCTGGACCGGGCGAACGCCAACCGGCAGCGCCCGCTGTGGGCCTCGACCGGCGTCAAGGACCCTGCCTACAAGGACACCCTCTACGTCGACGACCTGGTTGCCCCGGGCACCGTCAACACCATGCCGGAAGCCACCCTCGAAGCGGTCGGCGACCACGGCGAGATCAAGGGCGACGCGGTGCGCGGCACCTACGCGCAGGCCAAGGCCGACATCGAGGCGCTGGCCTCCATCGGCATCTCGTACGACGAGGTCGTGCAGCTTCTGGAGGACGAGGGCGTCGAGAAGTTCGAGGCGTCCTGGAACGACCTGCTGAAGTCCACTGAGGCGGAGCTGAACCGCCTCGCACCCTCGGAGGCGTGAACACTTTGACCATCAGCAGCAATCCGCTGCGTGACCCCAAGGACCGGCGGCTCCCGCGCATCGCGGGGCCGTCCGGCCTGGTCATCTTCGGGGTCACCGGTGACTTGTCCCGCAAGAAGCTGATGCCCGCCGTCTACGACCTGGCCAACCGCGGCCTGCTGCCGCCGGGCTTCTCGCTCGTCGGCTTCGCCCGCCGCGACTGGGAGAACGAGGACTTCGCCCAGGTCGTCCACGACGCGGTGAAGGAACACGCGCGGACCCCGTTCCGCGAAGAGGTCTGGCAGCAGCTCGCCGAGGGATTCCGCTTCGTACCCGGGGAGTTCTCCGACGACGAGGCGTTCGAGAAGCTCAAGGCGACCATAGAAGAGCTGGACAAGGCCCGCGGTACCGGTGGCAACTTCGCCTTCTATCTCTCGGTGCCGCCCAAGTTCTTCCCCAACGTGGTGCAGCAGCTCAAGAAGCACGGGCTGTCCGACGGACAGGACCACTCGTGGCGGCGCGCCGTCATCGAGAAGCCCTTCGGCCACGACCTGAAGAGCGCCCAGGAACTGAACCAGGTCGTCCACGAGGTCTTCCGGCCCAGCGACGTCTTCCGGATCGACCACTACCTGGGCAAGGAGACGGTCCAGAACATCCTGGCGCTGCGCTTCGCCAACACGATGTTCGAGCCGCTGTGGAACCGTTCGTACGTCGACCACGTACAGATCACCATGGCCGAGGACATCGGCATCGGCGGCCGCGCCGGGTACTACGACGGCATCGGCGCCGCCCGTGACGTCATCCAGAACCACCTGCTCCAGCTGCTCGCCCTGACCGCCATGGAGGAGCCCGCCTCCTTCGGCGCCAAGGCGCTGGTCACCGAGAAGCTGAAGGTCCTCACCGCCGTCAAGCTCCCCCGAGAGCTGGGCAAGCACACCGTGCGCGGCCAGTACGCACACGGCTGGCAGGGCGGCGAGGAGGTGCACGGCTACCTCGAAGAAGAGGGCATCGACGCCAACTCGAAGACCGACACCTACGCCGCGGTCAAGCTGGAGATCGACAACCGCCGCTGGGCGGGCGTCCCCTTCTACCTGCGCACCGGCAAGCGGCTGGGCCGCCGGGTCACCGAGATCGCCGTCGTCTTCCAGCGCGCCCCGCACTCCCCCTTCGACGCCACCGACACCCAGGAGCTGGGGCAGAACGCCCTGGTCATCCGGGTGCAGCCGGACGAGGGCGTCACCATCCGGTTCGGCTCCAAGGTGCCCGGCACCTCGATGGAGATCCGCGATGTGACGATGGACTTCCAGTACGGCGAGTCCTTCACCGAGTCCAGCCCCGAGGCGTACGAGCGGCTGCTGCTCGACGTCCTGCTGGGCGACGCGAACCTTTTCCCGCGCCACCAGGAGGTGGAGGAGTCCTGGCGAATCCTCGATCCCATCGAGGCGTACTGGGACAAGCACGGGAAGCCCGAGCAGTACACGGCCGGTACCTGGGGGCCGAAGGCCGCGGACGAGATGCTCGCACGAGACGGACGGAGCTGGCGGCGGCCATGAACATCGATCTCACGGACACCACGTCCAGCCGGATCAACTCCGCTCTGGTCCAGGCGCGCCGGGCCACCGGCACCCCGGCGGTGGGCATGGTGCTCACCCTCGTCATCGTCACCGACGAGGGCAATCACTACGACGCGCTGAAGGCCGCGAGCGAGGCGTCCAAGGAGCACCCCTCGCGCATCCTGGTCGTCATCAAGCGGCCGGGCCGCTCGCCGCGCGACCGCAAGATGGCCCGGATGGACGCCGAGGTCCGCGTCGGCGGCGAGACCGGCACCGGTGAGACGGTCCTGCTGCGGCTCCACGGCGAACTGGCCAACCACGCCTACTCGGTGGTCCTGCCGCTGCTGCTGCCGGACGCCCCGGTCGTGGTGTGGTGGCCCGAGGACGCCCCGGAGCACCCCGCCAAGGATCTGCTGGGGCAGCTGGCCCAGCGCCGCATCACCGACGCGCAGGCCACCGAGGACCCGGTCGCCACGCTGGGGCTGCGGGCCGAGACGTACACCCCGGGCGACACCGACCTGGCGTGGACCCGGATCACCCCGTGGCGCAGTGTGCTGGCGGCCGCGCTGGACCAGAAGCACTCGAAGATCACCTCCGCGGTGGTCGAGGGCGAGGCGTACAACCCGAGCAGCGAGCTGCTCGCGCTGTGGCTCGCCGAGCGGCTGCGGGTCCCGGTCGACCGGCAGGTCTCCGAGGGCCCGGGGCTGACCGCGGTGCGGCTGGAGACGGCCGACGGCGTGATCTGCCTGGACCGGGCCGACGGTGCGCTGGCCGAGCTGGCGATGCCGGGCCAGCCGGACCGGCACGTCGCGCTGCAGCGGCGGGAGATGTCGGAGCTGATCGCCGAGGAGCTGCGCCGGCTCGACCCGGACGAGATGTACGCGATCTCGGTGAAGTTCGGCGTGAGCAAGCTGAACGGCGGCGGTGCGGCCGGGCACGACCCGGCGCCCGCCACCGCGATGGCTGGCGGCGGTACGGCCACCGCGACCGCCGAGGCCCCGTCCGGGCCCCCGGCGCCGCCCAGGCCGCCGCTGCCGACGCGCGACCCGGGCACGGCTCCGTCCCCGACGAACACCCCCGCCCCGCCGCAGGCCCCACCGGCTTCTCCCTCCTCTACGACTCCTCCGGCTCCGAAGCCCTCGGACCTCAAGCCGGGCGGCAAGGCGGAGGGAAAGGGCGGCGGGAACACCGGAAAGGGAGAGAAGTGAGCGCCCCGCAGGTCGTTGTCCATCGCGACAAGGAGCTGATGGCCCAGGCGGCCGCGGCCCGGCTGATCACGAAGATCGTGGACGCCCAGGCCGCCCGGGGCTCCGCCTCCGTCGTCCTGACCGGCGGCCGCAACGGCAACGGCCTGCTGGCGGCCCTCGCCACGTCCCCCGCGCGCGACGCGGTGGACTGGTCGCGGCTGGACCTGTGGTGGGGCGACGAGCGGTTCCTGCCGGACGGCCACCCGGACCGCAACGTCACCCAGGCCCGGGAGGCGCTGCTGGACGCGGTGGATCTGGACCCGGCGCGGGTGCACCCGATGCCCGCCTCGGACGGTCCGCACGGCGGCGATGTGGAGGCCGCCGCGGAGGCGTACGGCATCGAGCTGGGCCACGCCGCGCGGCCGGAGAACCACGGCGCGGCGCCGACCTTCGACGTGCTGCTGCTGGGCGTCGGCCCGGACACCCATGTCGCCTCGCTCTTCCCCGAGCTGCCCGCCGTCCGGGAGACCGAGCGGACGGTGGTCGCGGTGCGCGGCGCGCCCAAGCCGCCGCCCACCCGGGTCTCGCTGACCCTGCCCGCGATCCGCGCGGCGCGGGAGGTGTGGCTGCTGGCCGCCGGTGAGGACAAGGCGAAGGCGGTGACCATCGCCCTGTCGGGGGCCGGGGAGATCCAGGCCCCGGCGGCGGGCGCGTACGGCCGCGGCCGCACCCTGTGGCTGCTGGACCGGGCCGCGGCGAGCGGTCTGCCGCGCGGCCTGTACCCCCCGGCGTCGCCGTAAGCTCTTCACACGACAGCCGATCCCCCGTGCGCGCGGAGCGCACGGGGGATCGCTGTTGTACGGAGGGTGGGCGGCTCAGCGGCCGCGCAGCGCGCGGTACGTCGCCACGAGGCGGGCCGTCGAGGCGTCGAGCCCCGGCACCTCGGCGCCCTCGGTCAGCGCGGGCTCGACCCGCTTGGCGAGCACCTTGCCCAGCTCGACGCCCCACTGATCGAAGGAGTCGATGTTCCAGATGGCGCCCTGGACGAACACCTTGTGCTCATAGAGCGCGATCAGCTGGCCGAGCACGGACGGGCTCAGCTCGGAGGCGAGCAGGGTGGTGGTGGGGCGGTTGCCCTGGAAGGTCTTGTGCGGCACCAGCTCCGGGGGCACGCCCTCGGCGGCGACCTCTTCCGGAGTCTTGCCGAAGGCCAGCGCCTGCCCCTGGGCGAAGAGGTTGGCCATCAGCAGATCGTGCTGGGCGACCAGCCCGGGCCGCAGATCCTCCACCGGCTTGGCGAAGCCGATCAGATCGGCCGGGATCAGCTTGGTGCCCTGGTGGAGCAGCTGGTAGTAGGCGTGCTGGCCGTTGGTGCCGGGGGTACCCCAGACCACCGGGCCGGTCTGCCAGCCGACCGGATCGCCCTCCCGGTCCACCGACTTGCCGTTGGACTCCATGTCCAGCTGCTGGAGGTAGGCGGTGAACTTGGACAGATAGTGGCTGTAGGGCAGGACGGCATGCGCCTGCGCGTCGTGGAAGTCCCCGTACCAGACGCCCAGCAGGCCGAGCAGCAGCGGTACGTTCTGCTCCGGCGGGGCGGTGGTGAAGTGCTCGTCCACCAGATGGAAACCGGCCAGCATCTCGCGGAAGCAGTCCGGGCCGATGGCGACCATCAGGGCGAGCCCGATGGCCGAGTCGTACGAATAGCGCCCGCCGACCCAGTCCCAGAACTCGAACATGTTGTCGGTGTTGATGCCGAACTCCGCGACCTTCTCCGCGTTGGTCGACACCGCCACGAAGTGCTTGGCGACGGCCTCCTCACCGGCCCCGAGCCCGCTCAGCAGCCACTCGCGGGCGGAGACGGCGTTGGTGATGGTCTCGATGGTGGTGAAGGTCTTGGAGGCGACGATGAACAGCGTCTCCGCCGGGTCGAGGTCGCGCACCGCCTCATGGAGATCGGCGCCGTCCACGTTGGAGACGAAGCGGAACACCAGCTCGCGGTCGGTATAGGCGCGCAGCGCCTCGTACGCCATCGCCGGGCCCAGGTCGGAGCCGCCGATGCCGATGTTGACGATGTTCTTGATGGGCTTGCCGGTGTGGCCGTGCCAGTCCCGGGCCCGGATCCGGTCGGCGAACACGCTCATCTTGGTGAGGACCGCGTGCACCTCGGGAACGACGTCCTCGCCGTCCACCGTGATGACCGCCGAGCGGGGGGCGCGCAGCGCGGTGTGCAGCACCGCGCGGTTCTCGGTGGTGTTGATCTTCTCGCCGCGGAACATCGCGTCCCGCAGCGCCGTCACCCCGGTCGCCCGCGCCAGCTCGCGCAGCAACCGCAGCGTCTCGTCCGTCACCAGGTGCTTGGAGTAGTCGACATGGAGGTCGCCGACCTGGAGCGTGAGCCTGCTCGCGCGCTCCGGGTCGCCTGCGAACAGCTCGCGCAGGTGCACGTCGCCCAGCGCCTTGCGGTGCTCGGCCAGTGCGCTCCACTCGGGCAGCTGATCGAGCCTGGTGCGGCCTTCTGCGTTCATCTCGGACATCAGCCCACTTCTCATCGGTGCCTGGCCCCCGTTGCGCACCAACCTAATTGATGACGGACCGCATTCCAGGAACAAGGGCCAGCACCCCGCCCGCCAGGAGCACGGCGCACATCAGGGCGGGCGTGTTGAGCCCCCAGGCGGCGGCCGTCACCCCGCCGAGCAGCGCGCCGACCGGGGATCCCGCGATCGACACCGTGCGGAAGGCGGAGCTGACCCGGCCCAGCATGTCGGCGGGGCTGCGCCGCTGGGTCATCGTCACCTCGGTGACGTTCCATATGATCCCCGCGAAGCCGAACACCCCCATGGCGGCGACGGCGACCGGGAGGCTCCGTATCGTGCCGAGCGCGACCAGGGCACCGGTCTGCACGGCCCCGCACAGCAGCAGTGCGCGGAACTCCCCCAGCCGTTCGGTGACCCTCGCGGCCACCAGGCCCCCGGTGACGCTGCCGATCCCGTACGCCGTGATGGCCACCGCGAACCCGGCGTCCCCGGCGCCCAGCCAGCCGGTGATGTGGAGCACCAGGGTGGCGATGAGCGCGCCGATGCCGATGTTGCACAGCGTGGTGGAGACGCACAGCGACCGCAGCAGCCGGTCCCGCCACAGCACGCCGATGCCCTCCGCGATGTCACGGCGCAGCGATCCGCCCGACGGGCGCGGGGCGCGGTCCGGGGCGGCGGCCCCGAGCGAGGCGACGAGCAGGGCGGCGAGGAGATAGGTGGCCGCGTCCGCCGCGTACGGCATGGCGGCGCCCAGCCCCAGCAGCACGGGCACCAGCGGGGCGCCCACGAACCGGCCCATGACCTCCTGCCCGGTCATCAGCCGGGCGTTGGCCCGGCTCAGCGCCTCCCGGTCCACGACGGTCGGCAGCAGGGCCGTCGCGGCGTTGTCGAAGAGGGTCTGCAGGGTGGTGAGGGCGAAGGCGAGCACGAGCAGCAGCCCGATCGTGGCATGGCCCAGCCAGACGGCGACGGCGAATCCGCCCATCAGCACGGCCCGTATCCCGTCCACCATCCACATCGCCCGCCGCTGGTCCACCCGGTCGGCGACGGCCCCGCCCAGCAGGCCGAACAGCAGCCAGGGCAGGAAGCCGCACGCGGTCACGAGCGACACCAGCACCGGCGAATCGGTCAGCGACACCGCCAGCAAGGGCAGCGCCGCGCCGCGTAACGCGTCCCCGAAGCGGGAGATCACCGCGGCGGTCCACAGCCGCCCGAATCCCCCGCGCCAGGCGGGCACCGCCGCCCGCTCCCCACTCTTGCGCATCAGCATGCCGACGACGGTAGACCGGGGCACTGACAACGGCCCGGCCGCGCACCCCCGTCAGGGGTGCCCGGCCGGGCCGTCGTCGTGCGATGTCGCTGGGGTCCGGGCCGCGGTCCGGCTCAGATCTCGCCGCGGAGCTTGGCGAGCGCCTCGGCGAGGATCGCCTCGCCGTCGGCGTCGCTGCGGCGCTCCCGCACATAGGCGAGGTGCGTCTTGTACGGCTCGGTGCGGGGCGGGTCCGGCGGGTTGTCCCGGTCCTTGCCGGCCGGGAAGCCACAGCGGGGGCAGTCCCACGTGTCCGGGATCTGCGCGTCGCTGGCAAAGCTCGGCACGGTCTCGTGCCCGTTGGAGCACCAGAAGGAGATGCGCAGGCGCGGCGCCGATTCGCCTCGCTCGGCTTCTCCCATCGGCCCCGCTCCGACCCGACTTCCACGGATCGCGTTGCCACTTGCCACGGTCGTAACTCCCTGCGTGATGGTGCCGCGAAGCATCGATTGGCGGCCCCGCTGCCCGGCGCCCCAGTCTACGAAAGGCCCAACGCGCGTCCATCGAGAGGAGTTACACCCGCCCTTGAGGACGCCACCCCCATGATAGGCCGCGAATCGGCCGCACTGACGACGGTACGTCAGTTATCGGGCCGGAATCGGGCCTCGATCGCACTTCGGTCGAACGCCGGTCGAGCCTCAGTCGAGCTTCATCAACAGACCGAGCACGACGATGACCACGAACCACAGCAACCCGACCACGATGGTGATGCGGTCCAAGTTGCGCTCAGCGACCGAAGAGCCACCGACGGAGGACTGCATTCCGCCACCGAACATGTCGGACAGACCCCCGCCCTTCCCCTTGTGCATGAGCACCAGCATCATCATCAAAAGGCTCAAGACGATGAGGGCGATCGAAAACCCCATGATCACAGCTGGACCAACTCTCTCGGGCTCGTTACGGACGGTTTATTACGGGAGACGGGGGCCGGGAGGCGCGAAATGCGCCACCACGACCCCCGACAGAGTACGACGAGGCCCGGCTCAGGGCCTACTCACTGGTCGCGGAAACGAACGATCTTGACGAATTCGTCGGCGTCCAGCGCCGCGCCGCCGATCAGGGCGCCGTCCACATCCGGCTGCGACATGATCGCCGCGACGTTCCCGGACTTCACCGAGCCGCCGTACTGGATCCGGACCTTGTCGGCCAGCTCCTGGCTGTACAGCTCGGCCAGCCGGCCGCGGATGGCCCCGCAGACCTCCTGGGCGTCCTCGGGGGTGGCGACCTCGCCGGTGCCGATCGCCCAGACCGGCTCGTACGCGATCACGATGGTCTCGGCCTGCTCGGCCGGGACGTCCTTGAGGCCGCCGTCCAGCTGCGCGAGGGTGTGCGCCACCTGGTTGCCCGCCTTGCGGACGTCCAGGCCCTCGCCCACGCACAGGATGGGGGTGAGGTCGTTGCGGAAGGCGGCCTTCACCTTGCCGTTGCAGATCTCGTCGGTCTCCGCGTGGTACTGGCGGCGCTCCGAGTGGCCGATGGCCACATAGGTGCACTTCAGCTTGGAGAGCATCGGACCGGAGATCTCGCCGGTGTACGCGCCGGAGTCCTGCGCGGAGAGATCCTGGGCGCCGTACTTGATCTTCAGCTTGTCGCCATCGACCAGGGTCTGCACCGACCGCAGATCGGTGAAGGGCGGCAGAACCGCGACCTCGACGGCCTCGTAGTCCTTGTCGGCGAGCGCGAAGGCGAGCTTCTGGACGTGGGCGATGGCCTCGAGGTGGTTGAGGTTCATCTTCCAGTTGCCCGCCATCAGCGGGGTGCGGTCACTCACGGTGTTCAGTCCTCCAGTGCGGCGAGGCCGGGGAGCGTCTTGCCCTCGAGGTATTCGAGGCTTGCACCGCCGCCGGTCGAGATATGGCCGAAAGCGGTTTCGTCGAAGCCCAGGATGCGGACGGCCGCGGCGGAGTCGCCGCCGCCCACCACCGTGAAGGCGGGGCTGTCGAGAAGCGCCTGGGCCACGGCCTTGGTGCCGTCGGCGTAGTCGGGGTGCTCGAAGACGCCCATCGGGCCGTTCCAGAAGACGGTGGCCGTGTCGGCGAGCTTCGAGGCGTACAGCTTGCGGGTGTCCGGACCGATGTCCAGCCCCTCCAGATCGGCCGGGATGGCCTCCGCGGAGACGACCTGCGGATGCGCCGGGGCCTTGGTCTTGAGGTCCGGGAACCCGTCCGCGGCGAGGACGTCGACGGGCAGCACGAACTCCACGCCACGCTCCTCCGCCCGCCGCAGGTACTCCTCGACGACCGGGACCTGGTCCTGCTGGAGCAGCGACTTGCCGACCTCGTGGCCCTGGGCCTTGAGGAAGGTGTACGCCATGCCGCCGCCGATCAGGATGCGGTCGGCCTTCTCCAGCAGATGGTCGATGACGCCGAGCTTGTCGGAGACCTTGGCACCGCCGAGGACCACCGCGTACGGGCGCTTGACGTCCTCGGTGAGCTTCTTGAGGACGGTCACCTCGGTGGCGATCAGACCGCCCGCGGCGTGCGGCAGCCGCGCCGGGAGGTCGTACACGGAGGCGTGCTTGCGGTGCACCGCGCCGAAGCCGTCGCCCACGTAGAGGTCGGCGAGGGCGGCGAGCTGGTCCGCGAAGGCACCGCGCTCGGCGTCGTCCTTGGCCGTCTCACCGGCGTTGAAGCGCAGGTTCTCCAGCAGGGCGACCTCGCCCGCGGCGAGCCCCGCGACGGTGGCCCTGGCGCTGTCGTCCACGGTGTCCGTCGCGAACGCGACCTGCTTGCCGAGGAGTTCGCCGAGCCGCTTCGCGACCGGGGCGAGCGAGAACTGCGGGTCGGGCGCGCCCTTGGGGCGGCCGAGGTGCGAGGCGACGACCACCTTGGCGCCGCGCTCCAGGAGCGTGGCGATGGTCGGCGCGACGGCGCGGATCCGGCCGTCGTCGGTGATCGTCTCGCCGTCGAGCGGGACGTTCAGGTCGGCGCGGACGAAGACCCGCTTCCCGTCGACCTGGAGATCGTCAATCGTCTTCACAGAGTGACTCCTTGATCATGGCACGGGGCCCGTTACGACGTGTGCCGTAGCGGGCCCCGTTCCTCGCTCATTGCGGCAGGGTCAGAACTTGCCGCCGACGAAGACGGTCAGGTCGACGAGGCGGTTGGAGTAGCCCCACTCGTTGTCGTACCAGCCGACGACCTTGACCTGCTTGCCCTGGACCATGGTCAGGGAGGAGTCGAAGGTGCAGGACGCCGGCCAGTTGACGATGTCCGAGGAGACGATCGGGTCCTCGGTGTACTCCAGGACCCCCTTGAGTTGACCCTCGGCGGCCTTCTGGAAGGCGGTGTTGATCTCGTCCTTGGTGACCTCGCGGTCCAGCTCCAGCACCAGGTCGGTGACCGAGCCGGTCGGGACCGGGACGCGCATCGCGATGCCGTCCAGCTTGCCCTGGAGCTGCGGCAGGACCAGCGCGGTGGCCTTGGCGGCACCGGTGGAGGTCGGGATGATGTTCTCCGCGGCGGCGCGGGCGCGGCGCAGGTCCTTGTGCGGGAAGTCAAGGATGCGCTGGTCGTTGGTGTACGCGTGGACCGTCGTCATCATGCCCTTGACGATGCCGAAGCTCTCGTCGAGGACCTTGGCCATCGGCGCCACACAGTTGGTGGTGCAGGAGGCGTTGGAGATGACGTCGTGCTGGGCGGGGTCGTACTTGTCGTTGTTGACGCCCATCACGATCGTGATGTCCTCGTCCTTGGCGGGCGCGGAGATCAGGACCTTCTTGGCGCCCGCGGCCAGGTGCTTGGCCGCGTCGTCACGCTTGGTGAAGATGCCGGTGGACTCGACGACGATGTCGGCCCCCAGCTCTCCCCACGGAAGGGCGGCCGGGTCGCGCTCGGCCATGGTCTTGAAGGTCTGGTTGCCCACCGTGATGGTGTCCTCGGTGTGGCTGACCTCGTGCTTCAGCCGTCCGAGAATGGTGTCGTACTTCAGCAGGTGCACCAGGGTGGCATTGTCGGTCAGGTCGTTGACACCGACGATCTCGATGTCCGCGCCCTGCTCCAGGAGCGCGCGGAAATAGTTGCGACCGATGCGGCCAAAGCCGTTGATGCCTACGCGGATCGTCACGAACCGATCTCCTCGTTGGTGTGCCGGTCTGGACGCCGGCGAGCTGTTTGGGAATCCCCGACCGCCTCCGACCCTACCGCTATCACGGAACGTCCGTGACATTGGCGTCGGCGGCCCATGACCACCGGAAAGGGGCATGGGCCGCCGATTCAGTCACGATTCGTCACCGTCTGTCAACGGCGCAGCGCACGCAGCGCACTCCCCACGAGTGATGCCCGCTGGGCGGCGTCCTTGACGTGTTCCAGGCCGAAGCCGAGCAGCACGGTGTCCCGCGTGGTGACCGCGGCCGCGGTGCGGAACAGTTCCTTCGAGCGCGCCCAGTCCGCCGCGTTCGCCGGGCTGCCCTCCGGCGGCCCCGGCACCGACCAGGGACCGAGCGCCGTCTCGAAGCCCTCGCCGTCCCGCGTGTCGCCGCCGACGACGAGCGCGGTGCTGTCGACGAAGGCGCCGCGCCCGGCGGCGCTCGCGTCGGTGACGTAGGAGAGGGCCAGTTCGACCTTCCCGCCCGCGTAGGCGCTCAGGTCCAGGGAGACCGGCTTCCAGCCGCCCGAGGAGCCCGTGAAGCTGTTCCAGGCGCCCGTGCCGCCCTGGGCGCGGCAGCCGTCGTCACCGGCGGTCAGATAGCGCTTCAGGAACGGGTGGAGGGTCAGCAGGAAACCCGCCTCGCATTCGGCCGGAACCCGGTCCGAGCTGGCGCCGTTCGCGTCCGGCAGCGTGGTCCAGTCGTCCCCGCCGACGGTGTGCGCCTCGGCGATCACATGGTCGTAGCCGGGCTCGGTGTCGTAGCTGAGCCGGAAGTTCAGGCTCGGCTCGTCCGAGGCACGCACCCCGGTCAGGTCGACGGTGCGGGACAGCCGCATCCAGGAGCTGTTCCGGTGGACTGCGGCGGCCATCCACTCGCCCTCGTAGGGCTGGAACGGGGAGCGCGCGCCGGAGTACGCGCCCGCGCCCGCGCTGCGGAACTGCGGGAAGTCCTCCGGCGGCAGCACATCGGAGGTGACGGCGTACGTACCCGCGGCGTCCAGCGGGTTGCCGGGCGCGTCGCCGAGCGCCGCGGAGACGCCGTCGAGCGCCCCGCCGCCCTGGTACGCGCCCGGCGACGGCACCGCGATGCGGCCGTCGGCGCCCAGGTAGTACTGGCTGAAGTCGTCGGTGTCGGCCGGGCCCACCACGGAGCTGCCGCCCGCCTGCTCACCGGTGGTGATCAGCTTGCCGCCCTCGTTGAGGTAGTCGCGCACCGCGAGCAGAGTGGCGCCGCCGGGCTTCTGCGCGCCGGTGTACCAGAGCACCGTCTTGAAATGGCCGAGCACGCCGAGCGCGGACGGCGCTCCGCGGGTCGCGACGTCCCAGACGGCCGCCTTGCGGCCGTTCCGGGCGAGCGCGTCAGTGTACGCGGCGGTGTGCCGGGCCGGGGCGTCGCCGCCCTCCTCGGCGATCACCAGGGTGTCGGCGCGGGGCCGTTCGGCGACGGTGTAGCCGAACGGCTCGCTCGCGGTCCGCTCGCCGCCCTTCGTCCGCTCGCCGCCCTTCGTACGGCCGGTGAACCAGACCTTCACCTTGTCGCCCGGGTCCGCGCCCCGGACGGCGGCCCGGTACTGGTCGAAGCGGAGGTTGTCCTCGCCGCCGTAGGTCTCGCCGCCCTTCCAGGACCGCAGGGACGCGGTGTGGGTGCGCCCGCCGTTCACCCGGTAGGCGAGCTTCTTGTCGCGGACGCTCTTGCGGACGGTGACGGAGACGTCCTGGGAACCGCCGCGGGCGTAGGAGGTGGTGAAGGCGTCCGGGGTGAAGTCGGGCGCGGTCATGCCGACCGACGACGACGGCCGGTCGGGGTGCCGGGCGGTTTCGGCGACGGAGAGCGCGAAGGGGATGTTCTTGGCGAACTCCTGCTGGATCAGCTTCTCGTCGTCCGGGAAGGTGAAGACGGACGCGCAGTCGCGCGGCTGCCAGGCGTCGTCGGGGTCGATGTTCGAGGCGGTCTGACAGGTCGACATCTCCGGGGTGAACATCATCATCCCGTTGACGTTGGCCGAGTGGCCGTCGGCCTCGCCGTTGGTGGTGTACAGCTCCGAGGACACCTGCGGGTGATAGCCGGGGATCGCGGAGTGCTCGGGCGTTCCGGCGAGCGCCTTGTAGAGCACGTCGTCGGGGGTCGGGGTGGCGACCTGCCAGCCGACGCCGTAGAGCAGCAGTTCGGCGGCCGAGTGGTAGTTGATGCCGAATGCGAACCCGATGCGCTTCTGGAAGCGGTCCAGCGCCTTGGTCTCGGGCTCGGAGCCGGGGGCGGGGCCGCGGTAGGTCTCGTCGGCCGGGTCGGCGGACGACCCCTCGTTGTCGTAGCCCCACTTGTAGGGGAAGTTGCGGTTGGGGTCGACGCCGTCGCCCGGGGTGATCCGGCCGTCGCCGTTGTTGTCCCGCAGGGTCTTGCGCCACTGCCGGGTCTCGGGGCCGCGGTGGGTGTAGTCGTAGCCGTCCGGGTTGGCGGAGAGCACGAACCACAGCTCGGTGCGGTCCACGATCCTGGTGACGCGGTCGTCCTTGCCGTAGCGGTCGAGGTAATAGTGCATCAGCCGCCGGGTCATCTCCGGGGTGATCCACTCACGGGCGTGCTGGTTGGACATGTACAGCACCGAGGGCTTGCTGCCGTCGCGGCTCTTCGCGGCGCCCTTGGTGAGCTTGAGCGCGAGGATGTCCTTGCCCTGGGTGGTCTTGCCGATGCTGACCACCTTGGTGAGCCCGGGATGGGCCCGGCCGGTGGCGACGATCTCCTGCCGGAGCCCTCCGTCGCCGCTGTACGGGCGGAAGACGCCGTCGCCCGCGGCCTCGACGCGTCCCAGGGTCTGCCGGGAGAGCTTCTTCTCGGTGAGCGCGACGCCCTGGCCGCGCAGCGCGGCGGCCTGTGTGCCCGTCAGATACAGCTCGACCGGCCCGGCGCCCTTCTTCGGCACCCGCGTGCCGAGTTCCGTCCCGTCCGCGCCCGCCCTCAGCAGCAGCGGGATCTGGGCGCGGGTGACCTGGGCGGTCCATACGGACAGCGCCTCGTCCGCGGTGGCGGGCGCCGGTTGTGCGTGGGCCGCGGGTGTGGCGGCCAGTCCTCCGAGGAGTAAGGAAGCCAGCGCCGCGATCGAGCCGATGGCTCTCGCCGTGCGTCTCCGTCCGGCCGTGCGTCTCCATCCGGCCTTGCGTGTCTTCCCGGCCTTGCGTGTCTTCATGAGCCCCCCTGACTGTCGTTCCGACGTGTGGGTGCACAGACGCATAAGCCTCATGTCGGCCCATGACCATGTCAACAGCGACTCGCGGTGATGATCCGATGGTGTGACTGTCCGGATCGCGGCCCTCGGACGCACCGCGCCCCCGGGTCCGCACGGGGAGCCGGGGGCGCGGAACGCGGTGCGCGGTGGCCGGTCAGCCGACCATGCCCTCGGCCATCTCGTCGGTCAGGGTCGACTCCGTACCGGGAATGCCCAGGTCCTGGGCCCGCTTGTCGGCCATGGCGAGCAGCCTGCGGATACGGCCCGCGACGGCGTCCTTGGTCAGCGGCGGGTCGGCGAGCGCGCCCAACTCCTCCAGGGACGCCTGCTTGTGCTCCATGCGCAGCCGCCCGGCCGCGGCCAGGTGCTCGGGCACCTCGTCCGCCAGGATCTCCAGCGCGCGCTGCACCCGGGCGCCCGCGGCGACGGCGGCCCGGGCCGAGCGGCGCAGATTGGCGTCGTCGAAGTTGGCCAGCCGGTTGGCGGTGGCCCGCACCTCGCGGCGCATCCGCCGCTCCTCCCAGGCGAGCACCGACTCGTGCGCCCCCAGCCGCGTCAACAGCGCGCCGATGGCATCACCGTCCCGGACGACCACCCGGTCCACTCCGCGCACCTCGCGCGCCTTCGCCGCGATCTGCAGCCGCCGGGCGGCGCCGACCAAAGCCAGCGCGGCTTCCGGGCCGGGGCAGGTCACCTCCAAGGAGGAGGAGCGGCCGGGCTCGGTGAGCGAGCCGTGGGCGAGGAAGGCCCCGCGCCAGGCGGCCTCCGCGTCACAGGTGGCCCCGGAGACGACCTGCGGCGGCAGCCCGCGGATCGGCCGGCCGCGGCCGTCGACCAGACCGGTCTGGCGCGCCAGCTGATCACCGCCCGCCACCACCCGCACCACGTACCGACTGCCGCGACGCAGCCCTCCGGGGGCCATCACCACCAGATCGGAGGAGTGCCCGAAGATCTCCAGGATGTCCTTGCGGACCCTGCGGGCCGCGATGCCCGTATCCAGCTCCGCTTCGATCACGATGCGCCCGCTCACCAGGTGCAGGCCGCCCGCGAACCGCAGGATCGCCGAGACCTCCGCTTTCCGGCAGCAGGTGCGGGTGACGGGGAGCCGGGAAATTTCATCCTTCACCGCTGCCGTCATCGCCATGGGCCGATCCTTCCATGCATCCGAAAAATACGGTCGTACGCGGCCGCCAGGAGCTCCGGGTCATGCTTCGGGGAACCGTCGGTCGCGGCCACCGGCGCCAGCTCGACCGTGCCGCCCAGTCGCTTGGCGGCATCGCGCAGGCTGCTCTGGTCGGGGACGGCGGCCTCGTCGGCCAGCACCACGTCGAAGGCGAGTTTAGGGGCGTGTCGGGCCAAAACCTCCAAATGACGCTGCGGGGAGAAGCCATCGGTTTCACCGGGTTGCGGCGCGAGATTCAGCGAGAGCACCCGACGGGCCTTGGTGTCGGTGAGGGCCCGGAGCAGATCGGGCACCAGGAGATGCGGGATCACGGAGGAGAACCAGGAGCCGGGGCCCAGCACCACCCAGTCGGCGTCCATCACCGCTTCGACCGCCTCGGGGACGGCGGGCGGGTCGTTCGGCACCAGGTGGACCGACTGCACCTCGCCGGGGGTGAGGGCGACGGTGGCCTGCCCGGCGACCGTCGACACCTCGTCCGGAAGCGCCGGGTCATGGCCCTTGACGTACGCCTGCAGCTCCAGCGGCACCGCCGACATCGGCAGCACCCGGCCGTGCGCGCCCAGCAGCTTGCCGACGAGATCGAGGGCGGCCACATGATTGCCCAGCTGTTCCCACAGGGCGACGATCAGCACATTGCCGACCGCGTGTCCGTGCAGCTCCCCCTCGCTGATGAAGCGGTGCTGGATGACCCGGGCCCACGTCTGGCCCCAGTCGTCGTCCCCGCACAGGGCCGCCAGCGCCTTGCGCAGATCGCCGGGCGGCAGCACCCCCAGCTCGTCGCGGAGCCGCCCGCTGGAGCCGCCGTCGTCGGCCACCGTGACCACGGCGGTCAGATCGCCGGTGATCCGGCGCAGCGCGGCGAGCGACGCGGACAGCCCCATACCGCCGCCGAGCGCGACCACCTTGGGCTGCGCGCTCCGGCTCGTACGGGCCCCGACGAGCCGCCGCAGCCGCCCGTTACGGATCGTCACTCGCGCCCCATGTCACGGTGGACGATGACGGTCTCGACCCCTTCTGCGCCGAGCCGGGCGGCCAGCCGCTCGGACATCGCGACGCTGCGGTGCTTACCACCCGTACAGCCCACCGCGATCGTCACATAGCGCTTGCCCTCACGGCGGTAGCCCGCGGCGATCAGCTGCAGCAGCTCGGCATACCGGTCCAGGAACTCCTTGGCGCCGGGCTGGTTGAACACATAGCCGGACACCTCCTCGTTGAGCCCGGTGAAGGGGCGCAGCTCGGGAACCCAGTGCGGATTGGGCAGGAAGCGGCAGTCCACCACCAGATCGGCGTCGACCGGCAGGCCGTACTTGTAGCCGAAGGACATCACGGTGGCGCGCAGCTCCGGCTCCTCCTCACCGGCGAACTGCGCGTCCATCTTGGCGCGCAGCTCGTGCACGTTGAGGCTGGAGGTGTCGATCACCAGATCGGCGTCACCGCGCAGCTCGCGCAGCAGATCGCGCTCGGCCGCGATGCCGTCCACGATGCGCCCGTCGCCCTGCAGCGGGTGCGGGCGGCGCACGGACTCGAAGCGGCGCACCAGGGCCTCGTCGGACGCCTCCAGGAACAGCACGCGCCGCTTGACGCTCTTGGCGGCCAGGTCCGCGAGGGATTCGCGGAGGTTGTCGAAGAAGCGGCGGCCGCGGACGTCCACCACCACGGCGATGCGGGCCACATTGCCCTGGGAGCGGGCACCGAGGTCCACCATGGTGGGGATCAGGGCGGGCGGCAGATTGTCCACCACGAACCAGCCGAGGTCCTCCAGACACTTGGCGGCGGTGCTGCGCCCCGCGCCGGACATGCCAGAGATGATCACCAGCTCGGGAATGGCTGCCGCCGCCTCGGCGGACTCTCCCGTCGTGCCCGTATTCACCTGCGCTCCGTCTCCGTGGGTCTCGTGCTCTGTCATGATCTCGTCCCCCGGTTCGCGGACGGCGCCGCCGATGCGGCCTCGTCCTCAATGATCTCTCCTGTGGCGGTGTTCACGGCGGGGGCGGCCGGAGCCGCTCCGGTGAGCGCCGCCGCGACCGTCTCGGCCGTCTTCCGGCCGACGCCCGGCACCTCGCAGATCTGCTCGACCGTGGCGGCGCGCAGCCGCTTGACGGAGCCGAAGTGCTTGAGCAGCGCCTGCTTACGGCTTTCGCCGAGGCCGGGTACGGAGTCCAGCGGCCCGGCCTTCATCGACTTGGCGCGCTTGCTGCGCTGGTAGGTGATGGCGAACCGGTGGGCCTCGTCGCGGACCCGCTGGAGCAGATACAGCCCCTCGCTGCTGCGGGGCAGCACCACCGGATCGTCGTCGTCGGGCAGCCAGACCTCTTCGAGCCGCTTGGCGAGGCCGCAGACGGCCACGTCGTCGACGCCCAGCTCGTCCAGCGCCCGCTTGGCGGCGGCGACCTGCGGCTGTCCGCCGTCGACCACGACGAGCTGGGGCGGATACGCGAACCGCCTGGGCCTGCCGTCGTCGTCGAGGGGGCCGGAGGTCTCCTCGACGGGGGCCTCCGGGGCCGGGGCCTGCTGGGCGGGGGTCTCCTGGGCCGGAGCCTCCTGGGCGGGCTCGCCGGGCTCGCCAGGGGTCTCCCGGGCGGGCTCGTCGGTCTCCTCCCACTCCCCCATCTTCTGCTTCTCCTGCAGATAGCGGCGGAAGCGGCGGCCGACGACCTCGTGCATGGAGCGGACGTCGTCCTGCCCGGAAAAGCTCTTGATCTGGAAGCGGCGGTACTCGCCCTTCCGCGCCAGCCCGTCTTCAAAGACCACCATGGACGCCACCACGTCATCGCCCTGGAGATGGGAGATGTCGAAGCACTCGATGCGCAGCGGCGCCGAGTCCAGGCCGAGCGCCTCGGCGATCTCCTCCAGGGCCCGGGAGCGGGTGGTGAGGTCGGAGGCGCGCTTGGTCTTGTGCAGCGCGAGCGCCTGCTGGGCGTTGCGCTGGACGGTCGCCATCAGGTCCTTCTTGTCGCCGCGCTGCGGGATGCGCAGATCGACCCGGGAGCCCCGGCGCTCGCTGAGCCACTGGGAGACCGGTTCGGCCGGGTCCGGCACGGCGGGCACCAGGACCTCCTTGGGCACGGCGTCGCCCCGCTCCTCCCCGTACAGCTGCTGGAGGGCGTGCTCGACCAGGTCGGCGGTGTCGACGGCCTCGACCTTGTCGGTGACCCAGCCGCGCTGGCCGCGCACCCGGCCGCCACGGACGTGGAAGATCTGGACGGCGGCCTCCAGCTCGTCCTCGGCGAGCGCTATCAGGTCGGCGTCGGTCGCGTCGGCGAGGACGACCGCGTTCTTCTCCATGGCGCGCTTGAGCACCCCGATGTCGTCGCGCAGCCGGGCGGCCTTCTCGTACTCCATCTCCTCGGCGGCGTCCTGCATCTGCTGTTCGAGGCGGCGGATGTAGGTGCCGGTGCGGCCGGCCATGAAGTCGCAGAACTCCTCGGCGAGTTCGCGGTGCTCCTCGGCGCTGACCCGGCCGACACAGGGGGCCGAGCACTTGCCGATGTAGCCGAGCAGACAGGGGCGGCCGATCTGGGCGGAGCGCTTGAACACCCCGGCCGAGCAGGTGCGCACGGGGAACACCCGCAGCATCAGGTCGACGGTCTCGCGGATCGCCCAGGCGTGTGCGTACGGACCGAAGTAGCGCACGCCCTTCTTCTTGGCGCCGCGCATGACCTGAACCCGCGGGAACTCCTCGTTGAGGGTCACGGCCAGCGACGGATAGCTCTTGTCGTCGCGGTATTTGACGTTGAACCGGGGATCGAACTCCTTGATCCACGAATACTCGAGCTGCAGCGCCTCCACCTCGGTCGAGACCACGGTCCACTCGACCGCGGCGGCCGTGGTGACCATGGTCCGGGTGCGCGGATGAAGATTCGCCAGGTCCTGGAAGTACGAGGAGAGCCGCTGGCGCAGGCTCTTCGCCTTTCCGACGTAGATCACCCGGCCGTGCGCGTCACGGAACTTGTAGACCCCCGGCGACTCGGGGATCTGTCCCGGCTTGGGGCGGTAGCTGCTCGGGTCGGCCATGGTCACCACCCTACTGGCGGGCAGTGACAGTGGCGGTGTCTCAGGACTCCGGCCCCGCAACGAGCTTTCCGCCCTTCGTCCTGACGGGCACGGACGGCAGCGGGGCCACCGCGGGCCCCTCCAGGACCTTGCCGGTGCGGGCGTCGAAGACGCTGCCGTGACAGGGACAGCTGATCTTTCCGTTCTCGACGGCGTCCACGACGCAGCCCCGGTGGGTGCAGACCGCGCTGAACGCCGCGTACCGGCCCTCATCGGTCCGGGAGACGACCACCCGGTCCTCGCGGTAGATCTTCGCGCCGCCCGCCGGGACGGCGTCGGCCGGGCCGAGGTCGACGGGGGCGGTGGGGGTCGGGGACGCCTTCTTGCCCGATCCCCCCGGTGAGCAGGCCGCCGCCCCGAGCCCGGCGGCTCCGGCCAGCGCCGCTCCGCACAGCACGGTTCGTCGGGAGGCGGGCTGGCTGGTCATGGGGGCTCCACGGGGCAGGGCGGCACGGAATGGGCTGCGATACGACGATACCGGCACGGATCGGTCCGCTCACCGGCGGACCCCGGGCGGGACGTAAACGTTTGCGCAAGCGTTTACGCCGGGTCGCGGATGCGATACGTTCCCCCACGTTCCCCCAGCACACCGAGGAGAGGGGCGGGCGGATGGCGACCATGGTCGACGTGGCCCGGCGCGCGGGCGTGTCCGTGGCCACCGTCTCGCACGTACTCAACGAGACCCGCCGGGTGCGGCCGGACACCCGCCAGGCCGTCCTGGACGCCATCGACGCCCTCGGCTACACCCCCAACACCCTCGCCCGCTCCCTCGTCACCGCCCGCACCCGCTCCATCGGGCTGGCCGTCTCGGCGATCAGCAATCCGTACTTCACCGAGATCCTCCAGGGCGTCGAGTCCAGCGCTCTCGAACACGGCTACAGCCTGCTGATCGCCGATCCGCACGACGACCCGGCACATGAGCGGAAGGTCGTCCAGCTGCTCCATGAGCGGCGGGTGGACGGAGTGATCGTCGCGCCGTCCGCGGAGCCCGCCGCGCTGCTCGGCTATCTGACCCGGCACTCGGTCCCGTGCGTCTTCCTCGACCGGCTGCTCGGCGACGGCCACGACCATCCGTACGACCAGGTCGGCGCCGAGAACGCGTTCCACCTCGAACAGCTGGTCCGCCACCTCGCCGAGCTGGGCCACACCCGCATCGGCCTGGTCGCGGGCCTGCCGGGGCTGAGCACCACCGCCGAGCGGATCGACGGCTACCGCACCGGACTGCACCACAGCGGGCTGCCGTTCGACCCCGGGCTGCTGGCGGACGGCCACTCCGAGGCCCGGGGCGCGGAGGACGCCACCCACCGGCTGCTGGCCTCGGCCGAGCCGCCCACCGCGATCGTCACCGCCAACAACGCGATGACGATCGGCGCGCTGCGCGCCCTGCGGGCGGCGGGCCGCGCCGTACCGGGCGATCTGGCGCTCGTCTGCTTCGACGACTTCTCCTGGGCCGATGTCTTCTCCCCCGGGCTCACCGCCATCTCCCAGCCCAGCCGGGAGATCGGCAGCACCGCGGTCCGGCTGCTGCTGGACCGACTGGAGCAGCCGGAGCGGCCGCCGCGTACCGTGCGGCTGCCCTGCGCCTTCGTCCACCGCACGTCCTGCGGCTGCGCTCCCGAACCGGCGCCCGAACCCGCCGACCGTCCCTCGCCCCCAGGACCCCCCTCCCCAGGAAAGGACCCCGTCTCGTGATCGTCGTCGCCGGAGAAGCCCTGATCGATCTCGTGCCCGATCGCGCGGCCCCCGCCGCGACGGGCGACGAGCTGCCCGCGCTGCGTCCGGCACGCGGCGGCGGCCCCTACAACACCGCGATGGCGCTGGGGCGGCTCGGCGTGCCGACCGCGTTCTGCTCGCGGGTCTCCACGGACGGCTTCGGCGAGGCGCTGCTGTCCCGGCTGCACCAGGACGGCGTGGACACCGCCCTGGTGCAGCGCGGCCCGGAGCCCACCACCCTCGCCGTCGCGTCGATCGGCGCCGACGGGTCGGCGGGCTACGGCTTCTATGTGCAGGGCACCGCGGACCGGCTCTTCGCGCTGCCCCCGGCCCTGCCGGAGGGGACCACCGCGCTGTCGCTGGGGACCTGTTCGCTGGTGCTGGAGCCGGGCGCGAGCGCGTACGAGGCGCTGCTGCGGCGCGAGGCCGGGCGCGGCGTCTTCACGGCGCTCGACCCCAACATCCGCACCGGGCTCATCCCCGACGCCGACGCCTACCGGGCCCGCTTCCGAGGCTGGCTGCCGTACGTCGGGCTGCTCAAGCTGTCGGTCGAGGACGCGCGCTGGCTGGCCGGTGCCGGGGACGCCCCGGCGGAGTCCGAGGAGGCCGTCGAGGCGGCGATACGGGAGTGGGCGGCGGCCGGGCCCGCGGCCGTGGTGTGCACCCACGGCGGGGACGGGCTGAGCGTGCTGTGCCAGGACGGATCCCGCTGGGCCGTGCCCGGGGAGCGGGTGGATGTCGTGGACACCATCGGGGCGGGCGACACCGTGAACGCCGCGCTGCTGCACCGGCTGGCGGCGCATGACGCGCTGTCGGCGCCCGCGCTGGCCAAGCTGGGCGAGGCCGCCTGGCGGGACGTCCTGGGCTTCGCCGCCCGGGCCGCCGCGCTCACCTGCTCCCGGGCGGGCGCCGAGCCGCCGTACGCCGCCGAGCTGTCGTAGCCGCGGAAAGCCCGCGGTGCGCCGGGCCCGGTCAGGGCGCGGCGCACCGCGGGCTTGCGGTGGCTTACTTGGCGGCCGTCCGCTTCGAAGCGGCTGTGGACTTGGCCGCCGTCTTCTTGGCGGCGGCCTTCTTGGCCACGGTCTTGTTCGCCGCGGTCTTCTTGGCCGCCGCCTTGGCGGGGGCCTTCTTGGCGGACGCCCTCTTCGCCGTGCCGCCCGTGCGGGCCGACGGCACCGTCGCGTCGCTCACCCGGTCGCCCAGCACGTCCCGCAGGAACTTTCCGGTGTGGCTGGCCGGGACCGAGGCCACCTCCTCCGGGGTGCCCTCGGCGATGACCAGTCCGCCGCCGCTGCCGCCCTCCGGGCCCATGTCGACGACCCAGTCCGCCGTCTTGATCACATCGAGGTTGTGCTCGATGACGATCACCGTGTTGCCCTTTTCGACCAGTCCGGACAGCACATTGATCAGCTTGTTGATGTCCTCGAAGTGCAGACCGGTGGTCGGCTCGTCCAGCACATAGACCGTCCGCCCGGTGGACCGCTTCTGCAGCTCGCTCGCCAGCTTGACCCGCTGCGCCTCACCACCGGAGAGGGTCGGCGCGGGCTGGCCGAGCCGCACGTATCCCAGGCCGACCTCGTTGAGGGTGCGCAGATGGCGGGCGATCGTCGGCACCGCCTCGAAGAAGTCCAGCCCCTCCTCGATGGGCATGTCCAGCACCTCGGCGATGGACTTGCCCTTGTAGTGCACCTCCAGCGTCTCCCGGTTGTAGCGCGCGCCGTGGCAGACCTCGCACGGCACATACACATCCGGCAGGAAGTTCATCTCAATCTTGATCGTGCCGTCACCGGAGCAGTTCTCGCAGCGCCCGCCCTTGACGTTGAAGGAGAAGCGCCCGGGCATATAGCCGCGCACCTTCGCCTCCATCGTCTCGGCGAACAGCTTGCGCACATGGTCGAACACCCCGGTGTACGTGGCCGGGTTGGACCGCGGCGTGCGGCCGATGGGCGACTGGTCGACATGGACCACCTTGTCGACCAGATCGTCACCGGCGACCCGGGTGTGCCGCCCGGGAACCGTCTTCGCCCCGTTCAGCTCGCGGGCCAGATGGGTGTAGAGGATGTCGTTGACCAGCGTGGACTTCCCGGATCCGGAGACACCGGTGACGGCGGTGAGCACGCCGAGCGGGAAGGACACGTCGATGTCCTGGAGGTTGTTCTCCCGGGCGCCGTGCACCGTCAGCTGCCGCTCCGGGTCCATGGGACGCCGGGCCCCCGGCAGCGGGATGGCCTTCTTGCCCGACAGATAGTGGCCGGTCGCCGACTCCTCGTTGACCAGCAGCTCGCTCAGCGGCCCGCTGTGCACCACCTTGCCGCCGTGCTCGCCCGCGCCCGGGCCGATGTCCACCACCCAGTCCGAGGTCTTGATGGTGTCCTCGTCGTGCTCGACGACGATCAGGGTGTTGCCCAGGTCGCGCAGCCGCACCAGCGTCTCGATCAGCCGGTGGTTGTCGCGCTGGTGCAGCCCGATCGACGGCTCGTCCAGCACGTACAGCACGCCCACCAGACCGGAGCCGATCTGGGTGGCCAGCCGGATGCGCTGGGCCTCACCGCCGGAGAGCGTGCCCGCCGCCCGGTTGAGCGAGAGATAGTCCAGGCCGACGTCGACCAGGAACCGCAGCCGCTCGTTGACCTCCTTGAGGACGCGCTCGGCGATGGTCTTCTCGCGGTCGGTCAGCTCCATGGTCCGCAGGAACTCGGCGCATTCGCTGATCGACATCGCGGAGACGTCCGCGATGGACCTCTCCTTCACGGTGACCGCGAGGACGATCGGCTTGAGGCGGGTGCCGTCACAGGTGGGGCAGGGCACCTCGCGCATATAGCCCTCGAACCGCTCCCGGCTGGTGTCGCTCTCCGCCTCCGTGTGGCGCCGCTTGACGAAGGGCACCGCGCCCTCGAACGCGGTGGTGTACGCCCGCTGGCGGCCGTACCGATTGCGGTAGCGGACCTCGATCTGGGTGCGGTGGCCGTTCAGCAGCGCCTTCTTGGCCCGCTGCGGGAGCCCGGCCCAGGGGATGTCCGTACGGAAGCCGAGGGCATCGGCGAGCGCGCCGACCAGCCGTCCGAAGTAGTCCTTGGTGTGGCCGTGGGACCAGGGGTGGATGGCGCCCTCGTCCAGCGACTTCTCCTCGTCCGGAACGATCAGCTCCGGGTCGACCTCCATCCGGGTGCCGATCCCGGTGCAGTCCGGGCAGGCGCCGAACGGCGAGTTGAAGGAGAAGGAGCGCGGCTCCAGCTCCTCGAAGGACAGGTCGTCGTACGGGCAGTAGAGGTGCTCGGAGAACATCCGCTCGCGCTGCGGATCGTCCTCGTCCAGATCCACGAAGTCCAGGATGATCATGCCTCCGGAGAGGCCGAGCGCGGTCTCCACCGAGTCGGTCAGCCGCCGCTTGGCGCTGTCCTTGACGGTGAGGCGGTCCACGACCACCTCGATGGTGTGCTTCTCCTGCTTCTTCAGCTTCGGCGGGTCGGACAGCTGGATCGTCGCGCCGTCCACCCGGGCCCGGCTGTAGCCCTTGGTCTGGAGATCGGAGAAGAGGTCGACGAACTCCCCCTTGCGCTCGCGCACCAGCGGCGAGAGCACCTGGAAGCGGCTGCCCTCGGGCAGCTCCAGCACCCGGTCCACGATCGCCTGCGGCGACTGGCGGGCGATCGGGCGGCTGCATTCGGGGCAGTGCGGCTTGCCGATGCGGGCGAACAGCAGCCGGAGGTAGTCGTAGACCTCGGTGATGGTGCCCACGGTCGAGCGCGGGTTGCGGGACGTCGACTTCTGGTCGATCGACACGGCCGGGGACAGGCCCTCGATGAAGTCCACATCGGGCTTGTCCATCTGGCCCAGGAACTGCCGGGCGTAGGAGGAGAGCGACTCGACGTAGCGGCGCTGCCCCTCGGCGAAGATTGTGTCGAACGCGAGGGACGACTTGCCCGACCCGGACAGTCCGGTGAAGACGATGAGGGAGTCACGAGGGAGGTCGAGCGAGACATTCTTGAGATTGTGCTCGCGAGCGCCACGGACGATGAGACGGTCGGCCACGCCGGTCGGCACCTTTCTTGAGGAGAGGTGGGTGCGCCGGGCCCGCTCCCGGGCTCCTTCCCGATGGGCAGGACGGAGCGGAGCGAAGCCCCCGACCCAGGGTATGGGGGCGCCACGGCGATGTCTTAAGGATGCAGCACGCCGAGCCTATAGCACGCACATTCGATTTGCGGGGCTCACGTACCCGGTTCACCCGTTCGTGTGGCGGGTGCTACGGGATAAAAGGCACATCACGCCCCCGGTATTCCCCGGACGCCGCCTCGCCCCCGGCCCCCGCCGCCCGGCTCTCCGAGACTAGGCTGAGGCCATGACCTACAGCGGAGCGGTGACGGTCGGCGGACCGGCGGACGTGCACGAACTGCCCGATCTGATGATCTCGAAGGTCGCGGTCGGCCCCATGAACAACAACGCGTATCTGCTGCGTTGCCGGGCCACCGATGAGCAGCTGCTGATCGACGCGGCCGCCGACCCGCACACCCTGCTCGCCCTGATCGGCGAGAGCGGCATCGCGTCCGTCGTCACCACCCACCGCCACCAGGACCACTGGAACGCGCTGCGCGAGGTGGTGGACGCCACCGGCGCCCGCACCCTGGCCGGCCGGTACGACGCCGAGGGCATCCCGGTGCCCACCGATGTGGAGGTCGAGGACGGCGGGACGGTGCGGGTCGGCCGGGTCGAGCTGACCGCCCGCCACCTGGTGGGCCACACGCCGGGCAGCATCGCCCTGGTCTACGACGACCCGCACGGCCATCCGCACGTGTTCACCGGCGACTGCCTGTTCCCGGGCGGCGTCGGCAACACCTGGAAGGACCCCAAGGCGTTCGAGAGCCTGCTCCACGACGTCGAGACCAAGCTCTTCGACCGGCTCCCGGACGAGACCTGGGTCTACCCCGGCCACGGCGACGACACCACCCTCGGCGCCGAGCGCCCGCACCTCGCCGAATGGCGCGAGCGCGGCTGGTAACCGTCCGACGCCGACCGCCCCTGTTTCGAAACCGAAGCGGGGGCGGTCGCGCATTCAGGCCCGTTCCGCGCTCGGGAGGGTCATGCCCCACGGACGGTGGCCTCCAGAGCACCGTCACCGACGCCGGCAGCGGTGACCGCCATGATCAGGGGGACTGTTGCATGGGCTGCGGTCTGCCGGGCCGGGTTCACCTGGCAGGCAGCGGAACCTCCCACTTCTCCGCAATCCATCCCTTCGGCTCCCAGCCGTACTACGGGCTCGAAACACCCGCACGCAGCTGGAGGCCGCGCTCAAGCGGGCTGCGACCGCCGCTGTCACCTCACGGTCCTTGGCCTCCGGGCCGCCCCGCAGGAGAGCCCGGGGCGGCCCGGAGGCCAAGGACGGTGAGGTGTTCCGGCAGAGGATCCGCGTGGCCGTGGACCGTGGACCACGCCCGCGCCCTGCGCGTCTCGCGCCGCCGGGCTCCTGCCCGACGCGCCTGGCGGGCGACCCGGCGGAGGCGGTGCCCGTCGCTCCGGCGATCCGGTGGACGCCCCGTCGGCGATCTAGTGGGTGGACCCGGTGTGCTCCCGCACAGTCGCCGCCTCGCTCGCCGTCGTCCCGGCCTCCGGCTCGGCGCTCTGCTTCGCGAACCAGCGCCGGCCCGGCAGGACCGCGAGGACGATCAGAGTTCCGGCGGCCATGATGATCCCGCCGATGAGGCTGGTCTGGGCGACTCCGTGGGCGAAGGCCTGGTGGACGGCGTCCACGGCGGCCTGGGCCTGCTGGGGCCCGGCGGCAGGATCCTGCGCGACCCGCTCCGCGACGGCCAGGCCGGCGCCGACCGAGTCCTTGGCGGTCTCCATCGCCTCCGCCGGGAGCCGGTTGCCCACCAGGTCGGTCAGCTCGTCCCGGTAGGCCGTGCCCAGCAGCGAGCCCAGCACCGCGATGCCCAGCGCCCCGCCCAGCTCCAACGCGGTGTCGTTGACACCGCCGCCGACGCCCAGCTCGGACTCGGGGAAGGAACCCATGATCGTGTCGGTCGCCGGGGAGATGGCCAGTCCGAGCGCGAGGCCCAGCATCATCAGCGGCGCCAGGAAGTCCCCGTACGTCGACCCCTTGTCGATCTGGGTGAGCAGGAACATGCCCGCCGTGCCGACGGCCAGGCCGGTCACGACCATCACCCTCACCCCCAGCTTCGGGGCGAGCACCCCGGTCACCGCGGACCCGAGGAACACCGCACCGCCCAGCGGCAGCAGCCGTACACCCGTGTCCAGGGCGCCGTAGCCGAGGACGAACTGCAGGAACTGCGTCGAGTAGTAGATCACGGCGAACATACCGAAGAAGAAGAACAGCACCGCGAGCATCGCGCCGCTGAAGGGCCGCAGCGCGAACTTTCGGACGTCCAGCATCGGGTGCGGGTGCCGCAGTTCCCAGGCGACGAAGGCGACCAGACCGACACCGGCGACCACGGCGGCGGTGACGGGGCCGACGCCCCATCCGAAGTGCGGGCCCTCGATAGCGGCGTAGATCAGGGAGCCGACCGTGACGATCGACAGCAGACCACCGACGTAGTCGATCCGGCCCATGCCCTGCGCCTTGGACGGCGGAACCAGGGCGAGCGCGCCGAACACGGCGACGACGGCGATCGGCACGTTGATCAGGAAGGTCGAGCCCCAGGCGTGGTCCTCGAGCAGCCAGCCGGAGACCAGCGGGCCGACGGCTACCGCCACCCCGGAGGTCGCGGCCCAAGCGGTGATGGCCTTGGCCCGCTCGCTCCGGGGGAAAGTAGCGACCACCAGGGACAGCGTGGCCGGCATCACGACCGCGGCACCCACACCCATGATCGCGCGGGCCACGATGACCAGCGAGGTCTCGTCGACCATGCTCCCCATCACCGAACCGCCGGCGAAGACCAGCAGACCCAGCACCAGCGCGCCGCGCCGGCTGTACTTGTCGCCGATCGCGCCCAGCACCAGCATCAGCGCCGCGTACGGAACGGTGTAGGAGTCGACGACCCACTGCAGATCACTGCTGCTCAGGCCCAGGTCGGTGGTCATGTCGGGGGCGGCGACGATCAGCGACGTGTTCGCCATCACCGTGATCAGCAGGCTCAGGCACAGCACGAGCAGCGCCCACCAGCGCCGCGCGTAAGGCCCAGTCATCTTCTCCACGGGGGTATGTGCAAGGAAGGGCATCAGTAGCTCCTGAGAGGGACGAGGCGGACGAGCGGAATCACTTAATTGCCCGTGAGGGGAGCGGGCGGCGGGCTGAGATCTCAGGGCTTCGAGATCATCCTGTGGCCCCGTGTGGGCTTGCCTCGGCGAACCCCTGGAGGGCCGCGTCGGTGTCCGCGGTGGCCAGCATCCTGTTGATGTAGTCGCCAGCCAGTGCGCCGGCCGCTGCGGAGGCCCCGACCTGGGCGACCGGATCGGTGGCGTTGCCTGCCACCCACACACCCGGCACCTCGGTGGCGCCGGCCATGCCAGAGGCGAAACCGCGGCCCATGTTGTTCGGCAGGTCCTGCACCGGCAGGCCCAGACCTTCCAGGCCCTGGGTGCGGGCCTGCATCTGCGGGGCGACCGCGAGGACGCGGCGGGCCACGACCTGGCCGTCGGCCAAGCGCACCCCGGCGAGGGCACCGTCCTCGTCGTTGACGACCTCGGTGACCGGGGTGTCGATGATGCGGATGCCGCGGGCGGCGAAGCGGGCGCGGCTGTCCTCGTCCAGGTCGGTGCCGTGGGTGAAGTAGGTCAGGTCTTCGGTCAGCTGGCGGAACAGATACGCATGGCCGATGGAGGCCGGGCCGGTGGCGAGGATGCCGATGGGCTCGTCGCGCATCTCCCAGCCGTGGCAGTACGGGCAGTGCACCACACTGTGCCCCCAGTGCTCGGCGAGCCCGGGCACCTGTGGCAGCACATCCGTGAGGCCGGTGGCCACCAGGATGCGGCGGGCGGTGATGCTGCGGCCGTCGGCCAGGGTGACGGTAAACCGCAGGTCCCCGTCCGCCGACGGGGCGGCGGACTCGGCCGAGACCACCTCGCCGAACACGACGCGTCCGCCGTACTGGCGCACCTGCTCCCGGCCCCGTCGAAGGATCTCGGACGGCGGGATGCCGTCCAGGACGATGAAGCCGTGCATGGCCTCCGCGGGCGCGTTGCGCGGGGAGCCGCTATCGATCACGACGACCGAGCGGCGGGAGCGGGCGAGGATCAGTGCACCGTTCAACCCTGCGGCGCCCCCGCCGATCACCACCGCGTCGACGGTCCCCTCGGCCAGTGTGTCGCTCGCGTACGGAGGAGTCGCCACAGCCATGGCCTCCTGCGTTTCCTTATCAGTCATGGTTCGGTCAACCCTTCGAGTTCTGGGTGGTGGGGGGCAGCTGTTCAGAAAGCCGAGGATGTGGTCGGCGACCGTCTTGGGCTGTTATGGAGAGTCCAGCCCCGGTTTTCTTGGGACGTTCGTGATGTACAGATCCAGTACGGCGATGAAACTCGCCGTCGCCAGGATCGCGAGGATCAGACCGTGCCTTGCCAGCCTGGAAGGCGTCGCAACGCCGGGCGGCGCGGAGGAGTTCGAAGGCATGGGTTGCCCTCAATCGCGCCAGGCGTGCACGCAGCCTGTCCGGTGAGCTCAGGACCGTTGTGTACTGAACAGTCAGAAACCTAGGCGGTTCTGTACTGAGTTGTCAAATACGGTGGGTCAGCTTTACCTTCGGTGTATGGCGAGACCACGAAGCTTCGACCCCGACCACGTCCTGCATGCCGCCGAGCGGCAGTTCCGCACCTCGGGCTACAACGGCACGAGCGTCGACGACATCAGCGCCACCACCGGCCTGGGCCGCGGCAGCCTCTACGCCGCGTTCGACGGCAAACACGGCGTGCTGCTGCGAGCGATGGCCAGCTACTTCGCCCGGCTGGGGCAGGGTCCGCGGAAGATGCTCGCCGGACCGGACGAGGGCGCCCTGGAACGACTGCACGCATACTTGCTCCGCGCCGTCCACGGGGTGCCACTCGCCGCCGACGTACCCCCCGCCCCTGACCGGACGGCGGCGGCCTGCTTCGCCGCCAAGATGGCCCTGGAGATCGGCGCCTCCGACCCCGAGGTGCAACGCCTGGCCAACGACTGCTTCTCCGTAGTCCGGACGGCGGTGGCCGAGTGTGTGCAAGCGGCGCAGCGCAACGGCGACATCGACCCCGACGCGGACCCCGACGACCTTGCCTACCTTCTGCTGACCATCATCCGCGGGACCGATGTCGTAGGCGCGTACGGCCACAGCCCTGACCGCCTGACTTCGATTGCGGAGAGCGCGTTCGCCTTGCTGCCTCGCCCGCGTCACCGCTGAGAAGGGCACGGCCGGCCTCGTTGCACAGGCATCTGATGCGGTCGGCCCACTTCGACGCCGCGGAGGCACGGCCCGTAGGTTTACTCGCCGCCGTGACCTCGTGTGTTGGAGCGTGCTGTGGTGTTCCCGGGCGGCGTCGGCAACACCTGGAAGGACCCCAAGGCGTTCGAGAGCCTGCTCCACGACGTCGAGACCAAGCTCTTCGACCGGCTCCCGGACGAGACCTGGGTCTACCCCGGCCACGGCGACGACACCACCCTCGGCGCCGAGCGCCCGCACCTCGCCGAATGGCGCGAGCGCGGCTGGTAACCCCTTCTCCACCCCCTCCCCGCGCCGTATGCCGCCGCGCGCCCCGTAACCGGTGGCGCGCGGCGGCTGTTGGCGCGGCATGCACGACGTCCCGCGCGACGACGACCGCGCCCCGTCCACCCCTTCCATGGCCCGCGTCGCCGCCGCGTCCCTGGCCGGCACCGCCATCGAGTTCTACGACTTCTTCGTCTACGGCACGGCCGCGGCCCTCGTCCTCGGCCCGCTCTTCTTCCCCACCTTCTCCCCGCTCGTGGGCACCCTGGCCGCCTTCGGCACCTTCGCCGCCGGGTTCGTCTCCCGGCCGCTGGGCGCGATGCTGCTCGGGCCGCTGGGCGACCGCCACGGCCGACGGCCGGTGCTCCTCGCCTCGCTGCTGCTGACCGGCCTCGCGACGGTCGCGGTCGGCTTCGTCCCCACGTACGACACGATCGGCGTCGCCGCCCCCGTCCTGCTGCTCACGCTCCGCTTCCTGCAGGGACTCGGGCTCGGCGGCGAATGGGGCGGCGCGGTGCTGCTGACCGTCGAACACGCGCCCGCCGGGCGGCGCGGCCTGTGGTCGGGGTTTCCGCAGATCGGCCCGCCCATCGGCTTTCTGCTGGCCAACGGCACGATGCTGATCCTCTCCGCCACGCTCTCCGACGCCGCGTTCCGCTCCTGGGGCTGGCGGGTGCCGTTCTGGGGCGCGGGGCTGCTGGTCGCCGCCGGGCTCCTGCTGCGCACCCGGCTGACCGAGACCCCGCGGTTCATGGAGCTGGCCGAGCGCGACGAGCGGGCCGCCGCGCCGCTGGCCGAGGTGGTGCGCGAGCACTGGCGGCTGGTGCTGCTGACCGCGGGCGGGCTCGCGGTGGGGTACGCGGTCTTCTACGCGGTGACCACGTGGTCCCTCGTCTACGGCACGGAACGGCTAGGAGTGGACCGCACCGTCATGCTCGGCTGCGTCATGGGGGCCGTGGCGGTGCTGGGCGCCTTGACGCCCCTGGCGGCCCATCTCGGCGACCGCTACGGGCGGCGGCCGCTGTGCCTGCTGGGCTGCGCGGCCACGGTCGTGTGGATGTTCCCGCTGATCGCGCTGTTGCACACTGGGAAGCCGCCGCTGATGTTCCTGGGCTTCCTGGGCGCGCTGCTCGCCATCGTGACCCTGTTCTCCGTGACCTCGGCCTATCTGCCCGAGCTGTACGAGCCGCGGGTGCGCTGCACCGGCGCGGGGCTCGGCTACAACCTCGCGGGGGTGCTCGGCGGTGGGCTCACTCCCCTCGTGGCGACCGCGGTATCCCGCGGCGACGGCCCGCCGTGGGCCGTCGCCGGGTATCTGACCGTGGTCGCCCTGCTGAGCCTGGGCTGCTTCGTCCTGCTGCCGGACACACGCCGGACGGCCGACCGTCCGGCGGGCGGACGGTCGGCCGTGCGGCCCCTGGAGGCCGGGGAGGCTCCTGCCTGAGCCCCGGCCCAGGGGACGGGCCCTGCGGAGGGGCGTCAGACGTCGGCGGCGTCCTTGTCCCGGGACCGGCCCTCTCCGGTCCCCGCCTCCGCTTCCGCCAGGGCCTGCTTCTTCGAGGCGTAGAGGCTGGTGATCGTCGTGATCGCGAGCACCGCGCAGATCACGCCCAGGGACACCGGTATGGAGATCTGCGGGACATGCACCCCGGACTCGTGCAGCGCGTGCAGCACCAGCTTGACGCCGATGAAGCCGAGGATGACCGACAGCCCGTACGACAGGTGGACCAGCTTCTTGAGCAGCCCGCCGATCAGGAAGTACAGCTGGCGCAGACCCATCAGCGCGAAGGCGTTGGCGGTGAACACGATGTACGGATCCTGGGTCAGGCCGAAGATCGCGGGTATGGAGTCCAGCGCGAAGAGGACGTCCGTCGTGCCGATCGCCAGCATGACGATCAGCATCGGCGTCATCAGCCGCTTGCCGTTCTCCATGATGAACAGCTTGGTGCCGTGGTACTGGTCGGTGGACGGGAAGCGCTTCTCCACCGCCTTGAGCATGCGGTTCTCCTCGAACTCCTCTTCCTCCTCATCGGAGCGCGCCTCCTGGATGAGCTTCCAGGCGGTCCAGATGAGGAAGGCGCCGAAGATGTAGAAGACCCAGGCGAAGGTCGAGATGATCGCGGCGCCCGCGGCGATGAAGACCGCGCGCAGCACGAGCGCGATCAGCACACCCACCATCAGCACCCGCTGCTGGTAGATCGTCGGCACCGAGAACTTCGCCATGATCAGGACGAAGACGAAGAGGTTGTCGACGCTCAGCGACTTCTCGGTGATGAAGCCCGCGAAGAACTCGCCGGAGGGCTGGCCGCCCTCGAAGACCAGCAGCCCGAGCCCGAAGAGCCCGGCGAGGACGACCCAGACGGCCGTCCAGATTCCGGCCTCCTTGAGGGAGACCTCATGCGGTTTGCGGCCGCCTATGAAGAAGTCGACGGCGATAAGGGCGCAGAGACCGACAATCGTCAGCCCCCACATGGCCACGGAAACGTCCACGGATCCTCCGGCATTCGTACGGCAATTTCAGCGTCGTCGCTGCCGGAGGTCTCTTCCGCCCGGGCTCGCGCCACGGACCGGTGCCCCGGGATCGCGCCCGACCCGACTCAAGGTGCTCGGGCGCGATCCGTGGTGACGGGAACACCGCTAGGGAGTACTCCCCTCCGCGTAAAGAAGAGTACAGGAAGTCCCATGAAAGAGTAAAGAGAAAGGCAAAAACCCTGCTCAGCCTGTAAATGATCTCCGGGATCAGCGCCCGTACGCCTGCCTCGCCCGCCCCACCTGCCCCAGCACCTGCTGGAGCACCTGGCTGTCGGCCGGGACCAGCGGCGGCTCGTACGTCCAGGCGTGGCCGACCCACGGATCGGCGAGGTGATCATCGGCGACCGGAGTGATCCGCAGCAGCGAGCGCCACAGCGGGTCCAGCACCGGCCCGTACGCCTGCGCGTCCTCGCGGTCGGCGACCATCATCAGATGCACCCCGACCGAGGGCCCCTCGTCCGCGAGGTAGCGCAGCTGGGTGACGGCCCGGTCGTCGAAGCCGTGCGGGAAGTCGTGGACGATCAGCAGCTGCTGGGCCAGGTCCAGATCGGGCGGCAGCGCGTCCGTGGCCCCGCTGCGGATCGCCATCTGCACCAGGTCGACGCGCCGGGTCAGCGCGGCGAGCACCGAGGACACCCCCGCCGCCCCGGCCGCCGGGGGCTCGCGCAGCGCGCCGGTCGACAGCAGCGGGGCCAGCGACAACGCCGCCGAGCCCGCCGGGTCGATCACGTGCACCGAGAACTCGTCCACCGGATACACCGCCAGCAGCCGCGCCGCGTGCGCCACCGCCGTCTCGGCGGCCAGCCTGCGCAGCTCCGTGGAGTCCAGCAGCGCGCCGCGGACCGAGCCGGTGCGCCCCGCGTCGATCCACAGACCGCGCTCCAGCGGCAGCCGCACCAGCATGGGGATGCGCAGCCCCGTGCGCTCCGGAAGGTGCAGATCGCCCAGCCGCAGCGCCATGGGGACCTCCATCGGCACCTGATAGCCCTGCCAGACCGGGCTGTCCCAGCGGGCGTACGCGGGCGGCAGCGCGGGCTCGACGACCTCGGCCTCGGCGGCCAGCTGCGCCAGGTCCCGGTCGAGGGCGGTCCGGGCCTGCTCGACCAGACCGGCCTGCTTGGCGCGGGCCTGCGCGCGGGCGGCGTCGGCCGCCGGGCCGACCCGGGTACGCGGATCGGAGAGCACCTTGTCCAGCTCCTGCTCCATCCGGGATTCGGCGAAGTCGACGGCGCTGCGATAGGCGGCGGCGGTGCGGGCCAGGTCCTCGAACATGCCCCAGACCTGGTTGTAGAGCCGCTCCTCCACGGTCCAGCCGGAGGCGTCCCCCGCGACCGGCCGCGCGGGCTGTCCGGGCTCGGCGGGCGGCACGGCAGGCGGGGGCGTGGGCGGCGCGGCGGTACGGCGCCCGGGGTGCTGGTAGTCGACCCGCTCACCCGGGGACGTGTCCCCCGGCTGGTTCTGCGGCTGGGCCGGGGCCGGTGGCGGGGTCTGGGGCGGGGCCGGGGCGTCCGGTGCGGCCCCGGAGCCCGCCGTGGCCGTACGTACCCGGCCGTCGTCCCCGGCGGCACGCGGCGGGGGCTGGGCCACCGAGCGGGCCATGCCGCGCGCCACCGCGTCGTTGATCTCGGCGGCCAGCTCGGCGGCCTGGGGCAGCCCCTGGTCCCGCAGCATCTCGGCCAGCCCGCCCGCGTAACCCTGGCCCACGGCGCGCACCTTCCAGGCGCCCTGCCTGCGGTACAGCTCCAGGGCGACCACCGCGGACTCCGCGTCCAGGTCGGTGAGGGTGTAGTTGGCCACCTCGGTGCCGTCGAGGCCCGTGACGGCGACGGACGGCGCGGCCATGGCGCCGAACCGGACCGGGCCGCCGGACCCGCTCACCAGGGCGAGCAGCACATGCACCCGGTGGACGCCCTCGGGCAGCGCGTCGAGGTCGACGGCGAGCCGATGGGCGGCCGCCGCCTGTTTGGACACTTCGATGCCGGGCAGCTGGGGCGAGGCGGGATGCGCGACCCACTCGACGCCCTGCACCGTGCCCTGCTCATCGCCGAGTGTCGCCCCGGCCACGATCGGATTACCCGCCGAGATCCGGATCTCCAAACGGGTCTGGGGCAGCGGGTGGTTCTGCCCCCGGACCAGCTCGGCCGTCATCGTGCGTCCCCTCGTTGTGTTCCGTTGTGTTCCGTGGTGGTGTGCGGACGCGTCCCGTGGTGGCGTGCGAACGGTGCCGCATGTGCGCGTCGGCCCGGCGGGCAGACGCACCACCGGGCCGACGGGAAAACCGCTCCGCTTACAGGTGCGGCACGATGTGCGGCATCAGGTCCTGGAAGGTGCGCCCGTTGGCGGGCTCGCCCACGGCCTTCATCTGCCAGGCGCTGCCCTCGCGCTGCACGATGGCCATGATCTGCGCGGTGTACTGGCCGCCACCGGTGAGGGTGTAGCGGGCCAGCTCCTGGCCGTTGGTCTCGTCGACCAGTCGGCAGAACGCGTTCTGCACTTCGGCGAAGGTCTGGCCGGTGAAGGAGTTCACCGTGAAGACGATCTGGTCGATGTGGACCGGCACCCGCTGCAGGTCGACCAGGACCGCCTCGTCGTCACCGCCCTGCCCGGCGCCGCCGACCAGGTTGTCGCCGGTGTGGCGCACCGAGCCGTCGTCGCTGACCAGGTGGCGGAAGAACACGACGTCGATCGGCTGCTTGTCCGCGAAGAGCACCGCCGACGCGTCGAGGTCGATCTCACGGGTACGGGAGCCGAACAGTCCGCGGCGGGGCGCCGCCTGCCAGCCCAGTCCCATCCGCACCGCGGTCAGGGTGCCCCCGTCGGCCTTCTGCAGGCTGATGGCCTGTCCCTTGGACATGTTGACCGTCACGCGCTGTCCCTACTCTCGTCTCTCGGTTTCCCCGTGGCCGCGGTGGCGCGGCCACGGCCGCGCCGTGTGCCACGGCCCTCCCGAAAACCCTATGCACTGTCACCAGGAGTCCGGCCAGGCGAGCGGGCTTTGTGTCGGTCTTGCAACACAGCAGAACCACAGCGGAACCGCGGCGCGACGCCAACCGCCCCAGGAGTCAGGACAGCCCGGCCTCCCTCATCTGTCGCAGCTCCTTCTTCAGCTCCCCGACCTCGTCCCGCAGCCGGGCCGCGACCTCGAACTGCAGCTCCGCCGCCGCGGCCTTCATCCGGTCGGTCATCTCCGCGATCAGCTCGGCCAGTTCGGCGGCCGGGCGGTCGGTCAGCGTGCCGTCCCCGGCCCCCTTCGCCGCCTTGCCGCCCTTCTGGGACCCCAGGGCGGGCACCGGCGCCTTCCCCTGCCCCTTGCCCGCTCCCTTGCCCTGGTCCGCCGACTTGCGGTAGCCGGTTTCCAGCAACTCCTTGGTGTCGATCTCCTCGCGCGCGAGGGTCGCCACGATGTCGCCGATCTTCTTACGGAGGGGCTGCGGGTCGATCCCGTTCTTCTCGTTGAACGCGATCTGCTTCTCCCGGCGGCGGTTGGTCTCGTCGATGGCCTTCTCCATCGCCGGGGTGACCTTGTCGGCGTACATGTGCACCTGGCCCGACACGTTACGGGCGGCGCGGCCGATGGTCTGGATCAGCGAGGTGCCGGAGCGCAGGAAGCCCTCCTTGTCCGCGTCGAGGATGGCCACCAGCGAGACCTCCGGCAGGTCGAGGCCCTCCCGCAGCAGGTTGATGCCGACCAGGACGTCGTACTCGCCCGCGCGCAGCTCGCGCAGCAGCTCCACCCGGCGCAGGGTGTCCACGTCGCTGTGCAGATAGCGCACCTGGATGCCCAGTTCGAGCATGTAGTCGGTCAGGTCCTCGGCCATCTTCTTGGTGAGGGTGGTGACCAGGACCCGTTCGTCCTTCTCGGTGCGGGTGCGGATCTCATGGATCAGATCGTCGATCTGGCCGTCGGTGGGCTTGACCACGACCTCGGGGTCGACCAGGCCGGTCGGCCGGATGATCTGCTCGACGAAGCCGTCGCCGCGGGACATCTCGTACGACCCGGGGGTCGCGGAGAGATAGACGGTCTGACCGATCCGCTCGACGAACTCCTCCCACTTCAGCGGGCGGTTGTCGAGCGCGGAGGGCAGCCGGAAGCCGTGCTCGATCAGCGTGCGCTTCCGGGACGCGTCGCCCTCGTACATCGCGCCGATCTGCGGCACGGTGACATGCGACTCGTCGATGACGAGGAGGAAGTCGTCCGGGAAGTAGTCGAGCAGGGTGTGCGGCGGGGTGCCGGCCTCCCGGCCGTCGATGTGCAGCGAGTAGTTCTCGATGCCGGAGCAGGTGCCGATCTGCCGCATCATCTCGATGTCGTACGTGGTGCGCATCCGCAGCCGCTGGGCCTCCAGCAGCTTGCCCTGCTTCTCCATCCGGGCCAGGGTCCCCTCCAGCTCGGACTCGATCCCGGCGATGGCCTTCTCCATGCGCTCGGGTCCGGCCACATAGTGGCTGGCCGGGAACACATACAGCTCCCGGTCGTCGCTGATCACCTCGCCGGTGAGCGGATGAAGCGTCGACAGCGCCTCGATCTCGTCGCCGAACATCTCGATCCGGACGGCCAGCTCCTCGTAGACCGGGAAGATCTCGATGGTGTCGCCGCGGACCCGGAAGGTGCCCCGGGTGAACGCCATGTCGTTGCGGGCGTACTGGATGTCCACGAAGCGGCGCAGCAGCTGGTCGCGGTCGATCTCCTCGCCGACCTTGAGCGGCACCATGCGGTCCACGTACTCCTGCGGGGTGCCCAGGCCGTAGATGCAGGAGACGGATGCCACCACGATCACATCGCGCCGGGTGAGCAGCGAATTCGTCGCGGAGTGGCGCAGCCGCTCGACCTCCTCGTTGATCGAGGAGTCCTTCTCGATGTAGGTGTCCGACTGCGGTACGTACGCCTCGGGCTGGTAGTAGTCGTAGTACGAGACGAAGTACTCGACCGCGTTGTTCGGCAGCAGCTCGCGGAACTCGTTGGCGAGCTGGGCCGCCAGCGTCTTGTTCGGCGCCATGACGAGCGTGGGGCGCTGGAGCTTCTCGATCATCCACGCGGTGGTCGCGGACTTGCCGGTGCCGGTCGCGCCCAGGAGCACGACGTCCTTCTCACCACCACGGACGCGCCGGTCCAGGTCGGCGATTGCCGTGGGCTGGTCGCCGCTGGGCTGGTACGGGCTGACGACCTCGAAGGGCGCCACCTTGCGTTCGATCTGAGTCACGGGCCGCATGAGACCCACCGTACGACTCGCCACTGACAACGGCGGACGGCCGCTCACCGGACCGGTCCGCGGCCCGGTCCGCGGGCGGATCCACGGCCTGATCCGCGGCGCGGTCCGGGAGGGGTACGGGATGGATCAATGTACGGCTTTTCTGTGACTGTCCTCCGGTACGGCGGGTCTGACACGCTTCGGCCGTCCACGAGTCAGACGACGCGAGGAGTCCGTATGCAGATCCGCCCCGCCGCCGCGTTATCCGGCGCTCTTCTGGGTGTCTCCGCGCTCTTCCTCCCCACGGCGGCGCAGGCCGCCCCCGGCATGTCGCACCACCACACCGTCACCGTGGCGCACCGGGGCGCCTCCGGCTACGCCCCCGAGAACACGCTGGCCGCCGTCGACGCCGCCGATGACCTGGGCATCGACTGGGTGGAGAACGATGTGCAGCGCACCCGGGACGGCGAGCTGATCATCATGCACGACACCACGCTGAACCGGACCACCGACGTCGAGCAGGTCTTCCCTGACCGCGCCCCCTGGAAGATCTCCGACTTCACCCTGGACGAGATCGAGGAACTTGACGCCGGGAGCTGGTTCGGGCCGAAGTTCGAGGGCGAGCCGGTGCCGACTCTCGAGGAGTACATGGACCGGGTTTCGGACAATCATCAGAAGCTGCTCATGGAGATCAAGGCGCCGGAACTGTATCCGGGCATCGAGCGGCAGGCGCTGCGGGAGCTGCGCCGGGAGGGCTGGCTCGACCGCAAGCACCTCAAGCGGCTGATCGTGCAGAGCTTCAGCGCCGACTCGGTCCAGACGGTCCACCGGCTGCGGCGGGACATCAAGACCGGGTTCCTGGGCACTCCGGCCGTCGCCGATCTGCCGCGGTACGCGGAGTTCGCCGACCAGATCAACCCGAGCCACACGACGATCGACGCCTCGTACGTGAAGGAGATCCAGTCGGTGCGCGGCGCGCACGGCCGTCCGCTGGAGGTCTACACCTGGACGGTGAACGACGGCCCGACGGCGGTCAAGGTCGCCGGGATGGGCGTGAACGGGATCATCACCAACAAGCCCGATGTGGTGCGGGAGGCGCTGGAAGACGCCGGCTGACGACGGCTGAGGGCGGGCGTTGTCGGACCCCCCCGCCTACGCTGAAGGCGTGACGAACGAGCAGCGCCGTCCTGAGCGGCGGTCCGAGCGGCAGGAGACCCACGCGTGGTCCTGGGCGGTGTCCGACACGCCCATCGGGCCCCTGCTGCTCGCGGCCACCGGCCAGGGCCTGGTCCACGTGGTCTTCCACGCCGACCGTACGACGGCGGCCGGGGCCGTCGACCGGCTCACCCGGCGCCTCGGCGCCGGGCCCGAGCCCGAGCCCGGTGCGCATCTCACCGAGGCGATACGGCAGGTGGAGAGCTACTTCGCCGAGCGGACGCGCGCGTTCACGCTGCCGCTGGACTGGTCCCTGTCCGCCGGGTTCAACCGCCGGGTGCTGCGTGAGCTGGCCGCCCACGTTCCGTACGGCACGGTCGTCGGCTACCAGGACCTCGCGCGCCGGGTCGGCGAGCCGGACGCCGCCCGCGCGGTCGGGGTGGCCATGGGCAGCAATCCGCTGCCGGTGGTGGTCCCCTGCCATCGCGTCGTGGAGAGCGACGGCGGCATAGGCGGCTTCGGCGGCGGGCTGGAGACCAAGCGGACGCTGCTGGCCCTGGAAGGGGTACTTCCGCAACCGCTTTTCTGACCGGATGGGTTCTCCGGTTAGCGGGTTGGAAGATATTTTGCCGACGGAATGCGTCGCCATCTTGTCATGGCCACCTTCCCCCCTTACCTTGGGAGCGCTCGCGGGCCCCATCCCGGCGAGAATGTAACGCAAGCACATTCCGGTACGCGGTAAAGCTCTTTCGTTCTTCCGCTCTTCCCCCGCTCACGCCCGAAAGACGCCTGAAAGACGCCCGAAAAGCGTCCGAAAGACGTCCGGAAGACCCACGCGTTCCTTCACGGCTCCACCACGTCCCCGATGATCGAATTGGAGAGCCATGTCCGGTGTTCTGCTCGCCAGCGGCGCGGCCGCGGCCTTATTCACCTCCGCCTTTTCCGCGCAAGGTGTTTCCTCGACCCCCGACACTCCGCCGGAAAAGATCGAGATGAGCGTCAAGACTGTGAACGGCTCGGGCTGCCCGAAAGGGACCGCCGCGGTGGCCGTGGCCAGTGACAACACGGCCTTCACCGTGACCTACAGCGACTATCTCGCCCAGGTCGGCCCCAGCTCAAACCCCACCGACATCCGTAAGAACTGCCAGCTCAACCTTGGCGTTCACGTGCCGCAGGGGTTCACCTACGCCATCGCCCAGGTCGACTACCGCGGCTACGGCTCCCTGCAAAAGGGCGCGAAGGGCACAGAGAAGGCGAGTTACTACTTCCAGGGATCGTCGGACACGGCATCGCGCACCCATGACTTCAGCGGTCCGTACAACGACAACTGGCAGACCACCGACAGCACGGAATACAGCGCGCTGGTTTGGGCGCCGTGCGGCCAGGACCGCAACTTCAACATCAACACCGAACTGCGGGTAAGTGCGGGCACCTCCGCGGCCGGTACCACCAGCTTCATGGCCATGGACTCGACGGACGGCGGAGCCAACACCATTTACCACCTGGCCTGGAAGGAATGCCCCTAGTTCCTCCGGCAGGGCGGCCCCTCCAGCAGGTCGGGTAAATCCACCATCGAATGGAGAATCATGCCCGGTGTTCTGTACGCAGGCGGCGTTGCCGCGGCGTTATTCGCCTCGACGCTCACCTCTCAGGCATACGCGCAACCACCGTTCGACACCGTGCCGCCCGACAAGATCGTGATCAAGGTCGCGACCGTCAACGGCTCGGGCTGTCCTGCCGGTACGGCGGCGGTGGCCGTCTCTCCCGACAACACCGCGTTCACGGTCACCTACAGCGACTACCTCGCCCAGGTGGGCAAGGGCGCCAAGCCGACCGACTTCAGGAAGAACTGCCAGCTGAACCTGGTCACGCATGTGCCGCAGGGCTTCTCGTACGCCATCGCCAGCGTCGACTACCGGGGCTACGCGCACCTGGAGAAGGGCGCGTCCGCCACCGAGAAGGCGAGTTACTACTTCCAGGGGCAGTCGCAGACGACGTCGAACTCGCATGACTTCACCGGCGCCTACGACGACAACTGGCAGGTCACCGACACCGCCGACATCGCCACGGTGGTCTGGTCCCCCTGCGGCGAGCTGCGGAACTTCAACATCAACACCGAGCTGCGGGTCAACGCCGGATCGTCGAACACCAAGGACACGACGAGCTTCATGACCATGGACTCGACGGACGGCGACGTGAGCACCACCTACCACTTCGCGTGGAAGGAGTGCCCGCAGAAGAAGTAGCGCGCGGGCGAGAAGCAGCGCGCGGGTGCGGGCGGACGGCCCCGAGAGGGTCCTACGGTTCCGGGCGGTGCCACGCCGGATGCCGGGGGTCGTCCGCCCGCACCACCACGTCCGCGCTCTCGACGGGCCGCACCTCGTCCTCGTACCGCGCGAAGGCGGGCAGCGTCCAGCGCTCGTCCTCCTCGGTGCGGCGGCCGAGGGCGGCGGGCGTCAGCCACACATGCACCGACAGGTCGAACGGGAACCAGTGCCCCAGCAGCAGCGCGCCGTGCAGCAGCAGCACTCCGCCCGGCGGCAGTTCGGCGTAGGGGCTGCGGGTGGCCCGGTCGGTCGCCGGGTCCCACAGGTCCGGCAGCACCCGCCCGGTGCCGCCCGGCCCCGGCTCCAGCGGGGCGAAGACCTCGCGCCACAGGGCCCCGGTGTCCAGCCAGCGGTCGTAGTACGCGTCGGCGTCCCGCTTCCCGTACTCGTAGCGCAGCGACGCGGGCCGCCAGAACCCCGCCGCCGCGACGACGAGTACCGGGCGCCCGCGTATCCGCAGCGCCTCCGCCAGGTCCCGGGCCAGTTCCCCGGGACGCGCCGCGGGCGCGCCGTCGACCGCCACCCTGAGCCAGCGGCCGCCGTCCGCCGCCGTCGCCCCGGCGATGCGGTCGGCGGTCGCGTCGGTCAGCCGTTCCCAGGTGATCGCTTCGAGCCGCATCCGCCCCATCATGCCGTGCCCCTCCTGAGGCGGTGCGGGTACGCTCCCCGCAGACCCGCCACCCGGGCCGCAGGCGCCACCTCAGGAGATCCGCCCATGACATCCCAGATAGCGCTGCTGCGCGGCATCAACGTGGGCGGCAACAAGAGGTTCCCGGTGGCGCGGCAGCGCGCCCTGATGGCCGAGCTGGGGTTCGAGGGCGTCACCGTCCACCTCCAGACCGGCAACATCGTCTTCGCGGACCCCGGCACCCCGCCCGACCGCACGGCCCGCGCGCTCGAGGACGCCTTCGCCGCCGACCTGGGATTCTCCGTACCCGTGATGGTGCGGACCCGCGACGAGCTGGCCGCCGCCGTCGACGCCAACCCGTATCCCGCGGCCGCGGCCGAGCCCAAGACCCTGCATGTGGTCTTCCTGTCGGACGTGCCCACCGACACCTCGGCCCTGGAGGCGCTGAACGCTCTGAACACAGCCGCGTACGCGCCGGACGAGTTCCGGCTCCTCGGGCGCGAGATCTACCTCCACTGCCCGGGCGGGCTCGGCCGCTCCAAGCTGGCCGCGAAGCTCGGCAATCCCCGGCTCGGGGTGACGGCCACCGCCCGCAACTGGAACACGGTCACCAAGCTGCTGGCGCTGGCCGGCACCTGAGGGTCCGCGGCGGGCTCAGCGCCAGCCGTACCGCTGCCGCAGCCGCAGCACGACCAGATCGAAGCGCGGCCGGTCCAGCGCGCACGCCTCGCGCCGCATGCCGTCGGGATGCACCCGCAGGACGCGGTCCAGGTCGACCCAGGAGTCGCGCCCGGCCCGGTCCCACGGCCCGGCGCCGATCCCGACCCACTCGTGGTCGCCGTCATGCCGCTTGCTCGACAGCTGTACGGCCAGCAGCGTGCCGCCGCGCTCCCGCGCGACCACCAGCACCGGCCGGTCCTTGCCGCGGCCGTCGTTCTCCTCGTACGGAACCCACGTCCAGACGATCTCGCCCGGATCGGGGTCCCCGTCCGGATCCGGTGCGTACTCGGTACGTACCCGCCCGACCTGGCGCGGTTCGGCTTCGACGGTGGCGGTGGGGCCGGTGCTCCCGGGCATCGCCTCGTCGTCTTCGGTCCCCTTGAATGGCCTGATCACGCCCCACACGTTAGCCCGTCCGAGGTGGCCGGGCGGCGGCGCGGTGGCCGTTGGGGGCACAACGGGAAGGGACAACCATGTGCCTGTTGTCCTCGACCCGGTGGCGGACCTCGTCAAGCGCCGCCGCAAGGCCCCCGTCGTCGTCCAGACCCTGCGTTCCGCGGCGGCCGCGACCATCTCCTACGTCGTCGCCCTCCAGCTGAGCACCGAAGCGGCCCCGCTCACCGCCCCGCTCACCGCGCTGCTCGTGGTGCAGGTGACCCTCTTCGCGACCCTCACCACCGGCATCCGCCGGGTGAACGCCGTGGTGGTGGGCGTCCTGCTCGCCATCGCCTTCTCCATCCTGGTCGGGCTGACCTGGTGGAGCCTGGGTCTGATCATTCTCGCCTCCCTGACGGCCGGTCACTTCGCACGAGTGAGCGAATTCGTTCCCGAAGTGGCGATCAGCGCCATGCTCGTCCTCGGCGTGAGCCAGGTGACCACCACCGCCTGGTCCCGGGTGCTGGAAACCCTGATCGGGGCCGTCGTCGGACTGGGCTTCAACTTCCTGTTCGCGCCGCCCGTCTGGGTCCACACCGCCGGTGAGTCGATCGTGGACCTCGCCCGCCGGATGCGTCAGCTCCTGCTGCACATGGCCGAGGAGCTGGGCAGCCACACACCGGTCGAACGCGCCGCCGCCCGCCTCCACGAGGCCCGCCGCCTCGACCACGACATCTCCCAGGTCGACGCCGCCCTCCGGCAGGCCGAGGACAGCGTCCGCCTCAACCCCCGGGTCAAGGAGGGCCTGCTGCACCGGGTGGTGCTGCGCACCGGCCTGGACACCCTGGAGATCTGCACGGTCGTCCTGCGCGTCCTCACCCGCACCCTCACCGACCTCGCCAAGAAACGGACGGACGAACCCCTCTTCCCCGCCGACGTGGCCGAGGCGCTGGAGGACCTCTTCCGCTCCACCGCCGACGCCGTCGAAAGCTTCGCGATCCTGGTCACCAGCCCGGTCAGCGCCAATGCCGAGGAGGCCGAATCCCACCTGGCCACCGAGCTGTCCCGGGCCCACACCAGCCGCGACAGGGCCGCCCACCTCCTCCTCCGCCGCGTCCAGCGCCACCCGGGCCAATGGCAGCTCCAGGGCGCCCTGCTCGCCGAGATCGACCGCATCCTCGCCGAACTGGACATGGAGCAGCGCTCCCGGCGCCTCATGGAAGAACTCGACCGCAGCACCCGCAAGAGCCGCGACCGCTTCCCCGCCCTCCACAGGCTCCGGCGCCGCCTCCGCGGGGGCCGGAGACGGAAGAAAGAAGCGGACCCGGGGGCGTAGCCTGCCCCCGGGTCCTTGAAATGCCGCCCAGCTGCGCACGCCGCGTCGTTTAAGGGCCTGGGTCAGTCATCATGTCGTCGTGTTCTGCCTTTGAACTACCGCGCATCGGAAGGAAAGCTGCGCGGGCCGGACTTGAACCGGCATCCGACGACCAAGCCCGGGCCCGGTCGATGCGGCGATCGGCGGCGAATGCTGAGTCTGGAGCGAGAGTCTGAGATTGATCGCGGCCTGCCTCTGCGGGCGGACCGCGCCGTCACGACAAGCTTCAGCTTCAGCTTGCGCTCCTCGCGCACCCCGTCCGCACTGAGGCGGACGGGGAGTTCATGACGCTACCCGAAGAGGTAGCCGAAGACCACGTCGCCCACCCGCTGATCGGTGACCTCGATGCCGTTGGCCTCCTCGCGGGCGAACTTGACCGCCTGCTGGAGCTTTTCGACACGGTCGAGCAGTTCGTTGACCCTGCGGGCCGGGAGGGCGCCGGAGAACTTGACCGTGGTCCAGTAGCCGACCGGGATGTCCTCGTAGTAGACCTCGACCTGGGCCGGGTGCTTGTCGGTGGCCTCCGCCTTGACGTGGTTGCGGGGGACCTTCTTCGTACGGACCGTGCGCACCGGGTCGGTCTTCCAGGAGTCCGTGGACGGGTCCACGGACCAGGACTCGGCGGCGTCCAGGACCGGCAGCTTGCGGACGAAGGCGCCCAGGTCGGCCAGCTGCTTCTCCAGGAAGAGGAGGTAGCCGACCGGGACGTCGTGCAGCAGCGTGCGGCCCTCGACCGTGACGTCCGCCTTCGCCGTGCGGTTCGACCAGTCCTTGGTGGCGGTGACGTCGAAGAGGCGGGTCAGGGCGGCCGCCGTGTCCCGCAGCACGTCTTCGGACTTGACCTGGACGCGGGTGGACTCGGGTGGGAGCTGTTCGCCCTCCTCGTCCTTCGGCTGGTACGTACGGGATATCCCTGCGAGCAGGGCCGGCTTCTGCAGACCGTGGTGGGCAGCCGTCAGGTCCTGGTGGGACTTGGCCTTGACGCCCTTCTCCACGGCGATGATCTGATTGAGTTTCGCCACGTCAGGCACGGTAGCAAGAGCCGGTCCGTACGCTCGACCGATTAATGGCTGCGGTCAGTTGAGCGGGTAGCGGTCGTACGGGAACGGCTCGTGCGGCTCGGCGGAGCGGTCGAAGGCGAACGCGAAGTCGTCGGCCAGCTCGGCTATCGTGCCGCGGCCCTCCACCTGCGCCAGCCAGGACGGCGGCAGGCGCAGATCGCCGTGGTGGGCGCCCAGGATGTTGCCGCAGACCGAGCCGGTCGAGTCGCTGTCGCCCGAGTGGTTGACGGACAGCAGCAGCGAGGCCGGAAGGCTGGCGCCCGCCAGGGCGGCGTAGACCCCGATGGCCAGCGCCTCCTCGGCGATCCACCCGCCGCCGAGCGACTCGACCTTCTCCGCGGTGGGGTCGCCCCCGGCCGCCAGGTCGATCGCGCGGCGCAGGACGGCGGCGGTCTCCTCGTGCCGCGGAAAGCCGCGCAGGATGTGCAGGGTGCGCAGGGCGGCCCCCTGCAGGGAGTCGCCTTCGAGGAGGTACGCGATCATCGCGGCCAGGGCGCCCGCCGCGAGGTAGCCGGTCGGATGGCCGTGGGTGATCTGGGCGCAGCGGGCGGAGAGCTCGAAGCAGTCGCGGGCGGGCAGACCGGTGAGGCCGAACGGGGCCGACCGCATCACGGTGCCGCAGCCCTTGGAGCCGCCGTTCACCGGGCCCGGGGCGCCGTGGAGGGCGACGTCCATGGTGGGGGTGTGGCCTTCGTAGAGGCCGGAGAGGCACGCGTTGCCGGGCGCGCGGCGGGCGTACAGCCACGGGTGGGTGCGCAGCCAGCCGGAGCGGCCGACGTCGTCCGGGGTCCTCGGGGGCGGCGGCTCGGGGTGGTTCTGGGTGTCGAGCCAGCGCAGGTAGGCGCGGCGGACGGCGGCGATCTCGTTGCCCCCGACGCCCTGGGTGGACGCGCCGGCGCGGGCCCGGATCAGCCCCTCGGCAGTGAACAGGGTCATCTGGGTGTCGTCGGTGATCCGGCCCACGGTGCCGCTGTCGTCCGGGACGAGGCCGGTGACGCCCGCGCCGCCGTAGACCTCGCGGATCCCCGGCAGGGAGCGGAACTCGATCGGGTTGCCGAGCGCGTCACCGATCGCGCCGCCCAGCAGACAGCCGCGGATACGGGCCCGCCGGGCGGCAGATTCGTCCCATGACTGGTGGATCACGTGCGGCTCCTCGTCGTGCGCGGTGGACGCACACAGTTCCTGTGTGCTCAGCACATGATCGCAGGCCCCGCCGACAGGCCGCCGGGCGCGGTAGCGTCGAAGAGGGGGACGCGGAAGCTACGCGCGGGAGATGCGGTGCGATGTCCATGCGATTCATCCGTACGGGCGATGAGCCCGCGCATGCGCGCACTCCGCTGCGCATGCGGCTGTGGCTCGCGGCCTGGGGACTGCTGTGGACCGCCGGCGGCACGGTGGCCTTCGTGCTGGCGGGCAGGCCGGGCTGGGCGGCCGCCTGCGCGGCGCTCGCCGCCATCACCGTGATCGACCTGGCCCTGGTCATCCGGCACATCCGGCAGGGGCCGCACTACCAGCCGGGGCGGGATGTGCCGCCGTACGCGCCGGTGCGGGGGCGCGGCCAGGGGCGGCGTTAGGACGCGGCAGCGGACCACACGGCGGCGTACAGGTCCTCGACCTCGGACTGGGACGGTACGCGCGGGTTGTTCGCCGGGGACCCCGAAGCGAGCGCCTGCGCCGCCATGGTGGGGGTCATCTCCCGCCACCGGTCCGAGGAGAGCCCGAACCGCTCGGGCGTCGGGACGTCGAGATCGCGGTTGAGCGCGTCCAGTTCGTCCACCAGCCGGGCGGCGGCCGTGTCGTCGGAGTCCCGCCCGTCGGCGAGTCCCGTCGCCCGGGCGCAGTCCGCGTAGCGGCCGGGGGCTGCCCGTACGGAGAACCGGGTGACGGCCGGGAACAGCATCGCGTTGGAGAGGCCGTGGGCGACGTGGAAGTGCGCCCCCAGCGGCCTGCTCATCCCGTGAACCAGCGCCACGCTGGAGTTGGAGAAGGCGATGCCGGCCTGGGTGGCCCCCAGCATGATGGCCTCGCGCGCCGCCCGGTTCCCCGGGTCGCGGTACACCGTCCGCAGATGGGCGGTGATGGTGCGCATGGCGGTGAGCGCCATGCCGTCCGAGAAGGGGGTGGCCCGGCGGCTCACGTATGCCTCGATGGCGTGGGTGAGCGCGTCGATCCCGGTGTCCGCGGTCAGCCTGGGCGGCATGCCCATGGTGAGTTCGTAGTCCACCAGGGCGGCCACGGGGAGGAAGGCCAGTCCGACGCAGAGCATCTTCTCGGTGCTGGCGCTGTCGGTGATGATGGTGAACCGGGTCGCCTCCGAACCGCTGCCGGCCGTGGTGGGCACGGCGATCAGCGGCAGGGTCGGCTGGTCGGTGACGGCGGGGGCCTTGTAGCGGCGCATCTCGTGCCCGGTGGTGCCGAGGAGCGCGACGGCCTTGGCCGTGTCCATCGGGCTGCCTCCGCCGAAGCCGACGACGCAGTCGAAGTCGCCCTCGCGCATGACGCGTACGGCCTCCCCGACCGAATCCGTGGTCGGGTCAGGCCGGGTGCCCGAGAAGACCACGGAGGTGATCCCGGCCGCGTTCAGCGGGGCACGGAGGCGGGCGACCGCGCCGTGTTCGTCGAGGAAGGCGTCCGTGATGATCAGCGGCTTGGACACTCCCAGCTGGTGGAGCACCTCCCCGAGGCGGGCGGAAGCTCCGGCTCCGATGTGCAGGATCCGGGGAAGGGCATGGGATGCCACGGTCATGGTGCATGTCTCCAGATGTCGGTGGGCTCGAACCGGGTGTCCGGCTGTCGGCGTCCGGCACGGCGGCGAACGTACCCGCAGAGCCGCCCGAAGCGATAGATGCTTCCCCTGAAAATATTTTCTTCGAAGTTAAAAATCCTGCTCAGAGCATTCTGTGTAACTTGGACGAAACATAAGACGTCGATTGGCAACACGACGGAAACGGGCACTCCCTAGCTTCTCGGCCGCATGAGAACCGAAGCAGCCGTCCTGGAGGCCCCCCACGCCTCCCGCCCCTACCTCGAAAGCCGCCCGCTGACCGTCGGCCCCGTCGACCTGCACGAGCCCGGCCCCGGGGAACTGCTCGTCCGCATCGACGCCGCCGGGGTGTGCCACTCGGACCTCTCGGTGGTCAACGGCTCGCGCCCGCGCCCCACCCCCATGGCGCTCGGTCATGAGGCGACCGGCGTCGTCCAGTCCCTCGGCGATCACATCGACGACGTCCGGACCGGTGACCGGGTGGTGCTGGTCTTCGTCCCCAGCTGCGGGCTGTGCGCGGAGTGCGCCGGCGGCGCTCCCGCGCGATGTCCGGCGGGCGCGCGGGCCAATACGCGGGGAACCCTGCTGTCCGGCGCGCGGCGGATCCACCGTGGCGGCGAGGCCGTGCACCACCACCTCGGGGTGTCGGCCTTCGCGCGGCACGCGGTCGTCGACCGGCGGTCCGCCGTGGTCGTTCCCGGGGACATCCCACCGCCCGTCGCCGCGCTCTTCGGCTGCGCGGTCCTGACCGGCGTCGGCGCCGCGCTCTCCACCGGCGGTCTGCGCCCCGGCGAGTCGGCCGCCGTCATCGGCCTGGGCGGGGTGGGGCTGTCCGCCGTCCTCGGCGCGGTCCTCGCCAACGCCCATCCGGTCATCGCCGTCGACCCGCTGCCCGCCAAGCTGGATCTCGCCCGGAAGCTCGGTGCCACCCACACCGCGATGCCGCAGGACGCGGCCGCGGTGATCGGCGAGGCCACGGACGGTGGCGCCGACGCGGTGTTCGAGGCGGTGGGGCGCGCCAAGGCCCTGGAGTCGGCCTGGTCCCTCACCCGCCGTGGCGGACGTACCGTGTCGGTGGGCCTGCCGGACCCGTCCGAGACGATGTCCGTGCCGGCGGCGGCCCTGGTCGGCGAGGGACGCACCCTGCGCGGCAGTTACCTCGGCGATGCCGTGCCCCAGCGCGACATCCCCCGCTACGTGGCCCTGTGGCGCGCCGGGAAGCTGCCGGTGGACCTGCTGCACAGCGACACGCTCGCGCTGTCCGACGTCAACGCAGCGCTGGAGAACCTGGCCGCGGGGCGGGCCGTCCGTCAGGTGCTGGTGCCGTGATCCGTCCGGTGGTCGAGCGGGGGCAGTTCGGCGAGCACCGAGAACTCCAGGCCCGTGGCCTCGGCGAAGAAGATCCGCTGAGCGGCGTGCCGGTCCCGCAGCCGCAGCGCGCCCCGGGCCCCTTCGAAGACGACCGCGTCCGCCACTGAGCTGATGGCGCGCACGTCGAGCGAGCGCGCCAGTTCCGCGAGGGCGGCGAACAGCCGTACGCCCTCGTAGCACGACTCCCCGAGCGAACCCACGACCGGGGCTTCCGCGCCGAACCGCCGTACGTAGCGGCCGGTGAAGTCCAGGCTGTCCGCGGTGGCCAGCGACGCGAAGTAGCCTGCCGCCGCGAACAGCTCGCTCGTGGCCTCGGGCCCCGCGGCCATGAGCATGTTCTCGTCCATGAGGGTGGTCAGCCGAGGCAGCCCCTCATGGAGCCCGCGCCGCCCGAACTGGCGGTGGAACTCCACCGCGTCCTGCCCGACCAGCAGCACGAGCACCGCGTCGGCCCCCGAGCGCTCGACCCGGTCCAAGGCGTCCCCGAAGTCGCCGCTGCCCAGCGGCAGATAAACCTCGTCAGCGATCGTCCCGCCTTCACGCCGCAGGAATCCGCGCGCCAGTTCAGCGGTCCCGCGCGGCCACACGTAGTCGTTGCCGACGACACTCCAGCGGCGCAGTCCGCGCTCCCGGGCGAACATCCGCATCGCGGGCAGCAGCTGCCTGCCGGGGGTCTCGCCGGTGACGAACACCCCCGGGCTGCGCTCACCGCCCTCGTACAGGGAGGTGTAGATGTACGGCACGCGCCCGGCGACAGCGGGGACGAGCGCGGCCCGCACGGCCGAGGTGTGGGCACCGGTGATGGCCTGCACCCGGCCGAGCCCCACCAGCGCCTCGACCTCCGCGGCGATGGCCCGTGGCGGCGCGCCCCCGTCCACCGTCACCAGCCGCAGCTCCCTGCCCAGAACGCCGCTGACCGCGTTGATCTCCTCCACCGCGAGCTGGGCGCACAGCTCGGACGACGGCCCTATGAGCCCGAGCGGGCCCTGGAGGGGGACGACGAGCGCTATGTTCACCGCTGCATCGGTCACGGGTATCACCTGCGTTCTTGTGCGCACCGGGGATGCCGGGCGTTCGGTGCCCGTCGGAAGCACCCACTGTGCCGCTCTACGATTTCAGATGGCCGGGCGACAGAGGTAGAGAAAGGGTGCGGGAATGACGACGGAACAGGATGTATCCGGAGATCTCGCCCATCTCCTCCGGCGGGTGGAACGGCGGCTGGCCGACCGCCTGCGGTCGACGCTGGAGCCCACCGGGTTCACCGTGGAGCAGTGGTGGGTGCTCAGCCTCCTCTCGGACGGTGCGGGGCGGGCGATGTCGGAGGTCGCCGATCACCTCCTGCTGCCCGCCCCGACCGTGACCAAGCTGGTCGACCGCCTGGTGGACAACAACATCGTCTACCGGCAGATCGACATGGCGGACCGGCGCCGGATACGGATCCGGCTCACCTCGCGCGGCAGGAGCCTTTACCGCAAGCTCAACGAGGTCGTGGAACACAGCGACGTCGCCCTCTTCGCGGCGACCGGCGAAGGAGAGCTGCTGACCGGCCTGCTGCACCGGCTCTCACAGGCTCTGGACGAGCAGCCACAGCCAAGGTCGTGAGGCTCTCTAATATTTTCCGCGACTTCAAAACTCCAGCTCATCGGCGTTCACGTAACATGTCATTAACAAAACTCCTCGATACGTAACACACCTGAAACGGTCTGATCATCCGAGGGAAACGGGCCGTTCCTAGCTTCTCCGTCCATGTTGGATCCCTCACACTCCCCAGACCCTGACGTCGCCGCCCTCGTCGCCCTGGCGGCACTGCCGCTTCCCGCCGAACGCCTCGCCCGCCACACCGCCGCGTTCGCGCCCCTGCTGGCGGAGGCCAACGCGATGAGCGCCCGCATGGCCTCGGCCGACCACTGGACCGTCACCCCCCTCACCTCTGTCGTCCACCAGGAACAGGAGGTGACGGAGTGACCACCGCCACGGACCTCACCGAACTGACCGCCACCGAGTCGGCACGCCTGATCGCCTCGCGGCAGATCTCTCCCGTCGAACTCACCCGCGCCCTGCTCGACCGCATCGACAAGGTCGGCGGCCCGCTCGCCGCGTTCACCGCCGTGCACGCGGACGACTCGCTCGCGGTCGCCCAGGCTGCCGAGACCATGCTGGGGGCCGGGTACCGGCTCGGCCCCCTGCACGGAGTGCCGATCGCGGTCAAGGACAACGTCGCGGTCGCCGGACGCGTCACCTCCGCCGGAAGCAGGATCCTCGCCGACTGGGTCCCCGAGGAAGACGCCACGGTGGCCGCACGGCTCAAGGGAGCCGGCGCCAACCTCATCGCGAACACCAACATGCACGAGTTCGCATGGGGCGCCACCTCGGAGAACCCGCACTACGGGTGCGTACGCAACCCCTGGGACACCACCCGCATCGCGTCCGGCTCCTCCGGCGGTTCGGGAGCCGCGGTCGCCGCCGGGGCGGTACCCGCCGCCCTGGGCACGGACACCGGGGGCTCGATCCGGCTGCCCAGCAGCGCCAACGGCATCGTGGGCATCCGTCCCACCATCGGCCGGGTGAGCAACGCCGGGATCATCCCGCTCGCCTGGTCCCTGGACACCTGCGGTCCGATGACCCGCACCGTCGAGGACTGCGCCCTGCTGCTCGGCCTGCTCGCGGGACACGACCCGGCCGATACCGGCACCTCGCGCTGCACCGTCCCCGACTACACCGCGTCGTTGCGCGAGGGAGTGCGGGGGCTGCGGATCGGCATCGTACGGGACCACGCCCTCACTCAGGTGCAGCCCGCGGTGCGCGCCGCGACCGAACAGGCCCTGGTCACCCTGGAATCGCTCGGCGCCGAGATCGTCGACATCGCGATCCCGGACATCGAGGGCAACGTATCGGCCCTGATGACGGTCGAGAGCTCCGAGCCGAGCGCCTACCACCAGCGCTGGCTTCGCGAGCGGCCCGACGACTACGGCGAGAACGTGCGCTTCATGTTCGAGCAGGGGGAGCTCTACCTCGCGACGCACTACATCCAGGCGCAGCGCTACCGCCGGCTGCTCCGCGACCAGTTCCTGGCCGCGTTCCAGCGCTCGGTGGACGTGGTCGCGATGCCGACCATTCCGTTCACGGCTCCCGTCGTCGGCACCGAGGCGATCGAACTCGAACCCGGTGTCGTCCAGCCGACACTGGTAGCGATCATGCGGTACACCGGGCTCCCCTCCCTCACCGGAATGCCCGCGCTGAGCCTGCCGTCCGGCTTCGATGACGACGGTCTGCCGATCGGCCTTCAGCTCATGGGTGCCCCGTTCGCCGAGGCGCGCCTCTTCCAGGTCGGTCACGCCTTCGAACAGGCCACCGAATTCCACACCCGCCGCCCGGCGCTCTAGCCGCCTCCCCGGCCGGCCTCCTCCTCCCCCTCCCCCATTCCGGAGCACAGCCATGTCCTTGAGCAGATACTTCAAGGGGCCCTCGACCAGTCTCGACGACCAGGTGGAGAGCTTCGCGACCGATCGTGTCCCGGCCGACCAGCGCTGGCCCCGGCCCGCGGTGCTGCTGGTGCTGACGGCGAACGTGACCGCCATGTTCTGGTTCTCACTCGGCGGCCAGATGGGCTTTCTGCTCGGCTGGCCGATGATGCTGCTGCCGATCGCGTACATGGTCGTCATGGCGACCGTGCTCGGCAGCGCGATCATGCGGATCTCCAGCCGTGAGGGACTCTCGGTCCCGCTGCTCACCCGCGGTCTGGGCTTCGGCAGCAAGGGCGCCGCGGTCGCCTCCGTCGTCTACGGCTTCAACTACGTCTTCTACTTCCTCTTCGAGGGCAGCATCGTCGCCCACGCGCTGAGCGAGTTCCTCCATGTTCCGATCACCTCGGTGGCGGCGGTGCTGATGTTCTGCCTGGTCGGGGTCATCGCCCTGCTGTCGGCCTGGCGGGGCATGCACTCGATGAACCTGCTGCAGCGCTGGGGCACACCACTGTTCCTGGTGCTCTTCGTGATCGGCATGATCATGCTGGCCCAGGGATACGTGCTGGTCGGACCCGGTGAATGGAAGGCCACCGGAAGCGTCGGCGCGGCCACGATCTGGCAGGGGTTCAACCTGGCCAATGGCCAGATCGTCTTCCAGGGCCTGATCGCCACCGACTACGGACGCTTCGTCAAGACGAAGGTCGGCTACCGGGGAACGGGCGCCCTCATGCTCGTCGAACTGCTGATGATCGCGGGCGTGATGCTCATCGGCGCGCTGATCGGGTTCACGATGCTGGAGCACTTCAAGGGCCCCAAGGCAGAGCTGTCCGCCACCGATCCCGGGCTCTTCTTCGTGACCTTCATGGGGGTCCTCGGAGTCGTCTTCGCCGTGATCACACAGATCCGCATCAACGTGGTGAACCTGTACTCAGGCTCACTCGCGCTGTCCAACGCCTGGGACGCGACCATGCCCCGCAGGATCGGCCGCCCGTGGTGGATGGTGGCGCTGCTGACCCTGGGCGTCGTGGGCTACCCGATGAACATCCTTCAGTACACCGGCACCTTCCTCGCCATCACCGGGATCATGACCAACACCTGGGTGCTGATCCTGCTCGCCGACTATTTCGTCTGCCGCCGCCTGTGCGGGCTGGCGCCGACGCGGGAGATCGAGTTCCGTGACGGCCGGGTGCGCGACTGGAACCCGTGCGGACTGATCTCCATGGCGGCAGGGGTCTCCGTCGGAGCCCTCGGCGTCTTCGGGGTCTACCCGGACTACTACGCGTCGTTCGTCGCGATGATCATCGGACCAGCCGTGCACATCCCGTTGACGCTGGCCACCCGGGGACGGTTCTACTCCGTCCCCGGTAGCCACCGCCCGGCCACGAAGGTCGCCACCCCGGTGTGATCAGCCGCAGTCAGCGCTGATCAGCTCATGTCGTCGAACCGCGCCGCCGCCACGAAGTCCGGGCGCGGATCGAGCGCCGCGGCGAGGCGGAAGTGGCGGGTGGCCTCGTCCCGGCGGGAGGCGCGCTCCAGCGTACGGGCGAGGGCGAAGTGGGCGAACGCGTTGTCCGGCTCGCGCTCCAGGACGATGTGGAATTCGAGTTCCGCAGCGCGGAGCTGGGCCATTCCGAAGAACGCGCGGGCCCGCAGCAGCCGGGCCGCGGTGTTCTCGGGGTGAGCGGTGATGACCGAGTCGAGCAGCTTGACGGCGCCTCGCGGATCTCGGGCGGCGAGCAGCTGCTCCGCGGCGCGGTAGTCGATGACATGGGTCTCGGGCGTGGGCTCGGGCACAGCCGCTTCCTTCCCCGGGCTTTTGCGTGATCCTTGGTCCCGTGTGCGGTGATCCCTCAGTGATGATCGTCGGTACGGGCAGCACAACAACCACCCAGTGCGCCACATTCCCCCGCGGACCGCCCGGCAAGCACGGGCCCGCCCCTCAGTCCGTGGCGGCGGCCCGTTCCACCAGCTCGGCCCAGACCTTGCGGACCCGCGGCTCCAGCTCCTCCAGCGGACCGTCGTTGTCGATCACGACGTCGGCGACGGCCAGCCGCTCCTCGCGGGTCGCCTGGGACGCCATCCGGGCCCGCGCCTCGTCCTCGGTCATGCCGCGCAGCCGGACCAGCCGGTCGAGCTGGGTCCCGGGCGTGGCGTCGACGACCAGCACCAGGTCGTACAGGGACCCCAGGCCGTTCTCGGCGAGCAGCGGGACGTCGTGGACGACCACCGCCTCCGGCCCGGCGCCCGCCTGCAGCTCGGCGGAGCGGTCGCGGACCAGAGGGTGGACGATGGCGTTCAGGGCGCGCAGCCGCTCGGGGTCGTTGAAGACGATCCCGCCGAGCTTCGGCCGGTCGAGCCGACCGTCGGCGGTCAGCACCCCGGGCCCGAACTCGGCGACGACGGCGTCGAGGCCGGGCGTTCCCGGCTCGACCACCTCACGGGCGATCCGATCGGAGTCGATCAGCAACGCGCCGTAAGAGACCAAGATCCGCGAGACTTCGCTCTTGCCCGCGCCGATTCCGCCCGTGAGCCCCAGCTTCAGCATGGGGCCCACGCTATACGGACCGCCCTGCGGTCCGCCGCTCAGGCGCCGCTCTCGCCCTCCGCTCAGGCATCGCTCCCGCCCTCCTCTCAGGCGCCGCTCTCGCCCTCCCGCTCGGCCAGGAAGCGCTCGAACTCGGCGCCCAGCTCGTCCGCCGACGGCAGCTCGGCCGGTTCCGCGACCAGGTTGCCGCGGCTCTCGGCCCCGGCCACCGCGTCGTACTGGTGCTCAAGGCCCCGTACGAGCGCGACCAGCTCGTCGTCCCCCTCCGAGACCTGCCGCTCGATCTCCTCCTGCGTCTTGTGCGCCTCGTTGCGCAGCGCGTGGGCCGCGCCCGGCAGCACCAGACCGGTGGCCGCGGTGACCGCCTCCAGCGCGGTGAGCGCCGCGTCGGGGTAGGCGGACCGGGCCAGATAGTGGGGGACGTGGGCGGCGACCCCGAGCACGTCGTGGCCCGCCTCGCCGAGCCGGTACTCGATCAGCGACTCGGCGCTGCCGGGCACCTGGGCCTCGTCGAAGTAGCCACGGTGGCCGGGCATCAGGTCGGTGCGGTTGCCGTGCGGGGTGAGGCCCACCGGCCGGGTGTGCGGAACGCCCATCGGGATGCCGTGGAAGTTCACGGCGAGCCGCACCCCGAGCCGCTCGATCATCTGCCGCACGGCGGCAGCGAAGCGCTCCCACTCCACGTCCGGTTCGGGCCCGCAGAGCAGCAGGAAGGGTGCCGCGGTGGCGTCCCGCACCAGGTGGAGTTCGATCGCCGGGGTCTCGTAGGCCGTCCAGCGGTCGCGCTGGAAGGTGAGCAGGGGGCGCCGGGCCCGGTAGTCGACCAGCCGGTCGTGGTCGAAGCGGGCGACGACCTGCCGCGGCAGCCCGTCGAGCAGCCGCTCCACGATCTGGTCGCCGGTCTCACCTGCGTCGATGTAACCGTCGAAGTGGTAGAGCAGCACCAGCCCGGCCGAATCCCGGGAGGCTATCGCGTCGACTTCCGCGAGCCCGCTCGGTTCCCACGCGTACAAATCCTGCGGATCAAGCACTGTGACCGCTCCTCCTTGTGTTCCGTACGCGAAAACACCACAAGGGGGCAGGCGCATTCCCGGCCCCCGGGCTCAACTCCTGTGCGCATCATGGCCGTCCGCGCGCCGGAACATGCGTAAGGCCCGCTCCCCCGGAGGGGAACGGGCCTCACACTCGATCAGCCGGTGCCGCTGGCGATCAGATCAGCGGCACAGCGGTTCAGCTCTGGCCGCCGGCCAGCTTCTCGCGGAGCGCGGCAAGCGCCTCGTCCGACGCCAGGGCGCCGGAGTTGTCGGCCGACTCCGAGGAGTACGAACCGCCGCCGGAAGCCTGCCCGCCGGGCGCCGGGGCAGCGCTGGTAGCACCCTCGGCAGCGGCCTGCTCGTCGGCCTCGCGGGACTTGATGACCTGCGCCTGGTGCTGCTCGAAGCGGGTCTGCGCGTCGGCGTACTGACGCTCCCACTCCTCGCGCTGCTTCTCGTACCCCTCGAGCCAGTCGTTGGCCTCGGGGTCGAAGCCCTCGGGGTAGATGTAGTTGCCCTGGTCGTCGTAGGACGCGGCCATGCCGTACAGGGTCGGGTCGAACTCGACCACGGACGGGTCGGCACCGAAGGCCTCGTTGGCCTGCTTCAGCGAGAGGCTGATGCGGCGGCGCTCGAGGTCGATGTCGATGACCTTGACGAAGATCTCGTCGTTGACCTGGACGACCTGCTCCGGGATCTCCACGTGGCGCTCGGCCAGCTCGGAGATGTGGACCAGGCCCTCGATGCCCTCGTCCACGCGGACGAACGCACCGAACGGAACGAGCTTCGTGACCTTACCCGGGACGACCTGACCGATCTGGTGGGTCCGGGCGAACTGCTGCCACGGGTCTTCCTGGGTCGCCTTGAGCGACAGGGAGACGCGCTCGCGGTCCATGTCGACGTCGAGGACCTCGACCGTGACCTCCTGGCCGACCTCGACGACCTCGGACGGGTGGTCGATGTGCTTCCAGGACAGCTCGGAGACGTGGACCAGGCCGTCGACGCCACCCAGGTCCACGAAGGCACCGAAGTTGACGATGGAGGAGACGACGCCGGAGCGCACCTGACCCTTCTGGAGGGTGGTGAGGAAGGTCTGACGGACCTCGCTCTGGGTCTGCTCCAGCCAGGCGCGGCGGGACAGGACCACGTTGTTGCGGTTCTTGTCCAGCTCGATGATCTTCGCCTCGAGCTCCTTGCCCACGTAGGGCTGGAGGTCGCGGACGCGGCGCATCTCGACCAGGGAGGCCGGAAGGAAGCCGCGGAGGCCGATGTCGAGGATGAGACCACCCTTGACGACCTCGATGACGGTACCGGTGACGATCCCGTCCTCTTCCTTGATCTTCTCGATGGTGCCCCAGGCACGCTCGTACTGGGCGCGCTTCTTCGAGAGGATCAGGCGGCCTTCCTTGTCCTCCTTCTGGAGAACCAGGGCCTCGATCTCGTCGCCGACGGCTACGACCTCGTTCGGGTCGACGTCGTGCTTGATCGAAAGCTCGCGGGAAGGGATGACGCCTTCGGTCTTGTAACCAATGTCGAGCAGGACCTCGTCCCGGTCGACCTTCACGATGACGCCGTCGACGATGTCGCCGTCGTTGAAGTACTTGATCGTCTCGTCGATCGCGGCGAGGAAGGCTTCCTCGGAACCGATGTCGTTTACCGCCACCTGCGGGGTGGTGCGGGTTGCCTCGGTGCTGCTCGTCATGTGGGAAAGGGCTCCGGTACGGACATTGAGTCGTAGGTACTGCTACGCCGTGGACCCTTATCGCACTGCCGAAGCCGGACAGCCTGCGAGGCGTGATCTTCCGGATCTATACGAGAGACCGAAACGCCTCGACAACCGAGGGGACATACAACAGATGCGAGCGCGGCCTGCTCCGTCTGAGTCGCGCAGGCCCGCAGCGCAACTTGTAGCATACGGGGGCGGCCGGGCATGGTCAATGCACGAAGAGCACACGTGGGGCTTAACGCCCCGAACCCGGCAATTTGCAAGTCACCGCTGGGACGCGGTCCCCGGCCGTGCCCCGTAGCCACAGGTCGATACAGAGAGTACGACGACGCACCCGATGGTCCAAGAACACAAGCCCAGCGGTGCCTTCGAGGCCCCGGAGAGTGCCCTTGAGGCCGCTCGTGAAGCCTCCGGCGCCCTCGATGCCTCCGATTCCTTCGAGCCCACCGCCACCCGCCGGACCGCCGACGACACCGAGAGCAGCCGGGCGAGCCGCGGCTGGTGGGACCGCAACGCCGACGAGTACCAGGAGGAGCACGGCGCCTTCCTCGGCGACGACCGCTTCATATGGGGCCCGGAGGGGCTGGACGAGGAGGAGGCCGGGCTGCTCGGGCCCGCGGACCGGCTGAAGGGGCGCCACGTACTGGAGGTGGGCGCGGGCGCGGCGCAGTGCGCGCGCTGGCTCGCGGCGCGCGGGGCCCGCCCCGTGGCGCTCGACATCTCCCACCGGCAGCTGCGGCACGCCCAGCGGATCGACGCCGAGGCGGTCGGCCCGCCCGGCGTCGCGCTGGTCCAGGCCGACGCGACCGCGCTGCCCTTCCGGGACGGTTCGTTCGACCTCGCCTGCTCGGCGTACGGGGCGGTGCCCTTCGTGGCCGAGCCGGTACGGGTGATGCGCGAGGTGCGCCGGGTGCTGCGGCCGGGCGGCCGGTGGGTGTTCTCGGTGACGCATCCGGTGCGGTGGGCGTTCCCCGACGAGCCGGGGCCCGAAGGGCTGAGCATCTCCGGCTCGTACTTCGACCGCACCCCGTATGTGGAACAGGACGACGCGGGCCGCGCCGTCTATGTGGAGCACCACCGGACCCTCGGCGACCGGGTACGGGACGTCGTGGCCGGGGGCTTCCGGCTGATCGACCTGGTGGAACCGGAATGGCCTGCCTGGAACCGTCAGGAGTGGGGCGGCTGGTCCCCGCTGCGCGGCGGCCTCATCCCGGGCACGGCCGTCTTCGTCTGCGAGCGGGACTGAGCGGGGGGCTTTTCGGCCATGCGTACGGACGTCCTGGAGCAGCTGCCTGTCCGCGAAGCCGTACCGGAGCTGCTGCGCGCGCTCGACCAGCGGGGGTCGGCGGTGCTGTGCGCACCGCCCGGGACCGGCAAGACCACGCTGGTGCCGCTCGTCCTGGCCGGACTGCTGGACGGCGACGGGGCGACGGAGCGACGGCGGGTCCTGGTGGCCGAGCCGCGCCGGATCGCGGCGCGGGCCGCCGCGCGGCGCATGGCGTGGCTGCTCGGCGAGCGGACCGGCGAACGCGTCGGCTTCACCGTGCGCGGGGAGCGGCAGGCCGGGCCCCGCACGGTGGTCGAGGTGGTCACCACGGGCGTGCTGGTGCAGCGGCTGCAACGGGACCAGGAGCTGGCCGGGGTCGACACCGTCGTCCTGGACGAATGCCATGAGCGGCACCTCGACGCCGACACGGCGGCCGCCTTCCTGCTGGACGTCCAGGCCACGCTGCGCCCGGAGCTGCGGCTGATCGCCGCGTCGGCGACGACCGACGCGGCGGGGTGGGCGCGGCTGCTGGGCGAGGGCGGCGGCGGTGAGGACGGTGACGGGCAGCCCGCGCCGGTCGTCTCGGCCCCGGGCGTGTCGCACCCCGTAGAGGTGGTGTGGACGCCGCCCGTACGCCCCGTACGCCCGCCGCACGGGATGCGGGTGGACCCGGCCCTGCTCGAACACGTCGCGGACGTGGTGCGGCGCGCGCTGCGCGAGCGGTCCGGTGACGTCCTGTGCTTCCTGCCCGGCGTCGGCGAGATCGGCCGGGTGGCGGGGCTGCTGGGCGGCGCCGACGCGGACGTCCTCCAGGTTCACGGGCGGGCCCCCGCCGCCGTGCAGGAGGCCGTGCTCGCGGGCGCGGACGGCGGGCGGCGGCGGGTGGTGCTGGCGACGTCGGTCGCCGAGTCGAGCCTGACCGTGCCGGGCGTACGCATCGTCGTGGACAGCGGCCTCGCCCGTGAGCCGCGCATGGACCACGCGCGGGGCCTGAGCGCGCTGACGACCGTCCGGGCGTCCCGAGCTGCGGCCCGGCAGCGCGCGGGCCGGGCCGGGCGCGAGGCGCCGGGGACGGTCTACCGCTGCTGGCCGGAGGCCGAGGACGCCCGGCTGCCGCGCTTCCCGTCGCCGGAGATCGCCGAGGCCGACCTGACGGCCTTCGCCCTCCAGGCGGCGTGCTGGGGCGACCCGGACGCCTCCGGCCTCGCCCTGCTCGACCCACCGCCTGGCGGGGCCATGACGGCCGCGCGGGAGGTGCTGACCGCGATCGGCGCCGTCGACGCGGCCGGGCGCGCCACCGGGCGCGGCCGCCGGATGTCCCGCCTCGGCCTCCACCCCCGCCTCGCCCGCGCCCTCGTCGACGGCGCCTTCGAGGTCGGCGCCCGCCCGGCGGCCGAGGTGGTGGCCCTGCTGAGCGAGGAGCCGCCGCGGGAGTACGGCGACGACCTGGCCGCCGCCTGGCGCACCGCCCGCCGCGGAGGCGACGCCTACGCGTCCCGCTGGCGCCAAGAGGCCCGCCGCCTGGAGCGCGCGGTGGCCTCAGACGGCGCCGATGCCGAGCCCGGTCCGCCGGACGCGGCGGCTCCGGGCCCGGCCGCACGGCCGCACGGTGCCCGGCGCGCCGGCGGTGCCACCGGCCGGGGGCCGGGCAGCCCGGCACGCGGCGAGGACGCTGTCGCCGGGCTGGTCGTCGCGCTGGCGTTCCCCGAGCGGGTGGCCCGGGTGCGGGGCGGGCGGGCGTATCTCATGGCGGCCGGGACCGGGGCCGAGCTGGGCGACGGGTCGCGGCTGGGCGGGGCGCCGTGGCTGGCCGTGGCGGTCGCGGACCGGCCGGTGGCCGCCGCGTCGGCGCGAGTGCGGCTCGCCGCCGTCACCGACGAGGAGACGGCCCGTACGGCGGCGGCGGCGCTGGGGTCGGACGGCGAGGAGGTGCACTGGGCCGACGGGGACGTCGTCGCCCGGCGGGTGTCCCGGCTCGGGGCGATCGAGCTGGTGGCCCGGCCGCTGACCGCGCCCGACCCGGCGCTCGTGCACGCGGCGCTGCTGGAGGGGCTGCGCCGGGAGGGGACGGGGCTGCTGCGCTGGTCCGCGCAGGCCACTGCGGTGCGGCAGCGGATGGCGTTCCTGCACCGGGAGCTGGGGGCGCCCTGGCCGGATGTGTCGGAGGCGGCGCTGCTGGCGGACCCGGACGCGTGGCTGGGCATGGAACTGGGCCGGGCGCGGCGGCGGGCGGATCTGGCGCGGGTGGACGCCGGTCAGGCGCTGGCCCGGCTGCTGCCGTGGGCGACGGGCGAGGCGGCGCGCTTCGAGGAGCTGGCGCCGGAGCGGGTCGAGGTGCCGACCGGGTCGCGGGTGCGGGTGGAGTACGGGGACGGGCAGCCGGTGCTGGCGGTGAAGCTCCAGGAGCTGTTCGGCTGGCAGGAGTCGCCGCGGATCGCGGGCGGGCGGGTGCCGCTGCTGGTGCATCTGCTGTCCCCGGCGGGGCGTCCGGCGGCGGTCACGGCCGATCTGGCGTCGTTCTGGCGGGACGGCTACCGGTCCGTACGGGCCGAGCTGCGCGGCCGCTACCCCAAGCATCCGTGGCCGGAGGACCCGACGTCGGCCCAGCCGACGCGGCGTACCAACACCCGCCGCTGAAGCGCCGCACCGGAGCTCATACGGCCCAGGCGCGCAGCCGCCGGGCGGTCTCGCTCAGGCGGAGCCGGTTGTCCCGTATGTCGCGGATGAGTGCCACCATCGCGCCGGACGGCGGGGCGATGGCCTCGCCGGACTCCTGCAGATACATCTGGGCGCAGGCCGCGCCGATCACCGCGTTGTAGTCGGAGAAGGGTTCCAGGATCAGCGAGGTGTGGAGGAAGGTCGCGGCGCGCGCCGCGGCCTCCTCGTAGTACGGCTCGCCCGCGAACCGTTCGTAGCGGTGCCGTTCGCTCATGCAGTGCAGTGCGCCCCAGTCACGCACGGGGGTGTTCACCGGGGAGACGTCGACCTGGACGTTGAGCACCCAACCGGCGTCGACATACAGGATCAACGCAGCCCTTCCGGGAACTCCCGCTCGAACTCGGCCTTGTATCCCATGGCGAAGCGCACGGCACCCTCGACGAAGCGCTGCTTCTGCCGCCGCCGCACGACGTCCTCGGTCAGTATGTCGTGGGCGAGGCGCTTGATGGCCACGCCCTTCTCCTTGGCCTCCGCGCGCAGCTCGGCCAGTTCCTGCTCGGTGAACTCGATCGTGATACCCGGCATGGAGCGCATGCTAGCCAGCCGACTACCGAGATCACTACCGGCGTCACCATCAGGAGGGAATGCGAGGACGGAGGTTGACGAGCCGTCGCCGCGGACTCCGCGGAGGCGTCCCCGGCCGTCGGCCGCGCGCCTCCAGCAGCAGCGCGAGCGCGAGCAGTCCGGCCCCCAGCGCCCCGAAGCCCCAGGGCACATACGTGGTGAAGGCGAGGACCAGCTGCCGCTGGGAGGTGACCATCCCGACCGTGTGGGCGATGTAGTCCTCGCGCATCTTCACATGGCCGGAGAAGACGGTCACCCGGTCCCGGCCGCCCAGCAGCGTGCCGCCGCGCAGTTCCTCGCGGTGGATCTCCTGCCCGTTGACGGGCGCGCCGGTGGTGGGTTCGACCCAGAACATCCGCTTGGTGGTGTACCAGCGGGAGGTTCCGGCCTTGCGGACGGTCTCGGGGGTGATGCCGTCGACCGGCATGGTCTTGGGCAGCGGGACCTTGGTCCACGGGATGGTCTGCTCGAAGTAGTACACCGTCAGACCGCGGAAGTTCCGGGTGCCCTTGTAGTGGATGGGCGCGGAGGTGCGGGTCTGGGCGTCGAAGTAGCGGTAGTCGCGCTTCTCGGTGAGGAAGGGCCACTTGTACTCGATGCCCTCGCGGCGCACGGCGTCGCCGTCGACGTGCTCGCCGCCCGCGTGCACCGGGTCCTGGGAGTGGGCGTCGAAGACGTAGCGCTCGGGGATCCGGGAGACCATCTTGCCGTCGGGGCCCTGGATGTACGACAGGGCGTCCCAGACGACGACGTCGCGCCCGGCCTCCTTCCCGGCCTTCTCGGCCGCCGCCACGTTCCCGCGCAGGGTCTGCACGATGCTGACCTTGGAGACCGTGCGGGGCTTCATGGTGGCGTAGTCGAGCAGGGTGGCGGGGCGGGCCTCCAGCACGGCCGTCTGGTACTCGCTCGGCGGGATCTTGGCGAGCCGGGGGAACGCGTACCAGCGCACCAGCGGCGCGAGGGCGGCGAAGAAGACGGCGAAGGCGAGCAGCACCAGGCTGGCTTTGCGGCGCATGGCGGGGCGTCCCTCCCTCAGGGGTGCTCGGGGACGGTGGTGAGCAGCGGCTTGGGGGAGGTGGTGCCGCCGGGGGCGCCGACGGCCGTCACCGTGAAGACGAGGGCGAGGGCGGCGGCGAGTCCGATCGCGGCGGCGGCGAGGGCGCGCATGCGGGCCTCCCGTGGTTCCGGTACGAGGCGGCCGTTGAACTGACGTGGCGTCAGATCGGCCGGGGCTGGGGCACCGTAGCAACGGGTGGCGCAGATGAGAACACGAAGGCCCGAAACGCGAAGGCGCCGCCCCCGGGCCGGGGGCGGCGCGCTCGTGTTCCGGGCGGCGGTCCGCTAGGGGGTGGCGGCTGCGGTGACGGTCAGCTCGACGTCCAGAATGGCGCCGTCCGCCGTGGTGAGACGGAGCAGATAGGTGCCCGCGTGCTCGTCGGTGAGGATCTTCGGAAGCGTCAGCTGTCCGAGGGCGTTGGTCTTCAGCCCGGTCAGGGTGCGGACCGGCTTGCCCTTGGCGTCGAGGAAGTACGGGCCCTTCTCGTTCAGCTCGGGCTTCTTGGCGTCCGTGATCATGGTCGCGGTGACCGGGACGCCCGCCGCGGCCTTGCCCTTGTTGGTCGCCTTGACGGTCAGGAGATCGGCGAAGGAGCCGCCGGTCCCGGCCTTGAAGACGCCCTCACCGAGCCGGGCCAGCGCATCGGCCTGCGGTACGGGGCGGGCCTTGACGGTCGCGGCGAAGTCGACCGGGGCCACCTTCTCGCGCCCGACGGCCGTGGCGCGCAGGGTGAACGAGCCGGTCTGCTCGCCCGCGAGCAGCTTGGGGGCGGTGGCGGTGCCGTCCGGGCGGGTGAGCACGGTGACGGAACGGACGAGGCCGAGGAAGCGGGCGCTCGTCTCGCCGCGGATCTCGTACTTCACGCGCGCCGCGGCCACCGGCTTGCCCTCGGTGCTCACCGCGCGGACCTTGGGGGACCCGGTGAACGTCTCACCGGCGGTGGCGGTGAGCTGCTTGGCGCCGACCGCGGTCAGCTTGGCGGTGCCGGTGGGCTTGGGCGCGGGGGTGGTGGGCGGCGTGGTGCTCGGCGGGGTGGGGAGGCCCGGGCCGGGCGTCTGGCCCGGGCTGTCGTCCGGGTCGGGCGAGGGGGAGGTGGAGCCGTCGGGCTTGTCGTCGGGCTTGGGCAGGGTGTGCGCGCCGCCGCTGCCCTTGCCGGGCTCCTTGTCCTTGTCCTTGCCGGACTCCTTGCCCTTGCCGGACTCCTTGGAGCCGGACTTCGAGCCGTCGCCGGGCGGGTCGCTCCGCTCCGAGGGCAGCACGCCGGTGCCGTCGGGCACCTCATGGGTGCCGCTCTTGTAGTACTCGAACCACGACAGGACGGTGTTCAGATACTCCCGCGAGTGGTTGTAGCCCAGGATCGCCTTGTTGATGTCCTCCTGGACGGACAGATCACGGTTGTTGGCGCACAGGTAGAAGCCCGCGGCCAGCGCCGCGTCGTAGATGTTGTTGGGGTCCGAGCGGCCGTCGCCGTTGCCGTCCTCGCTCCAGTTCGCCCAGGTGGACGGGATGAACTGCATCGGGCCGACGGCGCGGTCGTGGGTGGTGTCCCCGTCGAACTCGCCGCCGTCGGTGTCCTTGATCATGGCGAAGCCGTTGCCGTTGAGGGCAGGGCCGAGGATGGGACTGACGGTCGTCCCCTTGTCGTCCACATTGCCGCCGCGGGCCTGCCCGGACTCGACCTTGCCGATCGCGGCGAGCAGCTGCCACGGCAGGTTGCAGCCCGGCTTGGACTCCCTGAGCGCCGCCTCCGCCTTCTTGTACGCGGCGAGCACGCTCGCCGGAATGCCCGCCTCGGTCTTGGTGCTGCTGCCCGGGAACCCCGGCAGGTCGATCGAGGAGCCCGGCTTGTCCGGCTTGGTCAGGGGCGGCAGGTCGGTGTGGTACGAGGAGTCGCCGTCGATCGACGCATCGGGCGACGACGGCGCCCCACTGGCCCGGTCTCGGTCCCGATGGTCCCCGTCGCCATGCTCCTGAGCGGCGAACCCGGGCGCCTGGGATGCGGTGAGGGCGGCCATCGCGGCCGCCGCCACCGCCGTCGTGGCCGCTCCCTTACGCAGACGTCGGCCGATAAACGGTGCCATCCGTGTTGTCCCTCCCGTCGAACACGATGCGCTCCCCCGCGCGTCAACCCTGGTGACACTACGACAACTTAAGGCCCGCGACCACCGATGCCTACCGCCCGTCAGGGGCCATTCGGGGATAAGGACTTGACCGCTCCGCTCAGTGGGCGGCCGACTCCCAGTCGGTGCCGACGCCCACCGACACATCGAGCGGGGCACGGAGTTGGAACGCACCGGCCATCTCACGCCGCACCAGCTCCTCGACCCGCTCCCGCTCCCCCGGCGCGACCTCCAGCACGATTTCGTCGTGCACCTGGAGCAGCATCCGCGACGAGAGTTCGCCCGCCGTCAACGCGGCGTCCACCTTCAGCATCGCGATCTTGACGATGTCGGCGGCGGTGCCCTGGATCGGGGCGTTGAGCGCCATCCGCTCGGCCATCTCGCGGCGCTGCCGGTTGTCGCTGGTGAGATCCGGGAGGTAGCGGCGGCGGCCGAGCATGGTCTCTGTGTAGCCGATGGCGCGCGCCTCCTCCACGACCCGCTGCAGATAGTCGCGGACGCCGCCGAACCGCTCGAAGAAGGTGTCCATGAGGCGGCGCGCCTCGTCGGCGCCGATGCCCAGCTGCCCCGAGAGGCCGAACGCCGAGAGCCCGTACGCCAGGCCGTACGACATGGCCTTGATCTTGCGCCGCATCTCCGGGTCGACCTCGGACTTGGCGACGCCGAACACCTGGGAGGCGACCGTGGTGTGCAGGTCCTCGCCGGAGGTGAACGCCTCGATCAGGCCCTCGTCCTCGGAGAGATGGGCCATCACGCGCAGCTCGATCTGGCTGTAGTCGGCGGTCATCAGGGATTCGAAACCCTCGCCGACGACGAAGCCGCGCCGGATCGCCCGGCCCTCGTCCGTGCGCACCGGGATGTTCTGCAGATTGGGGTCGGTCGAGGACAGCCGACCGGTCGCCGCCACGGTCTGGTTGAACGTGGTGTGGATGCGGCCACCGGGAGAGACCGTCTTGATCAGCCCCTCCACGGTGGAGCGCAGCCGGGCCTGCTCCCGGTGGCGCAGCATGATCACCGGGAGTTCGTGCTCGGTCTGCCCGGCCAGCCAGGCGAGCGCGTCGGCGTCCGTCGTGTATCCGGTCTTGGTCTTCTTGGTCTTGGGCAGGCCCAGCTCGTTGAAGAGCACTTCCTGCAGCTGCTTGGGCGAGCCGAGGTTGAACTCGTGGCCCACCGCGGCGTGCGCCTCCTTCACCGCCTGCTGGACGGCGGCCGCGAACTGCTGCTCCATGCGGTCCAGCCAGCCGCGGTCGGCGGCGATGCCGGAGCGCTCCAGCCGGGCCAGCAGCTCGGAGGTGGGCAGCTCCACATCGCTCAGCAGCCCGGCCGCGCCGACCTCCTCCAGTCGGCCCCGGAACGCCTCGCCGAGGTCGAGGACCGTACGCGCCTTGATCATCAGGGCGTCCTGCTCGGCCTGTTCGTCGGCGCCGAAGGCGAGCTGCCCGCTGTCCGCGGCCGCCGCCGGGGACAGCTCACGGCCCAGGTACTCGACCGACAGGGCGTCCAGCTCGAAGGAACGGCGGCCCGGCTTGACCAGATAGGCGGCGAGCGCGGTGTCCATGGAGACGCCCGCGACGGACCAGCCGTGCTCGGCGAAGACCCGCATGGAGCCCTTGGCGTTGTGCAGCACCTTCGGCCGGTCCGGGTCCGCGATCCAGGCCGCGAAGGCCCGCTCGTCGGCCTCGTCCAGCTCCGCGGGGTCGAAGCAGACGGCGGGCCCGCCGGCGGTGGCCAGCGCGACCTCGCTGACGCTGCCGCTGCCCAGCGCCCAGGTGTCCACGGTGGCCAGGCCCAGCGGCTCGGCGCCGCGGTCCGCCAGCCAGGGCGCCAGCCCGCCCGCGCTCAGCGTCACCCCGTCGACCTCGACGCCGGGGGCCGCGGCGGCGGGCTCCTCCTCGGCCGCGCCCGGGTCGACGGCCAGGATCCGGTCGCGGAAGTTCTGATGGCGGAACTCCAGCGCGTCCAGGACCACGGCCAGCGCGTCCCGGTCGTACGGAATGCGCTTGAGACCGTCGGGGCCGACGCCCAGCTCCACGTCCCTGACCAGCTCGGTCAACTGCCGGTTGAGCTTGACGGACTCCAGGTGGTCGCGCAGCTTCTCGCCGACCTTGCCCTTGACCTCCTCGACGCGGTCCACCAGCTCCTGGAACGACCCGAACTGGTTGATCCACTTCGCGGCGGTCTTCTCGCCGACGCCCGGGATGCCGGGCAGGTTGTCCGACGGGTCGCCGCGCAGCGCCGCGAAATCGGGGTACTGGCGCGGGGTGAGGCCGTACTTCTCCTGCACCTTCTCAGGGGTGAACCGGGTCAGCTCGGAGACGCCCTTGGTCGGGTAGAGGACCGTGACATGGTCGGTGACCAGCTGGAACGAATCGCGGTCACCGGTGACGATCAGCACCTCGAAGCCCTCGGCCTCGGCCTCGGTGGCAAGGGTGGCGATCACGTCGTCCGCCTCGAAGCCGTCCACCGCGAAGCGCGTGACGTTCATCGTGTCGAGCAGCTCGCCGATCAGCTCGACCTGCCCCTTGAACTCGTCCGGGCTCTTGGAGCGGTTCGCCTTGTACTCCGCGAACTGCTCGGAGCGCCAGGTCTTGCGCGAGACGTCGAACGCCACCGCCAGGTGCGTGGGCTGCTCATCACGGAGCGTGTTCGCCAGCATCGAGGTGAACCCGTAGATCGCGTTGGTCGTCTGGCCGGAGGTCGTACTGAAATTCTCCGCCGGCAACGCGAAGAACGCCCGGTATGCCAGGGAGTGCCCGTCCAGCAGGAGCAGGCGGGGACGGTCCCCCGTGCGGTCGGGGGCGGGCGCTGCGGTCTTCTTCGATGCTTTCTCTGCCACGCCCCCGATCCTGCCACGCCCCACCGACAACGCCTCCCGCCTCCCGCTCCCCGGCCCACCGGACCGGGTGGTCCCAAAGTCCGTGACTCATGAAAGGATCGACGGGGACAACCGTGCCGACGAGCCGAGTCGAAACCGACAAGCAGAGTCGAAAAAGGGGAGCGACATGGCAGCGAAGCCACCCGCAGGCGATCCGGTCCAGGACGCACCCGAGGTCGTACCCCCGAAACACGCCGCCGCCGGGTTCCCCGCGGTCGGTCACTCGCTGCGCATCGCCCATCAGCAGATGGGAGTACGGCGCACCGCGCTCACCCTCCTCCAGGTCAACCAGAAGAAGGGCTTCGACTGCCCGGGCTGCGCCTGGCCCGAGCCGGACAAGCGGCACGCGGCCGAGTTCTGCGAGAACGGCGCGAAGGCCGTCGCCGAAGAGGCGACCCTGCGCCGGGTCACCCCCGACTTCTTCGCCGCCCACCCGGTGGCCGACCTCGCCACCCGCAGCGGCTACTGGCTCGGCCAGCAGGGCCGGCTGACCCAGCCCATGTACCTGCCCGAAGGCGCCGAGTCCTACGAGCCGGTCAGCTGGGACCGCGCGTTCGACATCATCGCCGACGAACTGCGCGCCCTGGACTCCCCCGACGAGGCCGTCTTCTACACCTCCGGCCGCACCAGCAACGAGGCCGCCTTCCTCTACCAGCTCTTCGCCCGCGAGTTCGGCACCAACAACCTGCCGGACTGCTCCAACATGTGCCACGAGTCCTCGGGCTCGGCGCTGACCGAGACCCTGGGCGTCGGCAAGGGCAGCGTGCTGCTGGAGGATCTCTACAAGGCCGACCTGATCGTCGTCGCCGGGCAGAACCCGGGCACCAACCATCCGCGCATGCTCTCCGCGCTGGAGAAGGCGAAGTCCAACGGCGCGCAGATCATCTCCATCAACCCGCTGCCCGAGGCGGGTCTGGAGCGGTTCAAGAACCCGCAGAACGCCAAGGGACTCGCAGGCGGAGGCACCTCGCTCACCGACCTCTTCCTGCAGATCCGGATCGGCGGCGACCAGGCCCTCTTCCGCCTCCTCAACAAGCTGATCCTGGAGGCTTCCGACAACGCCTCCGCCACGGACGAAGACGTCATCGACAAGGACTTCATCCGCGAGCACACCCACGGCTTCGAGGAGTTCGCCGCCGCCGCCCGCGCCGCCGACTGGGACGAGACGCTCAGCGCCACCGGCCTGGACCGGGCCGAGATCGACCGCGCGCTGCAGATGGTCCTCGCCTCCAAGCGCACCATCGTGTGCTGGGCGATGGGCCTGACCCAGCACAAGCACTCGGTGCCCACCATCCGGGAAGTCGTGAACTTCCTGCTGCTGCGCGGCAACGTCGGCCGCCCCGGCGCCGGGGTGTGCCCGGTCCGCGGCCACAGCAATGTGCAGGGCGACCGCACCATGGGCATCTTCGAGCGGCCCGCGCCCGCCTTCCTGGACGCCCTGGAGAAGGAGTTCGGCTTCGCGCCGCCCCGCGAGCACGGCTTCGACGTCGTCCGCGCCATCCGCGCGATGCGCGACGGAGAGGCCAAGGTCTTCTTCGCCATGGGCGGCAACTTCGTGGCCGCCTCCCCCGACACCGACGTCACCGAGGCCGCGATGCGCGTCGCCCGGCTGACCGTCCACGTCTCCACCAAGCTCAACCGCTCCCACGTGGTCACCGGCGCCCGCGCCCTGATCCTGCCCACCCTCGGCCGCACCGAGCGGGACACCCAGGACGGCGGACCGCAGTTCGTCACCGTCGAGGACTCGATGGGCATGGTGCACGCCTCGCGCGGACGTCTGGAACCCGCGAGCCCATACCTGCTCTCCGAACCGGCCATCGTCTCCCGGCTGGCCCGGCGGGTGCTCGGCGCCGAGAGCACCACCCCCTGGGAGGAGTTCACCAAGGACTACGCCGCGATCCGGGACCGCATCGCGGCCGTCATCCCCGGCTTCGAGGACTTCAACGCCAAGGTGAGCAACCCCTCCGGGTTCGCCCTGCCGCACGCCCCCCGGGACAGCCGCAGCTTCCCGACCACCACCGGGAAGGCCAACTTCACCGCCGCCGACGTCGAATTCCCGACGGCGCCCGAAGGGCGGCTGCTGCTGCAGACCCTCCGCTCCCACGACCAGTACAACACCACCATCTACGGCCTCGACGACCGCTACCGCGGCATCAAGAACGGCCGCCGGGTGGTGCTCATCCACCCCGAGGACGCTGCCGCCCTGGGGCTCGCCGACGGCGACTACGCCGACCTGATCGGCGAGTGGAAGGACGGCGTCGAGCGCCGCGCCCCCGGCTTCCGGGTGGTCCACTACCCGACCGCGCGCGGCTGCGCCGCCTCGTACTACCCGGAGACCAACGTGCTGGTCCCGCTGGACGCCACCGCCGACACCAGCAACACCCCGGCCAGCAAGTCCGTGGTGATACGGCTGGAGCGGACCCGCCCCGTCTGACGGACGCACCCCGCCTAAGCGTCCGCTCAGCCGCCTGATAGGAAGGTGGCCATCACCAGTGGGTGGCCACCCCCGGATGGCCACCACCCAGATGGTCACCATCAGCAAACGAACGGAGCCGGTCCCGATGGGCGAGCAGGCCAGCGTGAAGTTTCCGCAAGAGGTCATCGACGAGTACGCGGCACTCGGCGTCGACCTCCTCGCGCTGTTCTCCGCCGGTCATCTCGGCGCCCGCATGGGCGTGCGGATCCTCGAAGCCTCGGCGGAGCGGGTCGTGGGCACCATGCCCGTGGAGGGCAACACCCAGCCGTACGGGCTGCTGCACGGCGGCGCCTCCGCCGTGCTGGCCGAGACCCTCGGCTCGGTGGGCTCGATGCTGCACGGCGGCAGCGGACGGATCGCGGTGGGCGTCGACCTCAACTGCACCCACCACCGCGGTGTGCGCTCCGGCCTGGTCACCGGCGTCGCCACGCCCGTCCACCGGGGGCGCTCGACCGCCACGTACGAGATCGTCATCAGCGACGAGCAGGACCACCGGGTGTGCACCGCCCGGCTGACCTGCCTGCTGCGCGAGGCGGAGGGCCTGCCGAAGCCGTAACGCCTCACCCCACACAGAAGCGGCACCCCCGGATCCCGGGGGTGCCGCTTTCCGTTTGCGCACCCGCTTCCCGTTTGCGTACCGGCGCGCAAACACGCGGCTGGAATCACTCGCCCCGGTTGTAACACTGCGTAATACGTTCGCAATACAAGATCGGGCATTTCCGCTCCGTGACGTCATCTGTGATGACCCCTCGCCGCCGCCCCGGACACGCCCCTCCACACTTCGTTCGCAAGTTCCCTCGACTCCTTAGCGGAACTGCAGCTTCTCACTATCCGGACCTCACGAATTGTCCGTAAACACCCGCCTCATCCCTTCCGTTCCGCTACACCGACACAAGAACGTGACCTGTGTCATAACAAGACAGTCACATCATGGGCTGCACCTCTGCCCCCCGATGCGTCGCACGCTTACATTCACAGCCAGTCACGACTCCGACGGGTGTTCGCCAGCACCCTTACGGCTGTAACAGGTCCACGGCGCGGACACGGCGTCCCATGCAGAGGGGCGGCCGGGCCAGGGAAAGGATTCTTCGTGCGACAGCGCTCCTTGCTCATCCTGACGACCGCGATCACCGCGGGAGCCCTCACCCTCAGCGCCTGCGGTTCCCGCGACAAGAACGACAGCGCGGACAAGAACGCAAAGACCACCGTCGTCATCGGCGTCGACGCCCCGCTCACCGGGTCGCTGTCGGCACTCGGCCAGGGCATCAAGAACTCCGTCGACCTCGCCGCCAAGGTGGCCAACAAGCAGAACGAGGTCCCCGGCGTCACCTTCAAGATCAAGCCCTACGACGACCAGGCGGTGCCGTCCTCCGGCAAGCAGAACGCCACCTCGATGGTGGACGAGGACACCATCCTCGGCACGGTCGGCCCGCTGAACTCCGGCGTCGCCCAGTCCATGCAGGGCGTCTTCGCCAAGGCGGACCTGGCCGAGGTCTCGCCCGCCAACACCAACCCGGCGCTGAGCCAGGGCGACGCGTGGGCCTCGGGCAAGAAGTCCCGCCCCTTCAAGACCTACTTCCGCACCGCGACCACGGACATCATCCAGGGCCGCTTCGCCGCGCAGTACTACTACAAGGACGCGAAGAAGCGGAAGGTGTTCGTCGTCGACGACAAGCAGACCTACGGCGCCGGGCTCGCCAAGATCTTCGCCCAGGAGTTCAAGCGCCTCGGCGGCACCGTGGTCGGCACCGACCACCTCACCGTCAAGGAGACCGACTTCTCCGGCATCGCGGGCAAGGTCAAGTCCACCGGCGCCGACTCCGTCTACTTCGGCGGCCAGTACCCCGAAGGCGGCCTGCTGTCCGACCAGATCAAGCAGACCGGCGCCAAGGTCCCGGTCATGGGCGGCGACGGCATCTACGACCCCGCGTTCATCAAGGCGTCCGGCACCAGCAACGACGGTGACCTCGCCACCTCCGTCGGCTACCCCGTCGAAGACCTCCCGTCCGCCAAGACGTTCGTCAAGAACTACGCGGCCCAGAAGTACCAGGACCCGTACGGGGCGTACGGCGGCTACTCCTACGACGCCGCCTGGGCCATCATCCAGGCCGTCAAGGCCGTCGCCGCCGACAACGACGGCAAGCTCCCCGACGACGCCCGCGCCAAGATCACCGAGGCGCTGAACAAGGTCTCCTTCGACGGCGTGACCGGCAAGGTCTCCTTCGACAAGTACGGCGACACCACCAACAAGCAGCTGACCGTCTACCAGGTGAAGAACGGCGCCTGGAAGGACGTGAAGAGCGAGACCTTCAAGGACTGACCCAGCGGCGGCACCCCGCCGACCCTGCAACGCAAGCCGCGTGAGGGCGCACACCAGCGCCCTCGCGCGGCGTCATATCCGACACGCTCATCGGAGGCCCTGCGGTGCACGAACTGCCGCAAACGCTGGTCAACGGCCTGACCCTCGGCGCGCTCTACGGCTTGATCGCCATCGGGTACACCATGGTCTACGGCATCGTCCAGCTCATCAACTTCGCCCATGGCGAGATCTTCATGATCGGGGGCTTCGGCGCCCTCACCGTCTATCTCTGGCTGCCCAGCGGCACCGCGCTCGCACTGGCCCTGCCGCTCATGCTCGTCGGCGGCATCCTCGCCTCGGTCGCCATCGCCACGGCCGCCGAGCGGTTCGCCTACCGGCCCTTGCGCGGCGGCCCCCGGCTGGCCCCCCTGATCACCGCGATCGGTCTGTCCATCGCACTCCAGCAGGCGGTCTGGGCCTTCTACCCCGATGCCAAGAAGGCCCGCAGCTTCCCCCAGTTCGAGGGCAGCTCATTCGAGATCACCGGCAATCTGCACATCCAGCGCGGCGACGCGTTCCTGCTGATAGCCGCCCCGCTGTGCATGCTCGCCCTGGGCCTGTTCGTCTCCAAGAGCCGGGCCGGGCGCGCCATGCAGGCCACCGCGCAAGACCCCGACACCGCCAAGCTGATGGGCGTCAACACCGACCGCATCATCGTCATGGCCTTCGCCATCGGCGGCGCGTTCGCCGCCGTCGCCGCCCTCTCCCACGGCCTCAAGTACGGCCAGATCAACTTCGAGATGGGCTTCATCGCCGGACTCAAAGCCTTCACCGCCGCCGTGCTCGGCGGCATCGGCAACATCTACGGCGCCATGCTCGGCGGCGTCGTCCTCGGCATCGCCGAGGCCCTGGCCATCAAATACATCCAGGACATCCCCGGAATGGACCAGCTCGGCGGCGGCGCCTGGAAGGACGTCTGGGCCTTCACCCTGCTCATCGTCGTCCTGCTGGTCAGGCCCCAGGGGCTGCTCGGCGAACGTGTAGCGGACCGGGCCTGAGGGAGTGAACCGATGACCACCGACATCAACAAGGCCCCCGGCACCGCCGACGCCCCGGCCCCGCGCACCACCCTGCTGCGTGCGCTCACCGCGGCCGGCGGGCTCGCCGCCGCCGCCTCCACCTTCCTCGCCTGGACCTGGTCCTCCGACTTCCCCGGCGACCTCACCGTCTACGGCTACCCCGGCGGGCTCCAGATCCTCACCCTCGCCCTCGGCCTGGCCACCCTGGCGTTCGCGGTCGCCGCCCTCGGCGTCCGCGGGCTGCGCTGGCTCACCCCCGCCGGATCCACCCAGGCCCTGCGGCTGCTGGCCCTCGGCACCTTCGCCACCACCTGGTTCACCCTCCTGGCCATAGCCGTCAAACAAGGCGGCCTGGTCAACCTCGAACCGGGCGGCTGGGTCGCCGCCGTCGCCACCGCCGCGCCCGTCGCCACCGCGTTCCTGCTCCCGGACGACACCCGGCCGCTGTGCCGCCCGGTGCGGCTCCCCTCCTGGGCCGACATCCTCATCATCGCGGCCGTCTTCACCCTCGGCCTGTACGTCGTCAACTACGGCATCCAGACCGACGAGGACAACCCCGAGCCGTTCATCGGCTACCTCATCGCGCTGTGCTTCGCCGCCGCCGCGCTCCTCAAGGCCGGACTCCTCACCCGGCTCAGCGGCCTCACCAGCACCTACCGCTCCCTCACCCTGGTCGCGGCCCTGGTGACCGCGCTGGTCTTCCCCTTCACCCAGGACAAGGCCAGCTACACCGAACTCGGCGTCAACATCGCCATCTTCGCGACCGTCGCGCTCGGCCTGAACATCGTCGTCGGGCTCGCCGGACTCCTCGACCTCGGCTACGTCGCCTTCCTCGGCGTCGGCGCCTACACCGCCGCCCTGGTCTCCGGAAGCACCGCCTCCACCATCCATGTGACGTTCCCGTTCTGGGCCGCCATGCTCACCGGAGCCCTGGTCTCCCTCATCTTCGGCGTCGTCATCGGCGCCCCCACCCTGCGCCTGCGCGGCGACTACCTCGCCATCGTCACCCTCGGCTTCGGCGAGATCTTCCGCATCGCCGTCAGCAACCTCGACGGCACCTCGGGCCCCTCTGTCACCAACGGCCCCAACGGCGTCCCCAACATCCCGCCGCTGGAGATCTTCGGCTTCAACTTCGACGACGACCACAGCTTCGCCGGACTCACCCTCGACTCCAACGGCAACTACTACGTGCTGATGCTGCTCATCACCGTCGTCGTCGTCCTCATCTTCAGCCGGGCCGGGAACTCCCGCATCGGCCGCGCCTGGGTCGCCATCCGCGAGGACGAGACCGCCGCCACCGCCATGGGCATCAACGGCTTCCGCGTCAAGCTCATCGCCTTCGCCCTCGGCGCCACGCTCGCCGGAGTCGCGGGCACCATCTGGGCCCACGTCCAGACCACCGTCGTCCCCGAGCAGTACGTCTTCGCCGGACCCGTCCCGCCCAACTCCACCTTCCTGCTCGCCGCCGTCATCCTCGGCGGCATGGGCACCATCGGCGGACCCCTGCTGGGCGCGGCCCTGCTCTTCCTCATCCCCGAGAAGCTGGAATTCCTCCAGGACTACCAGCTCCTCGCCTTCGGCATCGCGCTCATCCTGCTGATGCGCTTCCGCCCCGAAGGGATCATCCCCAACCGGCGGCAACAGCTCCAGTACCACGAGACGGGACAGCTCGACGTGCCCGACCAGGCCGCCCTCAGCGGCGGCGCCGTCGGCGTCACCAAGGCGGAGGCATGACAGACATGACCACGACCACGGTGGCGAAGGCCGCCCCCGTCCTCACCGCCACCGGCGTCACCATGCGCTTCGGCGGACTCACCGCCGTACGCTCCGTCGACCTCGTCGTCCACCCCGGCGAGATCGTCGGCCTCATCGGCCCCAACGGCGCGGGCAAGACCACCTTCTTCAACTGCCTCACCGGCCTCTACATCCCCACCGAGGGACGCGTCTCCTACCGGGGCACCGTCCTGCCGCCCAAACCCCATCTGGTCACCCAGGCGGGCATCGCCCGCACCTTCCAGAACATCCGCCTCTTCGCCAACATGACCGTCCTGGAAAACGTCCTGGTCGGACGGCACACCCGCACCAAGGAAGGACTCTGGTCCGCCCTCCTGCGCGGCCCCGGCTTCACACGCGCCGAAGCCGCCTCCAAGCAACGGGCCATGGAACTCCTGGAGTTCACCGGCCTCGCCGCCAAGGCCGACCACCTCTCCCGCAACCTCTCCTACGGCGAACAGCGCAAGCTGGAGATCGCCCGCGCCCTGGCCAGCGACCCCGGACTGCTGCTCCTCGACGAGCCGACCGCGGGCATGAACCCCCAGGAGACCCGGGCCACCGAAGAACTCGTCTTCGCCATCCGCGACACGGGCACCGCCGTCCTCGTCATCGAGCACGACATGCGCTTCATCTTCAACCTGTGCGACCGCGTCGCCGTGCTCGTCCAGGGCGAGAAGCTGGTCGAGGGCTCCTCCGACGTCGTCCAGAGCGACGAACGCGTCATCGCCGCCTACCTCGGCACCCCCTTCGAGGGCGCACCCGGCGCCGAGGAGGCCGCCGCGGTCGAGGCGGCCGAGGACCACCACGCACGGACGGAGGACGGACAGTGACCGCACTGCTCGAGGTCGAGGACCTCAGGGTCGCCTACGGCAAGATCGAGGCCGTCAAGGGAATCTCGTTCAGCGTCGAGGCGGGCCAGGTCGTCACCCTCATCGGCACCAACGGCGCGGGCAAGACGACCACCCTGCGCACCCTCTCCGGCCTGCTGGCCCCGCTCGGCGGCGCCATCCGCTTCAACGGCAAACCGCTGGCCGGTGTCCCCGCGCACAAGATCGTCGCCCTGGGCCTGGCCCACTCCCCCGAGGGACGGCACATCTTCCCCCGGCTGACGATCGCCGAGAACCTCCAGCTCGGAGCGTTTCTCCGCAAGGACGCCGACGGAATCGCCGCCGACATACGGAAGGTGTACGACCTCTTCCCCATCCTCGGCGAACGCCGCACCCAGGCGTCCGGCACCCTCTCCGGCGGCGAACAGCAGATGCTCGCCATGGGCCGCGCCCTGATGTCCCGCCCCAAGCTGCTGATGCTCGACGAACCCTCGATGGGCCTCTCGCCCATCATGATGCAGAAGATCATGCACACCATCGCCGAACTGAAGGCGCAGGGCACCACGATCCTGCTGGTCGAACAGAACGCCCAGGCCGCGCTGTCCCTCGCCGATCACGGCCATGTGATGGAGATCGGCAAGATCGTGCTCTCCGGCACCGGGGAGACGCTGCTCCACGACGAGTCCGTACGGAAGGCGTACCTCGGCGAGGACTGAACGGGGGTGAGGGGAGGCCCTGGGCCTCCCCTCCCTCTTTACTGCTCCTTGGACTTCTTCTCCGCCGCGTCCGCGATGACCGCCTCGGCCACCTGCTGCATCGACAGCCGCCGGTCCATCGAGGTCTTCTGGATCCAGCGGAACGCGGCGGGCTCGGTCAGCCCGTACTCCGTCTGCAGAACGCTCTTGGCCCGGTCCACGAGCTTGCGCGTCTCCAGCCGCAGGGAGAGGTCGGCGACCTCCTGCTCCAGCGTCTTCAGCTCGGTGAAGCGGGACACGGCCATCTCGATGGCGGGCACCACGTCGCTCTTGCTGAACGGCTTCACGAGATACGCCATCGCCCCGGCGTCCCGGGCCCGGTCGACCAGTTCGCGCTGCGAGAACGCGGTCAGCATGAGGACGGGCGCGATGCGGTCGGCCGCGATGCGCTCGGCGGCGGAAATCCCGTCGAGGATCGGCATCTTCACGTCGAGGATGACGAGGTCGGGCCGGTGTTCCTGCGCGAGCGCGACGGCCGTCTCACCGTCTCCCGCCTCGCCGACGACGGAGTACCCCTCCTCTTCGAGCATCTCCTTCAGGTCGAGGCGGATCAGCGCCTCGTCCTCGGCGATGACGACGCGGGTCGTCTGCGGTGGGACGTGCGACTGCGCGTCGGGGGCGTCAGCGGTGCTCACTGTGCTCCTCGGTTTCCTCTACAGGTGGGGGCACCACGAGCCTACCGAGCTGCGGTAAGGTAGACGCGCAGCGGGTCGTTGATGACCTTCGAACCGTTGGCCCCGGTAGCCCAATTTGGCAGCAGGCAATGGATTCAAAACCCATACAGTGTCGGTTCGAGTCCGACCCGGGGCACTTTTCCTTCGATTCCAAGGTCGCAGAGGAATCGGGCCTTTCCGCTCGATGAAGTGAACAGTTCTTCGAATCCACACGCGGTGGTCGCCTATTCGCCAGACCCGCATGTGTGTACGACCTCGAAACGCGTAAGCGCGCTCTCACTCTCGTTGCCCAAGGCCGAAGTCTCAACGCGGTGAGCAAGCAAACGGGCATTTCCCGATGGGCGATTCGCGCATGGCAGATGCGACTTGAGCCTGTCCCCCACAAAACCCAGTGCCCCAGATGCGCGCCCGAACCACAACCCTTCGAAGACATCGCTGCCTATGCGTACCTGCTCGGCCTTTACCTCGGCGACGGGTGCATCAGCCGCCTGAAGGGAGGTACGTACTTCTTGCGCATCGCATGTTCGGATGCCTGGCCAGGTCTCATCGATGCCTGCGCGGACGCTGTACGAGCTGTGCGCCCTGACAACAACGTGTGCCGCGTCCAACGCCCGGGGTGCGTCATGGTGACCGGCTACAGCAAGCACTGGCCGTGCCTGTTGCCCCAACACGGCCCGGGGAAGAAGCACAATCGCCTCATCGCCCTGGAGCCTTGGCAACAGGGGATCGTGGACGCACACCCCTGGGAGTTCATCCGGGGGCTCTTCCACTCCGACGGCTGCCGGATCACCAACTGGACCACACGCATCGTTGCCGGGGAACGTAAGCGCTACGAATATCCCCGGTACTTCTTCACCAACAAGTCCGACGACATCCGCAAGCTCTGCTCCGACGCCCTCACCACGGTCGGCGTCGAGTGGACGACTCTCGCGCGCGGGAGCGATCCGTTCAACATCAGCGTCGCCCGCCGGGCCTCCGTCGCGCTCATGGATACGCACGTCGGGCCGAAGTACTGAACGCAGTACCTCGGCCCAGGGAAGGCGGCGCAGCGGCTAGCGGTGGTCGTCGGCGCCGATGTGGTGGACGCGGACCAGGTTGGTGGAGCCGGAGACTCCGGGCGGGGAGCCTGCCGTGATGACGACGAGGTCGCCCTTGCGGCAGCGGCCCAGGCGGAGCAGCTCCTCGTCGACCTGGGCGACCATCTCGTCCGTGGAGGCGACGGTCGGGCCGAGGAAGGTCTCGACGCCCCAGGTCAGGTTGAGCTGGGAGCGGGTGCTCGGGTCCGGGGTGAAGGCCAGCAGGGGGATCGGGGAGCGGTAGCGGGAGAGGCGGCGGACGGTGTCGCCGGACTGGGTGAAGGCGACGAGGAACTTGGCGCCGAGGAAGTCGCCCATTTCGGCCGCCGCGCGGGCGACCGCGCCGCCCTGGGTGCGGGGCTTGTTGCGCTCGGTGAGCGCGGGGAGACCCTTGGCGAGGATGTCCTCCTCGGCGGCGGCGACGATGCGGCCCATGGTGCGGACCGTGGCGATCGGGTACTTGCCGACGCTGGTCTCGCCCGAGAGCATCACCGCGTCCGTGCCGTCGATGACGGCGTTGGCGACGTCGGAGGCCTCCGCCCGGGTGGGGCGGGAGTTGTCGATCATCGAGTCGAGCATCTGGGTCGCGACGATCACCGGCTTCGCGTTCCGCTTCGCCAGCTTGACCGCGCGCTTCTGGACGATCGGCACCTGCTCCAGCGGCATTTCGACGCCGAGGTCGCCGCGGGCGACCATGATGCCGTCGAAGGCGTCGACGATCTTCTCCAGGTTCTCGACCGCCTGCGGCTTCTCGATCTTGGCGATGACGGGGAGCCTGCGGTCCTCCTCCGCCATCACCCGGTGCACGTCCACGACGTCGTCACCGTTGCGGACGAAGGACAGGGCGATGATGTCGGCCCCGGTGCGCAGCGCCCAGCGCAGGTCCTCGATGTCCTTCCGGGAGAGGGCGGGGACGGAGACGGCCACGCCGGGCAGGTTGAGGCCCTTGTGGTCGGAGATCATCCCGCCTTCGATAACGATCGTGTGCACGAGCGGCCCGTCGACGTCGACGACCTCGAGGGTGACGCGGCCGTCGTCGACGAGGATGCGCTCGCCCTTGTTGACGTCGGTGGCCAGCCCGTCGTACGTGGTTCCGCAGCGGAAGCGGTCGCCTTCGATCGGCTCGACGGTGATGGTGAACTCGTCTCCGCGTTCAAGGAGTACGGGCCCCTCGCGGAAGCGGCCGAGCCGAATCTTCGGACCTTGAAGGTCGGCCAGGATGCCGACGCTGCGACCGGTTTCCAGCGAGGCCTTACGGACTCGCCGATAACGCTCCTCGTGCTCGGCATAGGTGCCGTGGCTGAGGTTGAAGCGGGCCACGTCCATTCCGGCTTCGACGAGCGCCTTGATCTGCTCGTACGAGTCGGTGGCGGGTCCCAAAGTACAGACGATTTTTGCTCGGCGCATGCTGCCGAGCCTATGACTTACTCATGGGTAAAGAACCGGAAAGCAGCCACTCCCCCATGGCCTTTGCATGGCGGGTTATCGACAACTAATGAAACGTGCATGGGGGTGCTCCGATGAGCGATTCGGGGACTGCGCACACAGTCGATTCACAGCTCCGGGCGGGTGATCGTGAAGCGCGCCGTGACGTGCGCGGATACGGTCTGGCGCGCGGGTTCGAGGTCGAGCGCGGGCGCGTCCCCGGCGGCGCGGCTGCGCGGGGCCGCCATCGGCATCGGCGGGCCCGGCTCCCCCTCCGCCCCCAGGTCGGCCAGCTCGACTAGGGCGACGAGCCCCGCACCGAGCGCCCCCGCGTACTCGCGGGCGCGCTGCACGGCCTCCCGTACGGCCTGATGCCGGGCCAGGCCGTGGACGGGCGAGTCGGGGCGCAGCCCCCACCAGGGGCCGTCGACCCGGGTCAGTTCGAGGTCGGCGAGGCGGGTGGTGAGTTCGCCGAGGGCGGTGAAGTCGGTGACGGTCACGGCGAGGTGCACCCGGCCGTGGTAGGCCCGCACCCGTTCCTGGCGGCCTCCGGCCAGCTCCGGGTTGATCGCGAAGGCGCCGGTCTCCAGCTTTTCGATCGCCTCGCCGTAGGACCTCACCAGGTCCAGCGCCCGCTGGTTGCGGCGGGTGAGGTCGTCCAGCGCGGCGCGCCGGTCGGCGCCGCGCGCGCTGACGGTGACGGAGAGGCGGGCGATCTCGGGATCGACCTCCAGGCGTGCTTCGCCGAGCACCGCGACGCGCGGGGTGTCGGGGGTGCCGTACGGGACGTGCCGGTCCATGGGGGCTCCCTTGGTCGAGGCTCGCGGAAGTGGCTCGCGGACGTGGCTTGATCCTGCCCTGTGCCGGGCCCTGCGCCGGGCGCTCGGCGTGCTCTGATCGCAACCTGTCGGGGGTGTCGCGGACCGGTGCGGCTGCGCCAGAATCTACGCGCGTTGTTCCCATTTCGCAGGTATCTCAGGGGAGTTCAGCCATGCCGCTCAACCGTCGGACGTTTCTGGGCCGTACCGCGGCCACCAGCGCGGGGGTCGCGCTCACCTCTGCCGCGGCCACGGGAGCAGCCGAGGCGCACGGCCCCGGGCGCGGCCATGAGCGGTACGAGTTCACCGTCATGGGCACCACCGACCTCCACGGCAACGTCTTCAACTGGGACTACTTCACGGACGCCGAGTTCGACGACGCGGCGCACAACGACGTCGGCCTCGCGAAGATCTCGACCCTGGTCGAGCAGGTCCGGAAGGAGCAGGGGCGGCGCAATACGCTGCTGATCGACGCGGGCGACACCATCCAGGGCACCCAGCTGTCGTACTACTACGCCAAGGTCGACCCGATCACCGGGGCGAACGGCCCGGTGCACCCGATGGCGCAGGCGATGAACCTCATCGGCTATGACGCGGCGGCGCTGGGCAACCACGAGTTCAACTACGGCATCCCGGTGCTGCGGAAGTTCGAGGAGCAGTGCGACTTTCCGCTGCTGGGCGCGAACGCGCTGGACGCCACGTCGCTGCGGCCCGCCTTCCCGCCGTACTGGATGACCCGGCTGCGCACGCCCTGCGGCCGCGGCGTGAAGGTGGCGGTGCTGGGGCTGACGAACCCGGGGATCGCGATCTGGGACAAGGCCCATGTGCAGGGGAAGATGACGTTCCCTGGGCTGGAGGAGCAGGCGGCGAAGTGGGTGCCGCGGCTGCGTTCGATGGGTGCGGACGTGGTGATCGTCTCGGCGCATTCGGGCACCAGCGGGACGTCGAGCTACGGCGATCAGCTGCCGCATGTGGAGAACGCGGCGGCGCTGGTGGCCGAGCGGGTGGCGGGCATCGACGCGATCCTGGTGGGCCATGCGCATGTGGAGATCGCCGAGCGCCGGGTGGTGAACAAGGAGACGGGCCGGGAGGTGGTGCTGTCCGAACCGCTCAAGTGGGGTCAGCGGCTGACGCGCTTCGACATCGGGCTGGAGTGGGCGCGGGGTCGCTGGCAGGTGGAGTCGGTGTCGGCGAAGGTGCTGAACTCGGCGGCAGTGGCGGAGGATCCGCGGATCGTGCGGCTGCTCGGCGATGAGCACAAGAAGGTCGTCGGGTACGTCAACCAGGTCATCGGCACCTCCACGGCGGCGATGGCGGCCACGGAGGCGCCGTACAAGGACGCGCCGATCATCGACTTCATCAACCATGTGCAGACGGAGACGGTGAAGGCGGCGCTGGCGGGCACGGAGCACGCGGGGCTGCCGGTGCTGTCGCAGGCGTCGTGCTTCTCGCGCACGGCGCGGATCCCGGCCGGGGAGGTCACGATCCGGCAGGTGGCGGGGTTGTATCCGTTCGAGAACACGCTGGAGGCGCGGGTGCTGACGGGCGCCCAGCTCAAGGACTATCTGGAGTTCTCGGCGCGGTATTACGTCCAGACCCCGGCGGGCGGGGACGTGGATCCGTCGAAGCTGACGAACGCCGGTGACACCCCCGACTACAACTACGACGCGGTGAGCGGTCTGACGTACGAGATCGACATCGCGAAGCCGGTGGGTGCGCGGATCGCCGCGCTGCGCTTCGACGGCAAGCCGGTCGAGGCGTCGGCGCGGTTCGTGCTGGCGGTGAACAACTACCGGGCGAGCGGCGGGGGCAACTTCCCGCATGTGGCCGCCGCCCAGCAGGTGTGGGCCAACTCGGAGGAGATCCGCAACACGATCATCGCGTGGGTGAAGGCGAAGGGGACGATCGACGGGGCCGGGTTCGCGTCGGTGGACTGGAAGCTGACGCGCGACGGTACGCCGGTGTTCTGACCGACCGCGCGCACTGGTCAGGTCCGGGTGCGGGTCAGGTCCGCGCACTGGTCAGGTCCGGGTACGGGTCAGGCCGGTGCGCTGGTCGGGGAGGTGCATGCGTCCGCTGCCCCGGGCGACCGGTGCCGCCGGGGCGGCGGGCCGCGGCGGGGCGGCGGCGCCCGGCCCGGCGGGCTGGAGTCCGAAGGTGGTGAAGGCGGTGCGGGGCGGCAGGGGGTAGACCGGTTCGGGGCTGAGCGAGTTGAGGATGACGGCGGAGCGCCAGGCGGCGAGCCCGAGATCGGGGGTGCCGACGCCGTGGGTGTGCCGCTCGGCGTTCTGGACGTGCACGGATCCCGTGATGAGGGGGTCGAGGACCAGCCGGTGGTCGGCGTCGATGCGGGGCCGTTCGGACGCGTCGCGCCGGATGTACGGGTCGAGGGCGGCGAGCAGGGTGTCGACGCGGCGCTCGCGGTAGCCGGTGGCGAGGACGACGGCCTCGGTGGTGTGGCGGACGCGGGTGCCCTGCTGTACGTGCTCCAGGTGGAGTTCGAGCCGGGCGGCGGCGATGCGCCCGGCGGTGCGGACGGTGACGCCGGGGGTGAGGACGGCGCCCGGCCAGTCGCCGCTCTGCTGGGCGCGGCGGTAGAGCTCGTGGTGGATGGCGGTGACGGTCTCGTGCGCGATGCCCTTGTAGAGCTGCCATTGCTCGGGGAGGAGCTGGTCGCGGACGGCCTCGGGGAGGGCGTGGAAGTAGCGGGTGTAGTCGGGGCTGAACTGCTCCAGGCCGAGCTTGCTGTACTCCATGGGCGCGAAGGACGGCGTACGGGCGAGCCAGTGCAGCCCCTCGGCGCCGAGCGGCCGGTGGCGCAGCAGGTCGAGGAAGACCTCGGCGCCGGACTGGCCGGAGCCGACGATGGTGATGTGGCCGGCGCTGAGCAGCCGTTCGCGGTGTTCGAGGTAGTCGGCGGAGTGCAGGACGGGGACGTTGGGGGCGTCGGCGAGGGGGCGCAGGGTTTCGGGGACGTGCGGTTCGGTGCCGACGCCGAGGACGAGGTGGCGGGCGTGGGCGCGGCCGGGGGCCACGGCCTCGCCGTCGGGGCCGAGCTTGCTGAAGTCGATTTCGAACAGCTCGTGGTCGTGGTCCCAGCGGACGGCGTCGATCCGGTGGCCGAAGTGGAGGCCGGGGAGCTGTTCGCTGACCCAGCGGCAGTAGGCGTCGTATTCGGTGCGCTCGATGTGGAAGCGCTCGGCGACGTAGAAGGGGAAGAGCCGTTCGCGGGCCTTGAGGTAGCTGAGGAAGCTCCAGGGGCTGCCGGGGTCGGCGAGGGTGACGAGGTCGGCGAGGAAGGGGACTTGGACGGTGGCGCCGTCGATGAGGAGGCCGGGGTGCCAGTGGAAGGCGGGCCGCTGCTCGTAGAAGGCGGTGCGCAGGGTGGGGACGCCGTGGGCGAGGGCGGCGAGGGAGAGGTTGAACGGGCCGATGCCGATGCCCGCGAGGTCCAGGGGCCGCCCCGGGAGGGGGAGGTCGGGCTCGGGGACGTGCGGCGGCGTGGGGGGTTGTGCGGTGCTCATGGGGTGGAGTTGCCTTCCACGAGGTCGAGCAGCCGGCGCAGGTCGCCGGGCTGGATGTGCGGGTTGAGGAGGGTGGCCTTGAGCCATAGCCCGTCGGGGGTGGCGGCGCGGCCGAGGACGGCGGTGCCGTGGTGCAGCAGGCGGCGGCGCAGCGCGGCGACGGCGGCCGGTCCGGCTCCCGCGGGGCGGAAGAGGACGGTCGAGAGGGTGGGGCGCACGTACAGCTCCAGGGCGGGGCGGGCCTGGATGAGGTCCGCGAGGGCCCCGGCGTGCGCGCAGACCTGGTCGACGAGGTCGCCGAGGCCGTGGCGGCCGAGGGCGCGCAGGGTGACGGCGATCTTGAGGATGTCGGCGCGGCGGGTGGTGCGGAGGGAGCGGCCGAGCAGATCGGGGAGACCGGCGTCGGTGTCGTCCTGGGCGTTGAGGTACGAGGCGCAGTGGCCGAGGGGGGCCAGGGCGGCGGTGTCGGGTACGGCGAGCAGTCCGGCGGCGGCCGGTTGCCAGCCGAGTTTGTGCAGGTCGAGGCCGACGGTGTGGGCGCGGTCGAGTCCGTCGAGCCGCTTGTTCAGGGTGTCGCTGAACAGGAGCGGCCCGCCGTAGGCGGCGTCGATGTGGAGGGTCGCCCCATGGACGCCGCAGAGGTCGGCGAGGTGTGGGAGGGGGTCGATGGCCCCGGTGTCGGTGGTGCCCGCGGTGGCGACGAGCAGGGTGGGGCGGTCGGGGTGCGCGGTGAGGGCGTCGTGGACCCGGGCCGGGTCGAGGACGCCGGTGGGGGTGGGGAGGGTGTGCGGGGGCTGCAGGCCGAGGAGCCAGGCGGCGCGGTGGACGCTGTGGTGGGCGTTGGCGCCGCAGACGATACGGAGGGGTGCGCCGCGGGCGGCTTCGCGGGCGAGCAGCAGGGCGAGCTGGTTGGATTCGGTGCCACCGGTGGTGACGAGGGCGTCGGGGGCGGGGCCGTGCGGGTGCACCAGCTCGGCGAGGGCGCGGCAGGTCAGCGCCTCCAACTCGGCTGCGGCGGGGGCCTGGTCCCAGGAGTCGAGGGACGGGTTGAGTGCGGAGACGGCGAGGTCGGCGGCGGCCGCGACGGCGAGCGGCGGGCAGTGCAGATGGGCCGCGCAGTGCGGGTCTGCCGGGTCGGCGGCGCCCGCGGTGAGGGCGGTCACGAGGGTGCGCAGTGCGTGGTGCGGCCCTTCCCCGTGGTCGGGGATGGCGGGCCGGGCCGCGTCGTGCAGCCGGTGGGCCACGGCGCCGGGTCCTCCGGCGGGGATCGGCCCGCCGCGGTCGGCGGCGCCGTGGGCGAGGGCGTCGAGGACGGTGTCGAGCATCGGACGAAGCGCGCCTGGTCCCTCGCTCCCCCCGGCGAGGAGGCGGGCGGTGCCGCGAGCGGGCATGGGCGTGCCCCTAGGAGGTGTCTGGGGTCGGGCAGTGGCGTGCGGGGCTCGGACGGATGTCAGAGCTGCCTCAAGCTACTTCGCCCGCAAGCGGTTCGGCCGGGCTTGGCCCGAAGTGCACCCATACGTGGTACAGGTGCACGGCGCGGGTTGATGGCGCCGGGCGGGTCGGCGCGGACGGGTGCGGCCCCCGGCCCGCGCCCGTCCGGCCCGTAGCGCCCGTAGCGCCCGTAGCGCCCGGACCCTAGCCCGCGGGTTCGTTCCGTACGCGCAGGGCTCGCCGCAGGTCGTCGAGCTGGTCTTCGAGGCGGCGGCGCAGGGCGGGGAGGAGGTCGGGGGCGGTGAGGCACTCCTCGCCGAGCCGGAGGGTCGTCGCGTCCACCGTCGTCGGGAAGCCGGAGCGGGCGAGGGCGTCGGCGATGGCGGGGCCGCGGTGGGCGGCGACGCTGACGACGTCGGTGAAGTAGCGCGGTACGTAGTCGGCGAGCACGTCGCGGTGTTCGGGCTGCCAGAACCCGGTGGCGGTCGCGGTGAGCAGGTACGCGGAAAGGGGGGCGAGCGCGGCGGTCTCGCCGAACAGGGTGTCCCAGGCGGCCTGTTTGGCCTCCGGGCCGGGGAGCGCGGCGCGGCAGCGGGCGGCGCCCTCCTGGCCGGTGGCGCTGGAGTCACGGGCGAGTTCGGCGTCGATGTCGGCGGGCCCGGCGGCGTCGAGGACGGCGAGCCTGCCGAGGATCTGCCAGCGCAGTTCGGGGTCGAGGGCGGGGCCGCCGGGGACGGTGTCGCCGTCGAGCCAGTCGCTCAGCTCGGCGGGGGCGGTGGCGCTGGCGATGTAGGTGCGTACGGCGGAGAGCCGCAGCCCGGGTCCGGAGCCGTCCTCGGTGCGGCGCAGCAGGTCGCGACAGGTGGCGGCGATGGTGTTGAGGGCGGCGGGGCGCTGGTCCGCGGGGAGGTAGCGGTCGGCGATCTGGAGGCGGGCGAAGGCGAGGACGCCCTGCACGATCGCTATGTCGGTCTCGTGCGGGAGGTGGGTGCGGGCGGCGTCGAGGTAGTCGGTGCCCGGGAGGTCGCCGTCGCGCACCATGTCGCGGGCGGCGTTCCAGACGGTGGCGCGGCTGACGGCGTCGGGGAGGCCGGAGAGGGCGCGTACGACGGCCTGCCAGGAGCCGGGGTCGAGGCGGATCTTGGCGTAGGTGAGGTCGCCGTCGTTGAGGAGGAGCAGGTCGGGGCGGGGCCCGGTGAAGGAGAGGTGGGCGGCGGGGCCGGTGCCGTCCAGTTCGACCTCGACGCGGTTGCGCAGTACGAGTTTGTGCGGGGCGGCGGGCTCGTGGTCGTAGAGGCCGACCGCGATGCGGTGGGGGCGGCGGGGGGCGGGGTGCTGTCCGTCGTGGCCGCCGCCGTCGTGGCGGATCTCGGCGCTCCACCGGTCTCCTTGGGTGGTGACGGCGGGCGTGAGGGTGTCCACTCCGGTGGTCCGCAGCCAGGTCTCGGCCCAGGCGTGGACGTCGCGGTCGGTGGAGCGGGCGAGGGAGTCGAGGAAGTCGGCGAGGGCGGCGTTGCCGAAGCGGTGCCGGGCGAAGTGCTCGTTGATCCCCGCGTGGAAGTCCTTTTCGCCGAGCCAGGTGACGAGCTGACGCAGCGCGGAGGCGCCCTTCGCGTAGGAGATGCCGTCGATGTTGAGGCGGGCGGCGGCGGTGTCGGGGACGAGTTCGGGCGCGGGGGCGACGGGGTGGGTGGAGGGGCGCTGGTCGGCGTCGTAGCCCCAGTTCTTGTGGCGGATGCCGAAGTCGGCCCAGGTGCCGGTGTAGCGGGTGGTCTCGGTGAGGATCTGGAAGCCCATGTACTCGGCGAAGGACTCGTTGAGCCAGAGGTCGTCCCACCAGGTCATGGTGACGAGGTTGCCGAACCACATGTGGGCCATCTCGTGGGCGATGACCATGGCGCGGGTCTGGCGCTCGGCGTCGGTGACGGCGGAGCGGTAGATGAAGTCGTCGCGGAAGGTGACGAGGCCGGGGTTCTCCATGGCGCCCAGGTTGAACTCGGGGACGAACGCCTGGTCGTAGGAGTCGAAGGGGTACGGCTCGTCGAAGATCTCGTGGTAGCGGTCGAAGCAGCGCCGGGTGAGGTCGAAGAGTTCCCGTGCGTCGGCTTCGAGGTGGGGGGCGAGCGAGCGGCGGACGTGCAGTCCGAAGGGGATACCGGCGTGCTCGGTGCGCACGGAGTGGTACGGGCCCGCGGCCACCGCGATCAGGTAGGTGGCCAGGGGCGGGGTGGTGGCGAGCTTCCAGCGGCCGTCGGCGGGGTCGCCGTCGCGGGTGGCGATGCCGTTGCCGAGGACGGTCCAGCGGGGCGGGGCGGTGACGCGGACGTCGAAGACGGCCTTGAGGTCGGGCTGGTCGAAGGCCGTGAAGACGCGGGGGGCGTCGGACATGGCGCACATGGAGTAGAGGTACGTCTCACCGTCGGCGGGGTCGGTGAAGCGGTGCATGCCCTCGCCGGTGTGCGAGTACGCCATGTCCGTCTCGACGCGCAGCTCGTGCTCGCCCTCGGCGAGGCCGGTGAGCGGGAGCCGCCCGTCGGCGATGATCTCGGCGGGGTCGAGCGCGAGGTCGTGTCCGTCGAGCACCGCCCGGTGCAGGGCCGCGGGGTTCAGCTGCACGAAGGTGTCCGCCCCGGCCTCGCGGGCTTGGAAGCGGATGGTCGTGGTGGAGCCGAAGTGTTCGTCGCCGCGGGTGAGGTCGAGGTCGATCGTGTAGCGGTGGACCTCGACGAGGCGGGCTCGGATCTGCGCTTCCTCGCGCGTCAGTACGGACATGGGGACATGCTGCCCTACCGGCGGTAGGCGGCACACGGGTGTGCGGAGGTTGCCGGGCGCGGGCGTGAGCGCGGGCGCACCACCGGTGTGCGCCCGTGCCGTACGCCCGGCGGGCGGGTCCGCGGCGGGCTCAGGAGCGCGCGATCGTCTCGTGGTGCCGGATGACCTCGGCGATGATGAAGTTGAGCAGCTTCTCGGCGAAAGCGGGGTCGAGTTTGGCGCTTTCCGCCAGTTCGCGCAGCCGGGTGATCTGGCGGGCCTCGCGGGCGGGGTCGGCCGGGGGGAGCTTGTGGGCGGCCTTGAGGTGACCGACCTGCTGGGTGCACTTGAAGCGCTCGGCGAGCATGTGGACCACGGCCGCGTCGATGTTGTCGATGCTCTCGCGCAGCCGGACCAGCTCGGCCCGTACGGCGTCCTCGGCCTCGTGGGTCGTGCTGGTCGGGTCCGGCTGGCCGGGGCGGTCGGCGGGGTCGGTCTCGCGGTGCGTCATGGCCCCCGACCCTATGCCAGCGGAGCCGCGCGCTCGGCTCCGGGACCGCCCCGCCCCCGGTGGGGGGTTGTGAAAGGGGACGGGGCGGTCTCTCCCCGGGGGCGCTGCCCCCGGTGCAGCGCCTCCACCGTGGAGGAGCCGTAAACGCGAGACGGGGTTCCCTTTGACGCCGGGTTTTCTCGCCCCGGCCGGTACTAGGCTCCGGGCATGATCGCGACGCTTCAGTGCACCGTCATCGACTGTCCGGACCCCGCCGCGCTGGCCGCCTTCTACGGCGCGGTCCTGGGGTGGCGGGTGGATGACAGCGACCCGGAATGGGCGACCCTCACCTCGGCGGACGGGCAGCGGATCGCCTTCCAGCTGGCGCCGGACCATCAGCCGCCGCGCTGGCCGGACCCGGCGCATCCGCAGCAGATGCATCTGGACTTCGACGTGCCGACGATCGAGGACGCGGAGCGGGCGCAGCAGGAGGTGATCGCGCTGGGGGCGACGTTCCTGCACGACAGCCGCGGGGAGCGGTCGGGGTTCCGGGTGTTCAGCGACCCGATCGCTCCTGACTTACCGTTCTAGCCTATCCGCAGGCCAGAGCAGCAGGAAGCCCCCGCCATCCGCGCTGGGACGACGAGGGCCGCTGCGTGCTCAGTCTTCGCCCCGCATCGCCTTCAGGTAGCTATTGGCAGCGACCACGAAGCTCTCACGGGCCGCCTTGAAGTCCTTCCAATCGGGGTTGCCGCCCCCGTCCCTGTGCATCGCAGCGAGCCGCTCCAGCACCGTACGGGCCTCCTTCACGGGACCGACCCCTTCAACGTCGATGACGTTGAAAGCGACACGGGTTGCGGCATACGCACGGTCGACAGCGGCCACCGCTTCGGATTCGTCTGCGTACCGGCCGTCCTTGCGATACCAGGCCACGTTGGATTCTGCGTCAGCCGCAGACAGGAACTCTGCGTAGGCGTCACGCCGGGCCAGGTACAGGGTGATCGAAGACGCTGCGTCCATGGGGCTACTCCGTAATCACAGGACTTTGCTCCCACCCCTCTGGGATGGGGCAGCATCAAGCTACCCGCGCGAACTCATGATCGTGGCCATACCGCGTCAGATCCCTCGTCTGTGGCCCCTGGAAGCGAACGCCTCATCGGATGCTCACGGGCCAGACCTCGGGTCAACAGTCAGTGCGGGAGATGGAAGGGTTGGCGTAGCGCACAGACCTACGCGGGGACATCCGAGGCACGGCGCTTTCCTCCCCCTCGCCTGTGGGGCCACAGGCCGCATCCGGTGCGCAGGCAGTCTGCGGATTACATGACTCGAAGGACGGATTACAGTCGGGTAGGCAACTGGGAGTGCTACGTACGGCACTGTGCGGGAAGGCTGCTTCCAGTTCGGCGCGGGCCGCTCGCATGGGTACACCGTCGTAGATCTCTTGCAGCGTCTGTTCGTGAACGTTGCCCAAGTTCATCCAGCGGGAGAAAACGCACGGGGATACCCGCCCATCAGGCAGAACGGCGAACTTCGCACGTCCGCACATTCCGCAGAGTTCTTTGATCTTCGGAAATGCGCCCTCCGCGCCTCGCCCGAACGGTCGGATGTGGTCGGTCCGCACATCTCGAATTCCGAGTTGCAGAAGCTCGTGATGCGCGTTTGCCTCGCGCTGCCCTTCAAGTACGTGGATCACGCTTCCGCGCATCTTGATTCCGAGTTGCCGCGCCTTTTCGATGTTGGCTCGCGTGTGGGCGTGAGATCCTCGCACTTCGGTCACTTCGTCGTGGTCGGCCCCATTATCGCTGTAGTAGCTGAACGCGAGACGGACACCGGGCAGTTTGAGAGCTTCCCAGACCTCCGGCCTGATATGAGTCATGTTGCTGAAGACCTCGATGCGCATGGCGTACTTCTGTGCGTGCCGGATGAACGCGGGAAGGCTCGGGTGAAGCGTCGGTTCTCCGCCGATGAATTGCACGTCCCGCACACCCAAGGTGTTGAGCTGATCGATTACGCGGAGCCAGTCCGCATCGACCATGTTCCCGTGATCACCCTGCGGCGACGAATCGGCGTAGCAGTGGCGACAATTCAAGTTGCAGAAACCGGTGATCTCTAACCATGCGAATTGTGGACGCAGTGGCAGAGCGCGCATGACGACTCCAAAGAGTGTGAGTGTCGGACCCACCGGGCCACTGGGATGACCCAGGGTTAAGACCCAGGTGGGAATCTATTGGTTTTCCACGGCCTCAACACGACGGCCGCCATGGCGCGCTATTCATCGTTGTGGACCCGCCCTGATCGCCCAGCCCTTCCTGTAGCACGGGCGACCAGGACGGGATTTCCCCGCCCGGCGATACGGGGATGCGCGCGGGCAGGAGTTGAGGGGCCCGGCTTCCCCTCGTCCCGCTTCGGGGGGGGGCGGTCACCCAGTGCGGGGCCTACGGGTTGCCGTCGGCGTGCACGCAGGGGTTCTCGCAACTGTCGTCGCAGTTGTGCGTGTTTTGGCGCACGTGCCGATCGGTCAAGTCACCTTGACGTGTCGCCGGAGTGCTCGACGGGCGCACGTCCCTGCTGTTCGTGGCCGCATTGAGCGTGTGTCGCCTGGTGGTCATGTACTTCGTTCCTGTTCGTCTTCAGTGTGTTGTGGCCTATTCGGCCATTCGTCGGAATGCTCGGTCGGTGACTCTGGGTGGTCTAGCGAAACCAGTGCCCGAAATCGCGCATTACCTGTTCCCGCAGTGCTTCGCGTGACGGATCGGTGATTTTCCATGAGTGGTTGACGGGATGACCCAGGTACAGGTGGCAGGTGTTATTCCCGTCATCCGTGGCGACAGCGCACCATTGCGGATGCTCGAACCGATGCCCGCTGTCGTCCCAAAGGATCCAGATGGCTGCGTCGTCCTGGTCCTCAGACCAAATGTGGTCGGCGTGCTCACCTTCGTGGCCTTCGCCTAACTCGCACATGGCGTACGGGCCTAGGTCGCGCAGCGTTTCGAACGGATTCTCGGGCGGGTGGTTGGACTTCAGTAATTCCTTCAAAACACCCTCCAGCGGGAGGGGGGTTATACCAGTGCACTCCAGCACGTCAGCCCTTCCTTACTTGCTCACTTACCAGCAACCGTCGACCGGAAGGGCCTCATTGCCGACGAGGTAACACCTTGCATCGAAATACCCTGCGCCATCGGGCGGCGCGATGAACCAACTTCCTCCTTTTTGCCTGCGAATACACCTCTGCCCCTGCACTGGAAGCGCCCTGCTCCGGATACCGGGAGTCATCTGGGTGTCCGAAGGTCGCGTGAAGGTCCATGTCATTTATGACCACATGAAGCAGCTCAAGACTTTTCTGGCGTCCAGATTCTTCAAGCCTGGAGACCAACGTGGCGCACTGCTCGCAAGAGTTGGGATCAATGGGACCGCTCCGGGGTTCGAGCAGACCGATCTGGGGGTGCACTGTGCGAGATCCTTTCTGGTGGTAACCGCCCCTGCCGGGATTCCGAATAGGACGGGGGAGCCCCTGTATCAGTACGTCCGGCAGGGACGGAGCTAATCATTCTCCAGCGCGACGGCCGTTGGGCCATGAGGACCTGAGAATGCCTCTGAGGATCTGACGCCTCGCGAATGGCCGTTCGTCGCTGGTATCGCATGTGTGACACGCGAAAGGACACTGCGGAAATTCAACCTTAGGCAGACGCACCACACCCGACTGCGCGTCCTTTATGCCGCCATACGCGGCCCACCAGTCCTCCGCGCTTCCTTCATAGGGCGTCTCCGTGACGCATGGCGCGGAATTCTGACCCGTTTCCTCTGTCATCGCACCCGTCCCCACATTCGCCGCTTGCGGTCTTCTCGTACACGCTCACGAAGTCGGATCATGAGTGGGCTCTCGCTGGCATGGACCCGTGCCGGCCGTTCGTCGGTGGCCGTGCCGATGGCATTGGGGCACTTCGGACTACCGCAGGTGCACGGGGGCCAGTCGAGCGCCGAACGGATCGGGGGATTGCGACGCTCGGGAAGGTCGGGGCTCACCACTCCGGCTCCCAGCGCCCACTGTTGAAATGCGGCACGTACGGCGGTGCGGGGTCGGTGTCCCAGAAGATCGGAACGCGATCTTCAACCGGGACGCGAGGGATGGGGAAGGTGGGCCGGTCGTCGTTCACGTCGAACCATGCGTGCGGGGTACGCGCCAGGTAGGACGCTGGCGGCGGCATGGGTACGAGCCTGGCCCCGGTCGGGAACGTCCGGGGCGGACCGGCCTCCGACTCCGACCGCATGAACCCATGGGATAAGCCTGGGGCGCTGGCAGCGAGGTAGGCCGCGCTGTGCCTCCCCGGGGATGTGATGATCAATTGCCGCAGTCTCCGCAGCACGGATCGGGCGGTACCCTTCCGCATGTTGACGCTCCTAGTAAGCGTTGGCCATGCCCCCGGGCCGTGTGCAGCGGTCGCGGGGGTCTTGTGTCGCGTATCTGCCCTCAGCGCCTGTGAAGCGGCATCGTGAGAGTGATCTGTGCACGTACAAGGCAACCGCTCCACAACAGGGGGCGGTACCGTGGCAGCGCTAGCAGCTTTTAAGAGCTTTAAGCGCTCGCCAACGCTGGGGAGTTGAGGATCAGTGAAGACTCCGGAGCCGAACACATCTCTTGATCGGCTGTACCGCGAGACCGGGTGGACGCTCCGTCAGTTGGTCCAGGCCGTGAACCGTGTGGGGACCGAGCAGGGCACGCCACTGAAGTACCGGGAACCGTCCGCCCATCAGTGGCTGCGGGGACACATGCCGAAGGAACCTGCGCGGCCGGTGATCCTTGAGGCGCTTTCCCGGAGGCTGGGCCGCCCGGTCTCCCACGCGGAGGCAGGCTTTCCACCCCCGTCGAATCAGTCGAATAGCCATCCGAGTACGGTGGAAGGGCTAATCGATCTGGGGAGACAGGACATGAATCCATCACGGCGTGGTGTGCTGGGTGCCAGTCTATTTTCTGTCGCTTTGACCGTCCCCAATTGGCCTGATGTCGTCGGGCGCATGGAAGCCGCTCAGACCGGCCAGGCCCAGCGCATAGGGATGTCAGAGGTCGATATGGTCATCGCGATGACTGAGCGAATCTCAGAACTTGATGACCAGTTCGGTGGACGGCACGCGCGCCCTATGGCTGCGGCGTTCCTCGTGAACACTGTTGTTCCATATCTGCGCTGCGACACTTCTGAATCGGTGCGTAAAGCGATGATGTCGGCAGCCTCCGACCTCTGCTACTTGACCGGCTACATGGCTGTTGATGAGGGAGTTCATGGGCTGGCTCAGCAGTATTATCTAAAGGCGCTAGAGCTTGCCGGGGCGGCGCAAGACCACCTGACGTACTGCACGACCCTGCGGGGAATGAGCGTTCAGGCTGTTGATTTGGGGCACGGCAGAGCGGCTATTCGGCTGGCTGATGCTGCCGCTGCCGTGTCTCCGCACGCAGGTCCGCGAATGCGTGCTTTTCTTGCCGGGCAACAGGCGCACGCCTCTGCCCAAATTGGCGATCGAGATAACGCGATAACGTATCTCCGGGAAGCGGAGGTGGCGATGGAGCGGGCCGAATCCAGGGAAAAGGCATTCGGATCATACGACCCCTCCGCCTTGCACTATCACATCAGCCATGTACGGCATGAACTCGGCGATGCGCAAGGAGCCGTGGACTCCATGAAGGAGTCGGATCGGTTGTGCTATGACGTCTACCGTCGATCGAGGGTAAAAGAGCGTGCCACTCTAGCCGAATTCCAGCTGAAAGTTGGACATCTGGAGGCAGCATGCGAGACGTGGAATGGGGCGTTGGAGGAGTACCCCTGGGTGCAGAGCGGGCGGGTCGACGAACGCATTCGAAGGATGTTCAGGCTCATCCGTCCACATCTTAGGAATCATGCCGCTCACGCACTTTACGAGCATGCAAAGCTCGTCACCCCGGCGTCACTCATGGCATGACACAAACGGAAACGTGAAAGCCCCGTGCCAGCCCGAGAAAGGCTGGCACGGAGACGGAACCTGTCAGCTCACCTCATCTGGCAAGGTGTCGAGTGTGCGGCCGTGGTCATCCTGCAAGGCTGGCAGAAATGCCGCCCATCCGTGGACGAGTTCAAAGCTGACCTTGAATCCCAGCGATTCCAGCCACGCGGATAGCGCCCGTCCGCGTGCGGCGCTTGCCAGCATGAGCAAGTATCGGGCATACATGTGGTCGTAATTCTCGGGGAACCGCCGTCCCTCACCCCAGACACGGAAGTTGGTCATGGCCAGACGTTCGGCGTCGGGATGTTCGAAGAGAACCGCTAGCACGTCCTCCTGCGCCGGGGTATCAACCGCGAGGAGCGCCGCTATGCGACCTTTCAGCGTTCCCTGGTGGCGTCGCCGCCCTTTTGTCTTCGCCATGGGTTACCGGACTCCCCATCGCGCTCGGGCCATGGCACGTGCGGCCGTTGAGCGGTCGGCCACAGACAAAGCAGTCTCGGCAGTTTCCGCGTCGGGCATCACAGTCTTGATGATGGCCCATGCTGCGGCACGTTCCCGGCGGGACTCTGGAACGGCGGGGTTGATGACCATTGTTCCTCGCGTTCCGGGAATGAGAACACCATGATCGGATATCACTGCGTCGCATTCGGCGGCTCGGTCCAAGTGCTCTCCGGCCAGGCGTAGCGCTTCCTCGCACCATTCGTCAGGTTCGCAGACTTCACGGAATAGCATGACCAACCGTGCTCCCGCGCTGTTTCCCTCTGGCATGTCACCTCCTTTGGAGTGGCCGACGTGCACGCGCACGCCTCTTCCTGCGCACGCATAGAGTCAGCTGCTATACGCTTGCGGTCCGGGTAGCCAGCCGAGGGGGGTGCACCCCCAGCCGTTCTCAATGATCCTTAACGAACCCCTTGAAAGTAGGTCGCAATTTGCGCGCCGTCTCCGGAGCCATGTCGGCTCGAACTTCGTAGGAAGAGATCACCTTTCCTTCGCAGCGTTCGCGGAGTTCGGCGGCTCGCAACTTGTACCCATCCTCACCGTCCAGATGACCCAATGACATTCGCTCTCGCTCCCACAATGGCGGATGCGCGCTCAACTGCTCCTTTGTCATGGTGGTCCAGCGTCCTGAATGCACGGGGTCATTGGTGTTGACGACGCGGGATAGTGAATCCCATGCATTATCCACTTCAGTTACGAGGCGGAAGAATTCTCCCTCAGGGGGTGCGCCACGCTGGCCGGTGAACCCTAGCTTCTGCGCGATCATCCCAAGGAAGTTGATTGTTCCACGCCACGATTTGTACGTCTGCCGGGCTGCCTCCAGGTGACTCTTTGCTTCCTCCTGCATTCCTTCGAATCGGTCAAGCAGAGTGGTCCGCCATTCACTCAACATCTCCGGATCATCCGCCAGCTTCCGATACGCGCGACGCGTATACTCAGCTACAGATTTAGCGGCCTCTATCTCGAAAGCCTTGTCCTGCCGCATGGCTCGATAGTCGACAGGCTTATAGGGCTTAGGTTTCGGGCCGCCTCGGACATGCGAAAGATGCGCCTTACGCTGTTCCTCCTCCTGATGTTTCATCTTCGAACCGAGTTCGATGAATTCGGAATAAAGATCCTCGCAGTGCTCTACAGCTTCCTGCCACTCGTCCCACGCATCATGCGCCGATTTCGGGGCCGACTCAGGATGCCATCGACGGTCAACAGTGTTGTTGACGTCGTTCAGCATGCGCGAGACATGCCTTTCCAGGTCGTCGTACTCCTGCATTCGTTCACCTCTCGCAGCGGGTGTTGGCAGCATGCGCGACGAACTCAGTGATTCGACGTATGACTACTGCCCCTACTCACGTGGGAGCTGGAGGGGTTCACGGTGCGACGGCGCACGGGTGACGGAAGTGGTGACGAGTGACGAAACAGAGGTGGGGTCGGGGTTGAGTTCACACAGGCCGAAGGTGCGACTCCCGTAGAGTCGATTGGGACCTAGCGTCATTTCGTCACTCGTCACCCCTAGAATGACACTGGGTATAGCACTCAGCTACGCCACGTACAAAGAGGGCCGTCCATCAAGTAGTCCGCTGTTCCATACGGCTTTTCGCTGCTGTCGAGCCGATGTGGCGCGTTTCACGTGCCACGGTTCCGGCCGCGTGAGCAAGGGCCAGTGCCGGTACGTGTCCGGAACAGGGTCCGTGTGGTGGTGCTCCTCGCTCTGTGCAGCGCCCAGACACACGAACGGCCCGCCACCGGAGTTTTCCCCAGTGGCGGGCCGCGAACGGGGCTCAGGCGGGCTTACGCCGCTGCCTGAGCGTCAATCTCCCACTTGTGCAGGCGTGTCACGCTCCCCTCATGCACGTGCCGGTTCTCGCTCTCTGCCTCCTCGCGGATCGCACGGAGTTCGTCCGCTGCTTCCTGGAAGGACGCTTCGCGTATCTCGAAGCTCACGCGGGACTCGTCCAGTGTTCGCCATCCGCCGCGCGTCCCCTTCCGCACCACTAGCCGGGCGCCCGCGTCCAGGAGCATGTGACGCTTCCTTTGATCATCTGCCACCGCCCATTCGTCGGCGATGGTGCGGCCAGTCGGCGTGAGTTCGCGCTTCTCTTCAACCTTCGGTGTGCTCTCCAACACCGCCAACCTGTTGTCGAGAGCGTCAGCCCTTTCCTGCCAAGCCTCCCGGGCCGCCTTGGACTTCTGCCGCCCTTCTTGTTGCTGGTGTTCCTTGTACTCCGCCAGTGTGGCCGCAATCTCTGGGGCAGGATCGTAGCCGGGCGTGATCACCATCTTTTTGACTTCAAGACCGCCAACCGCCGCCAAGAACTCTCGCTCAACGTACTCTTCAACCCAGTCCGCCCGAATGACGACAGGAGCGGGGCACACAATGCCCGTCAGGTGCGCAGTGCATTTATAGCTGGCACGCTGTACGCCCTTCCGTTTGTTGGCCATGTGATACATACGGCTTTCACACCCCGCGCAGTGGATGACGCGCAACAGCTTGGATTTCTGATCATGACGGTCGTGCGGCCCAAGCTTCCTGTCCTCAAAGAGCGCCCCGATACGATCGAACTCCGCGCGGGTGAGAATGGGCTGAGTGGTCAGCATGACCGGCGCGCCCTCACTGTCTCGTACCGGCTTGCCGTCGTGCATCTTCCACCCGATAAGACTCGGTGAAGTGAGTACCTTACGGATCACAGACGGCACCCAGTTAAAACGCTCCCGCACCGTGGTCTCACCCTTGGCGCCGCCGGTCTTTCCTCCGGTCTTTCGCCCAGCCTTAAGGGACCAGTTATCGCGCGGTGTTGGAACCTTCTCCGCCCTGAGTTCCTGGCACAGCTTGTTGATCGTCTTCCCGTCCAGCAGATCCCGGATGATTCGTTCAATGACCTTGACCGCATCGGGGTCAGGGACGAGCGTCTTGCCGATTCCGCCGTGTTCCTGCGGCATGTCGGCGATCATGTATCCGTACTTGGGCCGCCCGCCCTTCCAGCGGAGCGGCATCATGCGCAGAGCAGCCTGAGCCCCGATAACACGATCTTTGATACTCATCGCCTCGACCTGGGCGGCGAATGCGAACATGAGCATCATGAGTTCCGATACCGGGTCCATCGGGTTCCGGAAGTCGAAAACGAGCCTGCCACCGCCGCCGACACCCTCAGCGAACACCAGCATTTTCTTGTGTTCACGTGCCCATTTGGCGAGGTCGTGCATGTCGCTCATGGATCGCAATGCGCGATCAAAGCGCCACCAGACGAGGGCGTCGAAGTCGTCAGGCTTGGCCAGCCACGTGCCCAGTTCCGGACGGTCGAAGGGGCCCACCTTGGACGCGCTCACGTCCAGGTCGACAGCTTCCCGCCCGTCGAAGTCGATGCCGAGCGCTTCGGCTGCCTGGTCGTCTGCGTCGCGCTGACGCTCCGGTGAGGTGGTCTCGTCCGTGTGCACAGAGAGGCGCACGGCTCGAACGCCCCTCAGCCGCGTAGTCGTACCCATGCCCTCCGGGGAGCGCACAGGGTGCTCTGTCTCGCTGACCAGCGTTGATGCCGCCATGACCGGGGTTCCTCCAGAACGCTAGTTCTGGAGCGATCGGAGATCCGGCCGGGCACCCGTTCTGCATCTGCTACGGCCAGCTGTGACACGGCGGCTATGACGCGGCGAAGATGACGCTGCGGCTATGACGCGGACCCGGCGCGCACCGCCGCGCCGGGTCCCGCTCCTGCCGTGGTGCCGGGGGATCAGCCGCCGAGCTGGGCCGCGGCGGTCTTGATGTTCTGGGCGAAGGTGCTCACCTCGGTGTAGACACCGGGCTTGCCGGGCCGGGCGCAGCCCTCGCCCCAGCTGACGATGCCGACCTGGATCCACTGACCGGCGTCGTCCTTGCGGAACATCGGGCCGCCGGAGTCGCCCTGGCAGGTGTCGACGCCGCCGGTGGACATCTTGCCCGCGCAGATCTCCTCACCCGCGACGAGGTCGCTGTACGCCGACTTGCAGGTGGCGTCGTCCACGAACGGCACGCTGGCCTTGAGCAGGTAGCGCTGCTGGCCGCCGCCCTCGGTGGCGGCGCCCCACCCGGCGACGGTGAAGTCGCCCTTGTTGTACGCCGTGGTCTCGGCGATCTTCAGGGTGGGCTGGTTGATGGGCTGGGCCAGCTTGATGAGGGCCCAGTCCTTCCCGGTGCCGTTGTAGCCGGGGGCCTGGAGGACACGGGTGGACTTGACCTTGGTGGCGCTGGAGCTCTGGAGGTCGACGACGCCCGCGGTGGCGGTGATGGAGGTGTTGGCGCCGCTGCCGTTCACACAGTGGGCGGCGGTGAGCACGATGTCCTGGGTGTAGAGCGCGCCGCCACAGCCCATGGAGAGCCGGACCATGAAGGGGAATTCACCCTGGGCGGCGCGGGTGCCGCCGACGACGGAGGGGCCGGGCTCGGGGCCGGTGGGCTGGGCTGTCGCGGTGCCGGGCATGAGGCTGAACGCGGTGAGGGCGACCGCGCCGAGGGCCGCGGATCTCTTCAGGTGCTTCAGTGCGTTGCGCAACGGAAGTCCTTTCGTGGGGGGTTGCACATAAAAATGTCAGGCCCATGCCAAACGACAGGACCTGCCCATGCCCTGCGATTATGTGAAGTCAGCGAACTGTCTGACAAGAGTGGCGTTCCGGCCAAGCGCACGTCACCGCCCGTACAGTGGGCACGTGGCGGCACCGGGCAGCGACATCGAACACGGCTATCCGCACCTGGACATGGTCCGGGCCTCGCTCACCGCGCTCTACCGGCGGCTGTCGCGCGACACGGTCGACACGTTCGGGCTCAGCGTGGTCCCGGGCGATGTGGCCTTCGCCGACCAGGACGACCTGCACCTGGGCGTTCAGCGGGTGGCCCGAGTGATGGTGCAGCACATGCGGCTGCCGGACGCCCGGATGATCGTGAGCTTCCGCGAGATGCGGCACGCGGGGAACGTGGAGCTGGCCGCGGGGCCGGAGTACTTCATCGAGCTGAACTCCCGCTTCAAGACCCACCGCCGCGACATCGGGGCGGCCCTCGCCCACGAGGTCACCCACGTGTATCTGCACCGCCTCGATCTGACGTTCCCCGGCACCCGCGACAACGAGATCCTCACCGACACCACCGCCGCCTACCTCGGCACCGGCTGGCTGCTGCTCGACGCGTACCGCCAGTCCGCGGTCACCAGCCAGAAGCTGGGCTATCTGACGCCGGAGGAGTTCGGCTACGTCCTGGCCAAGCGGGCCCGGCTCTTCGACGAGGACCCGTCCCCCTGGTTCACCAGCCCGCAGGCGTACGAGGCGTACGCCAAGGGGCGGGAGCTGGCCCAGCGCGACGAACAGCAGCCGCCGCTCGCCGCGGCCGGATGGGCGGGCCGCCGCCGGTACGCCAAGGACCGCCGTTCGGCCCAGTCCGGCCACCCCTCCCCCACCGGGGGCGACTACGCCTTCGAGGGCGGCCCGCCGCTCAGCGTGTCGTTCCCCTGCCCCACCTGCCGCCAGCGCATCCGGCTCCCGGTGCGCGGCAGGCTGCGGGCCCGCTGCGGACTGTGCCGTACGGTCCTGGAGTGCGACACCTGACGGACCGGGGCGGCTCCGGGGCGCACCGGACGTCGTACGCTCGCGTGCATGAGCCCCTCCATCGCCACCAACACCCGCGTCGCCCTGGACGAGCTGCTGGAGTTCGTCCGCCCGCGCCACCGCGCCATCCTGATGACCCGCCGGACCGACGGCTCCCCGCAGGCATCCCCGCTGACCTGCGGCGTCGACGACTCGGGCCGTATCGTCATGTCCACCTACCCCGAGCGCGCCAAGGTCCGCAACGCCAAGCGCGAGGCGGCCGTCAGCCTGATCGTGCTGTCCGACGAGTGGAACGGCCCGTGGGTCCAGATCGACGGCACCGCCGAGGTGATCGACACCCCCGACTCGGTCGAACCGCTGGTCGAGTACTACCGCAACATCGCCGGGGAGCACCCGGACTGGGACGAGTACCGCTCGGCGATGCGCAAACAGGGCAAGTCGCTGATCCGGGTCACGCCCGAGCGCTGGGGCCCGGTCGCCACCGGCGGCTTCCCCGCCCGGCTGGTGGAGGACGAGGGCTGACTCCCCCGACGCTCGAACGCCACGCGGCGCCCTCCCCCGGTCGGGTGGGGGAAGGCGCCGCGCGGCCGGTCCGTACGCCGTTGTACGGGCGGAGACCTGGAAGAACCGTCAGACCATGAGGGCCCGGTCCGTGGGGCGGATCGGGGCGGGCAGGGCGCTGGCCCCGGCCAGGTAGCGGTCCACGCCGCGCGCCGCGGAGCGGCCCTCGGCGATGGCCCAGACGATGAGCGACTGGCCGCGGCCCGCGTCACCGGCGACGAAGACGCCGTCCACGTTGGTGGCGAAGTCGGCGTCGCGCGCGACGTTGCCGCGCTGGTCCAGCTCCAGGCCGAACTGCTCGACGAGGCCGTTCTCCCGGTCGGTGCCGGTGAAGCCCATGGCCAGGGTGACCAGCTGGGCCGGGATCTTCCGCTCGGTGCCCGGCTTCTGCTCCAGCTTGCCGTCCACGAACTCCACCTCGATCAGGTGCAGCCACTGGACGTTGCCGTCCTCGTCGCCCTCGAAGTGGGTGGTGGAGACGGAGTAGACCCGCTCGCCGCCCTCCTCGTGCGCCGAGGTGACCTTGTAGAGCATCGGGAAGGTGGGCCAGGGCTGGCCCGCCGCGCGCTCCTCGCCCGGCTTGGGCATGATCTCCAGCTGGGTGACGGAGGCGGCGCCCTGCCGGTGGGCGGTGCCGACGCAGTCGGCGCCGGTGTCACCGCCGCCGATCACGACGACGTGCTTGCCCTCGGCGGTGATGGGGGGCGTCGTCAGGTCGCCCTCCTGCACCTTGTTGGCGAGCGGCAGGTACTCCATCGCGAAGTGGATGCCGTTCAGCTCGCGGCCCGGGGCCGGGAGGTCGCGGGAGGTGGTGGCACCGGCCGCGATGACGACCGCGTCGTACCGCTTGCGCAGCTTCGCGGCGTCGATGTCGCGCCCGATCTCCGTCTCGGTGCGGAACTTGGTGCCCTCCGCCCGCATCTGCTCGATGCGGCGGTTGATGTGCCGCTTTTCCATCTTGAACTCGGGGATGCCGTAGCGCAGCAGCCCGCCGATGCGGTCGGCCCGCTCGTAGACGGCGACCGTGTGTCCGGCCCGGGTCAGCTGCTGGGCGGCGGCGAGCCCCGCCGGGCCCGAGCCGATGACGGCGACGGTCTTGCCGCTGAGCCGCTCGGGGGGCTGCGGGGTGACGTCGCCCGAGTCCCACGCCTTGTCGATGATGGTGACCTCGACGTTCTTGATGGTCACCGCGGGCTGGTTGATGCCGAGGACACACGCGGACTCGCACGGGGCGGGGCACAGCCGCCCGGTGAACTCCGGGAAGTTGTTGGTCGCGTGCAGACGCTCGCTGGCCTCCCGCCAGTCCTCCCGGTAGGCGTAGTCGTTCCACTCGGGGATGAGGTTTCCGAGCGGACAGCCGTTGTGGCAGAACGGGATGCCGCAGTCCATGCACCGGCCGGCCTGCTTGCTGATGATCGGCAGCAGCGAGCCGGGGACGTAGACCTCGTTCCAGTCCTTGACCCGCTCGTCCACCGGACGGGTCTCGGCCACCTCACGGCCGGTGGTCAGGAAGCCCTTGGGGTCAGCCATTGGTCGCCGCCTCCATCATCTTCTCGTGGGTCGCGGACTCGGAGAGTCCGGCTCGCTCGGCGGCGTCCTTGGCGGCGAGCACGGCCTGGTACGTAGCGGGGATGATCTTGCTGAAGCGGGCGAGGGCGCAGTCCCAGTCGTCGAGCAGCGCGGCCGCGACGGTGGAGCCGGTCTCCTCCTGGTGGCGGCGCACGGCGTCGTGCAGCGCCCGCTTGTCGGTGTCGTCCAGCTCGCCGACGGCGTCGCGGAGGTCGACGTTGACGTTGTCCGGGTCCAGGTCGATGACGTACGCGATGCCACCGGACATCCCGGCCGCGAAGTTGCGCCCGGTCGGGCCGAGGACGATCGCCTGGCCGCCGGTCATGTACTCGCAGCCGTGGTCGCCCACGCCCTCGGAGACCACGGTCGCGCCCGAGTTGCGGACACAGAACCGCTCGCCGACCTTGCCGCGCAGATACAGCTCGCCGCCGGTCGCGCCGTACGCGAGGGTGTTGCCCGCGATGGTCGAGTACTCGGCGAGGTGGTCGGCGCCCCGGTCCGGGCGGACGATCACCCGGCCGCCGGACAGGCCCTTGCCGACGTAGTCGTTGGCGTCGCCCTCCAGCCGCAGCGTGACACCGCGGGGCGAGAACGCGCCGAAGGACTGACCGGCCGAGCCGGTGAAGGTGATGTCGATCGTGTCGTCCGGCAGGCCCGCGCCGCCGAACTTCCGCGTCACCTCGTGGCCGAGCATGGTGCCGACGGTCCGGTTGATGTTGCGGATCGCGACCTGGGCCCGGACCGGCTGGGCGGCCTCGGCGGAGTCGGCGTTGAGCGCGTCCGCCGCGAGCTTGATCAGCTCGTTGTCCAGGGCCTTCGCCAGGCCGTGGTCCTGCTCGACCACCTGGTGGCGGACGGCGCCCTCGGGCAGCTCGGGGACGTACAGCAGCGGACCGAGGTCCAGGCCCTGGGCCTTCCAGTGCTGTACGGCGCGGCCGGTGTCCAGCAGCTCGGCGTGGCCGATGGCCTCGTCCAGCGTGCGGAAGCCCAGCTCGGCGAGGAGCTCGCGGACCTCCTCGGCGATGAACTGGAAGAAGTTGACCACGTACTCGGCCTGGCCGTTGTAGCGCTCGCGCAGCACCGGGTTCTGGGTGGCGATGCCGACCGGGCAGGTGTCCAGGTGGCAGACGCGCATCATGACGCAGCCGGAGACGACCAGCGGCGCGGTCGCGAAACCGAACTCCTCGGCACCGAGCAGCGCGGCGATCACCACGTCGCGGCCGGTCTTCAGCTGGCCGTCGGTCTGCACGACGATGCGGTCGCGCAGCCCGTTGAGCAGCAGCGTCTGCTGGGTCTCGGCGAGGCCGAGCTCCCAGGGGCCGCCCGCGTGCTTGAGCGAGGTGAGCGGCGAGGCGCCGGTGCCGCCGTCGTGGCCGGAGATCAGCACGACATCGGCGTGCGCCTTGGAGACACCCGCGGCGACCGTGCCGACGCCGACCTCGGAGACCAGCTTGACGTGAATGCGCGCCTTGGGGTTGGCGTTCTTCAGGTCGTGGATCAGCTGGGCGAGGTCCTCGATGGAGTAGATGTCGTGGTGCGGCGGCGGGGAGATCAGGCCGACGCCGGGCGTCGAGTGCCGGGTCTTGGCCACCCACGGGTACACCTTGTGGCCGGGCAGCTGGCCGCCCTCACCGGGCTTGGCGCCCTGCGCCATCTTGATCTGGATGTCATCGGAGTTGACCAGGTATTCGCTGGTCACGCCGAAGCGGCCGGAGGCGACCTGCTTGATGGAGGAGCGCCGCGCCGGGTCGTGGAGCCGCTCCGAGTCCTCGCCGCCCTCGCCGGTGTTGGACTTAGCCCCCAGCTGGTTCATGGCGATGGCCAGGGTCTCGTGCGCCTCCTGGGAGATGGAGCCGTACGACATGGCGCCGGTCGAGAACCGCTTGACGATCTCCTCGACCGACTCGACCTCCTCGATCGGGATCGAGGGCCGGTCGCCGTCCTTGAAGGAGAACAGGCCGCGCAGCGTCATCAGCCGCTCGGACTGCTCGTTCACGCGCTCGGTGTACTTCTTGAAGATGTCGTAGCGGCGCGCGCGGGTGGAGTGCTGCAGCCGGAAGACCGTCTCCGGGTCGAACAGGTGCGGCTCGCCCTCGCGGCGCCACTGGTACTCGCCGCCGATCTCCAGCGCGCGGTGCGCGGAGGGGATACCGGTGGCCGGGTACGCCTTGGCGTGCCGGGCGGCGACCTCCTTGGCGACGATGTCCAGGCTCGCGCCGCCGATCTTGGTGGTGGTGCCGTGGAAGTAGGTCTCCACGAACGCCTCGTCCAGGCCGACGGCCTCGAAGACCTGGGCGCCGCGGTAGGAGGCCACGGTGGAGATGCCCATCTTGGACATCACCTTCAGGACACCCTTGCCGAGCGCCTTGATCAGGTTCTTGATCGCGGTCTCGGCCTCCATCCCGGGCAGGAACGTTCCGGCGCGGACCAGGTCCTCGACGGACTCCATCGCCAGGTACGGGTTGACGGCCGCGGCACCGTAGCCGATGAGCAGCGCGACGTGGTGCACCTCGCGCACGTCGCCCGCCTCGACCAGCAGCCCCACCTGGGTGCGCTGCTTGGTGCCGATGAGGTGGTGGTGGACGGCGGAGGTGAGCAGCAGCGAGGGGATCGGCGCGTGCTCGGCGTCCGAGTGGCGGTCGGAGAGCACGATCAGCCGGGCGCCGTCCTCGATGGCGGCGTCCGCCTCGGCGCAGATCTCGGCCAGCCGCGCGGCGAGCGCGTCACCGCCGCCGCTTACCCGGTAGAGACCGGACAGGTTGGCGGCCTTGAGGCCCGGCATGTCGCCGTCGGCGTTGATGTGGATGAGCTTGGCCAGCTCATCGTTGTCGATCACCGGGAACGGCAGGGTGACGCTGCGGCAGGCGGCCGCGGTCGGCTCCAGCAGATTGCCCTGCGGGCCCAGCGAGGAGATCAGCGAGGTGACCAGCTCCTCGCGGATCGCGTCCAGCGGCGGGTTGGTGACCTGCGCGAACAGCTGGGTGAAGTAGTCGAACAGCAGCCGCGGCCGCTCGGAGAGAGCGGCGATCGGCGAGTCCGTGCCCATCGAGCCGATCGGCTCGGCACCGGCCTTGGCCATCGGCGCGAGCAGGACCCGCAGCTCCTCCTCGGTGTAGCCGAAGGTCTGCTGGCGGCGGGTGACCGAGGCATGGGTGTGCACGATGTGCTCGCGCTCGGGCAGGTCCGCCAGGTCGATCAGCCCGGCCTCGAGCCAGTCGCCGTACGGCTGCTCGGTGGCCAGCTCGGCCTTGATCTCGTCGTCCTCGATGATGCGGTGCTCGGCGGTGTCCACCAGGAACATCCGGCCCGGCTGCAGCCGCCCCTTGCGGACCACCTTGGCCGGGTCGATGTCCAGGACGCCGACCTCGGACGACAGCACGACCAGCCCGTCGTCGGTGACCCAGTAGCGCCCCGGCCGCAGACCGTTGCGGTCCAGCACGGCGCCGACCTGGGTGCCGTCGGTGAAGGTGACACAGGCCGGGCCGTCCCAGGGCTCCATCATCGTGGAGTGGTACTGGTAGAAGGCGCGCCGGTCCTGGTCCATCGAGGGGTGGTTCTCCCACGCCTCGGGGACCATCATCAGCACCGAGTGCGGCAGCGAGCGGCCGCCGAGGTGCAGCAGCTCCAGCACCTCGTCGAAGGTCGCCGAGTCGGAGGCGTCGGGCGTACAGAGCGGGAAGATCCGGTCCAGGCCCTTGTCCCCGAACAGGTCGCTGACCAGCTGGGATTCGCGTGCCCGCATCCAGTTCCGGTTACCCTGGACGGTGTTGATCTCACCGTTGTGGGCGACGAAGCGGTACGGGTGGGCCAGCGGCCAGCTCGGGAAGGTGTTCGTGGAGAACCGGGAGTGGACCAGCGCGATGGCCGTGGCGAAACGGCGGTCGGACAGATCCGGGAAGAACGGCTCCAGCTGACCGGTGGTCAGCATGCCCTTGTATACGAGAGTGCGGGAGGACAGCGACGGGAAGTAGACGTCCGCCTCGCGCTCGGCGCGCTTGCGCAGCACGAACGCCTTGCGGTCCAGGGCCAGCGCGCTGCTGGTCCCGTCCGCGACGAACAGCTGGCGGAAGGCGGGCATGGTGGTGCGCGCGCCGTTGCCCAGCAGCTCGGGCGCGACCGGCACCTCGCGCCAGCCGAGGACGGTCAGCTCCTCCTCGGCGGCGATCCGCTCGATGTGCTCCGCGGCCTCGTCACCCGCTGCCTCGGGCAGGAACCCGATGCCCACGGCATACGAACCGGCCTCGGGAAGCTCGAAGTCGGTCACGTCCCGCAGGAAGGCGTCCGGGACCTGTACGAGGATGCCCGCGCCGTCGCCCGAGTCGGGCTCCGAGCCGGTGGCTCCGCGGTGCTCCAGGTTCCGTAGCACGGTGAGAGCCTGCTCAACGAGCTCGTGGCTGGCCTCGCCGGTGAGGGTCGCCACAAAACCGACGCCACAGGCGTCGTGCTCATTGCGCGGGTCGTACATCCCCTGGCGGGCGGGGTGGGATGCGGAACGCATCGGCTCTCCCGTCGTCGTCATGGCATTTTGCGTGTGCCGAGGGACGACGTTGGCCCTCCGCGAAAGAATTTCGTGCAGGTTACATGATGAGCTGGTTCTCGGGAAGTGGATATTCCGTTTCACCATGCGGACACCCCTGCACGGGGGTGAGTCGGGCGATGGGGACTGTTCGACCACCGTCGCCCCGGCGCGAGACGGGCCACACTGCCCGAGCGCTTCGGCTTTATGCCCGCTGGTAAACGGATCGAAACCGTCGAGTAACAGCGTAGTTATGCGGTTACTCGTATGAGAGACGCCCGCGAGGTCAGCCTACGGCCGTGCCGAAGAAGAGGCCCAGGGCATACGTCACACCCGCCGCCGCCCCGCCCAGCGCGAGCTGCCGCAGCCCGCTGAACCACCAGGGCCTGGCCGTCACCCGGGCCACCACCGCACCGCAGGCGAACAGCCCGATCAGCGCCAGCAGCACCGCGGGCCACAGCGCCACCGCGCCCAGCAGATACGGCAGCACCGGCAGCAGCGCGCCCAGGGCGAACGAGCCGAACGAGGACACCGCGGCGACCAGCGGCGACGGCAGGTCGTCGGGGTCCACGCCCAGCTCCTCGCGGGCGTGTATCTCCAGCGCCTGCTCCGGATCCCTCGACAGCTGCGCGGCCACCTCGCGGGCCAGCTCCGGCTTCACGCCGCGCGACTCGTACAGCGCCGCCAGCTCCGCCATCTCGTCCGCCGGATGCTTGCGCAGCTCACGCCGCTCGACCTCCAGCTCGGCCTCGACCAGCTCGCGCTGGGAGGCGACGGAGGTGTACTCACCGGCCGCCATCGAGAACGCACCGGCGGCGAGGCCCGCCAGCCCGGTGATCACGATGGTCTGCCGGTCCACGGCCCCGCCCGCGACGCCGGTCATCAGCGCGAGGTTGGAGACCAGCCCGTCCATGGCCCCGAAGACGGCCGGGCGCAGCCAGCCGCCGTTCACATCGCGGTGGGTGTGGTTGTCGCGGTGTGCGATGTGCGGTGCTTCGGTGCTGTCGATGACGGACATGATCTGACGTGCTCCCTTCGCGGGCGCGGACCTGTCGCCCGCCCCCAGTGACTCGAAGGTAGACACGTCATCCCCGGTCCCGCCAGCAAGGAAGGCCGAACTTACCCTTCTGACCTGCACAAACGTAAAGAGGCCGCCGAAACCCGAGGGGTTCGGCGGCCTCGCTGCGTACGCGTCAGGACTTCTTGGTGGCCTCAGCCTCGGCCTCAGCCTCGACAGGAGCCTCGGACTCAGCCTTCGCCTCTGACTCGGCCTTCGCCCCGGACTTCGCCTCCGACTTCGGCTCGGCAGGAGCTTCCGCGTCCTCCGCGGCCGCGCCGTCCTCCACCGCCAGGGCCTCGACGGCCTCTTCCCGTCCGGGGGCCTTCTTCGCGGAGATCACCAGGTACGCCACCGCACCCAGGAAGACCACGATCGACGTCCAGTCGTTGAGCCGCAGGCCCAGGATGTGGTGGGCGTCGTCCACCCGCAGATACTCGATCCAGAAGCGGCCCACGGTGTACGAGGCCACATAGAGGGCAAACGCCCGGCCATGCCCCAGCTTGAAGCGGCGGTCCGCCCAGATCACCAGCAGGGCCACGCCGACGCACCACAGCGACTCGTAGAGGAACGTCGGGTGGTACGTACCGGCGACGCGCCCCGTGTCCGGGTCGGCGTCGATCTTCAACGCCCACGGCACGGTGGTCGCCTTGCCGTACAGCTCCTGGTTGAACCAGTTGCCCCAGCGGCCGATCGCCTGGGCGAGGGCGATACCGGGCGCGATGGCGTCCGCGTACGCCGGGAGCGGGATCCCGCGGCGGCGGCAGCCGATCCAGGCACCCAGCGCGCCCAGCGCCACGGCTCCCCAGATTCCCAGGCCGCCCTGCCAGATCTTGAAGGCGTCGACCCAGTCCTTGCCGTCCGTGAAATACAGCTGGTAGTCGGTGATGACGTGGTACAGCCGCCCCCCGACCAGGCCGAAGGGCACCGCCCACACGGCGATGTCGGCAACGGTGCCGACCTGGCCGCCGCGGGCGACCCAGCGCCGCCCACCGAGCCAGACGGCCACGAAGACGCCGATGATGATGCAGAACGCGTAGCCGCGCAGCGGGATCGGACCGAGGTAGATCACGCCGGAAGACGGGCTGGGAATGTAAGCGAGTTCCATGACAGGGTCGACGCTACCGTGCCGGGCGGCCAATACGGCAACCTGCCCGGCACAACGTGTGGATAACGGGTCTCAGCCCCTCGCCGCCGCGGCGACCATGCGCTTCAGCTTGTTGGGCGACAGCGGGGTCTTCGGACCGTAAATCGACTTCCCGTCGAGCAATACGGTCGGGGTCGAAGCGAAACCGGAACGGTTGAAGTCGGCGTGGGACTTCCTGACCCACGCGTCGTGCCGGCCGTCCTCGACGCACTTCCGGAACGCCGTCGTGTTCAGCCCGGGGACCTTGTCCGCCAGCCGGATCAGCCGGGTGTTCTTCGCGTACGCGTCCCGGGTCTCCTCCGGCTGATTCCGGAACAGCACATCGTGGTACGCCCGGAACTTCCCCGCGTCCTGGGCACACGCGGCCGCGTTCCCCGCGCGCACCGAGCCGGTGCCGCCCAGATTGCCGTCGATGATGGCCACGAGGTGGTACTCCACCCGCATCCGGCCGCGGTCCTCCAGCTGGTTCACGGTCCGGTGGAAGACGTCCTCGAACTGCTTGCAGCCCGGGCAGCGGAAGTCCTCGTACACGGTCATCGTCGCCGGAGCGCCGCGCTTCCCGGCCGGGACGACCAGATCGCCCTTGCCCGTCGCGCCCCGCGGCGGCTCGGCGGAGCTGCCCGACTTCCCCGAGTCCTGCTGCGCCTTGGTCGCGAACACGCCCACGCCCCCGGCCACCGCGAGGACGGCGACCACCGCCCCGACCACGCCCAGCGTCCGCTTGCGCTTGCCGCGCGCCGCATCCTTCTCGCGCTGTTCCCGCAGTCGCTCCCGGGCGCTGCGCTTTCCCTCACGGTTTTTCTGGCTCACGCCCTCGCTTAACGAGGCGGAGGGGCACCGCTCAGCCCCTCCGCCCCGTATTCCCTCGAACGAGGGACGAGGCCCTGTCCGGCGGATCTTCGCGGGCCCACGACGCCTGGCACGGCACCTCGCCGCGTTGCCGGGATCGCCCGAGTACGACCCGGTACGAGGACGACCCTCCGCCTTGCGATGTACCGCACCAGACGCCGCGGGCTGATCCACGAAGATCCGCCGGACAGGACCTAGCGAGCGACGCGGACGCCCTCCGCCAGCTCACCCGCGAGCCGGCGCACGCCGTCCAGCCCGGCTTCCGGGCTCTCGGCGTCCAGCAGCCGCTTCACAAAGGCGGAGCCCACGATGACCCCGTCCGCGAACGCGGCGACCTCGGCCGCCTGCGTGGGGTTCGACACCCCGAGCCCCACGCACACCGGCAGCTCGGTGGTCGCACGGGTGCGCGTGACCAGCTCGCGCGCCTCCTGCCCCACCGATTCCCTCGTTCCGGTGACGCCCATCAGGGACGCCGCGTAGACGAAACCGCTGCCCGCCGACGTGATCTTCGCCAGCCGCTCGTCCCGGCTGCTCGGCGCGACCACGAAGACCGTGGCCAGGCCGTGCTGCTCGGCGGCCTTCCGCCACACCTCGGACTCCTCGACCGGCAGGTCCGGCAGGATGCACCCGGCGCCGCCCACGGCGGCCAGATCCGCGGCGAACCGCTCGACGCCGTACCGGTCGACGGGGTTCCAGTAGGTCATGCACAGGATCGGCGCACCCGTCGCCGCGTGCACCTCGCCGACCGTACGGATGACGTCGCGGATCTTCACCCCGCCCTTGAGGGCGATGTCGTCCGCGGTCTGGATCACCGGCCCGTCGAGCACCGGGTCGCTGTGCGGCAGCCCGACCTCGACGACGTCACAGCCGCCCTCGATCATGGCGGTCATCGCGGCGACCCCGCCGTCCACGGTCGGGAAACCGGCGGGCAGATACCCGACGAGCGCCGCGCGCCCCTCGTCCTTGGCCTTGGCCAGTACGGACCCCAGCAGCTCCAGATTCCCGGCCATCACTTGGCTCCCTCGTCGTACAGCCCGAAATACCGCGCCGCGGTGTCCATGTCCTTGTCGCCCCGCCCGGACAGGTTCACCAGCACCAGTCCCTCGCTGCCCAGCTCGCGCCCGAGGTTCAGCGCACCGGCCAGCGCATGGGCGCTCTCGATCGCCGGGATGATGCCCTCGGTCTGCGACAGCAGCCGCAGCGCCTGCATCGCCTCGTCGTCCGTGACGGCCCGGTACTCGGCCCGCCCGACGTCCTTCAGATAGGCGTGCTCGGGCCCGACCCCGGGGTAGTCCAGACCGGCCGAGATCGAGTACGGCTCGGTGATCTGCCCGTCCTCGTCCTGCAGTACGTAACTGCGCGACCCGTGCAGAATCCCGGGCTCGCCCTGGCTCAGCGTCGCGGCGTGCTCGCCGGACTCCACGCCGTGCCCGGCGGGCTCGAACCCCACGATCCGCACGTCCTGGTCGCCCAGGAACGCGTGGAACAGCCCGATAGCGTTCGATCCGCCGCCCACGCACGCCGCCACCGCGTCCGGCAGCCGCCCGGTCCGCTCCAGGATCTGCCGCCGCGCCTCCACGCCGATCACCCGGTGGAAGTCCCGCACCAGCGCCGGGAACGGATGCGGCCCGGCCACGGTCCCGAACAGATAGTGCGTACGGTCCACATTGGCGACCCAGTCGCGGAACGCCTCGTTGATGGCGTCCTTCAGCGTCCTGCTGCCCGACTTCACGGCGATGACCTCGGCGCCGAGCATCCGCATCCGCGCCACGTTGAGCGCCTGCCGCTCGGTGTCGACCTCGCCCATGTAGATCGTGCATTCGAGGCCGAACAGCGCACACGCGGTCGCCGTGGCCACCCCGTGCTGGCCCGCGCCGGTCTCGGCGATGACCCGGGTCTTGCCCATGCGCTTGGTGAGCAGGGCCTGCCCCAGCACGTTGTTGATCTTGTGCGATCCGGTGTGGTTCAGGTCTTCCCGCTTCAGGAAGACCCGCGCACCGCCGGCGTGCTCGGCGAACCGCGGCACCTCGGTCAGGGCGCTCGGCCGCCCCGTGTAGTTGACCAGCAGGTCTTCCAGCTCGGCGGCGAAGGCCGGGTCGGTCTTCGCCTTCTCGTACTCCGCGGCGACCTCATCGACCGCGGCGACGAGCGCCTCGGGGATGAACTTGCCGCCGAACGCACCGAAATACCCCTCGGTGGTGGGGACCTGACCCTCGGGGTCCGGAATGAAAAAATCAGAGGACATCAGACGTACTCCGCGAAGTCGTGAGGAACGGAACGGGCCACCGGACGGATGGCCGCCGACGAGACGGGAGGGCACGGGGGTCGCGAAGGGTGGGGCCCCAGACGCCGGCATGGCTATGCGGCACCGTGGACCTCGCGGCGTCAGCGCATGCGACCACGCATACGGCAACGCGGCGTCAGCGCACCGACGACACACCCCGGCGCACCCGGCGACACCCCGTGATCAACGCCATCGGCGCCCGTTGACCTGCCCCGGCTCGCATCCGATGTGATACCGCACGCGACGCCCCCGCACCCGCCGAGCGGGTGCGCGGCAACCCCGGGGGCGGCACCCCCGCGCCAGGCGCGCGTACACGTCCATGATCCGTTCAGTCCCGCCCGTGCCGCAGCGCCGGGTGCGCGCCGGCCGCCACCAGATCGGCGACCGCGCCCTTCGGGTCCCGCCCCGTCACCAGGGACTCCCCGACCAGCACCGCGTCCGCGCCGTCGTTCGCGTAGGCGATCAGGTCGTGCGGTCCGCGCACACCCGATTCCGCGATCTTGACGATGTGGTCCGGGATCTCCGGCGCGACCCGCGCGAAGTTCCCCCGGTCCACCTCAAGCGTCTTCAGGTTCCGCGCGTTGACGCCGATCAGCCGCGCCCCGGCGGCCACGGCCCGCTCGACCTCATCCTCGTCGTGCACCTCGACCAGCGGGGTCAGCCCGATCGACTCGGCCCGCTCGATCAGCGAGACCAGGGCCTCCTGCGGCAGGGCGGCCACGATCAGCAGCACCACGTCGGCGCCGTACGCCCGCGCCTCCCACAGCTGGTAGGAGGTGACGATGAAGTCCTTCCGCAGGACCGGGATGTCGACCTTGGCCCGGACGGCCTCCAGGTCGGCCAGCGATCCGCCGAAGCGCCGCTGCTCGGTGAGCACGCTGATGAGCGACGCGCCGCCCGCCTCGTAGTCGGCGGCGAGCGCGGCCGGGTCGGCGATCGCGGCGAGCGCGCCCTTGGACGGGCTGGACCGCTTGACCTCGCAGATCACCTTGACGCTGTCGCCCTTGAGCGCCGCCACGCCGTCCTTCGCCGGCCGGGCCTTGGCCGCCCGCTCCTTGAGCTCGTCGAGGGTGACGCGCGCCTGCCGCTCCGCGAGGTCGGCACGAACACCGTCGATGATCTCGTCGAGCACACTCACGCGAGCGGCCCCCTTCCGGGACGGGGATGGAGCTTCTGGTCGAATGCGATGGTAGCTGTCAAAGGACCGAGGTCCCGCATCCGGTTGACGCGGCGTCCCACCAGCTGGTCGTACGCGATGTCTCGCACAACAACGGTCAGGGTGCCAGTAGTCCCCCGAAGGGGAAATTCCGGATGAGGGTGAAGAGGAGCACGGCACCCCCGATCACCCAGGCGTGCCACGTCTGCCAGGCCCACATGGTGCGGCGGCGCCGCCATCCGAGGGCCCGGGCGCACCAGAGCGCCCACCCCACGCAGAACACTCCCCCGCACACCACGACCAGCACGTTGTCGCCCAGCGCCCGCAGCAGCTCGCCGTGGGCCAGGGCGTGGGCGCTGCGCAGCCCGCCGCACCCCGGGCAGTAGAGGCCGGTCAGCCGGAACAGCGGGCAGACGGGGTAGTGGCCGGGCCGATGGGGGTCGACGGCGCCGACGTACCCGAAGGCGGCGGCGACGCCGACGAGCACGCCCAGGGGCGCGAGGAGCCGCCGCGCCGCGGCGGGCAGGACAGAGGGGTCCACATCGCCGAGTCTCCCCGGGAAACCACGAAGGCGCGGCTCAGGGCCGTGCCGGATGACCCGTACGAGTCATCGGCACCGGCCCCGCGCCGCGCCCCGGCCGGTTCACTCCTGGGTCTGCACCTGCTTCTCGCCCACCATCCGGATCGGCTTGGCCTTCGGGCCGCCGAGCCCGGCCGCGCGCATGCCCAGGGTGGCGACACCGCCGAGCCCGACGATGACCATGCCCGCCCAGAAGCCGAGCGGGTTCGCCAGCACGATGAACGCTCCAGAGACGCAGAAGCCGATGACGGCGATGACGACGCCGGTCCAGGCGGCCGGGGTGTGCCCGTGGGCGTTGGACATGAATACTCCTCGTAGCTCTACACAGCGCCTGGCCGGGCGCGCGGGGCGAAGCTCCCACGCCATTGTCCCCGATGCCGGAAGCGCCCTTGAGCGGGGGTACCTACCCGGTGCCCACCGCGTTTCCACCGCGTGCCTACCGCGAAACGGTCGGGTCCTCGCCGCGGTCCAGGGCCCTCCACAGCTCCTCGGGGCGGTCCGGGTCGGGCGCCGCGGGGGTACGGCGCCCGGCGCCGCCCTCCGCACCGGCCCGCTCGTACCGCCCGGACATGGCGGGCCAGTGGCGCCCGTACGCCAGCGCGAGCACGCCCGCGAGCACCAGCAGCACGCCGCCCGCCAGGGCGACCCACGGCCAGGGCGTGTACGACACGTCGTGGATGGCGCTGCCCGCCACGCCGGTCACCTTGGACGCCTTCTCCTTGAGCGCCGCCTTGTCGGAGGCCCCGAGCGCGGCGCTGACGACGATGCCCGCACCGCTGAGGGCGAGGAGCAGGGAGACGACGACGCGGCCCACGCGGCGTACGGCGAAGACGGCCACGAGCGCGGCGAGACCGACGACGGCGAGGGCACCGGGCAGCCCGGTGATGTCGTCGCCGTTGGCGCTCTGCGACAGGGAGCCCTGGGCGACGCTGGCCGTGCCCTCGGCCCACTTGCGGCTGGTCGCGAGCAGGACGAGCGCCGCGCCGAGCGCACCGCACAGCAGCGCGACGGCGAGACTGCCGCGCGCCGCTCGGCGGCCGCGCCCGGCAGAGGCGACGGGGGCGGAGGGCTCGTTCTCGGCCCGGGGCGGGGGTACGGCTGCTGCACTCACGCCTACCACTATCCCCCACGCCGAACCTGCCCTGACCGGGGGCTCCGCTCCCGGCCCCCGCTCCTCGAACGCCGGAGGGGCCGGGTGGCGGGCTAGCCCAGGCGGTTCGCCGCGTGTACCGCGCGCAGTACCGCCGCCGCCTTGTTGCGGCACTCCGCATCCTCGGCCACCGGGTCGGAGTCGGCGACGACACCGGCTCCGGCCTGGACGTACGCCGTGCCCTCGCGCAGCAGCGCGGTGCGGATGGCGATGGCGGTGTCGGAGTCGCCCGCGAAGTCGAGGTAGCCGACGCAGCCGCCGTACAGCCCGCGGCGGCTCGGCTCCAGCTCCTCGATGATCTGCATCGCGCGCGGCTTGGGGGCGCCGGAGAGCGTCCCGGCGGGGAAGCAGGCGGTGAGGACGTCGAAGGCGGTGCGCCCCTCCGCCAGCTTGCCGGTGACGGTGGAGACGATGTGCATGACATGGCTGTAGCGCTCGACCGACATGAAGTCGACCACCTCGACGCTGCCGGGCTCGCAGACCCGCCCCAGGTCGTTGCGGCCGAGGTCGACCAGCATCAGATGCTCGGCCCGCTCCTTGGGGTCGGCCATCAGCTCCTCGGCGAGGGCGGCGTCCTCCTGCGGGGTGGCGCCGCGGGGGCGGGTGCCCGCGATGGGGTGCAGCATCGCGCCGCCGTCCTCGACCTTGACCAGCGCCTCGGGGCTGGAGCCCACCACGTCGAAGCCGTCGAAGCGGAAGAGATACATATAGGGGCTGGGGTTGGTGGCCCGCAGCACCCGGTAGACGTCGAGCGCGCTGGCCGAGCAGGGCGTCTCGAAGCGCTGCGAGGGGACGACCTGGAATGCCTCGCCCGCGCGGATGCGCTCCTTGATGTCGTCCACGGCCCCCATGAAGTCCTCGCCGCCCCACAGCGCGGTGTACTCGGGCACCTCGGAGGGGGGCAGGGCTTTGGGGTCGGTGGGGACGGGCCGTACGAGGTCGGCGGCCATCGCGTCGAGCCGGGCCACGGCGTCCGCGTACGCCTCGTCCACGCCGGTGTCGAGATCGTTGTGGTTGATCGCGTTGGCGATCAGCAGCACGGTGCCGTCCCAGTGGTCGAGGACGGCGAGGTCCGAGGTGAGCAGCATGGTCAGCTCGGGGAGCCGCAGATCGTCGCGCCCGTGCTCGCCGATCTTCTCCAGGCGGCGGACGACGTCGTAGCCGAGGTAACCGACCATGCCGCCGGTGAAGGGCGGCAGCTGGACGAGGCCGCCCAGGTCACGCGGGGTGTGCAGGGTTTCGACCGTGGCGCGCAGCGCGGCGAGCGGGTCGCCCTCGGTGGGGACGCCGACGGGCGGGGTGCCCAGCCAGTGGGTGCGGCCGTCGCGCTCGGTGAGGGTGGCGGCGCTGCGGACTCCGACGAAGGAGTAGCGGGACCAGGAGCGGCCGTTCTCGGCGGACTCGAGCAGGAAGGTGCCGGGGCGCTCGGCGGCGAGTTTGCGATAGAGGCCCACCGGGGTGTCGCCGTCCGCGAGCAGCTTGCGGGTGACGGGGATGACGCGGCGGTCGGCCGCCAGCTTGCGGAAGGTCTCGAGGTCCATCGTGATGGCGTCCTGGGTCATGGCTGGGGAGCCTAGTGGGCGATCTTCGGGCGGTACGGGGCTACTGGCCCAGCGGGAGGACGTCGGCGTCGAAGCAGGTGCGGTCGCCGGTGTGGCAGGCGGCGCCGGTCTGGTCGACCCGGACGAGCACGGTGTCGCCGTCGCAGTCGAGCGCGACGGACTTGACCAGCTGGATGTGGCCCGAGGTGTCGCCCTTGACCCAGTACTCCCCGCGGCTGCGGCTCCAGTAGGTGCAGCGGCCGGTGGTGAGGGTGCGGTGCAGCGCCTCGTCGTCCATCCAGCCGAGCATCAGCACCTCGCCGGTGTCGTACTGCTGGGCGATGGCGGGGACGAGGCCGTCGGCGCCGCGCTTGAGGCGGGCGGCGATGGCCGGGTCGAGGGCGGAGGGACGATCGGAGCCGGTCATGCGACCATTCTGCACGTCCCGGCGGGTGATCCTCCCGCCCGCTGATCGCCCGCTGAAATGGCCGGGCCCGATGGTCGGGAGACGGCGGCGATGGGGCATGCTTCGGGCATGACGTTTCCGCCGCCGTCGCATGACCCCAACCGGCCTGGAAACGGCGGGGGGTTTGGTCCGCCGCCGCAGCCGCAGGAGCCGCAGCAGTCACCGCAGGAGGGTTTCGGACCGCCGGTCGACCCGGGTCAGCCGGTACAGCCGGGCCAGCCCGGTCCGCCCGCGCTCCGCGGCGGCTTCGGACCGCCCCCGCCGCCCATGCCGCCCACGCCGCTCCCGGCCGGGCCGCCGCCCGGCACCGGCCGGTCCAGGACCGCGGCGATCGTGACCGGTGTGGCGGTGGGCCTGGCGGTGGTCGCCGGGGTGGCCTTCTTCGGCGCGCGGGATGACGACGGCGGCGGCGACACGGCGGCCGCCGCCCCGTCCGCCTCGGACCGCCCGCTCTCGTCGCCGTCGGGCGCCGCGTCCGCCCCGGCGGGTTCGGAGGACCCGGGCCAGGGCGCGCCGCTGGGCGGCGGGGACGACCAGGCCGCCCCGTCAGCCGACGCCTCGGACCCCGCCGCGTCCGGCCGCAAGATGCCGTACGTCGTGCTCAAGCCGGGCACCTGCTTCGACCATCCGGCGATGGACAGCAGCGTGACGAAGGTCGAGAAGCGCTCGTGCGACCGCGCGCACGACGGCGAGGTCATCACCAACCAGAAGCTGAGGGGGGACTTCTCCTCCGAACAGGCGATCCAGCGCAAGTCGCTCTCGCTGTGCGCGACGGATGCCGAGAAGCGGCTGGAGAGCGTCCCCAACGACGGCCGGGAGTATTACTACTACGCGTTCTACCCGGCCCTGGGCACGTACACGGAGCACGGCAAGAACCGGGTCTCGTGCGCGCTGACGGTGAGCACCGGCAAGGACGGCGCCAAACTGCGCGAGCCGATACCCGAGTAACCCGGACCCGAGTAGCGCCTTCGGGGCGCCTTCTCATGGCGGGCGGCGGGCGTCGGTCGTAGGGTGGGCGGTATGTCCACTCACGCGAAGCGCGAACGCCTGCTCCTCGCCGATCTCTTGGAGAACGCGGGCCCCGACGCCCCGACGCTGTGCGAGGGCTGGACCACCCGTGATCTGGCGGCCCATCTCGTGGTGCGCGAGCGCCGCGCCGACGCGGCCGGTGGCCTGGTGATCAAGCCACTGGCCCAGCGGCTGACCCGGGTGCAGGCCGAGTTCACCGCGAAGCCGTACGAGGAGCTGGTGCAGCTCTTCCGCACCGGCCCGCCGCGTATGTCGCCGTTCGCGATGAAGCAGGTGGACGAGGCGGCCAACACGGTCGAGTTCTACGTCCACGCCGAGGACGTCCGCCGCGCCCGGCCGGACTGGACGCCGCGCGAGATCGACCCGGTCTTCGCCGACGCGCTGTGGTCCCGCATCGAGCGGGTCGCGCGGGTGTTCGGCCGCAAGTCCCCGGTCGGCCTCGTGCTGCGGCGCCCGGACGGCCGTACCGCGGTCGCCCACCGCGGCGTCCCGGTGGTCACCGCGACCGGCGAGCCCGGCGAGCTGGCGCTGTTCCTGTACGGGCGGCAGAAGGCGGCCCGGGTCGAACTGGACGGCGATAAGGAAGCGGTGGCCGCGGTGCAGGACGCCAAGCTCGGCATCTGAGCCCCGGCCGGAGGACCGTCGGCGCTGCCCGGCGTCACTGCGCGCTGCCGAGGTTGAGGGTGACGACGCCGCCGATCACGAGGGCCACGCCCAGCGCCTTCGCCGCGGTGAGCGGTTCGCCCAGGAAGAGCAGACCGATCACCACGATGAGGGCCGTCCCGAGACCCGACCAGAGTGCGTACCCCACGCCGACCTGCATCCCGTCGTGGATCGCGCGCGCCAGCAGGAAGCACGCCACCGCGTACGAGGCGAGGCAGGCAAGGGTGGGTCCGGGGCGGGAGAAGCCCGCGGTGGATTTGAGGAGACTCGTGCCGATCAATTCGACAGTGATGGCGGCCAGAAGGAGGAGGTAGGCCATGCCGACAGTCTCCGAGCGCCGGGAAGTGCCCGTCAAACCTGTCGGCAGGGGCCTGAGACCCCCGAAATGTGTCGCTCGCCATTGCCCGGCCGGTCCGGCGCCGCGTAGCGTCACCGAACGTGCGTACGCCCCTGCCTCCGCTGCCCGGACTGCTGGCCTACGAGGCGACCGCGCGCCTCGGCAGCATCGCGGCGGCCGCCGATGAGCTGGGCCTGTCGGCGTCGGCGGTCAGCCAGCGCATCCGGGTGCTGGAGACGCGGCTGGGGATCGCCCTGTTCGAGCGCCAGGCACGCAGCATCCGGCTGACACCGATGGGCCAGGCGTATCTGCCCACCGTCCGGGGCGCGTTCGACGATCTGTCGGCGGGCACCAGCGGGCTGTTCGGCTCGGCCGCCGGGCGCGGACGGCTGACCGTGCGGGTGCAGGTCTCGTACGCCATGACCTGGCTGGTGCCCCGCCTCCAGGAGTTCCATGACGACTATCCGCACATCGATCTGCGGGTGGTGACCGCGATCTGGGCCAACGAGGTCCCGCCGCACGAGGTGGATCTGGAGATCCGTCACGGCAACGGCCGCTGGGCCGGGTTCACCGCCGATCTGCTGCACGAGGACCAGGCCGTGGTGGTCGGCTCCCCCGCCCATCTGGAGGCGTACGGGCCGCTGACCGGGCCCGCCGATCTGGAGCACCGGCCGCGGGTGCACGTCATCGGCTACGACGACCTCTGGCAGCGGCTGTTCCCGCACACGCCGCCGCCCCCGCGGGGCGCGGAGGCGACCATCACGCTCGACACCACCGTGGCCGCGACCCAGTTCGCCGCGTCCGGGCTGCACTGCGCCCTGATCCCCGAACGCTTCGCCCGCGCCGCGGTCCGCGACGGGCGGCTCGTCGTCCTCCACGACCGTCTGGTGCCGCTGCGCCAGGCCCACTATCTGCTGCAGCGCGAGGGCGAGGCCCATATGACCCCGGAGGGGCGCACGTTCGTCCAGTGGCTCATCCGCCAGGACATCGAGGACCCGCCGCTCCAGCCGGGTGGCTAGTACGTTCTAACTCTCTGCCACCGGGGCCGGGCCGGTGGTGGTGCGCTCCACCAGGTGGGGCGCGAACACGCTCTCGGCCGCCTCCCGGCCCGCGACGAGATCCAGCGCCCCGCTCACCGCGGCCTCCGCGAGCCGCGACGCGTCCTGCGACACCGTCGTCATCCGCACATGCGGGAACTTGGCCAGCCGCGAGTCGTCGTACCCGACCACCGAGATCTCCCCGGGAACCGCGCGCCCCTCCCGCCCCAGGACGTCCAGCACGCCCGTGGCGCACCGGTCGTTGAAGGCGACGACGGCCGTGGGCGGGGTGTCGCGGGCCAGCAGATAGCGCATGCCCTGCGCGCCCGCATTCTCGGTGAGCCCACCGGCCAGCACCTCGGCCGAGTCCTGGAGCCCGTGCCTCCCCATGGCCTCCAGGAAGCCGAGCCGCCGGTCGGAGCTTCCGGGCGCCCCGGCCCCGTCGATGTGCGCGATGCGCCGGTGGCCGAGGGCGGCGAGGTGGTCGACGGCGAGCGCGACGCCCGCGTGGTCGTCGCCGCGTACGACGCCCACGCCCGGTACATCGGTGCGGCGGGCGACCAGCAGCGTCGGCAGCCGGCCGGCCAGCCGGGTCAGCTCCTCCGTACCGAGCCTGCTGCCCAGCAGGATGGCCGCCTCGCACCGCTCGCGCAGCAGGGCGCCGACCGCGGTGGCCTCCTCGCGGCTGGGCGCCACGGCGCTGAGCGTCACGTCGTAGCCGCGCCGGGCCGCGGCGGCGTAGAGCTGTTCCACGAGGTCGCCGTGGAAGGGCTGCTGGAGTTCGAAGGTGACGCCGAGCAGCCGTGAACTGCTCTGGCGCAGCTTGCGGGCGCGCTGGTCGGGGACGTAGCCCATCTCGTCGGCGATCTTCAGCACGCGCTTGCGGGTGGCGTCACTGGCTCCCGGTACGCCGCGGATCACGATCGAGACCAGCGCGGTGGAGATACCGGCGGCCCGCGCCACATCGGCCATGGTCGGCCGCGTGCCGCCCGCCTCCTCGGTCACTCCCGTCACTCCCGCCCTGCCGAAACGCCACCCGGGACGCCGTCCTGGCCAATCTCCTGGCCAACGCCCTGGCCGGCGCCCTGGCCGACCCGCGTCCGAGCATATCGATCTCTTGACCGGCTCCCCGTTCCCGCTCTACCGTCCTCCGGTACTAGAACGTACTAGTCCTTCCATGATACGAGGCCCCAGGGGAGATCACCGCTTCCGCCACTGCCACAGTTACCGCACCACCGTCCGCTGGACCGGCGACACCGGGACCGGGACCGGCAGTGGCTACCGGGGCGACGGGCGGGCGCCTTCACCGAGGTGGTGCTGCATCCGGTAGTCACCGTCGCGGACGGGGGGATGCTGGAGCAGGCCCGGTCGGCACACCGCGACGCGCACCGGACGTGCTTCATCGCCAACTCGGTCAACTTCCCCGTCCGCCACGAGCCAACGATCCGGGTGGGTGACTGAGCCCCCCCCCTTGTGGCGCAGGTCACGGGAACCTCACACCTCGTGCGGAGAGGCACGGGTGTGAGGTGTAAACGAGATGACTGAGGGTCTGCGCGAACGGATACGGGCCGGTGACCGCGCGGCGTTCGCGGAGCTGTACGAGGAGCACGCCCGGAGCGTCTACAACCATGCCTTCCGGCTGACCGGCAACTGGTCGGTCGCGGAGGAGGTGATGGGGGATACGTTCCTCGACGCCTGGCGCGGGCGGAAGCGACTGGAGCCGGGCGACGGCACGTTGAAGCCGTGGTTGCTGGGCGTGGCGACGAACAAGGCGCGGAACGCCAATCGCGGCGTCGGACGGCGGCTGGCCTTTCTCGCCCGGCGTCCCGCGCCCGCCCCGGTGGCGGACTTCGCCGACGAGGCCGCGGGCCGGATCGACGACGCCCGCCAACTGGCCGCCGTGCGCGAGGTGTACGGCCGACTGCGGCGCGGCGAGCAGGAGGTGCTGGCGCTGTGCGTGTGGTCCGGGCTGGACTACGCGCAGGCGGCCGAGGCGATGGGGATTCCCGTGGGGACGGTCCGCTCCCGGCTGTCCCGGGCCCGCGCCCGGCTGCGCAAGCTCGCCGAACAGCGGCTCGCGGAGGAGAAGAACGAAAAGCGGGAAACGACGGAACCGCCCCGCCGTCACGGAGAGGTACAGCGCGAGGCCGCGTTCGCGGCCCTGCCGTTTCAGGAGTTTCAGGAGGACCCCCGATGAGGCCCGAGCGCGAGGACGCCGCGTACGAGGACACCGCGTGCGAGGAACTCGCCCGGCTGCTTCCTCCCGTCCCGGCCGACCGGGACGTGCCCTCCACTCCGTACCTCCACCACAAGGACCGTTTGATGCAGCTCATCGATAACGACGCCGCCGACCGGAAGACGACCCCCGCCCCGAAGGCCCGGCCGCGGCTGCTGCGCCCGGCCGTGCTGATGCCCGCCGCGGGGCTGGCGCTGGCCGCGGCGCTGGCCGTCGCCTTCACCGGGGGCGGGGCGTCCGGCGACGCAACCGCCCAGCCGCGCGAGACCGCCACCGTCCTGCTCGACCGGCTCGCGGGGACCGCGGCGAAGTCGGACGTCCAGCCGGTGCGCCAGGATCAGTTCGCCTACGCCAAGAGCGTCGGGGCCGGGGCCGAGATGCAGGAGAACGGCGCCTCCAAGCTGGAACCGCGGAGCGAGAGCGAGACATGGAGCTCGCAGCAGGTGAAGCGAATCCACAAGACCGGCGAGGCGTATGAGAACGGGAGCTACCGCAACGCATACGAACTGGGCGGGTCTCCAGCGGGCATCGACCGCCCCACGTACCAGTGGCTGGCGGCCCTGCCGACCGACCCGGACGTCCTGCTCAAGGAGCTGTCCCGGATGACCGAGGTGGAAGACGGACAGGAGAAGGAGCAGGCCGTCTTCGACCAGATCGGTCGGTTCCTGGGCGATGTGATGCCGCCGGAGAACGCCGCCGCGCTGTACAAGGCCGTCGCGAAGATCCCCGGGGTGACGCGGCACGAGGACGCGGTGGACGCGGCGGGCCGCCACGGGTTCGGCATCGCCCGCGTCGACAAGCGGACGTGGGTCGCGAACGAGTGGATCTTCGACCGGGACAGCCTCGCCTACCTCGGTGAGCGCCAATACCGGACAAGGGACTTCGCGGCGGGCAAGAAGGGCGACGTCCTGTCGGAGTACGCCCTTCTGGAGCACGGGATCGTCGACCACTACCGCGAGCGGCCGCAGGCCACCAAGTGATCGGAGCATGAAGCGGGGGCCACCGGTAAAGGTGGCCCCCGCCGCGCTTACGTGTCTCAGCGGACCGGGTGCCCCGCGTCCCGCAGCGCGCCCTTGACCTCGCCGATGCGCAGGTCGCCGAAGTGGAAGACGGAGGCGGCCAGCACCGCGTCCGCGCCCGCCTCGACCGCCGGGGCGAAGTCGTCGAGCCTGCCCGCGCCGCCGCTGGCGATGACGGGGATGGTGACGTGCTTGCGGACGGCCTCGATCATCGCGGTGTCGTAGCCGTCCTTGGTGCCGTCCGCGTCCATCGAGTTCAGCAGGATCTCCCCGGCGCCCAGCTCGGCCGCGCGGTGGGCCCATTCGACGGCGTCGATGCCGGTGCCGCGGCGGCCGCCGTGGGTGGTGACCTCGTAGCCGGACGCGGTCTCGGTGCCGGACGGGACGCGGCGGGCGTCGACCGACAGGACGAGGACCTGGCTGCCGAAGCGCTCGGCGATCTCGCGGATGAGGTCCGGGCGGGCGATGGCGGCGGTATTGACGCCGACCTTGTCCGCCCCGGCGCGCAGCAGCTTGTCGACGTCCTCGGGGGTGCGGACGCCGCCGCCGACGGTCAGCGGGATGAAGACCTGCTCGGCGGTGCGGCGCACCACGTCGTAGGTGGTCTCGCGGTCGCCGGAGGAGGCGGTGATGTCGAGGAAGGTCAGCTCGTCGGCGCCTTCCTGGCCGTAGATCCGGGCCATTTCGACGGGGTCACCTGCGTCCCGCAGGTTCTGGAAGTTGACGCCCTTGACGACCCGGCCGTTGTCCACGTCCAGGCAGGGGATGACTCGGACCGCCAGGGTCATGACGTTCGGGCTCCTCGGAATGCTTCCAGTTCTACTTCCACCAGCACGCGCGAGTCGACGAAGCCGGACACCACGACGAGGGTCGCGGCGGGGCGTACGGCGTCGAAGATCTCCTTGTGGGCGCGGCCCACCGCGTCCACGTCGCGGGCGTGGGTGAGGTACATGCGGGTGCGGATGACCGATTCGACGCCGAGGCCGAACTCCTTCAGCGCGTCGAGGGCGTGCCGGAAGGCGGCGTGGGTCTGCTCGTACGGGTCGCCCTCGCCCTCCAGTACGCCGTGCTCCGCGAGCGGCATGGTCCCGGAGACGACCACCAGGTCCCCGGCCTCGACGGCCCGGGCGAAGCCGATGCTCTCCTCCCAGGGGCTGCCGGTCTGGACCCGCCGCCCGGTCGTCCCGGACGACGTGTCGGCTGAGCTATCGGGTGAGGTCATGCGGATACCGCCTCCAACGCCTCTTCCAAGGTGAACGCCTTGGCGTAGAGCGCCTTGCCCACGATGGCGCCCTCGACACCTTCCGGTACCAGGGTCGCAAGGGCGCGCAGGTCGTCGAGCGAGGAAACGCCGCCGGAGGCGACGACGGGCTTGTCCGTGGCGGCGCAGACGCCTCGCAGCAGCTCCAGGTTGGGGCCCTGGAGGGTGCCGTCCTTGGCGATGTCGGTGACGACGTACCGGGCGCAGCCCTCGGAGTCGAGGCGGGCGAGGGTTTCGTACAGGTCGCCGCCGTCGCGGGTCCAGCCGCGGCCGCGCAGGGTGGTGCCGCGGACGTCGAGGCCGACGGCGATCTTGTCGCCGTGCTCGGCGATGACCTTGGCGACCCACTCGGGGGTCTCCAGGGCGGCGGTGCCGAGGTTGACGCGGGTGCAGCCGGTGGCGAGGGCCGCGGTGAGCGAGGCGTCGTCGCGGATGCCGCCGGACAGTTCGACCTTGAGGTCCATGGCGCGGGCGACCTGGGCGATCTGCTCGCGGTTGTCGCCGGTGCCGAAGGCGGCGTCGAGGTCCACCAGGTGCAGCCACTCGGCTCCTGCCCGCTGCCAGGCGAGGGCGGCCTCCATCGGGTCACCGTACGACGTCTCGGAGCCGGACTCGCCGTGGACGAGGCGGACGGCCTGGCCGTCGCGGACGTCGACGGCGGGGAGGAGTTCGAGGCGGTGCGTTGGCATGCGGGAACCTTACGGTGAGGACGGAGCGGGCGGGTGCGGGCGGGGCGGGCCGGTCAGAGCGTGTCGAGCCAGTTGCGCAGCAGGCGGGCCCCGGCGTCGCCGGACTTCTCGGGGTGGAACTGGGTGGCCCACAGCGGGCCGTTCTCCACGGCGGCCACGAACGGCTCGCCGTGCGTCGTCCAGCTGACCTTCGGGCCGGTCATGTGCGGGTTGCTGACTTCCAGCTCCCAGGTGCGGACCGCGTAGGAGTGCACGAAGTAGTAGCGCTCGCCCTTGTCCAGTCCCGCGAAGAGCCGCGAGTCGCCGGGCGCGGTGACCGTGTTCCAGCCCATGTGGGGGACGACGGGGGCGCGCAGCGGTTCGACGGTGCCGGGCCATTCGTCCAGGCCCTCGGCCTCGATGCCGTGCTCGATGCCGCGGCCGAAGAGGATCTGCATGCCGACGCAGATGCCCATGACCGGGCGGCCACCGGCCAGCCGACGGCCCACGATCCAGTCGCCGCGCACCTCGCGCAGCCCCTTCATGCAGGCGCTGAAGGCGCCGACACCGGGGACGAGGAGACCGTCGGCGGCCATGGCCTTGTCGTAGTCGCGGCTGATCTCGACGTCCGCGCCGACGTGGGCGAGGGCCCGTTCGGCGGAGCGGACATTGCCGAAGCCGTAGTCGAAGACGACCACTTTCCTGGCGCTGCTGCTCAATTCCAGACCTCCAGCCGCAGGATCCCGGCCAGCAGCGCCATCGTGGCACCCACTCCCAGCAGCACGATCACGCCCTTGGGCAGCCCCTGCTTGGCGAAGGAGATGACTCCGCCGAGAAGGAACAGCCCGAGCAGGATGAAAACGGTCGACAGCCCGTTCATTCAGAGGGCGCCCTTCGTGGAGGGGAGGATTCCGGCGGCCCGCGGGTCGCGCTCGCTCGCGTACCGCAGCGCCCGGGCGAGCGCCTTGAACTGGCACTCCACGATGTGGTGCGCGTTGCGCCCGTACGGCACGTGGACGTGCAGGGCGATCTGCGCCTGGGCGACGAAGGACTCCAGGATGTGCCGGGTCATCGTGGTGTCGTACGTGCCGATCATCGGCGCGATGTTCTCCGGCTCGGTGTGCACGAGGTACGGGCGGCCGGAGAGGTCGACGGTCACCTGGGCCAGCGACTCGTCCAGCGGCACGGTGCAGTTGCCGAAGCGGTAGATGCCCACCTTGTCGCCGAGCGCCTGCTTGAAGGCGGCGCCGAGCGCGAGGGCGGTGTCCTCGATGGTGTGGTGGGTGTCGATGTGCAGGTCGCCCTCGGTCTTGACCGTGAGGTCGAAGAGGCCGTGGCGGCCGAGCTGGTCGAGCATGTGGTCGTAGAAGCCGACGCCGGTCGCGACGTCGACCTGACCGGTGCCGTCGAGATCGATCTCGACGACGACCGAGGTCTCCTTGGTGGTGCGCTCCACGCGGCCCACGCGGGTCATGCGCTCGTCTCCTTCATCAGCTCGCGAACCGCGTCGAGGAACGCGTCGTTCTCGGTCGGGGTGCCCGCGGTGACCCGCAGTCTGCCCGGTACGCCGTTGTCCCGGACCAGGACGCCGTGGTCCAGCAGGGTCTGCCAGGCAGCGTGGGCGTCCTCGAAGCGTCCGAACTGGACAAAGTTGGCGTCCGAGTCGGTCACGTCGCAGCCAATGGCGCGCAGCTCCCGCACCAGCCGGTCGCGCTCGGTCTTGAGCGCGTCGACGTACCCGAGCAGCGTATCGGTGTACTCCAGGGCGGCCAGCGCGGTGGCCTGGGTGACGGCGGACAGGTGGTACGGCAGCCGGACGAGCTGGACGGCGTCGACCACGGCCGGGTCGGCGGCGAGGTAGCCGAGCCGCAGCCCGGCGGCGCCGAACGCCTTGGACATCGTCCGGGAGAGCACCAGATGGGGCCGTCCCTCGATCAGCGGCAGCAGCGACGGGCGGTGGCTGAACTCGGCGTACGCCTCGTCCACGACCACCAGCGACGGCTTGGCGGCCTGCGCCGCCTCGTACAGCGCGAGCACCGTCTCGGCCTCGACGGCGGTGCCGGTCGGGTTGTTCGGCGAGGTGATGAAGACGACGTCGGGCCTGCGCTCGGCGATCTCCGCGCAGGCGGCCTCGACGTCGATGGTGAAGTCGGCGTGCCGCGGGCCGGAGATCCAGCCGGTGCCGGTGCCGCGCGAGATCAGCGCGTGCATCGAGTACGACGGCTCGAAGCCGATCGCGGTGCGCCCGGGCCCGCCGAAGGTCTGGAGCAGCTGCTGCAGCACCTCGTTGGAGCCGTTGGCCGCCCATACCTGCTCGGGTCCCACCGCGAGACCCGCCGTACGGGTGAGGTAGCGGGCCAGCTCGGTGCGCAGCTCGACCGCGTCCCGGTCAGGGTAGCGGTTGAGCAGGCGGGCCGCCTCGGCGACCCGCTCGGCGATCCGCTCCACCAGTGGCTCGGGGAGCGGATAGGGGTTCTCGTTGGTGTTCAGCCGTACGGGTACGTCCAGCTGCGGCGCGCCGTACGGGGACTTGCCGCGCAGCTCGTCCCGGATGGGGAGATCGTCAATCCCGGTCACTTGCTCCCAGGTACCTTCCAGTCGAACCGTGCCTTCACCGCCGCGCCGTGTGCGGGCAGATCCTCCGCGTCGGCGAGCGTCACCACATGGCCCGCGACCTCGGCCAGCGCCTCGCGGGTGTAGTCCACGACGTGGATCCCGCGCAGGAAGGACTGCACCGAGAGGCCGGAGGAGTGACAGGCGCAGCCGCCGGTGGGCAGGACGTGGTTGGAGCCCGCCGCGTAGTCGCCGAGCGACACCGGTGCGTACGCGCCGACGAAGATCGCCCCGGCGTTGCGCACCCGGGCCGCGACCGCCGCCGCGTCCTCGGTCTGGATCTCCAGGTGCTCGGCCGCGTACGCGTCGACCACCGCGAGGCCCTGGTCGAGGCCGTCGACCAGCACGATGCCGGACTGCCGCCCGGCCAGCGCCGGGGCGATGCGGTCCTCGACGTGCTTGGTGGCCGCGACCTGGACCGCCAGCTCCTTCTCGACCGCGGCCGCCAGCTCCTCGGAGTCGGTGACCAGCACCGAGGCGGCCAGCGGGTCGTGCTCGGCCTGGCTGATCAGGTCCGCGGCGACGTGCACCGGGTCGGCGGTGGAGTCGGCGAGGATCGCGATCTCGGTCGGCCCGGCCTCGGCGTCGATGCCGATGCGGCCCTTGAGCAGCCGCTTGGCGGCGGCGACCCAGATGTTGCCGGGCCCGGTGACCATCGCGGCCGGACGGCACTCCTCGGTGCCGTACGCGAACATGGCGACCGCCTGGGCGCCGCCCGCCGCGTACACCTCGTCGACGCCGAGCAGCGCGCAGGCCGCCAGGATGGTGGGGTGCGGCAGCCCGCCGAACTCGGCCTGCGGCGGGGAGGCGACGGCCATGGAGGCGACCCCGGCCTCCTGCGCGGGCACCACGTTCATCACCACGGACGACGGATAGACGGACCGCCCGCCCGGTGCGTACAGCCCGACCCGCTCGACGGGCACCCAGCGCTCGGTGACCGTGCCGCCCGGCACGACCTGCGTGGTGTGGTCGGCGCGCCGCTGCTCCCGGTGGACCAGCCGGGCCCGCCGGATGGACTCCTCCAGGGCCTCGCGGACGGCCGGGTCCAGCTCCTGAAGGGCGCGGGTCAGCTCCTCGGCGGGCACCCGCACCCGCTCCATGGTCACGCCGTCGAACCGATGCGCGTACTCGATCAGTGCAGCGGTGCCGCGATGGCGTACGTCGTCGCAGATGGGCCGCACCTTCTCCAGGGCGGCCTCGACGTCCAGCTCGGCACGGGGCAGCAGGTCGCGGTCGATGCCGCCGTCCGGGAAGGCGGCGCCGCGCAGATCGATACGGGAGATCACGCGATCAATTGTCTCAGACGTGCTCCGACGCCCTGCCCCCCGTATCAGTGACTGATACGGACCCCCTAAGTTGATCCTGACCGTTGGCGTTCAAGCGGTTACTCAGCGGGAATGTGGATCCGTACGGGGATACGGAGGACAGGAGGCGACACGGCTGTGACCGAGCCACACGACGGCGATCCTCCCCCGGGCCTCGACCTGACCACCGCCGAGTGGGGCATGTGGCAGGCGTTCCGCAACGGCAGCACCCACGATTTACGCACCTCCCACCCCCAGCGGAACGACCCCTCCGGCCCGTACGCCTGGGGCCCGGAGCGCAGTGTGCGCGCCCGGGTCGTCGCCCTGCTGCTGCTGGACGGGCCGCCCGCCCAGCCGGGCCGGGTGGCCGCGCTCAAGCTCAACGGGGTGCACATCACCGGCACCCTCGACCTGGCGGGCGGCAGCATCGACCCGTACGTGGAGCTGAAGAACTGCCGCTTCGAGCGGGAGGTGCTGCTTCCCGAATCCCACTTCACCACCCTCCGCCTGGTGGGCTGCTCGCTCCCCCGGCTGGAGGCGGCCCGGCTGAGCACCGAGGGCGATCTGCATCTGCCGCGCTGCGTGGTCGACCACGGCATCCGGCTCACCGACGCCCACATCGGCACCGATTTACTCCTGAACCAGCTGATCGTGCGCCGGGACCGCCGGGGCATGTCGATCACGGCCGACGGGCTGACCGTGGCTCAGGACTTCCAGGCCGACATGATCGAGTCGTACGGCGAGATCAGTCTGCGCGGCGCCCAGATCGGCGTGTCGCTCAGCCTGCGCGGCAGTCGGCTGCGCAACCCGTACGGGCGGCGGGCGCTGAACGCGCCGCAGCTGACCGTCGAGCGCAGCCTGTACCTCACCGCGGGCGGGCTGAGCACCTATTCCAGCGGTTCGACGCCGCCGTACGGCACCACCAGCACGCCGACCCGCGGCACCCGCATCCAGCGCTTCGAATGCGAGGGCGGGATCCGGCTGGACGACGGGCGGATCGGCGACGCCATCGACTTCGACCAGGCCCGCTTCGTCATGGAGAACGACCAGGAGCTGTCGCTGCGCCGCGTCCAGACGCCCGAGCTGCGCTTCCTGGGCGAGCGGCCGCAGCGCGGCCGGGTGATCCTGTCCGGCGCCCGGGTGGTCAACCTGGTCGACAAGTCGCTGAGCTGGCCGGGCCCCGGCGGGCTGACCATGGCGGGCTTCTCCTACGAGAACCTGATCCCGCGCGGCCACTTCCCGCTGTCCCGGCGGCTGGAGTGGGTGGCCGCCGCGACCCCCGAGTACGCGCCCGAGCCGTACGAGATGCTGGCCAACACGATGCGGGCCAGCGGCGAGGACGCCGACGCGCGCGAGGTGCTGCTCGCCAAGCAGCGGCGCCGCCGCGAGACGCTGCCGCTGGCCGGGAAGATGTGGGGCTACCTCCAGGACTGGACCGTGGCCTACGGCTACCGGCCCGGCCGGGCGGCGGTGTGGATGGCGGTGCTGTGGGCGGTCGGCTCGGTGTTCTTCGCGCACAACAGACCGGACGCCATCAAGCCGGGTGAAACCCCGTACTGGAACGCCTCGCTCTATACGCTCGACCTGCTGATCCCGGTCGTCAATCTGGGCCAGGACGGCTACTGGAAACCCGCGGGCGCGGTCCAGTGGGCGTCCATCGTGATGATCCTGCTCGGCTGGGTGCTGGCCACCACCGTCGCGGCCGGTGCGTCCCGGCTGCTGCGCCGCCAGTGACCGGCTGCGGCGGCGCCAGTGAAGAGACACGCGTGGGGCCATTAGGCTTACGCCCCGTGACCTCCGCGCGCCTTCCGCTCTTTCCGCTGAACACGGTGCTGTTCCCGGGGCTCGTCATGCCCCTGAACGTCTTCGAACAGCGGTACCGCTCCCTGATGCGCGATCTTTCGGCGCTTCCCGAGGACGCCCCGCGCCGGTTCGGGGTGATCGCCATCAGGGACGGCCACGAGGTCGCGCCCAGCGCGATCGGCCTCCCGGAGTCGGCGCCCACCCCCGACCGGGGCCCGGCGGCGGGCTTCGGCCCGGACCCGGCCAAGTCGTTCTACGGGGTGGGCTGTGTCGCGGACGCGGCCACCATCCGGGAGCAGGAGGACGGCACCTTCGAGGTGCTGGCCACCGGCACCACCCGCTTCGAGCTGCTGTCCGTGGACGCCACGGGACCGTATCTGGTGGGCGAGGTCGACGAGCTGGAGGAGGAGCCGGGCGACGGCGCCGGAGCGCTGGCCTCCGGGGTGGTACGGGCCTTCCGCACCTACCAGAAGCGGCTCGCGGGCGCCCGGGAACGCACCCTCGCCACCGAGCAGGACCTGCCGGGCGAGCCCTCGGTGCTCTCCTATCTGGTCGCGGCCGCCGCCGTGCTCGACACCCCGGCCAAGCAGCGGCTGCTCCAGGCGCCCGATACGGCGAGCAGGCTGGCCGAGGAGCTGAAAATGCTGCGCTCCGAGAGCGCGGTCATCGGTAAGCTCCCGTCCCTGCCCGCCGTCGAACTCACCCGCCGCCCCACCAGCCCCAACTGACGCCGACTCACCACGCATCGGATATGGCGAAGAAGACCAGGAAGAACTCCTCCGGCACCGCCGGAACTCCCGCCACCACCGCCCTCACCGCGGCGGGCACGGCCTTCACCGTGCACTCCTACGACCACGACCCGGCCGCCCCCTCGTACGGCGAGGAGGCCGCGCGGGCGCTGGGCGTGGAGCCGGGCCGGGTGTTCAAGACCCTCGTCGCGAGCGTCGACGACCGCCTCACGGTCGCCATCGTGCCCGTATCGGCCACGCTCGACCTCAAGGCGCTTGCCGCCGCGGTCGGCGGCAAGCGCGCCACCATGGCCGACCCGGCGGCGGCCGAGCGCACCACGGGCTACGTCCGCGGCGGCATCTCCCCGCTCGGCCAGCGCAAGCGCCTGCCAACCGCGCTGGACGCCTCCGCCGCCGACCACGAGACGGTCTGCGTCTCGGCGGGCCGCCGCGGCCTGGAGGTCGAGCTGTCCCCGAAGGATCTGGCGTCGCTGACCGAAGCGGTGGTGGCACCGATCGCCCGCTTCGAAACCCCGTAGCCCCGGACGGCAACCGCCCGCTGGGAGCCGCCCCCTCGCTACGGTGCCGGGCTAGCCCGAGCAGATCCGTCTCCGAACCCCGCCCGGGAGACCCCACCTGACGCCACGGGCCGCCCCGACACGAGCGGCGCGCGCCGCGGGGGCTGCTGGTGGCCCGGCGTGATCGCGACGCCGAGCCGTGCCGATCCAGCTCGCGCCGTAGCGGGCCCCGGCCACACCGTGTCGGGTTCGCGGTCGCCCCTCAGCCACTCACGGTCCTGGACCGCACCACGAGCCCGGCGCGGATCTCCACGTCGTACTTCGCGCCCGGCGCGAGTGGGCCGCGGGTCGCTAGGGCCGTGTCGTTCAGTTGCCCGCTCTGACGCGTCCATTCCAGCCGGACCAGCGCATCGGCGGCCAGTTCGGGGCGCGGTGGGCCGGGGTCGGTTGTCGGGTGGCCCCATGCGGCGGCGACGCCCTCCACGTGCTCCAGGTAGCGGCGCGCCGACCAGCGGGGCGAGGCCAGGGCGGCCAGGGCGGCGTGGGCCGTGGCCTCGGAGTCCACCAGCGCCTCACCCCCGGGACCCGCCAGCGCCGTGTCCGGGCAGCGCGCCCCGCCGGGGGCGACTCGCAGTACGACCCCGGCGCGCCGGTCCTCCTCCCCCGGCACCGACAGCGGCCCCGACGGCCGCTCCGGGTCCCAGGGCGCGGGCGCCTCGGCCCAGCGCCGTACGGCCGCGACGAGCGCGACGAGTCCGTCGCAGGCGGTGGCCGCCCCGGTGGGGCCGGTCACCAGCCATCCGCCGCCGCCCGCGGTCACCCGGAGCCCGCGCCGGTCCGCCGCCCCGGCCGCTGCGGCGGCCACGGCCCGGCGGGCGGCGAGCCCGGCGGTCCAGGGCCGGGCCCAGTCGAACGCCCCGCGCTCACCACACGCCCCGCACATCCGGTCACCTCCTACGGCATGACGTCGCCGCTGTTGGGCCCCAGCGTCTGGCCGACGTACAGGTTGCCGCCCGGGTCACTGGCCAGGAGGACGGCGGTGGGGGCCACCTCCTCGGGGCGGCCGAAGCGTCCCAGGGGGAGTTCGGCCTGCTTGGCGGCCTTCCAGTCGGCGGTGATCCCGGCGACCATCGGGGTGTCGACGGGGCCCGGTGCGATGGCGTTGACCAGGACGCCGCGTCCGGCCACCTCCAGCGCCAGCGACTTGGTCAGCCCGATGACCCCGGCCTTGGCGGCCGCGTAGTGGGACAGCGAGCGGCCGCCCTTGATGCCGAGCTGGGAGGCGATGTTGATGACCCGCCCCCAGCCGCGCTCGGCCATTCCCGGGACGACGTAGCGGCAGCACAGGAAGACCCCGGTGAGGTCGACGGCGATGGTCTCCGACCACAGCCGCGGGTCCATCTCGGTCAGGGGCGCCTCGGTGAGGATGCCCGCCGCGCTGACCAGGATGTCGATGCCGCCGTGCTCCGCCGCCACCGCGCCCGTCACGGCCTCGACGGCGGCGGGGTCGGCGACGTCCAGGGCGGCGTGCCCCGCCGCGCCGGTCTCGGCGGCGACGGCCTCGGCGCGGGGCGCGTCGCGGTCGGCGATCACGACCCGGGCGCCCTCGCGTACGTACGCCTCCGCGATGGCGCGGCCGATGCCACTGGCCCCGCCGGTGACGAGGGCGGTGCGCCCGTCCAGCGCCCCGGCGCTCATGCGGGCATCCGTACGGTCAGCCCGCCGTCCACGACCAGGCTCTGCCCGGTGACGTACGAGGCGTCCTCGGACGTCAGATAGGCGATCGCGGAGGCGACCTCCTCGGGTCGGCCGACCCGTCCCGAGGGGATGGACCCGGCGGCGCGGTCGAGCCCCTCGGGGCCGAGCGAGTTGACCGGGTCGGAGGACTGCGGGGTGACGATGAGCCCGGGGATCACCGCGTTGACGCGGATGCCGCGCGGGGCGAGTTCGACCGCCAGGCTCCGGCACAGCCCCAGCACCCCGGACTTGGCGGCGGCGTAGTGGGCGTGGTCGCCCCAGCCGTAGACGCCGCCCGCGATGGAGGAGACGGCGACCATCGCGCCCGGCCCGGCCATGCGCCCGGCGGCGGAGCGCAGGGTGCGCAGCACCCCGGTGAGGTCGACGGAGAGCATGTCGTCCCAGGCGTCGTCGGTGAGCTCGGCGAGCGGCGCCCGGCGCAGCACCCCGGCGTTCGCCACGGCGATGTCCAGACGGCCGTACGCGGTGAGGGCGGCCTCCGCGAACGACTCGACCTGCGCGCAGTCGCGTACGTCCACCTCGTGCCGTACGCATTCGCCGCCCGCCGACCGCACCTGACGTACGGTCTCCTCCGGGTCGTGGGGGTCGCCGGGGTAGTGGCCGAGCACCGTCCGTACGCCGCGGCGCGCGTAGGCGACGGCGAGCGCGCGGCCGATGCCGCTGGCCGCGCCGGTGATCACGGCGACCGGCCGCTCCGGCTGATCGTTCTGAACCACTGATCGAACTCCCTGCTGATATCAGGCTTCGACGGTCTCGACCCGGCGGGCGGCGAACATCACGAAGCCGGAGAGAAAGGTTCCGGCGGCGCCGATGAGCAGCGCGGTCTGGTCCCAGTGGGCGCCGGAGGCGAGCATCGTGGTGGCGAGGGCACCGGCGATGACGGCCCCGGGCTGGCTGAAGGCGTTGATGAAGGAGGTGCCGGTGGCCCGGCAGCGGGTGTCGTAGCACTCGCCCATGTAGAAGAGCATCGCCGCGTACGGGCCGATCAGGAAGAACATCCCGAGGGAGTAGAGCGCCACGACGGGCACGGTGCCGTGCGCGACGGTGAGCATGAGGGCGAAGAGGACGCCCGAGACGATCCAGCCGCACGCGATCACATTGCGGCGGCCGAAGCGGTCACCGGCCCAGCCGTGGAAGAGGTAACCGGCGAAGCCGACGGCGTTGATGACGATGAACAGCAGCAGGGAGCCCTCGAAGCTGACGCCCTTGGCCTTGGTGAGCACCGTCGTACCGAGCACGCTGAAGATCTGGATGCCGAACCAGTTGGCGAGCCAGGCGAAGCTGAGGACGATCGTGTTGCGCCGCGCCCGGCCGCGGAAGATCTCCATCAGCGGGGTGCCGGGGGTCTCGTCCACGCCGTACTCGGCGGCGAGTCGCCGCGCCTCCGCGTCCTTGCCCGCCTTCCGCAGGACCCGCAGCCGCTTCTCCAGGTCGAACTGCGGGGTCTCCGGCAGGCCGCGCCGCAGCAGGGCGATGACGAGGGCGGGGAAGGTGGCGAGCAGGAAGCAGCCGCGCCAGCCGACGAGCGGCAGGAAGACGGCGACGAACGCCGCCGCGACGAGGGTGCCGACGGGCCAGCCGGACTGCACCATGCTGTAGACGAAGCCGCGGCGCTTCTTGATCGCCTCGTCCTCGGTGACGGCGTAGATCTCGTTCAGATAAGTCGTGTTGACGGCCTGTTCGGACAGGCCGAGACCGCCGATGGAGCGGACGCCGACCAGATAGGCCGCACCGGGGGTGACGGCCGAGGCGGCGGAGGCCAGGGCGGTGCCCGAGACGGTGAGGATCATGCCCTTGCGGCGTCCGAGCCGGTCGACGAGCGGGCCGACCCCGAGGACGACGACGGCGGTGCCGACGGAGATCAGGGTGGAGACCAGCGCCGCCCGCTCCTCGCTCCAGCCGAAGCGTTCGGAGATCTCGGGCAGCAGGGTGCCGAACAGGATGTAGTCGTAGACGGCGAACACCCAGGCGCAGAAGGCGATGGCGGTCGCCTTGCGCGTGGCGCGCACTCCGATGCGGGGCAGCCGCCGGGCGGGTCTACGGGTGTCGTCGGGGGTGTCTCTGTGGTGGGAGGGGAGGGTGGTCATGACGGTGCCCCTTGTCGGAAGCGGGGTTTCGCCGCGGCGTCGCGGGTCGCGGCGAACGGGGAGGGGATGCTTCGTCGGCCGGGGGTGAGGCCGGGTGCCGCGCCCGGCGCGGGGTGGCCGCGCATGGGGGCTGGTGGCGATGGGGAACGTGCGGGGATCAGGCCCGGGGGGAGCGGGCCCTGAAGTCGGTGGCGATCTGGTCGAAGGTCGACCAGCGGACGCCCTCGTGGCCGCTGATGTACTCGATGAGCCGCTCCAGCATGAGCAGCGTCTGCGGGCGGCCGGAGACATCGGGGTGGATCGTCATGGTGAAGGCCGCGTAGTCCATCTCGCGGTAGACCCAGTCGAACTGGTCGCGCCAGGTCTGCTCCAGCTCGCGCGGGCTGACGAAGCCATGGCTGTTGGCGCTGGCCTTGACGAACATCATGGGCGGCAGGTCGTCGAGGTACCAGTTGGCCGGGATCTCGACCAGATCGGTCTCCTCGCCGCGCACCAAGGGCTTCATCCACTCCTCGGCCGGACGCGAGTAGTCGATCTTCGTCCAGCTGTCGCCGACGCGTACGTAATAGGGCGTGAAGTCCCGGTGCATCAGGGAGTGGTCGTACGCGATGCCGCGCTCGATCAGCAGCTCGTTGGTCACCGGCGAGAACTCCCACCAGGGGGCGACGTAGCCGGTCGGGCGGCGCCCCGCGACCTTCTCGATCAGCTCGATGCTGCGGTCCAGGATGGCGCTCTCCTGCGCCCGGGTCATCGCGATCGGGTTCTCGTGCGAGTAGCCGTGGGCGCCGATCTCATGGCCGCCGTCGACCACCGCGCGGGTCTGGTCGGGGAAGGTCTCCAGGGAGTGGCCGGGGATGAACCAGGTGGTGCGCAGGTCCTTCCGCTCGAACAGGCGCAGCAGCCGGGGCACTCCGACCTCCCCGGCGAACAGGCCGCGGGAGATGTCACAGGGCGAGTCCTCGCCGCCGTAGCTGCCCAGCCAGCCCGCCACCGCGTCGACGTCGACGCCGAACGCCACAAAGATCTCTTTAGCCATGCCGGTTCCTCTCCAGTGATGTTTCCGGTGCTGATTCGGGTGCTGATTCGGGTGTTGATTCCGGTGCCGTATCCAGTGCTGATCGCAGTGCGGTTTCCAGTGCGGTCCGCACCCGCGCCGGGTCGCCGTAGCACCCGAGCAGGGCGGTGAGCAGGACCCGCGCCTGGGAGGGGCGCAGGGTGCCGGTGGGAATGGCCCCGGCCCGGACCAGGTCGGCGCCGCCGCCGTTGCCGTACACGGCGGCGACCGGACCGGCGTGGACCCGGGTCGAGAACGCGACCACGACGCCGGAGCCGACCAGCCGGGCGACCTCGGCGGCGATCCGCGGGTTGGCGTTGCCCGCGCCGGTGGCTTCGAGGACCACCGCGCGGGCGCCCGCGTCGGCCACCGCGCGCAGGGCCTGGATGTCGCAGCCGGGGTAGACGGCGACGATGTCGGTACGGATCCGCTCGGGCTCCTCGGGACGGAAGGCCGCGAGGTCGAGCGGTTTGGGGCGCAGCGGCGCCGCGCTGATCTCCACCTCGCCGTCGGCCACCCGCCCCAGCGGGCCGCCGTCGGGCGCGTCGAACGCGGCCGGGGCCAGGGTGTGGGTCTTGCGGGTGCCGCGCGCGGGGTAGATCCGGCCGTCGAAGGAGACGAGCACGCCGAGGTCCCGGGCGCGGGCAGCGTTCGCGACTGCGATGGCGTCGGCGAGATTGCGCGGGCCGTCGCCGTCCGGGGCGTCCGCCGGGCGCATCGCGCCGGTGAACACCACCGGCCGGGGGTCCCCGTGGAAGAGGTCGAGGAGGTACGCGGTCTCCTCCAGGCTGTCGGTGCCGTGGGTGACCACCACGCCCCGTACGCCTTCGTCGGCCAGCGCCTCGTGGGCGGCCACGGCGACGTCGCGCATATCGGCCGGAGTGAGCAGATAGCTGCCCAGGCAGAAGACGTCCCGGGTCTCGACCGGCACCTCCGGGGACCGGGGAAGCCGGTCCAGCAGGGCGTCCGCCGGGTCGGTGGCGAGGCTGGTGCCGTGGGCGTCCCGGCGGGTGGCAATGGTCCCGCCCGTCGACAGTACGACGATCCTGCGCACCCTGCCTCCTCCTGACGCGGCGCGAGGTGTGGCTTGAAATCGCGCCTTGTGTGACTCAATGACGCACCCAAACGTTTGGGGCAATCGTTTGGGTAGGATGTGTGTCACCGGCCATAGGTGTCAAGAGGTCCGCTGTTACCATCGCTCAACGCGCTGTACCGGGGTCCGGGGTGCGGCAGTGGGACTACCGGAGGCCGAGCCGAAGTGGGCACGCAGCAATCACGACCGGTCACCCTGCGCACCATCGCCGATCAGCTCGGTCTGCACGTCTCGACCGTCTCCCGGGTGCTGCACGCCAAGCCGGACGAGAGCCTGCGCGCGGCCTCGGCCGACACCGTGGAGCGGGTCCGCAGGCTCGCCGACGAACTGGGCTACCAGCCCAATCCCCACGCCACCAGCCTGCGCACCCGGCGCAGCAATCTGGTCGGCGTCCTGGTCCCCCGGCTGTCGGACATCGTGCTCGCCACGATCTACGAGGGCATCGAGGACGCCGCAGCCGAGCAGGGCCTGTCGACTTTCGTCGCCAACACCGGCGACAACCCCGAGGCGCAGCGCACCCGCACCAACATGGTCATCGGGCGGCGCGTCGACGGCATGATCTTCGGCGACGCGCATGCGGACGGGCGCTTCCTGGCGGAGGTCGCCGGGCGCGGCATCCCGTTCGTCCTGGTCAGCCGGACCTGCGGCAGCCACCCGTCGGTGACCTGCGACGACTACCTGGGCGGCCGGCTGGTCGCCGACCATCTGCTGGAGCTGGGCCACCGCGATGTCGCGGTCGTCGCGGGCGAGCCGTACGCGAGCACCGGCATCGACCGTACGGCGGGCCTGGTGGACCGCTTCCGGGAGGCGGGGCTGCCCGTCCCGGCCCACCGGATCACGCACTCCAGCTTCGACGTGCGCGGCGGACACACCGCCACGGCGCGGCTGCTGGACACCCCGGAGCCGCCGACGGCCGTCTTCGCGGTGAACGACTTCGCGGCCATCGGCGCGATCGGCGCCCTGCGCGAACACGGCCTGCGGGCGGGGGCCGACGTGGCCCTGGTGGGGTTCAACGACACCCCGCTGGCGGCGGAGTTGCCACTGCCGCTGACGACCGTCCGGTCGCCCATGCTGGAGATGGGCCGCCGTGGCCTGCGGCTGCTGGCCCGGCTGCTGGAGGGCGAGGCGGTCGAGTCCGAGCGACTGCGCCCGGAACTGGTCGTCCGCGCCTCCAGCGCGCCGAGGCCGTAAGCCTCCGGCGCGCCGCGACCGTAAGTCTCCGGCGCGCCGCGACCGTACGACGCCTACGCGGTGGTCGACGCCTGGTAGTAGGTTTCCGGCTCCTCGTCGTCGCGGGGGCCGAACAGGCCGGTCAGGGCCAGGTGCACGACCATCGCGGCCACCGACCACGCCAGCAGCGCGCCCTTCGCGTTGAGCTTCAGCGGGGCGTCGAACGCGACGCCCTTGCCGACCTGGCGCGCGTGCGCCACGACGTCCGTGGACGGCCCCAGCCAGACGCCGAGCCGCCAGGCGATCACCGAGCCGAGGACGCCGCCGATCGCCAGCCCCACCACCAGGGCGACCCCGCCCCGTCGGCAGAACAGGAAGGTCAGCAGCGCCGAGACGAGGCCGAAGGCGAGCGCCGCCAGCACGAACACCCCGTCCGCGCCGACCGCGTCCTCACCCTCCGAGTTCTTCAGATAGACGGCCTTGCCGTCCGAGATGAGCGATACCCGGGGCGCCAGCCACAGCCACAGCAGCCCGAGCAACACGCCCGCGACCGCCACCGCGATCGCCACCACGGAGGCCTGCACCAGTTCGGCCCGCAGCTCCTCCCCCGGTTCGGAGTGCTCGGCGTGCTCGGACTCCTCGGCGGGATACGGCTCGGGATGCCCCTGCGCGTCCGGTGCCTGCGCGGCCGGTTCGCCCGGTGCGGGCTGCCCGTGCTCGGAGTCGTCGTGCGGCGAGGGCTGATCATGTGGCGTCAACGGTGCGGTCACTCCGTCATCGTGCCAGGTGGATGGCGTACTTCGGTCGGCGGGACGTTCGCTGCGGCGCGTCACCGCACAGCGGCCCGGCGATAGGCCCAGGTCGCGGCGGCGAGCGACACCACGGCCACTCCCGCGCACACCCCGAGGTCGGCGCAGACCGCCAGCCAGTCGGGCTGACCGTCGAAGGAGCGGGCCAGGGCCTCCACACCGTACGTCGACGGCAGCAGATCGCGCGCGTACGACACTACCTCCGGCAGCCGGTCCGCGGGCAGCACCCCCAGCAGCAGCGCGGCCGACATCCCCAGCTGTCCCAGCAGCGTCGCCAGCTCCTGGCGCGGCGCGAGCAGCCCGAGGGCCGCGCCCAGCCCCGCGAGGGCGGCACCCGAGAGCGGGATCACCGCGGCGAGCACCCACAGGTGGCCCATCGGCAGCTGGAACAGCGCACTGCCCACGACCGCGGTGACGGCCGTCCCGGGCACGGTGAACGAGGCGTACGCGGCGGCCGCGCCGAGCACCACCGCGGCGGGCGGCACCGGCAGCGTGGCGTAGTGGTCGAGCCCGCCGCTCGCCCGGAGCTGGCCGAAGTACTGGGCGAGCAGATTGAGCGCCACGAAGGCCACGACGAGCACGCTCGACCCGGCCACCACGGCCCGCGCCGCGCTGCCGCCCTCGTCCACCACGCCGCGCATCAGGACCATGATCCCGACGGACTGGAAGGTCGCCACGAACAGCAGCGGTATCCGGGCCACCCGCGCCCGCGACAGCTGCGCCCGGTAGACCGCGACCAGCGCGGGCAGCAGCCGGGCGGAGGCCGCGAGCGGCGCCGGGGCCACGAGCTGGGCGGGGCCGCCGTCGGCTCGCCGGGGCGCGGCACCACCGGCCTCCTCGACCGGCGCACCGGCCTTCGGCATGCCGGGCATGGCCTGCGCGGGCACGACACTCACGTCTGCGCTGCTCCTCTTCCGTCTGGCTTGGTCACGGGCTTGGTTACGGACACGATCACGGCCGCGTTCACCTCATACGGTCCCTCACGTCTTCACCAGCCCCTCCGTGCCCTCCGTACGGCCGCCCAGCGCCACGTACACGTCCTCCAGGCTGGGCGTGGCGAGGGTGAAGTCGTCCAGCGCGGCGAAGGCGGGCCCGCCGGTCACGGTGGCGATCGCGGCGCGCGCCGCGTCCGGGGCCAGCCGCAGGGTCCAGCGCCGCCCGGAGGCGTGCGCGGCGTCCCGCAGCGCGGCGACGGCGGGGATGTGCAGCGGCGCCTCGGCGCGCCACACCAGCTCCACCCGCACCTCGTCCGCGACCATCGCCTTGAGCCCGGCGGGGGTGTCGCAGGCGATGACCCGGCCGCGGTCGAGCACCGCGACCCGGTCGAGCACGGTCTCGGCCTCGATGACGTTGTGCGTCACGAGCAGCACGGTCACCCCGCGCTCCGCCCGCCGCCGGTCCACGGCGGCCCAGACGGCGCGCCGCGCCACCGGGTCCATGCCGGTGGTCGGCTCGTCCAGCACCAGCAGCGGGCGCTCCCCCACCAGGGCGGCGGCGACGCAGGCCAGTCGGCGCTGGCCGCCGGAGAGCTTCTTGAGCGGCCGCCCGGCGAGCCCGGCGAGCCCCAGCTCCTCGATCACCGCGTCCCGCTCGGCGCGGGCCGCGCGCGCGTCGAGACCGCGCAGCCGTGCGGTGGTCTCGGCGGCGAGCGCGACGGTCAGCTCGTCCAGCGCGGTGGAGTCCTGGCCCAGGTAGCCGAGGAGGCGGGAGGCGCGCTCGGGGTGGCGTACGAGATCGTGGCCGAGCACCTGGACCTGGCCCTGGTCGGGCCGCAGCAGGCCGGTGAGCTGGCGTACGAGGGTCGACTTCCCGGCGCCGTTGGGCCCGAGCAGCCCGAACACCTCACCGCGCTCCACGTCCAGGTCGATGCCGTCGCTGGCCCGGACCTCGGGCGTGGCGGGCGAGCCGCGGCGGCCACGCGCCGCGGGATAGGTCTTGACCAGGCCGCGCACGGTGCACACCACATCGCCTGTCGTCGCCTGTTTCGCGCCCGTCCTCACGAGCTATGAGGGTACGCGCCCAAACACCCGGAGCCATCCGCGGGGGCCCGGGGGCGCGGGGGCTACTCCGCTGCCGGGGCGTGCTCGGCGGCGGTGCGGACGTCGATCTCGCGCCAGAACCCGGCCCGGATCGCATAGCGGTCGTGCTCGTCGATCTGGTCGTCCTTATGGGCGAGCAGACCGAAGCGGGCGGCGTAACGCAGCAGCTCGCCGTCGATGCGGTGCGGGATGCGCGGGTACTCCGTCGACAGCTGGTGGAGGTGGACGGCGTCGGAGAGCCGCTCGATCCAGCGGCGGGCGAAGACCTGGCCGACCTCGAACGGGTCGCCGCTGACCGCGGTGATGTCCTCCTCGCGGTCGGCCCAGCGCTGCTCGGCGCTGGTGAGCTGGGCCAGCATGGGCAGATTGGCGGTCTCCGGCGGCTCGCCCACGCCGCTGCCCGGGCCGCGGTCGACCCAGCCCTTGTCGGAGGACCAGCGGAGGGTGGCGCTGGGGGCCGGGTGGGGTGCGGCGGCTGAGCCGCCGGGGCCGCGGCCGAGGCCCGCGAGGTCCTTCGGGGTGGGCACACCCTTGGCACCGCCCGCGGCCGTGGCGTCCGGTGCGGCGGCGGGGGCCTGCCCGGGCGGCGTACGGGCGTCCTGCCCGGCCCCGGCGGGGGCGGGGCCCGGGGCACCCGCGGCGGCCCGGGCCGTGCCGTTGTGCGTGGCGGGCGGCTCGCCCCCCGCGGCCGCCGCGGCGGCCGCGGCGGCGGTCTCCGGCAGCGGTGCGGCGAGGATGGCGGCGATCTCGGGGCGCGGCTCGGTGGTGGGGGCGCAGGGCCCGGGCAGCTCCTTGGCGCGCACCGCCCCGGTGATCCACGCCCGGTCCAGGACGCGCCGCTCGTCGGCCTCGGCGACCAGGTCCTCGGACTGGTTGTAGTCGCCGTCGGCGGCCTGCACCGCCCACAGGTGGACGGCGACGCCGTGTTCCTTGGCCGACATCAGCCCGGGCAGCAGATCGCCGTCGCCGGTGACCAGCACGATGTCGGAGCAGGCGCGGTTGCGGGCCAGCTCGGTCAGCTCGGCGTGCATGGCGGCGTCCACGCCCTTCTGCGCCCAGCGGCCGTCGCTGCGGGTCAGTGCGCCGAGCCGGACGGTCACGCGCGGCATCACCCGCAGCCTCCGGTGCTCGGGCTGCGGTACGCGGTCGGGGGCGCCGTCGAACCAGTAGATGCGGAGCAGCGGGCGCTCGGTCTCGGCCTCGGCGCGCTCGCGCAGGCCCTGGATCAGGGTCGCGTGATCGACGGAGATACGGGAGCGGGCAGGCTCCCCGGCAAGCAGGCTCGCGGCGGCGCCCAGCAGATACCCGGCGTCCACCAGGACGACGCAGCGGTCCACGTTCCACCCTCTTTCTGGAAGTCCAGTCGTCGGTCGCCCCCCGACACAGCCGTGCCCCGGATCTCTTCTTCGTCCCCCCTTCGAGTCTGCCCGACCATACGGGGGTTATCAGTCCGAACTGGATCAACGGCGTGGCGGATACGGCCTCCTCGGCAGGACCGCCCCTCTCACTCACGGTAATTGCCCGAAATGCACGGGTCACCGAGGCGTGTCACTGTTCTTCCCGGGGGCTATCCCAACTGGAGGCACACCACCATGGGTAAGAACAAGAACCGCGATCGCAAGCAGCAGCAACAGCAGAACCGCGGTCAGGCCGACCAGGCGCAGCAGTCCTCGGTGGAAGCACAGTCCCAGCAGATGCGGCCGGAGGGGACCCCTTCGACCGCACGCAAGGGCCGCCAGAAGAGTTTCGGCCACAACTGACCCACCGCCCATGAGCGGTTGAGGGGCGCGCCCGGCTGCCGGGCGCGCCCCTCGTATGTTCACGGCCGGGTGCTCAGCCCGCCAGGCAGGAGGCTCCCAGCAGCACCTTGAGGTCGCCGAAGAGCGCCGGGTCGGCGGTGACCCGGTGCCGGTCGAGCCGCAGCACGGTGGTCTTGCGCGCGCCTTGCAGCTTGATCCGCACCTCGGTCGAACCGCGGTGGTGGCTCAGCACCTCGCCCAGCTTCTCGACCAGCGGCGGGGTGACCTTGACGGTCGGAATGGTGATCGTCACGGGCGCGTTGGCGCCCGCCTCGGACAGGTCGGGGACCATCATCTCCATGGCGACCAGCCGCGGAATGTCCTCCCGCTTGTCGAGGCGGCCCTTGACGAACACGACGACGTCCTCGACGAGCTGGGTGGAGACCAGCTGATACGTGGCCGGAAAGAACATGCACTCGATGGACCCCGCCAGGTCCTCGACGGTCGCGATGGCCCAGGCGTTGCCCTGCTTGGTCATCTTCCGCTGGAGACCGGAGATGATGCCGCCGATGGTGACGATCGCGCCGTCGGCGTGCTCACCGCCGGTGAGCTGGGAGATGGCGGCGTCCGCCTTGTCGTTGAGGACGTGCTCGATGCCGAAGAGCGGATGGTCGGAGACGTAGAGGCCGAGCATCTCGCGCTCCTGGGCGAGCAGATACGCCTTGTCCCACTCGATGTCGGAGAACTCGATGTCGAGCCCGAAGCCCGGCGCCTCCCCGTCGCCGCCCTCGCCGCCCATGCCGCCGAAGAGGTCGAACTGCCCCTCGGCCTCCTTGCGCTTCACCGCCACCACGTTGTCGATCATCGTTTCGTAGTGCGCGGTGAGGCCCTTGCGGGTGTGGCCCATCTCGTCGAAGGCGCCCGCCTTGATGAGCGATTCGGTGGTGCGCTTGTTGCAGACGACCGCCTCGACCTTGTCGAGGTAGTCGGGGAACGAGCTGTACTTCCCCTTGGACTTGCGGCCGCGGATGATCGCTTCCACCACGTTCGCGCCGACGTTACGGACGGCCGTCAGGCCGAAGAGGATCACGTCGTCACCCTGGGCGGTGAAGTTGGCCTCGGACTCGTTGACGTTCGGCGGGAGCACCTTGATGCCCATGCGGCGGCACTCGTTGAGGTAGACCGCCGACTTGTCCTTGTCGTCACGGACCGAGGTGAGCAGCGCCGCCATGTACTCGGCGGGGTAGTTGGCCTTGAGGTACGCGGTCCAGTAGGTGACCAGGCCGTACGCGGAGGAGTGCGCCTTGTTGAACGCGTATCCGGCGAACGGGACCAGCACGTCCCACACCGCTTGGATGGCCGCGTCGGAGTAGCCGCGCTCGCGGCAGCCCTTCTGGAAGGGCACGAACTCCTTGTCCAGGACCTCCTGCTTCTTCTTGCCCATCGCCCGGCGCAGCAGGTCGGCCTGTCCGAGCGAGTACCCCGCGAGCACCTGGGCGGCCTTCTGCACCTGCTCCTGGTACACGATGAGGCCGTAGGTGATGCCGAGGACCTCCCTGAGCGGCTCCTCCAGCTCCGGGTGGATCGGGGTGATCTCCTGCTGCCCGTTCTTCCGCAGCGCGTAGTTGATGTGCGAGTTCATGCCCATCGGGCCCGGCCGGTAGAGGGCCGAGACGGCGGAAATGTCCTCGAAGTGGTCGGGCTTCATCATGCGCAGCAGGGAGCGCATGGGGCCGCCGTCGAACTGGAAGACGCCGAGGGTGTCGCCGCGGCAGAGCAGTTCGAAGGTCTTGGGGTCGTCCAGCGACAGGTCGAGCATCTTGAGGTCGACGCCCTTGTTGGCGCGGACCATCTTGACCGCGTCGTCCATGATGGTGAGGTTGCGCAGGCCGAGGAAGTCCATCTTCAGCAGGCCCAGCGACTCACAGGTGGGGTAGTCCCACTGGGTCACGACCTGGCCGTCGTTCTTCGGCGAGAACACCGGGACGTGGTCGGTCACCGTCTCGCTGGACATGATCACGCCCGCGGCGTGCACGCCCATCTGACGGACCAGGCCCTCGATACCGCGCGCGGTGTCGATGACCTTCTTCACGTCCGGCTCGTTGTCGTACATCCCGCGCACCTCGCCCGCTTCGCTGTAGCGAGGGTGCTTCTCGTCGGTGATGCCGGACAGCGGGATGCCCTTGCCGAGGACGTCGGCGGGCATGGCCTTGGTGATGCGGTCACCCATCGCGTACGGGTAGCCGAGCACGCGGGCCGAGTCCTTGATGGCGTTCTTGGCCTTAATGGTGCCGTACGTACCGATCTGGGCGACCTTGTCGGCGCCGTACTTCTCGGTGACGTACCGGATGACCTCACCGCGCCGACGCTCGTCGAAGTCGATGTCGACATCGGGCATGGAGACACGCTCGGGGTTCAGGAACCGCTCGAAGATCAGCCCGTGCTCGACCGGGTCGAGGTCGGTGATGCCCAGGGCGTACGAGACGATCGAACCGGCCGCGGAGCCTCGGCCGGGGCCCACCGCGATGCCGTTGTTCTTGGCCCACATGATGAAGTCGGCGACCACGAGGAAGTAGCCCGGGAACCCCATCTGGATGATGACGTCCATCTCGTACTGGCTGAGCTTCTCCCGGTCCTCGGGAACGCCGCCGGGGAAGCGCTGGGCCATCCCCTTGCGGACCTCCTCCTGGAACCAGGTGACCTCGGTGTACCCCTCGGGCACGTCGAAGCGCGGCATCAGGTCGCGCTTCTCGAACCAGCCGGTGGCGTCGACCTGCTCGGCGACCAGGAGGGTGTTGCGGCAGCCCTCCTGCCAGGCGTCCGAGGAGTCGATGGCGTACATCTCCTCCGTGGACTTCAGGTAGTAGCCGGTGCCGTTGAAGCGGAAGCGGTCCGGGTCGGAGAGGTTCTTGCCCGTCTGGACGCACAGCAGGGCGTCGTGCGCCACGGACTCGCGGGAGTAGGTGTAGTGCGAGTCATTGGTGACCAGCGGCGGGATGCCCAGCTTCTTGCCGACCTCCAGCAGCCCGTCCCGGACCCGGCGCTCGATCTCGATGCCGTGGTCCATCAGCTCCAGGAAATAGCGGTCCTTGCCGAAGATGTCCTGGTACTCGGAGGCGGCCTTCACCGCCTCGTCGAACTGCCCCAGCCGCAGCTTGGTCTGCAGCTCGCCGGACGGGCAGCCGGTGGAGGCGATCAGCCCTTCGGACCACTGGGCGATGGTCTCCTTGTCCATCCGGGGCCACTTGACGAAGTAGCCCTCCATATAGGCGTCGGAGGAGAGCCGGAAGAGGTTGTGCAGACCGGTCTTGTTCGACGCCCAGAGGGTCTTGTGGGTGTAACCACCGGAGCCGGAGACATCATCGCGCTTCTGGTGCGGCTGGCCCCACTGGACCCGCCGCTTGTAGCGCCGCGACTCCGGGGCGACATACGCCTCGATGCCGATGATCGGCGTCACGCCCGCGCCCGTCGCCTGCTGGTAGAAGTCATACGCACCGTGCAGGTTGCCATGGTCGGTCATGGCGATGTGCGTCATGCCCATCTCATTGCAGGCGTTGAACATGTCCTTGAGCCGCGCCGCACCGTCCAGCAGTGAGTACTGGGTATGGACATGCAGGTGCGTGAAGGGCGGCTTGGTCACGGTGGCAGACCTCCGGCGAACGGTCGATGACAGCTGGGTGGGACAGGACCGAAGGTTACCCCTCCGGACTGACAGCGGACGGGCCCGGGCGAGTAGCCTCAGACGGTGATCCTCTCGGGATCCTCCGTCCCGTCATGTACGTCGGAACGTATGTCGGACGGGAAGAAAAGCACCCTGTCGTATGAGTCACCACGCCCTTAACCCCCGTGTCCCAGGAGGCGCTCCGCGATGTCGACCCAGCAGACCCAGGCGGAACAGCGCGGCGAGCACATCCTCGCCGTTTTCGACACCGCCTTCGGCGAGCTGCTCGCCGCCGACCCGGCCGCCTTCCGCGTGAAATTCCGGAAGATGGCCGCCTCGGCGTTCGCCTTCTACCGCGGCACCGCCTGCCTGTTCTACTCCGACGTGGAGCGCGAGCGCGCCGGCGGGCCGTACCTGGACGACCGCACCAGCCGGGTGTGGATCCACGGTGACCTCCACGCCGAGAACTTCGGCAGCTACATGGACGCCAACGGGCGTCTGGTCTTCAACGTGAACGACTTCGACGAGGCGTACGTCGGCCCCTTCACCTGGGACCTCAAGCGCTTCGCCGCCTCCATCGCGCTCATCGGCTACACCAAGGCGCTCAGCGACGAGAAGATCACCGAGCTGGTGGGCATCTACGCCGCCGCCTACCGCGAGCGGATCCACGCGCTGGCCACCGGCGCCAAGAACGACGAGGTGCCGCCCTTCACGCTGGAGACCGCCGAGGGCCCGCTGCTGGACGCGCTGCGCGTCGCCCGCTCGCTGACCCGCTTCGGGCTGCTCGACTCGATGACCGAGATCCGCGACTTCGAGCGCCGGTTCTCGGCGGGCGGCGGCTCCATCGAGCTGGACGCCGCGACCCGCTACAAGGTGCTGGCCGCCTTCGACGGCTATCTGGAAACGCTTCCCGAGTCCAGTCTCGCGCGTCCGGACTCCTACCGCGTCAAGGACGTCGTGGGCCGCCGGGGCATCGGCATCGGCAGCGCCGGGCTGCCCTCGTACAACATCCTTCTGGAGGGCAACAGCGACGCCCTGGAGAACGATGTGGTGATCTACATGAAGCAGGCGCAGACCCCGGCGGTCTCCCGGCACATCACCGACGAGCAGGTGCGCGCGTACTTCCACCACGAGGGCCACCGCACGGTGATCTCGCAGCGCGCGCTCCAGGCGCACGCCGACCCGTGGCTGGGCTGGACCGAGCTGGACGGGGCCGGGCAGCTGGTCGCCGAGGTCTCGCCGTACGCGGTGGACCTGGACTGGAGCGACATCGACGACCCGGCCGAGATCGCCGCCGTCGTCGCGGACCTCGGGCGGGCCACGGCCACCATGCACGCCGCCGCCGACGACCAGAGCGGTCACTCGCTGGTGCCGTTCTCCACCGAGCGCGCCATCGACGCGGTGATCGCCGCCGACGAGGACGGCTTCGCGCAGCTGCTGGTGGACTTCGCCCACTCGTACGGCGCACAGGCCCGCGCCGACCACCAGACCTTCGTGGACCTCTTCCGCAACGGCCGCATCCCGGGGCTCTGAGCAGGGCCGCGGGGTGCCCGCCGGGCGGGCACCCCGCGGTTTTGATATCACTCCTACAGGCGAACGTGGCACAATCCGACCTTATGGACGGCATGGGCGGCACCGCTGCTACGGGCGGCACCGGGCCCCGGCTGAGGGCCCTGCGCGCGGCGCTCTTCACAGCGCTGTGCGTCACTCTGTCGTCGGCTTCCCACGTACTGCTCTCCCGCGTCCCGCTGCCGCTGTCCACGGTCGCGGTGCTCTCGGTGGTCGTCTTCGCCCTCGCCTACGCGCTCGCGGGCCGGGAGCGGGGCTTCTGGGGCATCGCCGCCCTGCTGGTCCCGCTGGAGCTGGCCGCCGACACGATCTTCACCACGGGCCAGGACGCCTGTTACGGGCAGTCCGGCGGCCCGGTGGCCGGTCCCCTGCGCTCGATGGGCGTCGACCTGCTGTGCGGCAGCGGTGGCCTGACCACTCCGCTGGCCGGGGTCACCCATCCGGGGGGCGGCACCGCCCTGTCGGCCACCGTCAGCTCCGCCACCCCGTGGCTGCTGCTCGCCGTGCACGTCGCCATCGGGCTGCTGGCCTCGGCCTGGCTGCGGCGCGGCGAGGCCGCCTTCGGGCGGCTGCTGGGGGCCCTCGCCGGTTTCGCCTTCCGGCCGCTGCTGCTGGCCGTCGCGGTGGTCACCGCGGCCCTGCGGCCGCGGGACCCGGCCGCGCTGCCGATGCGCCCGGTGCGTACGGCCCCCGCGCTCCCCCTTCTGGTGCACTCCGTCGTGCGTCGTGGACCGCCCTGCTCACTCGCCGCCTGAGCACAGCGTTTCCCTTCCACGTACGCACTAACGACCGACGTATCACGACGGAGATCGATCACTTATGAGCAACCGCAACAGCCAGCAGAACAAGCAGGCCGCGCGCGAGCGGCTGCGCGCCGAGCGCGAGCGTCAGGCCAAGAAGGAGCGGGTGCGCCGCCAGCTGTTCGTCGGCGGCGCGGTCGTCGCGGTCCTCGCGATAGCGGGCGGCATAGGCTACGCCGTCACCAACATGAACAGCGGCGACAACGTCAACCAGAAGTGGCAGGCGGCCGCCAAGAAGCAGTCGCTGGTCAAGCCCGCCAACACCAGCGGCCCCCAGGGCACCACGGTGATCATCGGCGACAAGAAGGCCGAGAACACCCTGCATGTCTACGAGGACATGCGCTGCCCGGTCTGCGCCACCTTCGAGAAGCTGACCGGCCCGACCGTGCTCAAGGACATCAAGGACGGCACCTACAAGGCGCAGTTCACGATGGGCACCTTCCTCGACGACAACAAGCAGATGCCCGGCGCCGGCTCGAAGAACGCCCTGAGCGCGCTCGGCGCGGCGCTCAACGTGAGCCCGCAGGCATTCCTGGACTACAAGACGGCGCTCTACTCGCCGAAGAACCACCCCGACGAGACCGACGACGCCTTCGCCGACGACCAGAAGCTGATCGACGTGGCCCAGCAGGTCAAGGAGCTGAAGGGCAACACGGCCTTCGAGAAGGCCGTGAAGAAGGGCACCTACGACCGGTGGGCGCTGGCCATGTCGAAGACCTTCAACGACACCAAGGACATCTCCGGCACCCCGTCCTTCAAGCTCAACGGCAAGAAGCTGGAGGTCAGCCCGCGTCAGCCTCCCATGACGCCGGACCAGTTCAACCCGCTGGTCAAGGAGGGGCTCAAGAAGTAGCCCTCCCGCACCCCGCGGCGCCGCACCGCCGGGTCCGCGCGGGCGCGCCCTCGAAGCCCGAGGGCACGCCCGCCGACCCGGCGGTGACCCCGCGGCGACACATCGGCGAACTTCCCCCGGAAGGTCTGCCGTTCGGGGCTACCTGCCAGTAATCTCGTCGGCCGTGACCGACCCCAAAAATCACATATCCCGCCGCAGCGCCGTCACGGCCGTAGCGGCCACCGCCGCCCTGCTGCCGCTGGCCGTCCAGGGCACCGCCCATGCCGACACCGGCCCCGCCTTCCTGCACGGCGTCGCCTCCGGCGATCCGCTGCCCGACGGCGTCCTGCTGTGGACGCGCGTCACCCCCACCCCGGACGCCGTGCCCGGTTCGGGGCTCGGACCGGCCGTCGAGATCGGCTGGGAGGTCGCCGCGGACCGGGAGTTCCGTACGGTCGTCGCGCACGGCACCGGCAAGACCACCGCCGCGGCCGACCACACCGTCAAGGCCGATGTGCGCGGACTGCGCCCGGCCACCGACTACTTCTACCGCTTCCGCGCCGACGGCGGCCCGTACTCCCCCGTGGGGCGCACCCGCACCGCACCGGCGGCCGACGCCGCGGCCCCCGGGATCCGCTTCGGCGTGGTCTCCTGCGCCAACTGGGAGGCGGGCTGGTTCTCCCCGTACCGCCATCTCGCCGCCCGCACCGACCTGGACGCGGTCCTGCATCTGGGCGACTACATCTACGAGTACCAGAGCGGCGAATACCCCGATGAGAAGAGCGTCGTACGACAGCACGCCCCCACCCACGAGATCGTCACCCTCGCCGACTACCGCACCCGGCACGGCAGGTACAAGACCGACGCCGATCTGCGGGCGCTGCACGCCGCCGTGCCGATGATCGCCATCTGGGACGACCACGAGTTCGCCAACGACGCGTGGGCGGGCGGGGCCGAGAACCACACCCCCGGCACCGAGGGCGCCTGGGCGTCCCGGATGGCCGCCGCCAAGCAGGCGTACTTCGAGTGGATGCCGGTGCGCCCCTCCACCGCGGGCACCACCTACCGGCGGCTGCGCTACGGCACCCTCGCCGACCTCCACCTGCTGGACCTGCGCTCGTTCCGCTCCCAGCAGGCGTCCGTGGGCAGCGGCTCGGTGGACGACCCGGACCGTACGGTCACCGGGCGCGCCCAGCTCGACTGGCTCAAGTCCGGGCTCAGCGGCTCGGACACCACCTGGCGGCTGGTGGGCAACTCGGTGATGATCTCGCCGGTCGCCTTCGGCGCGCTCCCGGCCGAGGTGCTCGCCCCGCTGGCCGAACTCCTCGGGCTGCCCAAGGAGGGCCTGGCGATCAACACCGACCAGTGGGACGGCTACACCGACGACCGGCGCGAACTGCTCGCCCATCTCACCGGGAACGCCATCGGCAACACCGTCTTCCTCACCGGTGACATCCACATGGCCTGGGCCAACGACGTGCCGGTGAAGGCCGCGACCTATCCGCTCTCCGACTCGGCCGCGACCGAGTTCGTGGTCACCTCGGTGACCTCTGACAACCTCGACGATCTGCTCCACGTACCGGCGCACACCGTCTCGCTGGCCGCGGCCGCCGCCCTCCGCGCCGCCAACCGCCATGTGAAGTGGCTGGACATGGACGCCCACGGATACGGCGTGCTCGACGTCACCGCCGAGCGGGCCCAAATGGACTACTACGCCGTCTCCGACAAGACCGACCCGCACGCCACCGCGGCCTGGTCCCGGTCCTACCTCACCCGCTCCGGCACCCAGCGGGTCGAGCGCGCCGACAAGCCGGTGGCGTGACGCCCTACCCCAGCTCTTCGAGGAAGCCGAGCGCCACCCGCCAGGTGGCCTCGGCGGCCTGCGCGTCGTAGTCCGGCAGCTCCGGGTCGGTGTACAGATGCCCGGCCCCGGGATAGCGGAAGACCTCCACCTCGGCCCCGGCCCGCCGCATCCGCAGATACCAGGCGTTCAGCCAGTCGTGCGGCTCGAACGGGTCGGGGTCGGCGACGTGCAGCTGCACCGGCAGCTCGTCGGTCGTGGTGTCGTCGGCGATGTCCGAGGTCCCGTGCAGCAGAAGCAGCCCGCGCGCCTTCTCGTCCGCCAGCGCCAGGTTCTGCGCGAGCGAGCCGCCGAGCGAGAAGCCCGCGTAGACCAGGCCGCGGTCCGAGACGGGCGCCGCGGCCCGCACCGCCCGCTTCAGCAGCTCGTCGCCGCCGATCTCCTCCTTGAGGGCCATGCCCTCCTCGGCGGTGTCCGCCGTCCGCCCCTCGTACAGATCGGGTACGTGCACCTCGTGCCCCGCGGCGCGCAGCCGGTCCGCGGCCGCGTGCACCGCGGGCCGCAGGCCATACATGGAATGGAGGAGCAGGATCGGGGAACGGGTCACAGTGGTCACTTCCTAGTGGGTGGAACGCGCTTCGCCCATCGTGCCAGGTACGGCCCGGGAAGGCGGAAACCGAGAACCTCCGGCGGAAGGACGAGGAAGATCTTCATGGAGGACGTGCTGCGTCCGGTCATCGTCATCGGCGGCTCCCTCGCCATCACGGTGTTCATCGGCTGGGCAGCCGACTGGCTGCTGCGGCGGATCGACGCCCGGCACCCGGAGACCCCGCTGTGGGACCTGCTGCGCGGCTGTCGGCTGCCGCTCCAGGTGACGGTGTGCACGGCGCTGCTGCGCGGCTCGTACGAGACGATCGACGCGGAGTCCATCACCGCGCACCAGACGGCGATCGGCCGGCTGCTCAGCCTGGTGCTGATCGCGGCGACCGCCTGGCTGGTGATCCGGGGCTCCGGGGCCATCGTGGAGTCCTCGTACTCCCGCTACGCCGCCAGCGCGCACGACGCGGCGCGGGTGCGGCGGGTGCGCACCCAGGTCACGCTGATCCAGCGGGTGGTGGCCGCGGTCGTCGGGGTGGTGGCCGCGTCGGCGATGCTGCTGACCTTCCCCGCGATGCGCGCCGTCGGGACGTCCATGTTGGCGTCCGCCGGAATCCTGGGCATCGTCGCCGGTGTCGCCGCCCAGTCGACGCTGGGCAACCTCTTCGCCGGACTGCAGATCGCCTTCGGCGACATGGTGCGCATCGGCGACACGGTGGTGGTCAACGGCGAGTGGGGCACGGTCGAGGAGATCACCCTCACCTTCCTGTCGGTGCGGACCTGGGACGAGCGCCGGATCACCATGCCGGTGTCGTACTTCACCGGTCAGCCGTTCGAGAACTGGTCGCGCGGCGGCACCCAGAAGACCGGCACGGTCCTCTTCCACCTCGACCACCACGCGCCGATCGAGGAGATGCGGACGAAGCTGCGCGAGATCGTGCAGGAGTCCCCCGCCTGGGACGGCCGGGACTGGAGCCTGGTCGTCACCGACACGAGCCCGAGCACCATCGTGGTGCGGGCGCTGGTGACCGCCCGGGACTCCGACGACGCGTGGACGGTGCGGTGCGCGGTGCGGGAGAGGATGATCACGTGGCTGCGGGAGGAGCATCCGTACGCGCTGCCGCGGATCACGACCGCGCCCGCGGCGGAGGCCCACGTGCCCGAACCGGTGTCCGCCCGCCCGGGGCGCGAGGACCACTTCGCCCCCTTCGACAACGGCTTCCGCAAGGGCTAGGACCGGCGCCGGCGCCTCACAGGGCGCGCCGCATCGCGCGGTGCGGAATGCCGCTGCCCTCGTCGAACTCCGGCCCGGACGCCTCGTAGCCCAGCCGCTCGTAGAACGCGAGCGCGTGCGTCTGGGCCTCCAGGTAGACCGCGGACAGCCCGCGCCGCCCGGCCTCCGCCTCGACGGCCCGGACCAGCGCCGCCCCCAGCCCGGTGCCGCGCGCCGCGGGGGCCACGGCGAGACGGCCGAGGGCGGCGGTGGTGGCGCCGTTCACCCCGGCGTGGCCGTACTTCTTGTCGGCGGCCGCGCCGTGCAGAAAGCGGACCGTGCCCACGGGACGGCCCGCCGAGGAGGCCAGGAGGTGGACGGCGTGCGCGTCGTACGCGTCCATCTCCTCCGCCACGGAGATGCCCTGCTCGACCACGAAGACCTCGCGGCGCACGGCATGGCAGGCCGTGAGGTCGCCGTCGGCCACCACCTCGATGGCATACGGGCCCACAGGGCTCACGCGCTCTCCGCCCGCACGATGTCCAGCGCCTTCTGCAGATCGTCCGGGTAGGCGCTCTCGAACTCGATCCAGCTGCCGTCGGACGGGTGCTCGAAGCCCAGCCGCATCGCGTGCAGCCACTGCCGGGTCAGCTTCAGCCGCTTGGCGAGCGTCGGGTCGGCGCCGTAGGTGAGGTCGCCGACGCACGGATGGCGGTGTGCCGACATGTGCACCCGGATCTGGTGGGTGCGCCCGGTCTCCAGCTTGATGTCGAGGAGGCTGGCGGCGCGGAATGCCTCGATGAGGTCGTAGTGGGTGACGCTCGCCTTGCCGTCCGCGGTCACGGCCCACTTGTAGTCGTGCTGCGGATGACGCCCGATCGGCGCGTCGATCGTGCCGCTGAGCGGATCGGGGTGGCCCTGGACCAGCGCGTGGTAGCGCTTGTCGACCGTACGCTCCCGGAACTGCTGCTTGAGCAGGGTGTACGCGCGCTCGGACTTGGCGACGACCATCAGACCCGAGGTGCCCACGTCCAGCCGGTGGACGATGCCCTGGCGCTCGGCGGCACCCGAGGTGGCGATGCGGAAACCGGCGGCCGCGAGCCCGCCGATCACGGTCGTGCCGGTCCAGCCGGGGCTGGGGTGGGCGGCGACGCCGACGGGCTTGGCGATGACCACGATGTCGTCGTCGTCATGGACGATCTCCATGCCCTCGACGGGCTCGGCGACGATCTGGACCGGCGGAGCGGCCTGCGGCATCTCGACTTCGAGCCAGGCCCCGCCGGAGACCCGGTCGGACTTGGCGGCGGTGCTGCCGTCGACCTGCACCTTCCCGGCGGCGGCCAGCTCGGCCGCCTTGGTCCGCGAGAAGCCGAACATGCGGGCGATCGCGGCGTCGACGCGCTCGCCCTCCAGTCCGTCGGGTACGGGCAGGGTGCGGATCTCGGGAATCGTACTCACCCGTCGAGTATGACGGACCGCGCGCACCGGTTCGTACGCCCGTCGGATACCGCCCGGCGTCAGTCCTTGTGGACCGTGCCGTCCGGGTCCAGACCGCGGAACGACAGGATCACGATCAGGAAGCCGCCGCACACGATCGCCGAGTCGGCGAGGTTGAAGACCGCGAAGTGGGCGGGGGCGATGAAGTCCACGACCGCGCCCTGCAGATCGCCGGGCGCCCGGAAGACCCGGTCGGTGAGGTTGCCGAAGGCACCGCCGAGCAGCATGCCGAGCGCGAAGGCCCAGGGCAGGCTGTAGAGCTTGCGGGCCAGCCGCGCGATGACCACGATCACCCCGGCCGCGATCACCGTGAAGACGATGGTCATCGCCTCGCCCATACCGAAGGCCGCGCCGCGGTTGCGGATCACCTCCAGCTGGAGCCAGGTGCCGATCACCTCGACCGGAGCGTGGTGCTCCAGCTTCGCGACCACGGCCAGCTTGCTGCACAGATCCAGGAGGTACGCGAACCCGGCGACCGCGACGAGCACCCCGATCCGCCGCTTCTTCCCGGCTTCGGCCGCGGCCTCGGCGGCGCTGGTCCCGGCGCCCTCCTCGGCCTTCCCCGCATCTGGCGTACCGATGGCCTGCTCCGCCTCTGTCAACGTATGTCCCTCATCGTCCGGGCCAGTCTCCCCCTGGCTCAGACGAGGGTACGACACAGGCGTGCGGACGGTCAGCGGCGCTCCTGACGCTGCTTGCACTCGACGCACAGCGTGGCCCGCGGGAACGCCTGCATCCGGGCCTTGCCGATCGCGTTTCCGCAGTTCTCGCAGAGGCCGTACGTCCCGGCGTCCAGCCGCTCCAGGGCGCGCTCGGTCTGCAGCAGCATCTCGCGGGCGTTCCCGGCCAGGGCCATCTCGTGCTCGCGCGTGATGTTCTTGGTGCCGGTGTCGGCCTGGTCGTCGCCCGCGCCGTCGCCGGAGTCGCGCATCAGGCCGGTGATGGCCTGCTCGGAGGCGAGGATCTCGGTGCGCAGCCGCCCGGCCTCGGTCAGCAGCTCGCTGCGCGCCTCGTCCACCTCCTCCGCCGACCAGGGCTCCTCACCGGGGCGTACGGCCAGCTCGGCGGGGTCCACGGGGGCGCCCGGCACCCGGGCCTTGGGCACGCCGGAGGGCGGGAACGACGGCGCGGACTGCTTGGCGGTCGGCGCGCCGTCCGGGGTCTTCTTCGCAACCACTTTCCTGGCTCCCGTCTTCTTCGCGGGCACCGCCTTCTTGGCCGGTGCGGCCGTTGCGGCCTTCTTGCCCGTGGCCTTCTTGACCGCGGCCTTCGTGGTCTTCTTGGCCGTGGCCTTCTTGGTGACCTTCGCGGCCTTCTTGTCCGGCGTGGCGTCCGAGGCGTCCTTCTCCGCCGAGGCGTTCTTCTTGGCGGACGCGGCCTTCGTCGCCTTCGCCGTGCTCTTCTGCACGGCGGTCTTCCTAGCCACCATGGCCGCGGCCCCTTCACATATTGTGATCTTGCTCGCGAATCGTTCCGGAACGATAAATCGACTCCGGTCACGCGGCAACGGGGCACGCCGCCCGATTCGCCCGGCTTGCCCGTACGGCAATCCGGTCTCCACCGTTGTGCCCCACCCGCCGCCCGGTAATCCGGCCGGGAAACCGGTGCCGGAGAGTGACGTACGACGACTCCGGGACTGCAGCACCCGGCGTATCGGCATTCGGGTCATCTCGGGTCCGGCCCGTCCCCCAGTCGGCGCAGCCGGGAAAAGCGGTCGGCCGCGGTCCGTCCGGCCCCGTACACTGGGCGCAGCGAAAGGCGTGGATGGGGACGAGTAGCGTCGCAGGCGGCCACGAGCGACCCGGGGACGGTGTGAGCCCGGGGGCGAGCGCGATGCGAAGGATCACCCCGGAGCCGCCGGAAGAACACCCGCACTGGGCCAGTAGAACCGGCATCGCGACCCCAATGAGGGGGCCGGGAGCGCGCTGCTCGCGGCCAAGGAGGGTGGTACCGCGGGAGCGCTGACGGCTCTCGTCCCTCCGACGGAAACGACGAGACGTATCCGCCGGAGGACGTGTTCCGATGACGCAGTACCGCCAGGTGCCCGCCCAGGTCGACCTGCCCGCCCTTGAGCACGCCGTGCTCGACTTCTGGCAGGAGAACAAGATCTTCGCCCGCACCCTCGAACAGTCCGAGGGCAGGCCGGAGTGGGTCTTCTACGAGGGCCCGCCCACCGCCAACGGCATGCCGGGCGCCCACCACATCGAGGCCCGCGTCTTCAAGGACGTCTTCCCCCGCTTCCGCACCATGCGCGGCTACCACGTCGCCCGCAAGGCGGGCTGGGACTGCCACGGCCTGCCGGTGGAGCTGGCGGTCGAGAAGGAGATGGGCTTCAACGGCAAGAAGGACATCGAGGCGTTCGGCATCGCCGAGTTCAACGCCAAGTGCCGGGAGTCGGTGACCCGGCACACCGACGCCTTCGCCGAGCTGACCCAGCGCATGGGCTACTGGGTCGACCTGGACGACGCCTACCGCACGATGGACCCCGAGTACGTCGAGTCGGTGTGGTGGTCGCTCAAGGAGATCTTCAACAAGGGCCTGCTGGTCCAGGACCACCGCGTCGCCCCCTGGTGTCCGCGCTGCGGCACCGGCCTGTCCGACCACGAGCTGGCGCAGGGCTACGAGACCGTCGTCGACGCCTCGGTCTATGTGCGCTTCCCGCTGACCTCCGGCCCGCTGGCGGGCGAGGCGTCCCTGCTGGCGTGGACGACCACCCCGTTCTCGCTGGTCGCCAACCTCACGGTCGCCGCCCACCCCGAGGTGACCTATGTGGTCGCCACGGACGGCAACGAGAAGCTGGTCGTCGCCGAGTCGCTGGTCGAGCAGGCGCTCGGCGAGGGCTGGCAGACCACGGGCCAGAGCTTCACCGGTGCGGAGATGGAGCGCTGGACGTACCGGCGCCCCTTCGACCTGGTCGAGATCCCCGACGCGCACTTCGTCGTCAACGCCGACTACGTCACCACCGAGGACGGCACCGGACTGGTCCACCAGGCGCCCTACGGTGAGGAGGACTTCAAGAGCAGCCGCGCCTACGGCGTGCCGATCGTCAACCCGATCCGCACGGACGGCACCTTCGAGGAGGAGCTCGACCTGGTCGGCGGCCAGTTCTTCAAGAAGGCCGACGAGGCGCTGGTCCGCGACATGGACGAGCGCGGTCTGCTCTTCAAGCACCTGGCGTACGAGCACAGCTACCCGCACTGCTGGCGCTGCCACACCCCGCTGATCTACTACCCCCAGCCGTCCTGGTACATCCGCACCACCGCGGTCAAGGACGCGCTGCTGCGGGAGAACGAGAAGACCAACTGGTTCCCGGACTCGGTCAAGCACGGCCGGTTCGGCGACTGGCTGAACAACAACATCGACTGGGCGCTCTCCCGCAACCGCTACTGGGGCACCCCGCTGCCCATCTGGCGCTGCGAGGAGGACCACCTGACCTGCGTCGGCTCGCTCACCGAGCTGTCCGAGCTGACCGGCACCGACCAGACGGGGCTCGACCCGCACCGGCCGTACATCGACGAGGTCACCTTCGCCTGCCCCGCCGAGGGCTGCTCGTCGGAGGCCGTGCGGGTGCCGGAGGTCATCGACGCCTGGTACGACTCGGGTTCGATGCCGTTCGCGCAGTGGGGCTACCCGTACCGCAACAAGGAGATCTTCGAGAAGCGCTACCCGGCGCAGTTCATCTCCGAGGCCATCGACCAGACCCGCGGCTGGTTCTACACGCTGATGGCGGTCGGCACGCTCGTCTTCGACCGGTCGAGCTACGAGAATGTGGTCTGCCTCGGTCACATCCTGGCCGAGGACGGCCGGAAGATGTCCAAGCACCTGGGCAACATCCTTCAGCCGATCCCGCTCATGGACCAGCACGGCGCGGATGCCGTGCGCTGGTTCATGGCCGCCGGTGGTTCGCCGTGGGCGGCCCGCCGGGTGGGCCACGGCACCATCCAGGAGGTCGTGCGCAAGACGCTGCTCACCTACTGGAACACGGTCGCCTTCCAGGCCCTGTACGCCCGCACCTCGGGCTGGGCGCCGTCCGCCGCCGACCCGGCCCGGGCCGAGCGCCCGATGCTGGACCGCTGGCTGCTGGGCGAGCTGGGCACCCTCACCGAGCAGGTCACCCAGGCGATGGAGGCGTACGACACCCAGCGCGCCGGAAAGCTGCTGTCGGCGTTCGTGGACGACCTGTCCAACTGGTACGTGCGCCGCTCGCGCCGCCGCTTCTGGCAGGGCGACGCGGCCGCGCTGCGCACGCTGCACGAGGTCATCGAGACGGTCACCCGGCTGATGGCCCCGCTGGTCCCGTTCATCACCGAGCGCGTCTGGCAGGACCTGGTCGTCCCCGTGGCCCCGGACGCCCCCGCCTCCGTCCACCTCACCTCCTGGCCGGAGGCCGACCAGACCATGATCGACCCGGCCCTCTCGGCCCAGATGGCGCTCGTACGGCGCCTGGTGGAGCTGGGCCGGGCCACCCGCGCCGAGTCCGGCGTGAAGACCCGTCAGCCGCTGTCGCGGGCGCTGGTCGCCGCGTCCGGCTTCGAGAAGCTGGGCCCCGAGCTGCGCGCCCAGATCGAGGAGGAGCTGAACGTCTCCTCGCTCGCCACGCTGAGCGAGGTCGGCGGCTCGCTGGTCGACACGACCGCCAAGGCCAACTTCCGTGCCCTGGGCAAGCGCTTCGGCAAGGGCACCCAGCCGGTGGCCAAGGCCATCGCGGATGCCGACGCCGCCGCGCTGTCCGTCGCGCTGCGCGAGGGCACGGCGTCGGTCGTGGTGGACGGCGAGACGGTCGCCCTCTCCCCCGACGAGGTCATCATCACCGAAACCCCGCGGGAGGGCTGGTCGGTCGCCTCGGACTCCGGCGCCACGGTCGCCCTCGACCTGGAGATCACCCCGGAGCTGCGCCGCGCGGGTCTGGCCCGGGACGCGATCCGGATGATCCAGGAGGCCCGTAAGAACAGCGGCCTCGACGTCGCCGACCGGATCGCCCTCCGCTGGCAGTCGTCCGACGAGGAACTCCGCCAGGCCCTCACCGACCACGCCGAGCTGATCGCCGACGAGGTCCTCGCCACGGACTTCGCCTCCGGCGAGGCCGACGCCGCCTACGGCACCCCCTTCGAGGACCCGGCCCTGGGCCTGACCTTCCGCCTCCACAAGGCGTAAGTCCGGGCGGGGGTTCGTCCCCCGCCCCGCCCCTTCCCGTAACCGGGGCTCCGCCCCGGGCCCCGGTCCTCAATCGCCGGACGGGCTGAAATCAGCCCGCCCGGCGATTGAGGGCACGCCCGAAGGGTGTCCGGGGGGGGCCAGGGGGCGGAGCCCCCTGGTTCGGGAAGGGGCGGGGCGGGGAACAAACGCCGCCCCAGACGCACGGCAAAGGGCTGGGCCCCGGGAAGCGATTCGCTTCCCGGGGCCCAGCCCTTGTGATTGCCGAACGACGGGTCTACACGCGACGCGTCAGTTGTCGTCCTCGTCGATGAGGAAGCCCCGCATCGGGCTAGGCGCCTGCTGCATCGGCTGCGGACTCTGCGGCCGCACCGGTGCCATCGGCTGGGTCATCGCGGGAGACATCTGCTGCTGACCACCGTACGACGGCGCGCCGCCGTTCTGCTGGTGGCCGCCCATCGACTGGTTGCCGCCCATCGTGTGGCCACCCATCGAGCCGGCACCCGAGGAAGCCATGGACCCGCTCATCGAGGGGGACGGCGGCAGCGAGGCGGTCGCGGGGGTCCGCGGCGGGGCCAGCGAGTCGTCGGACTGGTTCTCCAGCTGGCGCAGCTGGCTCTCCAGGTACGACTTCAGCCGCGTGCGGTACTCGCGCTCGAAGCCGCGCAGGTCCTCGACCTTGCGCTCGAGCGTGGCACGAGCGGACTCCAGGGAGCCCATCGCGACACGGTGCTTCTCCTGCGCGTCCCGCTCCAGCGCGTCCGCCTTGGCGCGGGCGTCGCGCTCCAGGCCCTCGGCGCGGCTGCGGGCCTCACCGACGATCTTGTTGGCCTCGGAACGGGCCTCCGCGATCGCCTGGTCGGCGGTCTGCTGCGCGAGCGAGAGCACGCGTGCGGCGCTGTCGCCGCCCGGGCCCTGACCCGGCTGCGGCAGCTGCGGGCCGCCGGGACCACCGGGGCCGCCCATCGGGCCACCCATGGGTCCGCCGGGACCCATCGGACCGCCCTGGCCCATCGGACCGGGGCCGCCGGGCCCACCAGGACCGCCGGGGCCACCAGGACCGCCCTGACCCATCGGACCGGGGCCGCCCTGGCCCATCGGACCGGCAGGCAGCTGCGGGGCACCGCCCGGAAGCTGGGGCGGGCCGCCCATCTGCTGCTGCTGTTGTTGCTGTTGCTGCTGCTGCGGCGGGCCGGGCTGACCCTGCTGCTGCGGCGGTCCGGATATGGCGGCGGGAACAGGGGCGCCGGGTCGCTCCTGCTGTTCCGGAGGTTTGCGCATGCCTTGTTGCTGCTGACTCTGTGCGGCGGCCCGGGTGGCTGCGGCCAGCTTGGCGCGCAGGTCCTCGTTCTCCCGCAGCAGCCGGGTCAGTTCGGCTTCGACCTCGTCGAGGAAGGCATCGACCTCGTCCTCGTCATAGCCTTCTCGGAGGCGGACGGTCGTGAACTGCTTGTTCCGCACGTCCTCGGGGGTCAACGGCATCTCTACTTCACCTCAACGTAGTCGTCGGCAATCGGCAAGACCGTATCGTTCACACCCTGCTCGCAAAATTGCTCACGACGGTGATCAGGATCCAGACGATGATCATCAGCACGAAGAAGGACAGGTCGAGCGCCACACCCCCGAGACGCAACGGCGGGATGACCCGCCGCAGCAGCTTGAGTGGCGGATCGGTCACAGTGTAGGTGGCCTCGAGGATGACCACCATCGCCCTACCGGGTTGCCACGAGCGTGCGAACTGGAAGACATAGTCCATCACCAGCCGGAAGATCAGCACGATCAGGAAGCAGTACAGCGCGACGTAGATCACCTGCAGTGCGATGCCCATCTCGCGCGTCCCTCTCCCCTGTTGCGTACGCGGCCTTACGGCCTCGGATGACTCGGTGTTGCCGTGTTGCGTCTCAGCTCTGGTTGAAGAACCCGCCCTCTGCGATACGGGCCTTGTCCTCCGCCGTGACATCGACGTTAGCAGGAGACAACAGGAACACCTTCTGCGTCACTCGCTCAATGCTCCCATGGAGACCGAAGACGAGTCCGGCGGCAAAGTCGACAAGTCGCTTCGCGTCCGTGTCGTCCATCTCCGTCAGATTCATGATCACCGGGGTGCCCTCACGGAAGTGTTCCCCGATAGTACGGGCCTCGTTGTAGGTCCGGGGGTGCAGTGTGGTGATGCGGTACGGCTCCCGCTCGGATACAACCTTGGGCATGATCACCGGTGCGTTCTTCTCCAAGTTCTGACGTTCAGGTGTGATAGACGCCACGGGGGCAATTCGCGCGGGTTGTCTGCTTTCCGTCACAAGGGGAGCCGGTTCACGCTGTGCGGGCGGGTGGACGACTCGCACAGATTCACCCCTCTCCGGACGCGGTTCGGTCTCCACCGCCGGATGACGCCGGCGCTCCCGCTCGGGCTCCGGCTCGGGCTCGAATTCGTCGTCGGGGTCGAACCCCCGGCCGTCGTACCCATCGTCCTCCACGAGGCCGAGGTAGACCGCCATCTTGCGCATCGCGCCGGCCATTCTCTGCGTCCTCCGCTCTGTGGTGGATCGGCTCCGCCACCGGATGCCCTGGATCCACGTGGCCCGCCCGCCTTTTGACGGGAATGACCATATTTTCTGCTGTGGTCCGACTTCTTCGCGACGTTACCGGAGCCTGGGGCGGACTCCGAGTACCGCAGTGCCGACGCGCACATGTGTCGCTCCCGCCGCAACCGCTTCTTCCAGATCTGCGCTCATTCCCGCCGAGACCATGTTCGCAGCCGGATGAGCCACGCGCAGGCCGGATGAGATTTCCAGCAGCCGGTCGAACGCCGCCCCCGGACGGTCCGCATAGGGACCGGCCAGCGGCGCCACGGTCATCAGTCCGTCCAGCCGGAGTCCGTCGGCCTCGGCCACGGCATCCGCCAGCGCACCCACTCCGTCCGGAGCGACGCCGCCCCGCTGACCCCGCTCCCCGGAGTCCGCGTCGAGCGCCACTTGAAGCAGGACGCCCAGCTCGCGCGCGGCCCCCACGGCCGCACCCGAGAGCGCGTCGACCAATCGCTTGCGATCAACCGATTGCACCACATCGGCATAACTACATACGGAACGCACCTTATTGGTCTGCAATTGTCCGACAAAGTGCCAGATCAAGGGTAGATCAGCGCATTCCGCAGCTTTGGGGGCGGCGTCCTGGTCGCGGTTCTCCGCGACGTGCCGGACGCCGAGTTCCGCGAGCAAACGGACGTCGCTCGCGGGATACGTCTTGGTGACCACGATCAGGGTCACCTCTTCTCGCTCGCGACCGGCGGCGGCGCAGGCGGCAGAGATACGTTCCTCCACCCGTTCCAGGTTCGCGGCCAGTTCCGTCTTGCGATCCGTCACAGCTCAGCCGTCCAACCAGACATAGCTCGCGAGCCGCCCGGTGGTGCGGTCGCGCCGGTACGAGAAGTGGTCCGCCGATTCCCGGGTGCAGATGTGAGATTGTCCATCCATCTCCACACCGGCCCGGGCGAGTTGGGCCCGCACTCCGGCCGCCACGTCCACCGCCGGGGTGCCCCAGCTGGTCTCGGCCCGGGACTCGGGCACCGTCTCGGCGACCTCGTCGCGCATGGCCGCGGGGACCTCGTAGCACCGGCCGCAAACGGAGGGACCGGTTCGGGCCACGATCCGGGCCGGGTCCGCGCCCTGAGCCGCCATCGCCTCGACCACCGCCGGGACCACCCCGGCGACCAGCCCCGGACGCCCCGCGTGCGCGGCACCGGCGACACCGGCGACCGGGTCGGCCAGCAGCACCGGGGTGCAGTCGGCGGTGAGAACGGCGAGGGCGAGCCCCCGACGCGACGTCACCACCGCGTCCACGGCGGGAATCTCACCGGTCGCCCAGGGGCCCTCGACCACGGCCACGTCCCGGCCGTGCACCTGGTTCATCCAGACGACGGACGACGGGGCCAGGCCGAGCGCCTTGGCCGCCAGTTCGCGGTTGACCATCACGGCCTGGGGGTCGTCGCCCACCGCGCCGCCGAGATTGAGCTCGTCATACGGAGCGGCGCTCACCCCGCCCCACCGGTCGGTGAAGGCGAAGTGCGCGCCGCTCGCGTCGTGCTGTTGCGCTATCACTTCTTGATCGCTTCAGGGTCGCCGTGCAGCCATGGCAGCGGGCTCACTTCAGGAAGTCCGGCACGTCCAGCTCCTCGGCCTGGCTGTCCTGGTAGGGACGGGCCGGCGGGACCTGCGGAGTGGACACCGGGGGCGGCGGCGGGACCTCGGCGACCGGAGCGGGCTCCGGCGCGGGCTCCTCCTCACGCGGAGTGACGCTGCCGAGTCCGCCGAAGGACGGACGGCCGGGCTCCGGGGCGGACTGACGGGGAGCCTGGCTGCCCGTGCTCTCCTCGCGGCCGCCGTTGTACGAGCCCAGTACCTTGTCGCGGTTCTGGCTCTTCGCGGGCGGCTGGCCGCCGTCGAAGCCCGCCGCGATCACGGTGACCCGGACCTCGTCGCCGAGGGCGTCGTCGATCACCGCACCGAAGATGATGTTGGCCTCGGGGTGGGCGGCCTCGCTCACCAGCTGGGCGGCCTCGTTGATCTCGAACAGGCCGAGATCGGAGCCGCCGGAGATGGAGAGCAGCACGCCCCGGGCGCCGTCGATGGACGCCTCCAGCAGCGGCGAGGAGATCGCCATCTCGGCGGCGGCCACCGCGCGGTCGTCGCCGCGCGCCGAGCCGATGCCCATGAGGGCCGAGCCCGCCTCGGACATCACGGACTTGACGTCCGCGAAGTCGAGGTTGATCAGGCCGGGGGTGGTGATGAGGTCGGTGATGCCCTGAACACCCGACAGCAGCACCTGGTCCGCCGACTTGAACGCGTCGAGCACGCTCACCTGGCGGTCGGAAATCGACAGGAGCCGGTCGTTCGGAATGACGATGAGGGTGTCGACCTCGTCGCGCAGGCCCGCGATGCCGTCCTCGGCCTGATTGGCGCGGCGGCGGCCCTCGAAGGTGAACGGACGGGTGACCACACCGATCGTCAGTGCGCCCAGGGAGCGCGCGATGTTGGCGACCACGGGTGCGCCGCCGGTGCCGGTGCCGCCGCCCTCGCCCGCGGTCACGAAGACCATGTCGGCCCCCTTGAGGACCTCCTCGATCTCCTCGCGGTGGTCCTCGGCGGCCTTCCGGCCGACATCGGGATTGGCGCCGGCGCCAAGTCCACGAGTGAGCTCGCGGCCGACGTCGAGCTTGACGTCCGCGTCACTCATCAGCAGGGCCTGCGCATCGGTGTTGATCGCGATGAACTCGACGCCCTTGAGCCCGACCTCGATCATCCGGTTGATGGCATTCACGCCACCGCCGCCGATGCCGACGACCTTGATGACTGCGAGGTAGTTCTGCGGTGCTGCCACGTCGAAGGCCTCTCGCCTCGAGTTACGTGTCGCCACCCCGCTGTTGCCGCGGTGCGCCGACTGATGCCGAATGGGACGGTTCCGATTGCCGACCCCAACCCTAACGCTGAAGTTTAGGGTTACCAGTGCCTCTGTTTCCCGGAGTCTTCGGAACAGGACACTAAGTCGACAAGTGGCGCGCGTTCAATGAACACGCCGAACCGACCGCTTTTCTTTTCACCCTATGTGATCACCCAGTGGGCTAGCGAACCAGGGTGCTGGCCTGCCGCTATCCCCGTCAACTGCGGGACACCGCAGGCGCGCTCGGCGCGCTGACGTCGAAGTGACCGGCGTCGGGCCGCGCTTTCATGAGCGCGGTGAGCGCCTTGGCCTTCGCGGCTCCGCGCTCGTCGCTCCCCCACGCGACCGTACGGCTCCGGGACAGCTCCAGGGTGATCGAGTCGTACGAGCGGACCCGGACCGAGCGCATGTCCGTACGGACCTTCGCCGGGAGCCCGGCGACCACCCGGACGGCCTCGCGGCGCAGCCGCGCCGGGCCGAAATGGCGTGAACTCGGCGACCGGTCCGGCTCCATTTCGAGCATCGGAACGCCCTTCGGAGCCTTCGCCAGACGGGAGAACCGCACGCCACCGGCGTCCACTTCGCGAAACTTCCCGCCCTCTTCGACAATCACTTCGGCCTTGCGTTCCGTCACATCAAGACTGATGGTGTGCGGCCATGACCGGGATACGTCCACTTTCGCTATGCGCGGGAGCCGGTCGCGCAGCCGCTGCCCGATCGCGTCGGTGTCCACGCCGACCAGGGGGGTGTCCAGCGGGACGGCCGCGGCCTTCCGGACCTCGTCCGGGGTGAGCACGTCCGCGCCGTCGACCGCGACCCGCTCGGCCCGCAGCCAGCTCGATCCGTACAGCAGCCAGCCGGTCCCGCCGCCCAGCAGGGCGAACGCCACCGCGGCGATCACCAGGGTGCGGCGGCGGGGCAGGCGGAGCCTGCGCCGCGCCGCGAAGAGGTGCGGGGACGGGCCGGACGATGACGTCCTTCGGGGGCCGCTCTCGGCGGTCGTCGGTCCGGCCACGCTCCCTGCCTTCTCACGCCTGGCGGCGTGCCGCGATTGCCTCGTACACCATGCCGACCAGCAGCTCGTCGGCGTCCCGGCGGCCGAAATCGGCGGCGCGCCGCGACATCTCGTACAGCCGGTGCGGGTCGCCGAGCACCGGGAGCACATTGCTCTGCACCCATTCGGGCGTCAGCTCGGCGTCGTCGACCAGCAGTCCGCCGCCCGCCTTGACCAACGGCTGGGCGTTGAGCCGCTGCTCGCCGTTGCCGATGGGCAGTGGGACGTAGGCGGCCGGCAGCCCGACGGCGGACAGCTCGGCGACGGTCATCGCGCCCGCGCGGCAGAGCATCATGTCCGCCGCGGCGTACGCGAGGTCCATCCGGTCCACGTACGGTACCGGGATGTAGGGCGGCATACCGGGCATGTTGTCCACATGCGGCAGTTCGTTTTTCGGCCCGACCGCGTGCAGGACCTGAATTCCGGCCCGCTGCAGGAACGGGGCGACCCGCTGGACCACCTCGTTCAGCCGACGCGCGCCCTGGGAGCCGCCGGAGACCAGCAGCGTCGGCAGGTTGGGGTCGAGGCCGAAGGCCGCGCGCGCCTCGGGGCGGACCGCCGCCCGGTCCAGGGTGGCGATGGAGCGGCGCAGCGGGATGCCCACGTAGCGGGCGCCCCGGAGCTTGCTGTCCGGGGTGGAGACCCCGACGGACGTGGCGTAGCGGGAGCCGATCTTGTTGGCGAGCCCGGGCCGGGCGTTGGCCTCATGGACGATGATCGGCACGCCCAGCCGCTTGGCGGCCAGATAGCCGGGCAGGGCCACATAGCCGCCGAAGCCGACCACGCAGTCGGCCTTGGTGCGCTCCAGGATCTGCTCCGCGGCCTTGATCGTGCCGCGCAGCCGCCCGGGGACGGTGATCAGCTCGGGGGTGGGTTTGCGTGGCAGCGGAACGGCGGGGATCAGCCCGAGTTCGTAGCCGCGCTCGGGCACGAGGCGGGTCTCCAGCCCGCGCTCCGTGCCGAGCGCCGTGATCCCCACGGTCGGATCCTGCCTTCGCAGGGCGTCCGCGAGGGCGAGCGCGGGCTCGATGTGGCCGGCGGTCCCCCCACCGGCTAGTACGACATGCACCGAAATTCACCGCTCTCCGGACGGCCGTTCCTTGACGCGCCGTCTCATCGTCTTCCGTCTCACCCGGGCCAGCTTCTTCCGCAAAGCAGGCTGCCGCATGGCCAGTGCCGCCCGTGCACCGGGCTCGGCCCGTGCGAAGGCGATCAGCAGACCTACGGCGAACATGGTCGGCAGCAGGGCGGACCCTCCGTAGGAGAACAGCGGGAGCGGAACCCCGGCGATCGGCAGCAGACCGAGCACCGCACCGATGTTGATCACGGCCTGGGCCGTGATCCAGGTGGTCACGCCTCCCGCGGCGTACCTCACGAAGGGGTCCTCCGTGCGTCCGGCCACGCGGATACCCGCATAGCCTAGAGCCGCGAAGAGGACGAGCACCGACAGCGTCCCCGCCAGGCCGAGTTCCTCCCCGGTAATGGCGAAGATGAAGTCGGTGTGCGGTTCGGGGAGTTCGCCCCATTTTTCCATGGACGCACCGAGTCCGGAGCCGAACCATCCGCCGTTGGCCAGAGCATAGATCCCATGCACCGCCTGCCAGCACTGATCGTTGGTTCCGGGCTCTGTGGCGCCGATGCAGGCGAGCCGGGACATCCGGTTGGCGCTGGTCTTGATCAGCAGAACGCCGATCGCCCCGGCGAAGGCGAGCACGCCCACGAAGAGCCGGGTGGGGGCGCCCGCGAGCCAAAGCAGGCCGAAAAGAATCGCCGAGAGAATGATCGCGGTGCCCATGTCGCCGCCCAGCATGATCATCCCGAGCAGCAGGGCCGCCGCCGGGACGAGCGGCACCAGAAGGTGCTTCCACTGCGCGAGCAGCCGCTTGTCCTGCTTGCGGGCCAGCAGATCGGCTCCCCACAGGACGAGCGCGAGCTTGCCGAACTCGCTCGGCTGGAGCATGAAGGGGCCGCCGAAGGAGATCCAGTTCTGGTTGCCGTTGACCGAAATCCCTATCCCCGGCACCTGGACCAGACACATCAGGAAGACCGAGGCGGCCAGCAGCGGATAGGCGAAGGCGCGGTGCAGCTTGATCGGCATGCGCACGGCCAGCAGCATCAGCGCGGCGCCGAGCGCCGCCGCGAAGAGCTGTTTGCGGAAGAAGTACGAGGGCGCCAGGCCCGACTGGAGCGCCTTGATCTGGGAGGCGGAGTAGACCATCACCAGGCCCAGCACGGTGATCAGCGCGGCGCCGCCGAGGATCAGGTAGTACGCGGTGAGCGGACGGTCCCAGGTCTTCTTGGCGCGCTGCTGTGCGCCCCGCAGCGCGTCCAGCAGGCTGCCCTTGGAGGGACGGCGGGGTGTGCGGATCACCGGGCGGCGAGGAGCCCTTGGCGCGCTCTGACGGCCCTTGCTCCCCGCGGCCTTGGCCGCCCTGTCCTTGGTCGCCCTGTCCTTGGCCTGGGGAGTCGTGCCCGGGGTCTTGCCGCGGCCGCCCTGTGGACGGGCGGGTGCCGCCGCCCGCTCCGCGCCCCGCGCCGACGTCCGCTGCCGCGCGGCGCCGCCCGCCCGCGGCCCGGGGCGGCCGGTGGCCGCTCCGGCCTGCCGGGACCGCGGCGCGGCGGGCTGGTCAGGCGTCATGTCGAATCCCCTCCAGGTTCTCCGCGCGAGCGGTGGTCCTCGCGGGGGACCTGCGGGCTACTGCTCGTCCGTGACCGGGCCGGAGGCCAGGTCACGCACCGCCGCGGCGAAGGCGTCGCCCCGCTTGTTGTAGTTGGTGAACATGTCCATCGAGGCGCAGGCCGGGGCCAGAAGGACGGTATCGCCCGGCCGGGCGAGCCGGGCCGCTTCCCGGACAGCCGCCGCCATCGCCCCAGTGTCGGTCCGGTCGAGGTCCACGACCGGGACATCCGCTGCGTGTCGCGCGAGCGCTTCCCGGATCAGGGCACGGTCGGCGCCGATCAGCACCACGCCGCGCAGCCGCGGGGCGGCCGTGGTGACCAGCTCGTCGAAGGTGGCGCCCTTGGCGAGGCCGCCGGCGACCCACACGATGTGCTCGTACGCGCCCAACGACGCCTCGGCGGCGTGGGTGTTGGTCGCCTTGGAGTCGTCCACGTAACTCACGCCCTCGACGTCCGCGATGTGCTCCACGCGGTGCGGGTCCGGGCGGAAGGCGCGCAGCCCGTCCCGTACGGCCCCCGACGGCACGCCGTAGGCGCGGGCCAGGGCCGCGGCGGCGAGCGCGTTGGCGATGTTGTGCGGCGCGGGCGGGTTGACGTCGGCGACCTCGGCCAGCTCCTGGGCGTTCTTCTGCCGGTTCTCGACGAAGGCCCGGTCGACGAGGATGTTCTCGACGACGCCGAGCTGGGAGGGGCCGGGGGTGCCGAGGGTGAAGCCGATCGCCCGGCAGCCCTCCTCGACGTCGGCCGCCCGGACCAGGTCCTCGGTGGCGGGGTCGGCGGCGTTGTAGACGCAGGCCACCTGGTTGCCCTCGTAGATCCGGCCCTTGTCGGCCGCGTACGCCGCCATGGAGCCGTGCCAGTCGAGGTGGTCGGGGGCGAGGTTGAGCACCGCGGCGGAGTGGGCGCGCAGCGAGGGCGCCCAGTGCAGCTGGTAGCTGGACAGCTCGACGGCGAGCACGTCGTACGGCGTATCGCCCAGCACGATGTCCAGGAGCGAGACGCCGATGTTGCCGACGGCGGCGGTGCGCAGTCCGGCGGCCTCCAGGATGGACGCCAGCATGCGCACGGTGGTCGTCTTGCCGTTGGTGCCGGTGACCGCGAGCCATTGCGGGGCGTCCGGGCCGCGCAGGTGCCAGGCCAGCTCCACATCGCCCCACACCGGGACGCCCGCCTTCTCGGCGGCCAGGAAGAGCGGGCTGGTGGGCTTCCAGCCGGGCGTGGTGACGATCAGCTCGGTGCCGTCGGGGAGAGTGTCCCCGTCGCCGAGCCGGACCGTGATGCCGAGCGGCTCCAGTTCGGCCGCCTGGGCGCGCTGTGCCTCGCCGTCGCTTCCGTTGACGACGGTCACCGTGGCCCCGAGGCCCCGCAGCGCACGCGCTGCGGGGAGCCCGGAGACGCCGAGTCCGGCGACGGTGACATGCCGTCCGGCGAGGTCGGTGACGTCGAGGGTCACGAGGCCCGCCAGCCCGCGTAGAAGAGCCCGAGTCCGACGATCACGCACATGCCCTGGATGATCCAGAACCGGACCACCACCAGGACCTCGCTCCACCCCTTGAGTTCGAAGTGGTGCTGGAGCGGCGCCATCCGGAAGACCCGGCGCCCGGTCATCCGGAACGAGCCGACCTGGATGACCACGGACAGGGTGATCAGGACGAACAGCCCGCCGAGGATGGCCATCAGCAGCTCCGTACGGGAGCAGATGGCGAGCCCCGCGAGCGCGCCGCCGAGGGCGAGCGAGCCGGTGTCCCCCATGAAGATCTTGGCGGGCGAGGTGTTCCACCACAGGAAGCCGAAGCAGGCGCCCATCAGGGCGGACGCGACGACCGCGAGGTCGAGCGGGTCGCGCACCTCGAAGCAGGACGAGGGGTTGGTGAGGGTCTGCGCGTTGGCGCAGGACTCCTGGTACTGCCAGACGCCGATGAAGGTGTAGGCGCCGAAGACCATCACGGAGGCACCGGTGGCCAGACCGTCGAGGCCGTCGGTGAGGTTCACGCCGTTCGACATCGCGAGGATCATGAACAGCGCCCAGATCGCGAAGATCACCGGGCCGAAGGACCAGCCGAAGTCCTGGACGAAGGACAGCCGGTCGGAGGCCGGGGTCTGCTGGCGGGCGTCGGCGAAGTTCAGCGCGAGGATCGCGAAGGCGACACCGACGATGAGCTGACCGGCCATCTTGGCCTTGGCCCGCAGGCCCAGGCTGCGCTGCTTGACGATCTTGATGTAGTCGTCGAGGAAGCCGACCAGGCCCATGCCCGCGAACAGGAAGAGCACCAGCACGCCGGAGAAGGTCGGCTGGCTGCCCGTGATCACCTTCGTGACCGCGTAGGCGATCAGCGTGGCCAGGATGAAGGAGATGCCGCCCATGGTGGGCGTGCCCTTCTTGCTGCCGTGCGTCCGGGGACCGTCGTCCCGGATGTACTGGCCGTAACCCTTGCGGGCGAGCAGCTTGATCAGCAGCGGGGTGCCGATCAGGGTCAGAAAGAGCCCGATGGCTCCGGAGAAGAGAATCTGCCTCATGGCGGGTACGTGCTCTTGTCCCGCGGCGAGGCCATCGGCGAGGAGGATCTGCCCCATGGTCATCGCCCGGCGACCTCACCCTCGAGCAACGCCTGCGCGAGTGTCTCCAGGCCGACCGACCTGGATGCCTTCACCAACACGACATCCCCCGGTCGCAGCTCGCTCCGCAGCAGATCGACCGCTGCCCGCACGTCGGACACGTGCACCGACTCCTCACCCCACGAACCCTCGTTCTTGGCGCCCATGTCCAGCCACGCGGCCTCCCGGCCGCCGACCGCCACGAGCTTGCTGACGTTGAGCCGGACGGCCAGCCGTCCGACCGCGTCGTGCTCGGCCAGCGACTCATCGCCAAGCTCGGCCATCGGGCCCAGCACCGCCCACGTGCGACGCCCCGGTGTAGCTGCGCCCATCGCGGCCAGCGCGCGCAGCGCGGCTCGCATGGACTCGGGGTTCGCGTTGTAGGCGTCGTTGACAACCGTCACGCCGTCCGAGCGCTCGGTGACCTCCATCCGCCAGCGGGAGAGCTGCCCCGCTTCGGAGAGCGCCACGGCGATCTCGTCGACGGACATGCCCGTCTCATGGGCGACGGCGGCCGCGGCGAGCGCGTTCGACACGTGGTGCTCACCGTACAGGCGCATGGTCACGTCACCGCACCCGGTAGGGGTGTGAAGCGTGAAGGCGGGGCGGCCGCCGTCGGCAAGCCGGACATTCGAGGCACGCACGTGGGCGCCCTCGGACTCGCCGAACAGGACGGTACGGGCCTTCGTACGGGACGCCATGGCGCGCACCAGGGGGTCGTCGGCGTTGAGCACCGCCACCCCGCCGTCCTCGGCGGAGGGCAGCGCCTCGACCAGTTCGCCCTTGGCCTCGGCGATCTGCTCGCGGCCGCCGAACTCGCCGATGTGCGCGGTGCCGACGTTGAGGACGAGCCCGATGCGGGGCGGGGTGAGGTCCGTCAGATAACGGATGTGGCCCTTGCCTCGGGCGCCCATCTCCAGCACCAGGTGCCGGGTCGTCGTATCGGCGCGCAGCGCGGTCAGCGGCAGCCCGATCTCGTTGTTGAACGAGCCGTGCGTCCATACGGTCGGGCCGTGCCGCTGGAGCAGCTGGGCGATGAGGTCCTTGGTGCTGGTCTTCCCGGCGGAGCCGGTCAGCGCGACCACGGTGGTGCCCAGCCGCTCGACGACGGCGCGGGCGAGCGCGCCCATGGCGGCGACGACGTCGGGGACGACGATCGCCGGAACCGGGGCGTCCGGTGTGGAGACCGGGCGGGTGGCCAGAATCGCCACCGCGCCCGCCTCGACCGCGCCGCGCGCGTAGTCGTGACCGTCCACGCGCTCCCCGGGGAGCGCGGCGAACAGGCTCCCGGGCCGCACCTCGCGGGAGTCGATCACTACGGGACCGGTGACCGTCAGGTCAGGGTCCGGTATGTCGTGCGGCTGCCCACCGACGAGGCCGGTGATCTCGGTGAGGGACAGTGGGATCACTGATCACCTCCGGCCGTGCGGGAGAGCTGCCTGGAGGGGGCTGGTGCGCGCATGGCGGTCTGTCATCCCTGGTTGTCTTGATGGGTGTGCCCGTGCGGTTCTCTCGCCTCGGGGCGTTGCGGACCGCGCCCCTTGGCTCGCTCGCTGAGCTCGATGGCTTCCCGCAGGACCTGGCGGTCGTCGAAGGCGCGAACCACCCCGGCGATCTCCTGGCCCTGCTCATGGCCCTTGCCCGCGACGATCACGGTGTCGCCGGGTTCCGCGCGGGCGACGGCGGCGGCGATGGCGTTCGCCCGCTCCTCCTCGACCAGGACGTCGCCGCGCTCGTGCGCGGGCACCTCGGCGGCGCCCGCGAGCATCGCGGCGAGAATGGCGAGCGGGTCCTCGGAACGAGGGTTGTCCGAGGTCAGCACGGCCGTGTCGGCGTACCGGGCCACGGCGGAGCCCATCGGTCCGCGCTTGAGCCGGTCGCGGTCGCCGCCGCAGCCGAGGACGGCGTGCAGCTTGCCGTCGGTGACCTTGCGCAGGGCGCGCAGCACCGACTCCACGGCGTCGGTCTTGTGGGCGTAGTCGACCACCGCGAGGTACGGCTGGCCCACGTCGATGCGCTCCAGCCGGCCCGGCACGCCGGGGACGGCGCCGATGCCGTCCGCGGCCGTCTGCGGGTCGATCCCGGCGACGGCGAGCGCGACGAGGGCGGCGAGCGCGTTGGCGACGTTGAACGGGCCCGCGATCGGGGCGGCGGCCCGCACGGTCTCGCCGTTCGGGCCGACCGCGGTGAACGTCGAGCCGAGCGGACCGACCTCGACGTCCGCGGCGCGCCAGTGGGCGTCGGGGTGGCCCTCGGCGGAGAACGTGGTGACCGGGACCTCGGACTCCTCGATGAGCCGGCGGCCGTACTCGTCGTCGTAGTTGATCACTCCGGCCCGGCTGCGGGCCTTGGTGAACAGCTGGGCCTTGGCCTGGAAGTAGTCCTCCATCCCCGAGTGGAACTCCATGTGCTCCGGGGAGAGGTTGTTGAAGACGGCGACGTCGAAGACGCAGCCGTCGACGCGGCCGAGGACCAGGGCGTGGCTGGAGACCTCCATCACGACCGAGTGGACGTCGCGTTCGCGCATCACCGCGAACAGCGCCTGCAGGTCGGTGGCCTCGGGGGTGGTGCGCTCGGACTTGATGCGCTCGTCGCCGATGCGCATCTCGACGGTGCCGATGAGCCCCGTGGGACCGCCGCCCGCCTTCTCGGCGGCGGCCCTGAGGCCGCCCTCGACGAGGTAGGCGGTGGTGGTCTTGCCGGAGGTGCCGGTGATGCCGATCTGCAGCAGGCTGTGGCCCGGCTCGTCGTAGATCGTGGCGGCCAGCGCGCCCATCCGGCCGCGCGGGTTGTCCACGACCAGGACCGGCAGCCCGGTGGCCGCGGCGCGCTCGGCGCCGTCCGGGTCGGTCAGGACGGCGGCCGCGCCGAGGTCGGCGGCCTGGGCGGCGAAGTCCGCGCCGTGCAGCCGGGCGCCGGACAGCGCGGCGTACACATCGCCCGGGCGCACGGCACGCGAGTCATGGGTGATCCCGGTGACCGCGGCTTCCGCGGGGGCGTCGGAGGCATCGATGCCCAGCTGGTCCGCCAGCTCCGCAAGCGGTACGGGGCGGACCTGGAGAGGGCGGGGCGCTCCCGGGTATTCCACAGAAACGTCCTTCTGAGGGGTTTGGGACTGATCAGCTTGGGGCACGGCGGTGAGCGTACCCGGCCCACCCGCTCCGTCGCGAAATCCGGCGGCGGAGCAGCGGCGCACCGGCCCCTGGTTCCCGGGCTCCGGCGTGATCGTCGTCACGGCTGGACCCGCTCACTGGCCCGGGCTGTAGCTCACGGGGAGCCGCTTGGGCTGCTTCCCGGTCGGCGGGACCTGCAGCGACTTGAGCGCGAACTCCATGACCTTCTTGTAGACCGGCCCGCAGACCTGCCCGCCGAAATAGCTGCCCCTGGTCGGATTCTGCACCGCACAGTAGACCGTGAGGCGCGGTTTGTCGGCTGGTGCGAAACCGGCGAAAGAAGCGGTGTAGCCATGGTATTGGCCGGTCTTCGGGTCCACGCGGTTGGAGGTGCCGGTCTTGCCCGCGACCAGATAGCCGGGGATCTTCGCCTTGGTGCCGGTGCCCTCCTGGTTGTCCACGACCGATTCGAGCATCTCGGCGAGCGTCTTCGCGGTCTTCTGGCTCACCACGCGGTTCTTCTTGGGCGCGGGCGCCGGGGTGAAGTCGCCGCCGGGGCCCCTGGTGCCGCGCACCAGGCTGGGGGCGATGCGCTGGCCGCCGTTGGCGACGGTGGAGTAGACGGAGGCCGCCTGGACGGCGTTGAGCGACAGGCCCTGGCCGAAGGGGATGGTGTACCCCTGCGAGGCGCTCCAGTCCTGCGGCTTGGCCAGGATGCCCGGGGTCTCGCCGGGAAGGCCGAGCCCGGTGGGCTGTCCGATGCCGAACCGCCGCAGGTAGGCGTAGAGAATGCGGTTCTTCTGCTTCTCGGACTTGGCCAGCTGCTCGGTGGCGAGGATGGTGCCGATGTTGCTGGACTTGGCGAGCACCCCGTTGAGCGTGAGGTACCAGGTGGGGTGGTCGATGTCGTCGGCGAAGGCGCGGCCCGCGCGCGGCAGCCGGTTCGGGACCTGCACCTGGGTATCCCAGCGGGCGGCACCCTCCTGGAGCACGGCGGCCATCGACATCAGCTTGCTGACACTGCCCGGTTCGTACGCGTCGGATACCGCGGCGTTGCCGAGGGCGTCGCCGTCCGCCGCGGAGATGTCGTTGGGGTCGAAGCCGGGCGCGTTGGCCATGGCCAGCAGCCGTCCGGTGCGGGTGTCCTGCACGACGACGTAGCCGCGGTCCGCCTGCGACTTCTTCACCTGGTCGGAGATGGCGCTCTGGGCGGCCCACTGGATGTCGCGGTCGATCGTCAGCTCGACGTCGCTGCCGGGCACCGCGGGCTTCTCGCTGACGTCCCCCGTGGGCACCTGATGGCCGCCGGACTGGGCGTAGACGCGCTTGCCGTCCTTGCCCGCGAGCTTCTTCTCCAGCTGCTGCTCGACCCCCGCCGCGCCGCGCCCGTCGGCGCCCACGAAGCCCAGGATCCCGGCGGCGAGGTCGCCGCCGGGGTAGACCCGCTTGCTGTGCGACTCCCGGTTGACCCCGGCGAGGACGTTGGTGCCCTTGCCCTTGGCCGCGGCGTCGTCCAGGTTGCTCTTCAGGTCCTTGATCTGGTTCCAGACCTGCGGGGTCTGCTGCCGGGCCAGCACGGCGTACTGCGACTTCGGGTTGTCGGTGAGCTTCTTCTCCAGGTCCGCCTCGTTCTTCCCGAGGATCGGCGCGAGGAGGGCGGCCGCCTGCCGGGGCGCGTCCTTGATCTTGGCGTTGCGCGGGGTGAGCAGATCGGGGGCGGCGGTGATGTCGTACGCGTCCACGGTGGTGGCCAGGTTGACGCCGTCGCGGTCGGTGATGGAGCCGCGCTCCGCGGACAGCTTCACCGGGATGTAGCGGTTGACGTTGGCCTTGGCGGCGTACGCGGAGGCGTCCACGGCCTGCACCTGGAGCAGCCGTACGACGAAGGCCAGCATGACGAGGGTGAGGCCCAGGCCGATCAGCCGCAGCCGGGGGCGCGGACTGCCCAGCCGCAGCTGCGCCTGCCCGCCTCCGGGGCGCCCGCCGCGCTGCGCGCCGGGGCGCGGGCCGCGCTCCGAGGGGCGGCGCTGCGCCCCCTGGCGCGGCCGGCGGTCGCGGTCGCCGCGCGGTGCCGCCGGGCCGGGCACCCGTCGGCGGGGGTCCTGGGGTCGCGTCACCGTGTCACCTGCCGGGGGCCGGGGCGGGCGGCGCGCCGGTACCGGCCGCCGGGGTCAGGGGGTTCGCCGACGGCTGTGCGGCCGGGGCCGGGGCGGGCGCGGCGGCGGAGGCCGAGGGGGTGGGCGCCGGGGTGGGGTCGAGCACGAGCGGGGGCAGCGGGCCGGGGGCGTGGGCCACCGAGGGCTGCCCGGTGGCCGGTGCGGGCACCCCGGCCACCGTGCCGTCCGGGTTGAGGAAGGCCGGGCTGCCGCCGGGCACCATGCCCAGCTCCCGGGCGCGCTGCTCCAGCGCGCCGGGGGCGGAGAGCTCGTCGACCTCCTGCTGGAGCGACTGGCGTTCGTCGCTCAGCTCGCCGGTCTGCTTCTCCAGCCTGGTCAGCTCGAACGACCCCTGGTTGAGGGAGGAGTTCAGCAGCAGCAGCGCGATCAGGCCGGAGCCGAGCAGCACGACGACGAGCAGGACGAAGGGCGCGCGCCGGGCCGTGACCGCCCCCGGCACCGCCCCCTTCGTCCTGGCCAGCCCCTTGGCCCCGGCGGCGCTCACAGGGCGCCCTCGCTCACCGGACGACGTCTCACAGGGCGTCCTCCCGGATGCGCTCCGCTCCCCGGAAGCGGGCCGGGGCGGCACGGCGGTTCTCGGCGATCTCGTCCTCGGTGGGCAGCTCGGCGCCGCGGGTGAGCAGCTTGAGCCGGGGCTGATAGCGCTCCGGGACGACCGGCAGGCCGGGCGGCGCGGTGTTGGTAGCACCGGCCGCGAGCACATGCTTGACGAGCCGGTCCTCCAGCGAGTGGTACGACAGCACGGCGATCCGCCCGCCCACCGCGAGCGCCGCCACCGCCGCCGGGACGGCCCGCTCCAGAACGGCCAGCTCGCCGTTGACCTCGATGCGCAGCGCCTGGAAGGTGCGCTTGGCGGGGTTGCCGCCGGTGCGCTTGGCGGCCTGCGGCAGCGCCTCGCGGATCAGCTCCACCAGCCGGGCGCTGTTGCTGAACGGCTCCTTGGCGCGCTCCCGGACCACCGCGTCCACGATCTTCTTGGCGAACTTCTCCTCGCCGTACGTCCGCAGGATGCGCACCAGGTCGCCGGGCGGGTAGGTGTTCAGCACCTCGGCGGCGCTGATGCCCGTCGTCTGGTCCATCCGCATGTCCAGCGGGGCGTCCTGCGCGTAGGCGAAGCCGCGCCCGGCCTCGTCCAGCTGCATGGAGGAGACGCCGAGGTCGAACAGGACGCCCTGGGCGCGCGGCACCCCGAGCCGGTCCAGAACCTCGGGCAGCTCGTCGTAGACGGCGTGCACCAGGGTCGCCCGGTCGCCGTAGGGGGCCAGCCGCTCACCGGCCAGCCGGAGCGCGTCGGGGTCGCGGTCGAGGGCGATGAGCCGGGCCGCGGGGAAGCTGCGCAGCAGCGCCTCGCTGTGCCCCCCGAGGCCGAGCGTGCAGTCGACCACCACCGCGCCGGGTTCGGCGAGGGCGGGGGCCAGCATGTCCAGGCAGCGCTGAAGCATGACGGGAACGTGGAGAGCGTTGCTGCTCATTGCGCTGCTCGTGCGCCCTTCTGAGGGTCGGGCGCGGCGGGTACGCACCGCTGGGTCCCCACCCGCTCTGAAGGGGAAGCGGCCGACTGGCGCCGGGGAAGTGACGTCAGGCGACCGGAGCGGGAGGAGGCCGAGGGGTACGTACGCACCGCGCTCACGCGAAAATTTCCGGATCCAAGGGGAGCGTCACGCCTCCCACTTCGCGCCACTTTAGTCCACTCGTCCCTTCGGTCAACCAACCGGCCAGCGCGTCACGCCACCGGAGTGGAGCCGGGGCGGAACCGGGGTGGAACCGGAGCGGAATCGCTCCGTCCGAGCGCGCCGGGGAAGGGCGCACGGAGGTGTGGAGTGGCTCACAATCACTCCTTCAGAGCACCTGATGCCCTCGTTTGCGTAACCTAAAGAAAAGACAAAATCCCCTGGTGGGATTAGGGTCATAGCCATGTCGATATCTGTCACCGACCGCTTGGTCGAGGCCAACCGCGAGTACGCCGACAAGTTCACCGACCCCGGGATGGACGCCCGCCCCGTACAGGGCGTCGCCATCGTCGCCTGCATGGACGCACGTCTCGATCTGCACGAGGCGCTGGGCCTGCAGCTGGGCGACTGCCACACCATCCGCAACGCGGGCGGTGTGGTCACCGACGACATCATCCGCTCCCTGACCATCAGCCAGCGCGCGCTGGGCACCCGCAGCGTCGTGCTGATCCACCACACCGGCTGCGGCCTGCTGAGCCTCACCGAGGACTTCCGGCACGAACTGGAGGAGGAAGTGGGCCAGCGGCCGTCGTGGGCGGTCGAGGCGTTCAAGGACCTCGACGCCGATGTGCGCCAGTCGATGGAGCGGGTGCGCACCTCGCCGTTCCTGCTGCACCGCGACGATGTACGGGGTTTCATCTTCGATGTGACGACGGGTCTGCTGCGTGAGGTCGAGCCGCGCAGCTGAGTAGATTTTCAACCCTAACTCGTACAAGCGTGACAAATAACCCCTGGTTATCCACAGCCGAGTGACGCGAGACGGCGAAGACCGCAAGAATGCGTAGATGACATCGTCCCCCGCAACCCCGCGGGGGCCGGTGCCAGCGTTTGCGGTGGGCCGGTCCGTCCCTTGGTGGACAGTCGGCCCTGAGAACGGGCCGAGGAGGGCCGGGTGACGACCTATGACGAACGAGCGAGCCTCAGCGATCTGACCACCACAGCGGAGCGCGTCCGCCGGTCGGTGGAGGGTGTGATCGAGGGCAAGCCCGAGGTCGTGCGGCTTTCGCTGACCGTGCTGCTCGCCGAGGGACATCTGCTGATCGAGGATGTCCCCGGCGTGGGCAAGACCATGCTCGCCAAGGCGCTCGCGCGGTCCATCGACTGCTCGGTGCGCCGTATCCAGTTCACTCCCGACCTGCTGCCGTCGGATATCACCGGGGTGAGCATCTACGACCAGCAGCGCAAGGAGTTCGAGTTCAAACCGGGCGCGATCTTCGCCCAGATCGTCATCGGCGACGAGATCAACCGTGCCTCGCCCAAGACCCAGTCGGCGCTTCTTGAATCGATGGAAGAGCGCCAGGTCACCATCGACGGGAAGAGCTACGAACTGCCCGGCCCCTTCATGGTGGTGGCCACGCAGAACCCGATCGAGATGGAGGGCACCTATCCGCTGCCCGAGGCGCAGCGCGACCGCTTCATGGCGCGCGTCTCCATCGGGTACCCCAGCCCGCAGGCGGAGCTGGAGATGCTGGACGTGCACGGCGGGGTCTCCCCGCTGGACGACATGCGGCCGGTCGCGCACGCCCATGAGATCGTCAAGCTGGTCGAGGCGGTGCGCTCGGTGCACGTCGCCGAGGCCATCCGGCGGTATGCGGTGGACCTGGTGTCCGCCACCCGCAACCACCCCGATCTGCGGCTCGGCGCCTCGCCCCGGGCCACCCTGCACCTGCTGCGGGCCGCCAAGGCGGCGGCCGCGCTGGCCGGGCGGGACTTCGCCCTCCCCGACGACGTGCAGTCGCTCGCCGTCCCCGTGCTGGCCCACCGGCTGCTGCCCACCGCCCAGGCCCAGCTGAACCGGCGCACCGCGGAGCAGGTCGTCGGCGACATCCTGCAGCGCACCCCGCTGCCCACCTCGTCGCAGCGGAGCGGCGGACCGGTGCCCCCGGTGCCCTCCATGCCCCCGGTCGACTACGGGCAGCAGCCGGGCGCGCGGAGGCTGTGATGACCACAGGGGGGACGGGTCCGGACCCCGGAAGCGGGGAGGACCGGGGCACGATCCGGGCGGCGCTCGCCGGGCTGACCACCCGCGGCCGTTCCTTCCTGGCCGCCGGGGTCGCCGCCGCGGTGTGCAGCTATGTGCTGGGCCAGGCCGATCTGCTGAGGGTGGGGCTGCTGCTGGCGGCGCTGCCCCTGGTGTGCGTGGCCGTGGTCTACCGCACCCGGTACCGGGTGGCGGGCAGTCGGCGGCTCGCGCCCGCGCGGGTCCCGGCGGGCTCCGAGGCCCGGGTGCATCTGCGCATGGACAACGTCTCGCGGCTGCCCACCGGGCTGCTGATGCTCCAGGACCGGGTGCCGTATGTGCTGGGGCCGCGCCCCCGCTTCGTGCTGGACCGGGTGGAGCCGGGCGGCCGCCGCGAGGTGTCCTACCGGGTCCGCTCCGATCTGCGCGGCCGCTATCCGCTGGGACCGCTGCAGCTGCGGCTCAACGACCCGTTTGGGATGTGCGAGCTGACCCGCGCCTTCAGCGCGTACGACACGCTCACGGTGGTGCCCCGGGTCGAGCCGCTGCCCGTGGTGCCGCTGACCGGCGAGGCCGCGGGCTACGGGGACGGGCGGCACCGCTCGCTGGCCCTGGCCGGTGAGGACGATGTGATCCCGCGCGGCTATCGCCACGGCGACGACCTGCGCCGGGTGCACTGGCGGTCCACCGCGCGCTACGGAGAGCTGATGGTGCGCCGGGAGGAGCAGCCGCAGCGCGCCCACTGCACGGTGCTGCTGGACACCCGGGGCTACGCCTACGAGGGCGCGGGGCCCGACTCCGCCTTCGAGTGGGCGGTGTGCGGCGCGGCCTCGGCCTCGGTGCATCTGCTGGAGCGGGGCTACGCGGTCCGGCTGCTGACCGACACCGGAAGCTCGGTGCCCGGTCCGGACGGCGGAGGCGGATTCACCGGTTCCACGCATGACTCGGCGGAGACCGCCGGGCTGATGCTGGACACCCTCGCGGTGGTGGACCACTCCGACGAGGACGGGCTCTCCCTCGCGTACGACGTGCTGGGCGGCGGGGGCGAGGGCCTGCTGGTGGCCTTCCTGGGCGATCTGGACGAGGAGCAGGCCGCGCTCGTCGGGCGGATGCGGAGCCGCTCCACCGCGGCGGTGGCGTTCGTCATGGACGGCCCGGCCTGGTCGCGGGGGGCGGAGCCCGCCGACCCGCGGGAGCTGGAGGACGCGCTGCGCGGGCTGCGCGAAGCGGGGTGGACGGCCCTGCCGGTCACCCCGGGCGCCTCGCTGGCGGAGCTGTGGCGGCAGGCCGACGGGCAGGGCGCCATCCGGGCCGACGCCGGGCGTTCGGGCATCGGCGGCATGACAGGGAGCTGGGGATGAGTGGGAGCGTTCGGCTGGCCGTCTGCGCGGCGCTGGCCACGGCGGCCGCCGCGTGCGCGCTGCTGCCGCTGGTGGATCCGGCCGGGTGGCTGCTGCAGGCCGTCCTGCTGCTGGCCGTCCAGAGCGCGGCGGGCGTGGCCGGTCGCCGGGTGCCGCTGGCCCGTCCGCTGACGGTGGCGGGGCAGGCCCTGGTGATGATGCTGCTGCTCACGGTCGTCTTCACGCCCGGGCAGGCGTTCGCCGGGGTGCTGCCGAGCCCGGAGGCCCTCCATGAGTTCGCGCTGCTGCTGCGCGAGGGCACCAGCGACGTCGGGCAGTACGCGACCCCGGCGCCGGTCACCGACGGCATCCGGCTGCTGCTGGTCGGCGGGGTGCTGCTGATAGGGCTGGTGGTCGACGCGCTCGCGGTGACCTACCGCAGCGCGGCCCCCGCGGGGCTGCCGCTGCTGGCGCTGTACTCGGTCGCGGCGGGCCTGTCGGACGACGGCAGCGACTGGGTGTGGTTCCTGGTGGCGGCGGCCGGATATCTGCTGCTGCTCCTGGCCGAGGGCCGGGACCGGCTCTCCCAGTGGGGCCGCGTCTTCAGCGGCGGCGCCCCCCGCGCGCCGGGCATGCCGCCCTCGGGACCGGCCGGAGCCGGTGGCGGCCCGGCGGCGGCCCCGGTCCGGGCGGGCCACCGGATCGGCGTGCTGGCGCTGGGCATCGCGGTCGCGGTGCCCGCGATGCTGCCGTCCCTGGACGGCGGGCTGCTGGACCGGCAGGGCAGCGGCGGCGGGCCGAGCGGCGGCGGCACCATCTCGGCGGTGAATCCGCTGGTGTCGCTCCAGGACAGCCTGAACCAGCCGGAGAACAGGGAGGTGCTGCGGTACCGCACCTCCTCGCAGACCACCCAGGACATGTATCTGCGGATCGTGGCGCTCGACAAGTTCGACGGCGCCTCGTGGAAGTCGTCGGAGCGGCACGTCACCGATGTGCCGGGCCGGCTGCCGTCGCCGACCGGCCTCGGCCCCGCGGTCCGGACCACCTCCGTGGACACGTCCATCTCGGCCGCCGAGTGGTATGCGCAGAACTGGCTGCCGCTCCCCTACCCGGCCGACAAGGTGCAGATCGACGGGCGCTGGCGGTACGAGCCCGAGGGCCGCACGCTGGTCGGCGACCGCGGCCAGACCACCCGCGGCGCCCGCTACCGGGTGACCAGCCTGCTGGTGGAGCCGACCGCCGACCAGCTGGCCTCCGCCCCGCCGCCGAACCCGCGGCTGCTGCGCGAGTACACCGAGGTGCCGGGCTCCCTGCCGCCCGTGGTCTCGCAGACCGCGCGCGAGGTGACCTCGGGCGCGTCCAACGCGTATGAGAAGGCGGTCAAGCTCCAGGACTGGTTCGCGGTCAACGGGGGCTTCCGGTACGACACCGAGGTGCAGTCCGGCAGCGGTTCGACGGCCATCGCGAAGTTCCTGAAGCAGAAGGCGGGCTTCTGCGTCCACTTCTCCTTCTCCATGGCGGCGATGGCCCGGACGCTGGGCATACCGGCGCGGGTGGCCGTCGGGTTCACCCCCGGCACCTCGCAGGCGGACGGTTCGGTGTCGGTCGGGCTCAAGGACGCGCACGCCTGGCCCGAGCTGTACTTCGAGGGGGTCGGCTGGACCCGTTTCGAGCCCACTCCGAGCCGTGGCACCCAGCCCGACTACACGATGGAGCAGACGCCGTCGGGCGAGGTCCCCGACGAGCCGTCGGCCCAGCCGAGCACCAGCTCCGAGCCGTCGGCCGCGCCGTCCGCCTCGGACAGCTGCGCGCCGGAGCTGCGGAAGCAGGGCGGCTGCGAGGCCGCCGCGGCCCAGCAGCCCGGGGACGGCTCCTCGGGCGGCGGTCTGTCGGTGACCACGGTCGCCGGCTGGAGTTCGCTGGCGGTGCTGCTGCTCGTGGTGCCGCTGTTGCCCATGCTGTGGCGGCGGCGGGTCAGGGCCCGCAGACTGGACGGCTCCGGCGGGCGCACCGAACAGGACGCCACCGACCGGATCCTGGCCGCCTGGCACGAACTGGTCGACACGGCCTGGGACTTCGGCGTCCTGCCGGACGACTCCCAGACCTCGCGCAAGGCCGTGGCCCGGATCGTGCGGCTTGCCGAGCTGGACGACGAGGCGGGCCAGGCGGCGCAGCGGGTGGCCGCGGCGGTCGAGCAGGTGCTGTACGCGCCGCGACCGCGGCCGGTCGCCGGGGTCGCCGACGACGTGCGGGCGGTCCTGGCCGCTTTCCAGGCCGGGGCCGGGCGCCGGGAGCGGCTGCGGGCGCTGCTGGCCCCGCGCTCGGCGGTCCAGGTGGTGTGGGCGGGCGCCCGCCGCTGGTCCACGCTGGTCGACCGGTGGGGAGCACCGCGGTGGGCCCGGTGGGCGGCCCAGCTGCGCGGGCCCCGCGGCGAGCGGGGCTGAGCCGGAGCCGCCCCCGGAGCCGCCCCCCCCATCCGGGGGGCGGTGAGGGCCCCGGGCGGGCGCGGGATACGGCCGGACATGGGTGAGGGGCGGTCGCCGGTGGCGACCGCCCCTCACCCATGTGTGCTCAGACTGTCAGTGGCCCTGCTCGTCGCGGCGGCGCTGCCACCGCTCCTCGATCCGGTCCATCATGGAGCGGCGCTGGCGGCCCTGACGGCGGGGCGGCCCGGCCCCACCCGCCCGCTGTGCCTCTCCCGGCTTGGGCGCCTTGCGCCAGCCCGTCACGGCGAGCACCGCACATCCCAGCATGATGAGGAAGCCCACCACGCTGATCCAGATCTGCGGAACGATCACTCCGACCATCAGGAGCGCGATGCCGACCAGAAATCCCGCGACCGCCTGGTAGACCCGTCGCCGGGTGTACGTGCGCAGGCCGCTTCCCTCAAGCGTTGTCGCGAACTTGGGATCTTCGGCGTACAACGCTCGCTCCATTTGCTCGAGCATGCGCTGCTCGTGCTCCGAGAGCGGCACGGAGTCCTCCTACTCGTCGGTCGCGGGGGGCGACCGGGTGCGACCCTTTCAGGATAGGCAGGGAATCGCCCCCGTGAAACCCGCCCCTCAACGCCAATTCGCCCACCGTTACGTGTGTGACGAAAGTTGACGCTGAGACGTCCATTCCCCTCCCGCCGATTCGCCATGCCGGACGGTGTACCCCGATCATACGGGGCCGGAGGGCCGAGCGGGTGCCCTGTGGCCTACTCCACCTGCGCCATCCGTCACGGAACGGGGAAGGACCGGCGGGGCCGTCAGTCCCGCTCGGCGAGGACGTGCAACTGGGTGGCGACCGAATGGAAGGCGGGCAGCTCGGCGGCGGCCTCCTCCAGGCGCAGCAGCGCGTCGAGGGCGCCGGGCTCGGTGTCGACCAGCACGCCGGGCACCAGATCGGCGAAGACCCGTACGCCGTGCACCGCGGCGATCTCCAGACCGGCCGCGGCCACCAGCTCGGACAGCTGGTCGGCGGTGAAGCGGCGCGGCACGGGGTCGCCGTCGCCCCAGCGGCCATCCGGGCCGGTAAGCGCTTGCCGGGCCTCCGTGAAGTGTCCGGCCAGGGCGCGGGCGAGCACGGCACCGCCGAGCCCCGCGGCGAGCACGCTCAGGGTGCCCGCCGGGCGCAGCGCGTCCGCCGCGTTCCGCAGGCCCTCGGCGGGGTCGTCGACGTACTCCAGCACCCCATGGCACAGGACCACGTCGTAGCCGCCGCGCTCGACCACGTCGAACAGGCCGTGGGCATCGCCCTGGACGCCGCGCACCCGGTCGGCGACCCCGGCCTCGGCGGCCCGGCGCTCCAGCGCGAACAGCGCGTTGGGGCTGGGGTCGACGACCGTGACGCGGTGGCCCAGCTGGGCGACCGGCACGGCGAAGTTGCCGCTGCCGCCCCCGGTGTCGAGCACGTCGAGCGCCCCGTGTGCCGCCGCGGGCGCGGCCCCCTCGGCTGCCGCCGTGTCCCCGCCCGCGGCCTTGGCCCGCCGTTCCAGGGCGTCTTTCAGGACCTCCCACACCACGGCGGTACGGAGGGACGCACGGGGGCGCTGCGGGTCTGACACGGCGGGTGGCTCCTCGGCGCGGTGCCGCCACCGCGCGGGGCGGCGGCGACGGGTTACTGACGTCGCTACCAGCCTATTGCCTCCGGAGCCCGGGCCGGTCCCGCGGTGGTTTCAGCGGCCCGGCTCCCCGTCCGTCGGCGGGGCCTGCCGGGGCAGCGCGGGCTGGAGCACCAGCATCCGCTCCACCAGCCGCAGGAACATGGCGGCGGCGCGCAGCAGATCGTCCGCGTCACGGCAGCTGGCCGCGCCCTGTATACCGGCCTCGGCGCGGGCCCGGCGCTCGGCGCCGGAGGCGAACAGGGCGCTCCACTCGGTCAGTTCGGGGGCGACCTCCGGGAGCACTTCCCAGGTGCTGCGGATCCGGGCGCGGCGCCGGGCCGTGGTCTCGGGGCGGCCCCGCGCGGCGAGCACGGCGGCCGCCGTGCGCAGGGCCGCCAGATGTGCGGTGGCAAATCGCTCGTTCGCGGTCTCCAGCGCGGCGGCCTCCTCCAGCCCCTGGTGGGCCTGGGTGAGCAGGTCGAGTGCGGCGGGCGGGGCCGCGGAGCGGCGCAGCACGGGGTGGACATCGCTCGCGGGGCCAGTCGACGAAGGGGCAGGGGTAGGGGCAGGGGCGGCGGCACGGTGCCGGCGCTCTGCGGCGGTACTGGCCATGACGAACCTCCTGTCGTCGCGTGGCGGCCGGGCCGTGTGACACAGCGACCGCCGTATGGACCCATCGTGGGACCCCCCACTGACAATCGGCCCTGACCTGCGCCTTTCCCCTCCGGCCCGGCCCCCGGCGCGGGCGTCGTTCCGCGATCCCCCATACTGAATTTGAACTGACTGGTCAGTTCAAAAAATTGATGATTCACACAGCTGACGCACACAGGGAGTGGTTCTCGTGACGGGCACCCCGGACGGGGTCGCCGGAGCGGCGGTGACGGCCGACGGGCTCGGCGTCAAGGGCTCACACGGCTGGGCGTATCGCGATGTCGGCGTCGCCGCGGACCCCGGCGCGCTGATCGCGGTCGAGGGTCCCTCGGGCTCCGGCCGCACCTGTCTGCTGCTCACCCTCACCGGCCGGATGCGCCCCACCTCCGGGGAGGCGGCCGTCGGCGGCTTCCGGGTCCCCCGGCAGATGCGCCGGATACGCCGGATCAGCGCGCTCGCCCATGTGCCCGGTGTCAGCGAACTCGAACCGGCGCTGACGGTCGCCGAGCATCTGCGCGAGCGGGCCCTGCTCCAGCGCCGGTTCGGGGACTCGCCGCGCGGGCTGCTGCGGCCGCGCCGGGAGCGCACCGCCGCCTCCCGGGCCGCGATCGAGGCGGCCCTCACGGCGGCGGGGCTCGACGTGGAGGCGCTGCCCAAGGGGGCGCGTACGGCCGTACGGGACCTGGAGCGGCTGGAGGCGCTGCGGCTGTCGGTGGCGCTCGCGCTGATCTCCCGGCCGCGGCTGCTGGCCGTGGACGACACCGACCTGAAGCTTGTCGATGCCGAGCGCGAACGGGCCTGGGCGCTGCTGCGGGGAATCGCGGAGAGCGGCGTCACGGTCCTCGCGGTGTGCAGCCAGGCCCCGGAGGACGCCGTAGTGGTGTCCACGGCCGCGGACACGCCCGACGACACCCAGGACGACACCCAGGACGACGAGGAGGGGGCGGCGGATGCGCTCGCCGAAACTGGCCGCGCTTGAGCTGAAGCGGTTCGGCAGGGGGAAGCTGCCCCGGGCGGCGCTCGCCGCCCTGCTCCTGCTGCCCCTGCTGTACGGCGCGCTCTATCTGTGGTCCTTCTGGGATCCGTACGGCAAGCTCGACAAGATCCCGGTGGCGCTCGTCAACTCCGACAGCGGCGCCACCGCGAAGGGCAAGCACCTCACCGCGGGCGACGACCTCACCGGGAAGCTGCTCGACAGCAAGACCTTCGACTGGCACCGCACCAGCGCCGCCGAGGCGCGCGAGGGCGTCGAGAACGGCACGTACTACCTGTCGCTGACCGTGCCCGAGGACTTCAGCAAGCGGATCGCCTCCAGCTCCGGCGGGAGCCCGGAGACCGGTGCTCTGAGGGTGCGCACCAACGACGCCAACAACTACATCGTCGGCCAGATCTCCCGCAGCGTCTTCTCCGAGGTGCGCGCGGCGGCCTCCACCAAGGCGTCCCGGGGCTTCTACGACAACATCTTCGTCTCCTTCGCGGACCTCCACGGCCGGACCGAGAAGGCCGCCGAGGGCGCCGACGAGCTGGGCCGGGGCATCGGCAAGGCCCGGAAGGCCGCGGGCACCCTGGCCAAGGGGCTGGGCACGGCGAAGAAGGGCACCCACGGCCTGAACTCCGGGCTGGGCAAGCTCAACAAGGGCGCCGGGACGCTGGACACCGGCGCGGGCGGTGTCGCCGACGGCACCCAGACCCTGTCCGACACGGTGAACGACGTGGCGGAGAAGGCCGGTCCGTTCCTCAAGAAGCACGGCAAGGAGATCGGCGACGTCGCCCGGCTGGTCGCGGACGCCTCCCAGCGGGCGTCCGACGGCCTGGACGACCTCCCCGACGCGGCCTCCAGTGCCGCCACCGACGCCCGTCAGGCGTCCGACGACCTCGCCGCCGACTACCGGACCCGCTGCGACGGGCCCGTCGCCACCGCACCCGACTGCCCGGCGCTGAAGAAGGCCGTACGGGCGGCCGGCCGCGCCGCCGATGTGGCCGAGGACGTCAACCGGCTCGTCAAGGACAACACCGGGCAACTCGGCACTCTCACCGACGACTTGAACGATCTGCACGACAAGGCGGTCCTGCTCGCCGACAACGCCCCGCACCTGGGGACCGACCTCGACTCCGCGGTCACCAAGGTCAACGCCCTCAACTCCGGGGCGCACAAGGTCGCCAAGGGCGCGGGCAAGCTGCACACCGGGCTTACCACCGCCCACGGCGCAGCGTCCACCCTCGACAGCGGCGTCGGAAAGCTGCGCACCGGGTCGGCCTCCCTGAAGGGCGGTCTGGTCAAGCTGTCCGACGGCTCCGGCACGCTCTCCGGCGGGCTGCACGACGGCGCCGCGAAGATCCCCGCGTACGACAAGCACGACCGGGACGCCCGTACGGGGGTGATGGCGGACCCCGTCCAGCTCGTCAACCAGGCGCTGCACAAGGCACCCAACTACGGCACCGGTTTCGCCCCGTACTTCATCCCGCTGTCCCTGTGGGTCGGCGCGATGGTGGCCTACATGCTGATCCCGCCGCTCAACGGCCGGGCGGTCGCCGCCGGAGCCCCCTCCTGGCGCGTCGCGCTCGCCGGATGGCTGCCGGTCGCGGCGATCGGCGCGCTCCAGACGGTGGCGCTGATGGCCGTACTGCACTGGGCGGTGGGGCTGGAGATGGTGCGGGCCGCGGGCACAGTCGGCTTCCTGGCGCTGGTGGCCGCCTGTTTCGCGGCGATCGTGCAGTGGCTGAACGCCCGCTTCGGACCGGCCGGGCGGATCCTCGTACTGGCGCTGCTGATGCTCCAGCTGACCTCGGCGGGCGGCACCTACCCGGTGCAGACCAGCCCCGGGTTCTTCCAGGCCATCCACCCCTTCCTGCCGATGAGCTACGTCGTGGACGGCCTGCGGCGGCTCATCTCGGGCGGCGGGCTCGGCCCGGTGTGGGTCGCGTGCGGGGTGCTGTCCGGCTTCGGCGTGGCCGCGCTCGCGCTCACCACGTGGTCGGCACGGCGCAGGCAGGTATGGTCCGTCGACCGGCTGCACCCCGAGCTGTCCCTATGAGCGCCGGGACGGTGAGCGCCGGGACGGTGAGCGCCGGGACTGTGAGCGCCCTGTGAGCGGGACCACTCCGGCAGCGTGCAGAATCGGCGCCATGGACAGCAGCAGCACACGCCGTCAGGGCACCCGGCAGAAACTCTTCGAGGCAGCGGTCACCCTCATCGCCGAACAGGGATTCTCCTCGACCACCGTGGACGAGATCGCCGAGCGGGCGGGGGTGGCCAAGGGCACGGTCTACTACAACTTCGCGTCGAAGACCGTGCTCTTCGAGGAGCTGCTGCGGCACGGCGTCGAGCTGCTGACCGCCTCGCTCCAGAGCGCCGCCGACGAGAACGCCGAGCGCGGCGGCAGCCATGTGGACGCGCTGGACGCCATGGTCCGGGCCGGGCTGCACTTCATCTCCCGCTATCCGGCCCTGACCCAGCTGTACGTGGCCGAGCTGTGGCGCACCAACCGGGCCTGGCAGTCGACCCTGATGATGGTCAGGCAGCAGGCCATAGCGGTGATCGAGACCGAGCTGCGGGCCGGGGTGGCGGCGCGGGAGCTGAGCGACGACATCGACATCCCGCTGACGGCCTCGGCGCTGTTCGGGATGGTGCTGGTGGCCGCGCTCGACTGGCAGTCCTACCAGCCGGAGCGGTCGCTGGACGACGTCCACGCCGCCCTGTCCCGGCTGTTGCAGGGGCGGGTGGGCGGAGCCCTGGTCAAGGAGGCTCCGGCTTCGGGCTGACGCCGCCGTGCGGCAGGTGCCGCGGGACGGGCGCCCGCACAGAACAGAAGGCGCTGTTCCGGAGCGGTTCGACCCCCATCGACCCGCCTCGGAACAGCGCCTCCCCCCGTACTCCCCCGTTTTCCCCCGTACTTTCCCCCGTTTTCCCCCGTGAGAGCCCCCGGGGCGTATTCCCCGGCGGCTCCCCCGTCCGGACGGTCAGCCGTGCCGTACCGCCGCCCCGTGTCGGCGGTCCGGACCGCGTCCCTTCCGTGTGCTCCACTCTCTCGTCCGCGGGGGCGGTCGCCCATCCGCGCGCCTACTCATCTCGCCGACTGAGTACGGGTACTCAGTCGGCGCGCACATGCCCAGGGTTCGCCCGGGGACGAGCGCGGGGCTGTCGGTGGGGCCGGATACAGTCACTGGCATGGCACGGATTGCGATGATCGGCGCTGGGATGGGCGCCATGGCGGCCGCCGCCCGGCTGGCCGTCGCGGGCCACCGGGTGGTGGTGTACGAGCGCGGGCGGACCCATGGCGGCGGCGTCGGGCTGTTCGAGCGGGACGGCTTCCGCTTCGACACGGGCCCGGGGCTGCTGCAGCTGCCCGCCGTCTACCGGGACCTGTTCCTGAAGACCGGCAAGGAGAGCCTGGAGCAGACCGTTCCGCTCACCCAGGTCGATCCGGCGAGGCGGCATCTCTTCGCCGACGGCACGGACGTGGCGCTGCCCAACGCCTCCCGCGCCGGAGTGCTCCAGGCGCTGGACGACGCCTTCGGCGCGGGCGCGGGCGAGCGCTGGAGCGATGTGGTCAACCGGGCGCGCGAGGCGTGGGACGCCACTCGCAGACCGCTGCTGGAGGAGCCGCTGCGCACCGACTGGCGGGTGCTGGGCAGCGATCCGTATCCGGCGGCCGCCCCCGCGCGGCGCGGCTGGTTCGGCGGGCTCTTCGCGCGCGGCGGTGGCCGTCCGCGGGTGCCCACCCTGGCTGAGGTGGCGCGGCGCGAGCTGGCGGATCCGCGGGCCGCCGCCCTGCTGGAGAGCCATGCGCTCGCCCACGGCCTGGACCCGCGCACCGCCCCCGCGAGCGCCACCGTGCTGCCCTATCTGGAGCAGACCTTCGGCACCTGGTACGTCGGCGGCGGCATGCGGGCGCTCGCCGACGCGCTGTACGAGCGCTGCGGCAAGCGAAAGGTGGAGTTCCGCTTCGAGGCGGAGGTCACCGGCATCATCGAGAAGGACGGCCGGGCGGCGGGCGTCGAGCTGGCCGACGGCACGGTCGCCGAGGCGGACATGGTGGTCGCGGGCATCGCCCCGGCGCTGCTGCCCGCCCTGCTCGGCGGCCAGGAGCCATGGCGGGAGAGCGAGGACGTGCGGCCCGGGCCGGGGCCCGGCAGCGGCCCGCCCGGCCGTCTCACGGTCTTCCTGGCGCTGCGGGGCGGCCGCCCCGACGACGCGGTGCACCGGACCGTGGTGCACACCCCGGACCGCGAGGCGGAGCTGACCGCTGTCTTCGGTGCGGGCGACGGCCATGGCCCGCACGAGCCCTGCCCGCGCCCGACGGTGACCGTGCTGCGCCCGGACGACCCCGCGACCCGCCCCGACGACGGCCACGAGGCCGTCACCCTCAGCGCGGTCGTCGCCCCCCACGGCCCCGTCGACTGGACCGGCGGGGAGGCCGCCGAGCAGGGCGCGGACCGGCTGATCACGGCCGCCGAAGCGGCCGTACCGGGGCTGCGGGAGCGGATCCTGTGGCGCGAGGTCCGCACCCCGCGCGACACCGCCGCCGCCACCGGTGTCGCGGACGGCTCCGTGCCGGGCCCGGCGCTGGCCGGGGCCGAGGGCCGGTATCTGCGCCCGGCCAACCTCACCCGGCTCCCGGGCCTCTATCTGGCGGGCGGCTGGTCCCACCCGGGCGGCGGGCTGGCCCATGCCGGAATGTCGGGCGCGCTGGTGGCGGGCCTGATCGTCGAGGGCCAGGACTGGCGCGGCTCCCAGTAGGCGGCGCCAACCCGGCCCGCGTCAGAAGCGCGGGCCGGGTACCAGGGGGTGTCCGCAACGTCGCGTTGGATCAGCCCGCGGCGTCAGGGGAGACCTCCCGGCGGTAGCCGGGGGAGCACGCCAGGCGTCGCGGGCACGACGGGACTGCGCGGACATCCCTAGAAGCGGTACTGCTCGTCGTACCCCTGCTGGAAGCCCGGCTGCTGGTAGGGGTACGGCGGCTGGTCCTGCTGCTGGCCGGGCGGGATGTCGCCCTCGCGCTGCTGCGGGACCCAGGGGCCGCCGGGCTCCATGGCGTCGGCGCCCGGGGCGTACTGCTGCGGCGAGCCGTACGAGGCGTCCGCCGCGTAGTGGTCGCCGCCGTACCCACCGGCGGCGTACGGATCCTGCTGGTAGCCCGCGTACGGGTCGGCGTACTGCTGCTGCGCGTAGGGGTCCTGCTGGCCGTAGGGCTGCTGGTCGTAGGAAGCGGCGTACGGGTCCTGGGCGTACGACGCGTACGCCTGGTCCTGGTAGCCGTACTGCGAGGCGTCCGCGTACACGTCCTGCTGCTGGCCGTAGCCCACGTCATAGCCCTGGCCGGGAACGCCCTGCCCCGGCATGTCCTGTCCCGGCATGGCCTGTCCCGGCATGGCCTGGCCGCCCTGGCCGTCCTGCGCGCCGTACCCGGCGTACGTCTCGTACGCGCTGTACCCGGCGTTCGGGTCCGGGTAGGCGCCGGAGGCGGGGGTGAACGGGGACGGCTCCTCGTAGACGCCGTACTCGCTGGTGTCGTCCGGCATCGGCTCCGGCCGGTAGGTGGGCGGCTCGGGCCGCGAGACCGGGACGTCCTCCAGATCCGACACCTGCAGCATCGGCTCGGGCTCCGGGCCGTCCGGCCCGGGGCCGCGCTCGCGCCCGCGGCCCAGCCCCGGCAGCCCGGGTACGCCGTCCAGCGCCCAGCCCATCTCGAAGCCGCGGCGGAAGGACAGCGTGACGTAGGTCTGACCGGCCGCGAAGGCGATCGCGCCGATCGCGATCACCACCACGGACGGGATCAGCACCCCGACGACGACGCCCAGAAAGCCGACGAAGGCCAGCAGCCGCCAGCGCAGCCGCGCCTTGTACTGCAGGAGTACCTCTCCCAACAGCCACAGCGCCACGACGCCGAAAGCGATGTAGAGGACCGTCCAGCCCATGCCCGCCCCTCTCAGTGCGGCTGCCCCTCGGCCGCCGTATCAGGACCGCTGGTGCAGTCCCAGATTCTTGTAGATTTCCAGCGTCGCCGTGGAGTGGTTCAGGGTAATGAAGTGAAGCCCGGGGATCTCCTCGGCCATCAACCGCGCGCACAGCTCTGTCGCGTAGTCGATCCCGATCGAGCGTACAGCCGCCGCGTCGTCCTTGACCGCCAGGATGCGTTCGGCCAGCTCCGGCGGGAAGGCGGCGTTGCTGAGCTGTGCGAACCTCTCGATCTGCCTGACGTTCGTGACCGGCATGATTTCAGGGATGATCGGCGTCGTACAGCCCGAGGCCGCGACCCGGTCGCGCAGCCGCAGATAGTCCTCCGGGTAGAAGAACATCTGCGTGATCGCGAAGTCGGCGCCCGCGCGGCACTTGTCGACGAAGTGCCGGATGTCGGTGTCCCAGTCCGTCGAGCGCGGGTGCATCTCGGGGAAGGCGGCGACGCCGACGCAGAAGTCCCCGGACTCCTTGATCAGGCGGACCAGCTCGGCGGCGTAGGTGATGCCGTCGGGGTGCTTGACCCAGTCGGCCATCGGGTCCCCGGGCGGGTCGCCGCGCAGGGCGAGCATGTTCCGGATCCCGGCACCGGCGTACTGGCCGATGATGTTGCGCAGGTCGGCGAGGGAGTGGTTGACCGCGGTCAGGTGGGCGACGGGAGTCAGGGTGGTGTCGGTCGCGATCTGCTCGGTGGCGCGGACGGTGCCCTCACGGGAGGAGCCACCCGCGCCGTACGTCACGGAGACGAAGGTCGGTGAGACAGCCTCCAGCCGGCGGATGGCGTTCCACAGCGTGTGCTGCCCCTTGTCCGTTTTGGGGGCGAAGAACTCGAAGGAATACGATTGCTCACCCGACGCGAGCAGGTCACGCACGGTAAGGGCTCGATCAGTCCTGGTGGAAGCGGTGCCTAGGGCCATACGGGAAGGTTAGCCAGCGGGGTGGCAGACGCCCACCCGGCAACGTGGTTATGGGGGGTTTGCCAGGATCCTGTCCGCAATACGGACAGGATGATCAAGCCGGGCTCAACCCCGACACCTGCTGGCCATCTGCTGCTCGCACGCGCTTCGCCAGGGCTTCCGCCGCCGCCGCCGGGTCCGCGGCCTCGGTGATGGCCCGCACCACGACGACGCGGCGCGCTCCCGCCTCCAGCACCTGATCCAGGTTCGACGCGTCGATACCGCCGATCGCGAACCAGGGCCGGGCCGGGCGCCGGGCGGCCGCGTGACGGACCAGGGAGAGACCGGGGGCATGGCGGCCCGGCTTGGTGGGGGTGGGCCAGCAGGGGCCGGTGCAGAAGTAGTCCACGCCGGGCTCGGCGAGCGCCGCGTCCACCTCGGCCTCCGCGTGCGTGGAGCGGCCGATCAGCGGGCCGTCGCCGAGGAGGGCGCGCGCCGCCGGGACCGGCAGGTCGCCCTGGCCCAGGTGGAGCACGCCGGCACCGGAGGCGTGGGCGACGTCCGCCCGGTCGTTGACGGCGAGCAGCCTGCCGTGGCGGCGGCAGGCGTCGGCGAAGACGGCGAGGTGGTCCAGCTCCTCGGCGGCCTCCATGCCCTTGTCCCGCAGCTGGACGATGTCCACCCCGGCCGCCAGCACGGCGTCCAGGAACTCCGGCAGGTCGCCCTGGCGCTTGCGCGCGTCGGTGCACAGGTAGAGGCGGGCGTCGGCCAGCTGCTCGCGTGCGGTCATCGCGGTCATCGGGTGGCTTTCCCCCAGGGTCGTGCGGCGTACGGGCCGGGAGGCCGCCGTCGGGGACGGCGGCCGACCCGGCCCGTACGCCAGGTGGTGGTTCGGGAAACGTCGGGCGGCGTCAGACGGCGAGCGCTTGCGCGCGCCGCTTCACTTCCGTGCCGCGATTCTCGCTCAGCGCCTGAGCCGGGGTGCCCGGCAGGGTCGGATCAGGGGTGAAGAGCCACTCCAGCATCTCCTCGTCGCTGAAGCCGTCGTCCTTGAGCAGTGTCAAGGTGCCCACGAGGCCCTTGACGACCTTTCCCTCACCGATGAAGTCCTCGGGCACCTGCAGCACCCGGTTCTCGCCACGGCGCACCGCGATCAGCTGGCCCTCCTTGACCAGCTGCCTCACGCGGGTCACCTCGACGCCGAGCCGGTCGGCGATGTCGGGGAGAGTGAGCCAGGCGGGTACGAGAGCATCGATCTTTGCGTCAATCTCGGTCACGGAACAAGCCTGCCATCTGGGACTGACAGTGGGTAGCCGGGCGCCGGCCGTGCGGGCCGCCGGGCGCGGGGCCCGCCGGTCCCGCCGGGCCCCGCGCCCCTGCTCACCGGGGGTGCCGAGGGGTCACAGAACGGCCGACTTCAGCGGCACCGACGGATCCGTGGCCCGGGTCCGGTCCAGCCGGGCGCCGCGTTCGATCAGCTTGCGGCCCTGGGCCAGATCGCGCGGACGGCCGACCGCCAGCAGGGCGACCAGGGCCCCGTCCCGCAGCCAGCACACCGACCAGGCGGCGCCGTCCGGGTCGCCCCGCCAGACCAGTTCGTCGGCGTCCGAGTGGTGTCCGACGTACTGCACGAACCGCCCGAACTGCTCGGACCAGAAGTAGGGCACCGGGTCGTAGACCTGGCCGGGGAAGTGCGCGGTCCGGCTGCCCACCACATTGGCGGCGACCGTCCGCGGCCCCTGGAGCGCGTTGTCCCAGTGGTGGACCAGCAGCCGGGTCCCGTAGCGGGCGGAGGGGAAGGACGCGCAGTCGCCGACGGCGTACACGTCCGGCACCGAGGTACGCAGCCCCTCGTCGGCGGCGACGGACCGGTCCTCGGCGAGTTCGACGCCCGAACCGGCCAGCCAGCCGGTCGCGGGCCGGGCGCCGATGCCGACGACCACGGCACCGGCCCGCAGCCGGGTGCCGTCGCCGAGCTGGAGCCCGCTCGGGTCGAGCGCGGTCACCCGGGCGCCGGTGACCAGGGTGGCGCCGAACTCCGCGTACCAGCCGGTCATGTGGGCGGCGACCTCCGCCGGGAGGGCGCCCGCCAGCGGCCGGTCCGCGGCCTCCACGACGGTCACCGCGCAGCCCGCCTCGCGGGCCGCGGTGGCGAACTCCGCGCCGATCCAGCCCGCCCCGACCACCACGATCTCCTGCTGCCCGGCGAGCACCGGGCGCAGTCGTTCGGCGTCGTCCAGCGTGCGCAGGAGGTGGACTCCCGGTACGCCCTCGCTGCCGGGCAGGGCGATCGGCTCGGCGCCGGTGGCGATCACCAGGACGTCGTACGGGATCGGCCCGGACCCCGTCTCGACCGTCCGCCCGGCCGTGTCCAGCCCGGTCACGGGAACGCCGAGGCGCAGCCCGATGCCGAGTGCGGCGAAGTCCACGTCGAACGCGGACCCCTCGGCCTTGCCCAGCAGTACGGCCTTGGACAGCGGCGGCCGGTCGTACGGCTGGTGGGGCTCCGCGCCCAGCAGCAGGATCTCCCCGGTCCAGCCCTGCTCACGCAGCGCGACCGCGGTCTGCACCCCCGCCATGCCCGCGCCGACGATCACCACCCGCTGTGCACCGCCACCCGCCGAGGACGCCATCGTCTTCGTCGTCTCATCGCTCACACGATCACTGTATTGCGGCAGGTGGGGCGGACCGGAGAGCGCACGACGAGATCTCGGGCACAGCCCGGCGGGCCGGACGCCCTGTCGTATCGGGGCGCGGGGCCCCCGGTGCCCGGCCCCGCGCGGGGCGCTCCCTTCCGGGCGATTCGGGGCGCGTACTAGGGTGGCGGGACAGAGCACTCGCGGGAGCCCGGGCGCACCGGGCTGAGAGGGAGGCTGGCGCGGCCTCCGACCGTACGAACCTGATCCGGGTCATGCCGGCGAAGGGAGGGGGCGACCAGCCCATGCACACCCCACGTGAAGTACCCACCGACGACGGCCCGTACGACGTCCTGGTCATCGGCGGCGGGATCATCGGCCTCGTCACGGCCTGGCGGGCGGCCCAGCGCGGCCTGCGCACCGCCGTCGCCGACCCGGCGCCCGGCGGCGGGGCCGCGCAGGTCGCGGCCGGGATGCTGGCGGCCGTCACCGAGCTGCACTACGGCGAGCAGACCCTGCTCGGGCTGAACCTGGCCTCGGCGCGCCGCTATCCGTCCTTCGTGGCGGAGCTGGACGAGGCGAGCGGCCATGACCTGGGCTTTCGCACCTGCGGCACGCTCTCCGTCGCGCTCGACGCGGACGACCGCGCCCATCTGCGGGAGCTGCACGCCTTCCAGCTGCGGCTCGGGCTGGACGCGCAGTGGCTGACGGGGCGCGAATGCAGGCGCCTGGAACCGATGCTCGCGCCGGGCGTACGCGGGGGCCTGCGCGTCGACGGCGACCACCAGGTGGACCCGCGGCGGCTGGCGGCGGCGCTGCTGACGGCGTGCGAGCGCGCCGGGGTGGCCGTTCACCGCGTCCGCGCGGAGCGGCTGCTGCTGAGCGGCGACGGCGGCCGGGCCACCGGGGCCGAGCTGGCCGACGGTTCGCGCACCCGGCTGACCGCCGAGCAGACCGTACTGGCCGCGGGCAGCCTCAGCGGGCGGCTCCCGGGCGTCCCCGAGGAGGTCCTGCCGCCCATACGCCCCGTCAAGGGCCAGGTCCTGCGGCTGTCCGTACCCGGCCCGTACGCGCCCTTCCTGTCCCGGACCGTGCGGGCCGTGGTGCGCGGCGGGCACGTCTACCTCGTCCCGCGCGAGAACGGCGAGCTGGTCGTCGGCGCGACCACGGAGGAGATGGGCTGGGACACCACGGTCACCGCGGGCGGGGTGTACGAGCTGCTGCGCGACGCGCACGAACTGGTGCCCGGCATCACCGAACTGCCGCTCGTCGAGACCCGCGCCGGGCTGCGCCCCGGCTCCCCCGACAACGCCCCGCTGCTCGGCCCGACCGAGCTGCCGGGCCTCCATCTGGCCACCGGCCACTACCGCAACGGCGTCCTGCTCACCCCGATCACCGGCGACGCCATGGCCGAGGCGCTTTACGGCGGCGAACTCCCGCCCGAGGCGCGGCCCTTCTCCCCGCGCCGCTTCACGGCCACCCGGACTCCCGAGCACGCAGTACAGGAGCACACCGCATGAGCGTCACCCTGACCGTCACCGTGAACGGCGAGCCCCGCGAGCTGCCCGGCGGCACCACCCTCGACGGGGTCGTCGCGACCCTCACCAAGGCGCCCTCGGGCGTCGCCGCGGCCGTCAACGAGACGGTCGTCCCGCGCGGCCAGTGGCCCGCGACCCCGCTCGGCGACGGCGATCGCGTCGAGGTCCTCACCGCGGTCCAGGGAGGCTGACCCCCATGACGCACCCCACGACGCTGGATCAGGCCCACACCGGCGCCGCCGATCCGCTCACCATCGCCGGTACGTCCTTCGGCTCCCGCCTGATCATGGGGACCGGCGGCGCGCCCAGCCTGGACGTCATGGAGCGCTCGCTGATCGCCTCCGGCACCGAGCTGACCACGGTCGCGATGCGCCGCCTGGACCCCACGGTGCAGGGCTCGGTGCTGTCCGTACTGCACCGGCACGGCATCCGCCCGCTGCCCAACACCGCGGGCTGCTTCACCGCCGGGGAGGCCGTGCTGACCGCCCGGCTCGCCCGCGAGGCCCTGGGCACGGACTGGGTGAAGCTGGAGGTCGTCGCCGACGAGCGCACGCTGCTCCCCGACCCCATCGAGACGCTGGACGCCGCCGAGACCCTGGTGGACGACGGCTTCACGGTCCTGCCGTACACCAACGACGATCCGGTGCTGGCCCGGAAGCTGGAGGACGTCGGCTGCGCCGCGATCATGCCGCTGGGCTCGCCCATCGGCTCCGGCCTCGGCATCCGCAATCCGCACAACTTCCAGCTGATCACCGAGCGCGCCGAGGTTCCGGTCATCCTCGACGCGGGCGCGGGCACGGCCTCCGACGCCGCGCTGGCCATGGAGCTGGGCTGCGCGGCGGTCATGCTGGCCTCGGCCGTGACGCGGGCCCAGGAGCCGGTGCTGATGGCCGGGGCGATGCGGCACGCGGTGGCCGCGGGGCGGCTCGCGCACCGGGCGGGCCGTATCCCCCGCCGCCACTTCGCCGAGGCGTCGTCCCCGGCCGAGGGGCTGGCCGCCCTCGACCCGGAGCGGCCCGCGTTCGCGTAGCGGGGCGGCCCGTGTTCGCGGGGGCCCGTGTTCGCGGGGCCGTGTTCGCGTAACGGAGCGGTCGGGGGCGGCATACCGTGGGAGGCGGAGGTGGTCGCCGTGACCGTGACCGTGGCCGACCGGATCGAGCGTGAGATTTACGTCGCCGCCCCCGCCGACCGCGTCTGGCGGGTGCTGACCACACCGGAGCACATCCGCACCTGGTACGCCCCCGGCGGCTGCGAGATCGACCCGCGCCCCGGCGGCACCGTCCGCTTCCGCTGGGACGAGCACGGGGAGTTCCACGGCCAGGTCGAGCGCGCGGTGCCCGACGCCCTCTTCCGCTTCCGGCTGGCCCACGCGCCCGATCGCGCCCCGCTCGGGCCCGGCCAGTCCACCGTGGTCGAGTTCACGCTCACCCCGGAGGGCGCGGGCACCCGCCTCCGCCTCGCCGAGACCGGCATCCGGGCGCTCGACCTCCCGGACGACGCCAAGGCCAAGCACGCCGAGTACGCCGCCCTGGCCTGGACCTCCGCGTGTGAGGAGCTGGCCGCCCTCGCCGCCGCCTCGCACAACTGAGACGGAGGTCACCGTTCTGTCCCAGTGCGTATCGGAAATCGGGGCAGCCGGTCCGAGGTGTCGGTGACGGCTCGTAGACTGCACTCTCGTGGATACGACGCTCCAAGACCCCCTTGTCGGGCAGGTGCTCGACGGCCGCTACCGCGTCGAGGCGCGCATCGCCGTGGGCGGGATGGCGACGGTCTACCGGGCCGTCGACACGCGGCTCGACCGCGTCCTCGCCCTGAAGGTGATGCACCAGAGCCTCGCCTCGGACGCCGCCTTCGTGGACCGCTTCATCCGCGAGGCCAAGTCCGTCGCCAGACTCGCGCACGCCAATGTGGTCGGCGTCTACGACCAGGGCACCGACGGCGCGCATGTCTACCTCGCCATGGAGTACGTCGCCGGGTGCACCCTGCGCGACGTCCTGCGGGAGCGCGGCGCCCTTCAGCCCCGCGCCGCGCTGGACATCCTGGAACCGGTCCTGGCCGCCCTCGGCGCCGCCCACCGCGCGGGCTTCGTCCACCGCGACATGAAGCCGGAGAACGTCCTGATCGGCGACGACGGCCGGGTCAAGGTCGCCGACTTCGGCCTGGTCAGGGCGGTGGACACCAACACCAGCGCCTCCACCGGGTCCGTCCTGGGCACCGTGTCCTACCTCGCGCCCGAGCAGATCGAGCACGGTACGGCCGACACCCGCGCCGACGTCTACGCGTGCGGCGTGGTCCTCTACGAGATGCTCACCGGCTCCAAGCCGCACGGCGGCAGCACCCCGGCGCAGGTCCTCTACCAGCACCTCCACGAGGACGTCCCGCCCCCGTCCGTCGCCGCGCCCGAGGTCGCGCCGGAGCTGGACGCGCTGGTCGCCTCCGCCACCGCGCGCGAGGTCGCCCTGCGCCCCGCCGACGCCGTCGACCTGCTCGGCCAGGTGCGCGACGCGCGCGCCGCCCTCACCGACGCACAGCTCGACGCCATACCGCCGCAGGCCCACGAGGAGGCCCTCGGCGGCGGCTCCGAAGACCGTACGACGGTCATCCCGCGCCCCGCCGGGGCCGCCGCTGCCGCCCCGGAGCACACCAGCCGTCTGGAGCTCCCCCAGGACCCGCCCGAGCCGCCGCGGCAGCGCCGCCGCATGCCGCGCCGCGGAGTGGTGACGATCGTCGCCGCCGTCCTGCTCGCCCTCGGCATCGGCGCCGGGGTCTGGTACATCAGCGCCGGGCAGTTCACCAACGTCCCGTCCGTGCTGAAGATGACCCGCCCGGACGCCGAGAAGAAGCTGCACAGCGCCGGTCTGGACGTCAAGGTCGTCCAGGATTACAGCGATGTCGTCGACAAGAACAAGGTCATCAGCAGCAAGCCCGGCGTCGGCGAGCGCATCCGCTCCACCGGCACCGTCACCATCCACGTCTCCCAGGGGCCGCCGCGGGCCGAGGTGCCCAATGTCGTCGGCCGACCGCTCACCGAGGCCAAGGCGAAGATCGCCGACGCGGGGCTGAGGGTGGGCACCGTCACCCGCCGCTTCAGCGACGAGACCCCCCAGGACGCGGTGCTCGCCACCACCCCCGGCCCGGACTCCGTCCGCCGCCCCGACACGGCCGTGAACCTCGTGGTCAGCAAGGGCGAGCCCCTCGACATCCCCGACCTCATCGGCGACGACCCGTCCGACGCCCGATCCGAGCTGCGCGAGGCGGGCTTCAAGGTCAAATTCGCCGAGCGCCGCGCCTTCTCGGACGAGGACCGGGGCACGATCGCCGCCCAGTCCCCCGGCGAAGGCACCCAGGGCGCCAAGGGCGACACGGTGACCCTCACCCTCTCCAAGGGCCAGCAGATGATCGAGGTCCCGGACGTCACGGGCGAGAACACCGACGACGCGAGGCAGCAGCTGGAGGACGCGGGCTTCACGGTGAAGGTCGACAAGCCGCTGCTTTTCCCGAGCGACGAGGTGAAGGACCAGTCGGTGTCGGGCGGCGACAAGGCGCCGAAGGGAAGCGAGATCACGATCACGGTAAAGGGCGGCGTCTTCTAGCCCCCGGCCGATCCGTTGTCGGCGGCTTGTTCCCCACCCCGCCCCTCCCCGAACCGGGGCCCCGCCCCGGCCCCCGCTCCTCAAACGCCGGAGGGGCTGGGAGCGCGGCACGTCCGCCCCGGCGGGGATGCGTGGGGGAAGCCCCAGCGGGGTGCGGGGCTTGAGCCCTGGCGGGGTGCGGGGCTTCAGCCCCAGCGGGGAGCAGGAGGCGCAGCCCCGGCGAGGGGCCAGGCTCCAGCCCCGGCAGGGCGCGGGACTTCAGCCCCGGCGAGGCGCAGGGCCCCAGCCCCGGCAGAGGGCCACGCTCCAGCCCCGGCAGGGCGCAGGGCCCCAGCCCCAGCAGGGGGCCACGCTTCAACCCCAGCAGAGGGCCACGCTCCAGCCCCAGCAGGGGGCCACGCTTCAACCCCAGCAGAGGGCCACGCTCCAGCCCCGGCAGGGGACCGGACTTCAGCCCCGGCAGGGGGCCAGGCTCCAGCCCCAGCAGGGCGCAGGGCCCCAGCCTCGGCGAGGGGCCAGGCTCCAGCCCCGGCAGGGCGCGGGACTTCAGCCCCGGTGGGGGCCGGGGGCGCAGCCTCCCGGTTTCGGGAAGGGGCGGGGTGGGGGACTACACCCCGGGCCATCCGGGCCGGGTGGGCTGGGATGCTGGAGGGGTGAGTACGCATCGCAGTCGCAATCCCATCGGTGGGCACATCCGCGTCGCCGGTGGCCTCGCCAGCACCGGGCTTCCGCATGCGCGGGACATCGGTGCCGAGGCCGTGCAGGTCTTCGTCGCCAATCCGCGGGGGTGGGCCACGCCGCCCGGCACTCCGGCGCAGGACGAGGCGTTCCGGGAGGCGTGTGGCGAGCAGTCCGTGCCGGTGTACATCCATGCGCCGTACCTGATCAACTTCGGGTCGCACACGGAGGCCACCGCCGACCGGTCCGTCGAATCGTTGCGGCATTCGCTCCGCCGGGGCCGGGACATCGGGGCGCTCGGGGTCGTCGTGCACACCGGGTCGGCGACCGGTGGGCGGGCCCGCGAGACGGCGATGGCGCAGGTGCGGGAGCGGGTGCTGCCGTTGCTGGACGAGCTGACGCATGAGGACGACCCGCCGCTGCTCCTGGAGCCGACGGCCGGACAGGGCACGTCCCTGTGCGCGCTGGTCGAGGATCTCGGGCCGTACTTCGAGGCGCTGGACCGGCATCCGAAGCTCGGCGTCTGCCTCGACACCTGCCATGTCTTCGCGGCCGGTCACGACCTGGCCGCGCCCGGCGGGATGAAGCAGACGCTGGACGAGCTGGTCGAGGTCACCGGCAAGGGGCGGCTGAAGCTGATCCACGCGAACGACTCCAAGGACGTGGTGGGGGCGCACAAGGACCGGCACGAGAACATCGGCGCCGGGCACATCGGCGAGGAGCCGTTCCGGGAGCTGTTCACGCATCCGGCCACGGAAGGCGTGCCGCTGGTGGTCGAGACGCCCGGCGGGGCCGACGGGATCGAGGGGCACGCGGCGGATATCGCCCGGCTCAAGGCGCTGCGGGACGGCTAGTCCGGGGCGGTGTGTTCGAGGATCGCGGGGACGATCGTCGCCCAGTCGGCTCGCTCGACCCCGTGACCGGCGTCCGGCAGGGTCAGGAGCGTGGCGTCGGGGATCTGTTCCGCCAGTGCCTCACCATGCCCGAGCGGGAACATCGGATCGGCGGTCCCGTGGATCACCAGCGTGGGCACGGCGATCGAGGACAGGGGCGCCCGGGGAGGCGTGCCGCCCGGCAGGATGTCGTGGTTGCGGGCCGCGGCGATGTCGTGCGCGCGCTCGACGTCGCGCCGGACGAGGTTACGGACGGCGGCCTCGTCGAACGGGCGCCTGCCGCCCGCGAGCACGCGCGCGTAGCCGACCACGTAATCGATCAACCACTCGGCGTCCGGCCCCTCGGCATGCGCGGAGGAGACGAACCGCGTGAACTCCTCGGTCGGCGGAGGAAGCTCCCGGTCGCCGGGCACGGCGGAGGACGTGCTGATCAGGACGAGCGAGCGGACGCGGTCGGCGTCATCGAGCACGAGCAGTTGCGCCAGCGCCCCTCCGGCCGAGACGCCCACGATGTGCGCGGCCGGGACCTCATAGGCGTCGAGCACGCGGGGGGCGTCACCGACCAGGTCCGACGCGGTGTATCCGGGGCGGCCCGGCTCGTAGGTGACTGATCGGCCGGTGTCGCGGTGGTCGTAACGGATCACGAACCGCCCGCCCCCGGCGAGCGCCCGGCAGAAGCCCTCCTCCCACCAGAGCATCGAAGCCCCCGTCCCCATGACGAGCAGGACGGGCGGATCCGACGGGTCGCCGAAGGACTCGGCGCACAGCTCGATGCCGTCCGCCTCGATCACGCGCTCGGCCATGGCCGCTCCTTCGATTCCGACCGATTCTACGGGACTAGGGAATACCCCCTGGGGGTATGGTGTTCCTGTCGTTCGAGAAGGACCGCCACTACCCCTGGGGGGGGCATCCACCATGGAGCACATGGATCACATGGACCACCACGCACACGGTCGCGCCGACTGGCCCATGGCCGCGCAGGCCACCCTGCACTGCCTCACCGGCTGCGCCATCGGCGAGATCCTGGGCATGGCCATCGGCACCGCACTCGCCTGGCACAACGTCCCGACCATGGTCCTGGCGATCGTGCTCGCCTTCGTCTTCGGCTACGCGCTCACGATGCGCGGCGTCCTGCGCGCCGGACTGGACCTGCGCACCGCACTACGCGTCGCACTCGCGGCGGACACCGTGTCGATCGCGGTGATGGAACTGGCGGACAACGGCACGCTGCTGCTGTTCCCGGGCGCGATGGACGCGACCCTCGCCGACGCCCTGTTCTGGCTGAGCCTGGCCCTCTCCTTCGTGGTGGCCTTCATCCTGACCACCCCGGTCAACAAGTGGATGATCGGGCGCGGGAAGGGCCACGCGGTGGTGCACCAGTACCACTGATCGGCTACAGCTCGGGCCCGTCGCCCGGCTGCTCCTGGTACGTGTAGCGCTGCTCGCGCCAGGGGTCGCCGATGTTGTGGTAGCCGCGCTCTTCCCAGAAGCCGCGCCGGTCGGCCGTCATGTATTCGACGCCGCGGACCCACTTCGGGCCCTTCCAGGCGTACAGATGCGGGACGACCAGCCGCAGCGGGAATCCGTGCTCGGCGGTCAGCAGCTCGCCGTCCTTGTGGGTGGCGAACATGGCCGCCTCGGCCATGAAGTCCGTCAGCCGCAGATTCGAGCTGAATCCGTACTCCGCCCACACCATGACGTGCGTGACGTCGGGCGCGGGCGGCGCCAGCGCGATGATCTCGCTCACCGCTACGCCGCCCCATTCCGCGCCCAGCATGGAGAACTTGGTGACGCAGTGCAGATCGGCGACGACCGTCGAGTAGGGCAGGGCGGAGAACTCTTCATGGTTCCAGCAGTGCTTCTCCCCGTCCGCGGTCGCGCCGAAGACGCGGAACTCCCAGCGGTCCGGCCGGAATTTCGGGACCGGTCCATAGTGCGTAACCGGCCACCCGCGCTGCAGTCGCTGACCCGGAGGCAGCTGCGCAAGCTCCCCCTGACGGTGCTCCGGCTGACCCATGGACTCCATGCTCTCAGACCGCCGGGGGTGGTCGGGACCAGCCCGTGCGGCGCCGGGGCAACTCGCACTAAGCGTGCCCTTGCTGGACGCCCGAGCTGCGACGATGCAACGATGCCGGAACCTGGCATTCCCCCTTCTGATGGGAAGGAGCCCCTTCAATGCAGGGCGACCCCGAGGTTCTGGAATTCCTCAACGAGCAGCTGACCGGCGAGCTGACGGCCATCAATCAGTATTTTCTGCATTCGAAGATGCAGGACAACTTTGGCTGGACACGCCTTGCCGCGTACACCCGGTCGGAGTCCTTCGATGAAATGAAGCACGCGGAGGTACTCACCGACCGCATCCTTCTTCTGGACGGTCTCCCCAATTACCAGCGGCTCTTCCACGTCAGGGTTGGCCAGACGGTCACCGAGATGTTCCAGGCCGACCGGCAGGTGGAGCTGGAGGCCATCGACCGGCTCAGGCGCGGCATCGAGCTGATGCGGTCCAAGGGCGACATCACCTCGGCCAACATCTTCGAGAGCATCCTCGCCGACGAGGAAGAGCACATCGACTACCTCGACACCCAGCTCGAACTGATCGAGAAGCTGGGAGAGCCGCTCTACATCGCCCAGCAGATCGAGCAGCCGAGCAGCTGAGAGCTGAGCAGCCGACCGGTCCACACCGTGCGCTAGGCGGCTTCGGCGGCCTCGACCTCGGGCTCCATCGCCATGGCGGTCAGCACGGCGGGCTCAAGCGGCGCGTCGCGGCGCGGGCACGCGCCCCGGCCCAGCAGCGCCTGGATCTTGCGCACGCAGGAACCACAGTCCGTGCCCGCCTTGCAGGCACCGGCGATCTGGCGCGGCGTGCACGCGCCCGTGGCGGCGTGCTGGCGCACCTGCTTCTCGGTGATGCCGAAGCATGAGCAGACGTACACGGGCAGACTCTCCAGCGTTGATCAGTGAGGTAACCCTTACCTTACCCGCCATAGGTGAGCCTTACAACGGCGAGGGGCGCGGATCGATGTGATCCGCGCCCCACCTGCGTAAATGATCTCTTTCGGTACTACTGGTCCCGGTACATCTCCGCGACCAGGAACGCCAGGTCCAGCGACTGGCTGCGGTTCAGCCGCGGGTCGCAGGCCGTCTCGTAGCGCTGGTGCAGATCGTCGACGAAGATTTCGTCGCCGCCGCCCACGCACTCCGTGACGTCGTCACCGGTCAGCTCCACGTGGATGCCGCCCGGGTGGGTGCCCAGCTCCTTGTGGACCTCGAAGAAGCCCTTGACCTCGTCCAGCACATCGTCGAAGCGGCGCGTCTTGTGCCCCGACGCGGCCTCGAAGGTGTTGCCGTGCATCGGGTCGCAGACCCACGCGACCTGCGCACCGGACGCGGTGACCTTCTCCACCAGGTGCGGCAGCTTGTCGCGGACCTTGTCCGCGCCCATCCGCGTGATGAAGGTGAGGCGCCCCGGCTCCCGGTCCGGGTCGATCTTGTCGATCAGCGTCAGCGCCTCTTCGGGCGTGGTCGTCGGGCCCAGCTTCACGCCCACCGGGTTACGGACCTTCGCCGCGAACTCGATGTGCGCCCCGTCCAGCTGCCGGGTGCGCTCACCGATCCACACCATGTGGCCGGACACGTCGTACAGGTCGCCGGTCCGCGAGTCGGTACGGGTCATCGCCGACTCGTAGGCCAGGATCAGCGCCTCGTGCGACGAGAAGAACTCGACGGTCTTGAACTCCTCCGGGTCCACCCCGCAGGCGTTCATGAAGTTCATCGCCCGGTCGATCTCGCGCGCCAGCGCCTCGTAGCGCTGCCCCGACGGGGACGACTTCACGAAGTCCTGGTTCCAGGCGTGCACCTGCCGCAGATCGGCGTAGCCGCCGGTGGTGAAGGCGCGGACCAGGTTCAGCGTCGAGGCCGACGCCTGGTACATCCGCTTGAGCCGCTGCGGATCCGGGATCCGCGCCTCCTCCGTGAACTCGAAGCCGTTGACCGAGTCCCCGCGGTACGTGGGCAGGGTCACCCCGTCGCGGGTCTCGGTCGGCTTCGAGCGCGGCTTGCTGTACTGCCCGGCGATCCGGCCGACCTTCACCACCGGGACGGACCCGGCGTAGGTCAGCACGGCGCCCATCTGCAGGAGCGTCTTCAGCTTGTTGCGGATGTGGTCGGCGCTCACACCGTCGAATGCCTCGGCGCAGTCGCCGCCCTGCAGCAGAAACGCCTCACCCCGGGCCACGGCCCCCAGACGGTGCCGCAGCTGGTCGCACTCGCCCGCAAAAACGAGCGGCGGATAGGCCTCGAGCTCAGCGATCACATCGCGCAGAGCCTCTTGGTCCGGCCAGTCAGGCTGCTGCGCCGCGGGAAGGGACTGCCAGGTGTTGCCACCGGCGTGGGATTCAGCGTTCACGGTCACCCGGACAAGGTTACGGGGTCTTCACCGGTGTCCAGCCCGCCGCCCACGCTGTGAGACGCCCCGCCTCACGCTTTGAGCTCGAACCACACCTTCTTCCCTGGTCGGTCCTGGTACCGCTCCACGCCCCAGGCGTCCGTGATCAGCTCCACCATCGTCAGCCCCCGCCCGTTCTCGTCCCACGGCCCCGCGGCGCGCCTGACGGGTACGACGGGCGAGGCGTCGCCGACCTCGACCCGCAGCTTCCCCTCCTGCGCCAGCAGCAGCACGGTGCAGCTCGCGCCGGGCACGTGCTTGATCACGTTCGCCAGCAGCTCGGTCACGGCCAGCCCGGCGGCCTCATCGAGATGCGGCATGTCCCACATGGCGAGGAACGTACGGACGATACGTCGGATGTGGCGGGCCGCGTGCGCGGACAGCACGGTGAAGGTCAGGTGGTAGTGGGGCGGCGGGTACGCAATGTCTTCGTTCACGCCACAAGGGTCTATCCGGACGATTACCGTGGGCTACCGCAAGAACACAACGTGCTGGTTGTTGGGGGCTGTCATGCCGAACATCCGAAAGCTGGACCCGACTACGTCGCCCATGCATCACCTTGGTGCGGAGCTACGCCGATATCGCGAGGCCGCGGGCCTCACCCAGGATCAGTTGGGCGGGCTGGTGTACTGCACGGGCTCGCTGATCGGTCAGTACGAGACCGCCAGGAAGATCCCTACCCGGCGGTTCACGATGCAGCTCGACGACACGTTGGGCACCGGCGGGGCGTTGTTGCGGTTGCTGGAGATGGCACTGTGCTTCCAGGTGCCGCTAGAGGCCCAGGAAATCGCCGACTTGGAGGCGGAGGCCGCTCAGGCGTACTTCTTCGAGCCGTCAGTGGTGCACGGTCGCCTCCAGACCAAGGAGTACGCACGGGAGGTACTGGGCGTCCTCCACAAGGACAGCCTCGACGCCCGGTTGGCGAACCGATTGGATCGTCAACTGATCCTGGAACGGCGGAACCCGGCGCTGATCTGGGTGGTTCTCGGCGAGGCCGCGCTGCATCAGATCGTCGGCAGCCGGGAGATCATGCGAAATCAACTGGCCCATCTGTTGGCGTTCCGCGACCACCGTTCGGTGCACATCCAGGTGCTGCCCTTCGCCGCTGGCGCGCACGCCGGACTTCTGGGCGCGTTCAGCCTCTTTCGCTTCCGCAATAGCCCGGACCTCGCCTTCAGCGAGGATTACGAAGTGGGCCACTTGACCGCCAATCCGGAGGACGTCACCGACCGCACGCTCCGTTACGCTCACCTCCAGGCTGCCGCACTGTCCATTCAGGAGTCGGCAGATCTGATCGCTCGCGTAATGGAGGACCGCTATGGAACGCAGACCTGAGTGGCGCAAGTCCAGCCACAGCGCCGACCAAGGCGAGTGCGTGGAGATCGCCGAGATACCCGGCCAGGTCGCCATCCGCGACTCCAAGCACCCCGACGGCCCCATCCTGCTCCTCTCCCCCGCCGCCTTCGGCGACTTCGTCACCGCGACAGCGATGGGCACCCTTACTTGCTGATGTGCTCCATGCACAGCGTGAACTGCGCCCTGCCGTTCCGCGTCAGCTGGTACGTCGCGTACTGCGGATCGCAGGAGTAGTCCAGCGCCTCACGCTGCTTCACCTTGTAGTCCGCGGTGGCTCCACCGCAGTCCACGATGGTGAGGTCCGGGTCGCTGTCGGTGCCCTTCTTCTGCAGGCAGTCCCCGACCTCGGCGGCGGACGCGCTGGTGCTGTCCGTGTTGGGCGAGGTGGAGGAGGAGGGCGTGTCGTGGCCCAGCAATCCGTACCAGACGCCATAGCCGATCAGCACCAACGGGATGACGATCATCTGGATCTTCGTCTTGGTGCTGAAGCGGCTGAAGAAGCCGGGCCGGGGCGGAGGCGGCGGGGCGGGCTGGCCGTACGGCGGCTGGTGGCCGTACTGGGGCTGCTGGCCGTACTGGGGCTGGCCGTACGGGTACGGCTGCTGCGCCGGGTAGGAAGGGCTGTGGCCGCCGGGCGGCGGTGCGTTCGTGGACAGAGCGGTTCTCCCCGTTGAAGAGCATGGCGATGGCCACGCATCAGATCGATGCGCGAGCCAGTAAGTTAACGGCCCCCACCGACAGCCCCGGCGCCCGGGGTGGCGTCCTCCACACCGTCCACACACACGCGAGGGAACCGTGCCACGCTCCGCGTAACGAAGGTCCGTACCAAGCACACACGAGACGCGTTGCGCAAGAACGGGCGTTCGGGCTTCCCTCGGCCACTTACGGCCATACCGCGCGGAAGACACGATGGAACCATGCCTTCCTCGGACGCTGTTCGGGTGACCGGCCCGCCCCCGTGGCCGGTGCCCAGCCGAAGGAGTGCCCCATGAGGAAGTTGCTCCGCCGCAGCGCCGCCGCCTTCGCGGCCGCCGCCTCGCTCGTGCTGATGTCGCTCAATGCCACCCCCGCTCAGGCGGACTCGTCGGCCATCCCGTCCGGGATGACGTGGACCGTGCTCGCCAAGGGCAACGGCACGGTCCGGGTCGGCGCCGACTCCGCGACCGACGCCTACAACGGCGACACCGCCGCCACCGCGACGCTGCCCATGCTGTGCCTGAGAATCAACGGCAGCGCGGTGCCCAGCGGGATCACGCCGGACTTCTACGCGGGCTGGGCGCGCGGCACCGTGGCCGCGACCCCGCCCGTGCTGGGCAAGTCGCTGACCAGCCGGGCGACGGCGGACGCCGTGTGTGCGCAGTACTACGGCGCGGACTGGCGGATGGCCGAGTTCCACGACGGACGGTACGGAGCCAACCTGGAGGCCAGCGGTGGCTGGTCCTTCTGGGCGTACGGCTATGTGCCGGACGGCACCCGCTTCTGGGCGGCGATCAACGACCAACCGGCGAACCCGTGGAACTGAGGTAGAGTCCTGCACATGTTCGCGCGACTGACCATGACCTGGTGGTGGACCGCTCATCCGGCGGCCCACTGAATCGCGCGCACTCCCACAGACACACGCGAAGGCCGCCCGAGGGGCGGCCTTCGGCGTTTCCGCGGGCCGTTCCTCCCTCTCCGGAAGGAACCCATCCGCCATGACGCACCACGATGCTCACGCCCTCGTCGCCCGGCTGCTCGCCGAGGACTGCCCGCCCTTCGCCCTGCTGCACCGCCGTACGCCAGGACACGACCCCGACACCGTCGAGGTGCTGCTCGGCCCGGCCGGTGAGGTGGAGCGGCTGACCGACATCCCGCTGCCGACCGGGGCGCCGGAGGGCGGCGGGCCGGTGAGCGACGCGCTCGCGCTGGTGCCGTTCCGGCAGATCCGGGAGCGCGGGTTCGACGTACGGGACGACGGGACGCCGCTGGCCGTGCTGCGGCCCGAGACCACGTACGTGCTGCCGCTCGCCGAGCTGCTGGACGCGCTGCCCGCGCATGAGGTGCGGGTCGAGGACGGGCACTTCGACGTCGGCGACGACGCGTACGCGGACATCGTGAGCCGGGTCATCGAGGACGAGATCGGGACCGGTGAGGGCGCCAACTTCGTCATCCGGCGGACCTTCGAGGGCGAGATCCCGGGGTTCGCGAGTACCGACGCGCTCGCGCTCTTCCGGCGGCTGCTGGCCGGTGAGCGGGGCGCGTACTGGACGTACGTCGTACGGCTGGGCGGCGGGCGGACGCTGGTGGGGGCCAGCCCGGAGGTGCACGTACGGATGTCCGGCGGCACGGTCGTCATGAACCCGATCAGCGGGACGTACCGCTATCCGGAGGGCGGGCCTTCCGTGGACGGGCTGCTGGAGTTCCTGCACGACCCCAAGGAGGTGGAGGAGCTGTCCATGGTCGTGGACGAGGAGCTGAAGATGATGTGCACCGTCGGCGACATGGGCGGCGTCGTGGTCGGGCCGCGGCTCAAGGAGATGGCGCACCTGGCGCACACCGAGTACGAGCTGCGCGGGCGGTCCTCGCTGGACGTACGGGAGGTGCTGCGGGAGACGATGTTCGCGGCGACCGTCACCGGGTCCCCCGTGCAGAACGCGTGCCGCGTGATCGAGCGGTACGAGCCGGGTGGGCGTGGGTACTACGCGGGGGCGCTCGCGCTCATCGGGCGGGACGGCGGGGGCGCCCAGACCCTCGACTCGCCGATCCTCATCCGCACCGCCGACATCGACGGCCGTGGCGCGCTGCGGGTGCCGGTCGGGGCGACGCTGGTGCGCCACTCCGACCCGCGCGGCGAGGTCGCCGAGACGCACGCCAAGGCGGCCGGGGTGCTCACCGCGCTCGGCGTGCGGGAGGCGCCCGTACGGTCCGGGGCGGGCCCGCGGCCCCGGCTCGCGGACGATCCGCGCGTGCGGGCGGCGCTGGACGCGCGGCGGGCCGACCTGGCGCCGTTCTGGCTGCGGATGCAGGCCCCTGAGCGGTTGCTGTCCGGGCATGCGCTGGTGATCGACGCGGAGGACACCTTTACGTCGATGCTCGCGCATCTGCTGCGGATGGCGGGGCTGACGGTGACCGTGCGGCGGTACGACGAGCCGGGCGTGCGGGAGGCCGCGCTCGCGCACGAGGGTCCGGTCGTGCTCGGCCCCGGGCCGGGGGATCCCGGTGACGCGGCCGATCCGAAGATGCGGTTCCTGCGGGGGCTGACGGCCGAGTTGGTGGCCGGGCACCGGCACGGGCTGCTCGGGGTGTGCCTGGGGCACGAGCTGCTCGCGGCGGAGCTGGGGTTGGAGATCGTGCGGAAGTCCGTGCCGTTCCAGGGGGCGCAGGAGCGGATCGACTTCTTCGGGCGGGAGGAGACGGTGGGGTTCTACAACACGTTTACCGCGCGGTGCGGTGAGGGGGTGGAGGCGGAGTTGGCGATGCACCGGGTGGAGCTGAGCCGGGACTTGTCGACCGGCGATGTGCATGCGCTGCGCGGCCCCGGTTTCGCGGGCGTCCAATTCCACCCGGAGTCGGTGCTGTCGCGGGATGGGGCGGTGGTGGTGGCGGAGCTGCTGGCGGCTGTGCGCGTCTGACTGTTCCCCACCCCGCCCCGGTGGCCCGGCGGCGCAGCCCCGGAACGGGGTGGGGTCCCGGGACCAGTGGCGCAGCCCCGGGCCCCGGGGACCGGGGTCAGCCGAAGAAGACCTCCGCCTCCGCGTAGAGCGACGGGTCCACCGTCTTGAGGCGGGCCGTCGCGTCGGCCAGGGGGACGCGGACGATGTCCGTGCCGCGGAGGGCGACCATCTTGCCGAAGTCCTGGTCGCGGACGGCGTCGATCGCGTGCAGGCCGAAGCGGGTGGCGAGCCAGCGGTCGAAGGCGCTGGGGGTGCCGCCGCGCTGGACGTGGCCGAGGACGGTCGTACGGGCCTCCTTGCCCGTGCGCTTCTCGATCTCCTTGGCCAGCCACTCCCCGATGCCGGAGAGCCGGACGTGACCGAAGGAGTCCAGCGAGTCGTCCTTGAGGACGGCATCGCGGTCCTTCGGCATCGCGCCCTCCGCGACGACCACGATCGGGGCGTAGCGGATCTTGAAGCGGGATTCGACCCAGGCGCAGATGCGGTCGATGTCGAAGCGCTGCTCGGGGATGAGGATGACGTTGGCGCCGCCCGCGAGTCCGGCGTGGAGGGCGATCCAGCCCGCGTGGCGGCCCATCACCTCGACGACGAGGACCCGCATATGGGATTCGGCGGTGGTGTGGAGGCGGTCGATGGCCTCGGTGGCGATGTTCACCGCGGTGTCGAAGCCGAAGGTGTAATCGGTGGCGGAGAGGTCGTTGTCGATGGTCTTGGGGACGCCGACGCAGGGGATGCCGTAGTCGCCGGAGAGGCGGGAGGCGACGCCGAGGGTGTCCTCGCCGCCGATCGCGATGAGCGCGTCGACCTCCTGCTTGGCCAGGGTCTCCTTGACCCGGCGGATGCCGTCCTCGCTGTTGAAGGGGTTGGTGCGGGACGAGCCGAGGATGGTGCCGCCGCGCGGCAGGATGCCGCGTACCGCGCGGATGTCGAGGGGAACGGTGTCGTTCTGGAGGGGACCGCGCCAGCCGTCCCGGAAGCCGACGAAGTCGTAGCCGTATTCCTTCACGCCCTTGCGCACGACGGCGCGGATGACCGCGTTGAGTCCGGGGCAGTCACCGCCACCGGTCAGCACTCCGACCCGCATCCTTTTCATCCCTTCTGCCGCTGAAATCCCGAGATTGGGCCCGTTACGGGGCCACGCTAACGGTGATCCAGGTCACAAGGGATGGGGCGGATCGCGATTCCTGTGGCCGCAAGGGGAGTTGGGAGAGAAGTTCACCCGTTCGAGCGGATGCGGCTAGGCGTCGTCCAGTCCGGCCTCGATCGCGTACCGCACCAGCTCCACCCGGTTGTGCAACTGCAGCTTGCCCAGGGTGTTCTGGACGTGGTTCTGCACGGTGCGGTGGGAGATCACCAGGCGCTCGGCGATCTGCTTGTACGAGAGCCCCTTGGCCACCAGCCGCAGCACCTCCGTCTCCCGCTCGGTGAGCTGCGGGGCGACCGGCTGGTCGGCGGTGGTGGGGGCGGGCTCGCTCGCCAGCCGCCGGTACTCGCCGAGGACCAGACCGGCGAGGCCCGGGGTGAACACGGCGTCGCCGACGGCGGTGCGGCGCACCGCGTCCAGCAGCTCTTCGGTGCTGGAGGACTTCAGCAGATAGCCGGTGGCGCCGGACTTGACCGCCTCCAGGACGTCCGCGTGCTCACCGCTCGCGGAGAGCACCAGCACCCGCAGCTTGGGGTGGGCGGCGACGACCTCCTTGCAGACCTCGACGCCGGGCAGCCCGGGCAGGTTGAGGTCGAGCACCAGGACGTCGGGCTCGGCGGCCTTGGCCCGGCGGACCGCCTGCGGCCCGTCCCCCGCGGTGGCCACCACGTCGAACCCGGCCTCGGACAGATCGCGGGCGACGGCGTCGCGCCACATCGGGTGGTCGTCCACCACCATCACCGTCACCGGCCGTTCGGCTTCCCGGTCGTCGGTCATCGCGCAGTCGTCCCTTTCAGATTCGCCGCAGGCTTCGGAACCGTCAGTTCCACCTCGGTGCCCTGTCCCGGCGCCGAGATCCACTCGGCGGTGCCGCCGAGTTCGCGCAGCCGCCCCCGTATCGACAGGGCGACCCCGAGCCGCCCCTCCCGCTCGGCGTCGGCGAGCCTGCCGTCCGGGATGCCGGGGCCGTCGTCCCGGACGGTGACCATCACCGCGGCCGGTTCGTCCTCCAGCAGGATCCAGGCCCGGGCCCCCTCGCCCGCGTGCACCCGTACATTGTCCAGCGCGGCACCGACAGCGGCCGCCAACTCCCCCGCCGCGGCGGCCGGGAGGATCACCGGGGCGCCCGGCTCGGAGAAGGTGACCTGGGATCCGGCGTGCGGGGCGAGCAGGGCCCGCAGATCGCAGGGCTCGTCGGCGTCCTCGGGCAAGGCGTCCGCGGGCGCGCACGGCGGCGACGCGGGGTCCGTGGCTTCCGTACGGGCTTCCCGAGCGTCCCCGTGGTCGTCGGCCGCGGCGCGCGGCGGGGTGAGCAGACCGGTGGCCACCAGCGAGCGCAGCGCGATCTCCTGCTCCCCCGCCATCCGGCCCAGTTCGGCCGCCTCGCCGCCGATCGCGGCGCCCCGCCGCTGCACCATGGCGAGCACCTGGAGCACGCTGTCGTGGATGTCCCGGGCCAGCCGCTCGCGTTCGCGGGTCGCCGCCTCGATGCGCAGCGCGCGGGCCAGGGTGCGTTCACTGGCGCGGGCGACCTCCACGACGTACCCGATGGCCACGCTCGCCACCCACACCAGCATCAGCATGTGCACGGTGTCCTGGGCGAACCCGCCGCGCTCGATGATGTTGGCCGCGCACACGACGGTCGACGCCCACGCCGCCCACCGCCAGCCGCCCTTGATGGCGAAGCCGAGGACCGCGCCCGCCGTCCATATGGAGGGCAGCGTGGGCGTGCCCTCGGCGATGCGGTCGTGGTTGTCGACGAGCGGGGTGAGCAGGATGCCGGTGATCGCGACGGCGAGGTCGCCGATGAGGAAGCGCCGGGTGCAGCGCTCGGCCGACGAGACCATGCGGAAGGTCAGCGCCGTCCACACGGTCAGCACCGCCATATAGGCAGCGGCGCCCAGCGGACGGTCGTAGTCGTGGAAGGAGTAGACGAAGAGGCAGAGCGCGTAGACCAGCGTGAGCACCCGGTAGGCGGTCAGCGCATGCCACAGCGGCTGCTCCACGGACATGCGTACGACACGCTCGCGCTTGGACTGAAGCGCCAACTTCCCCCCACCCCCGGGCCCGGCGCGCGGCTTACGCCCCGGTCTTGTCCTTGCTGTTGTCGTCCGTGCCCTTGTCCGCGGGCTGCTCGGACTTCTCCGTCTTCTCCGCCTTCTCGGCCTGCTTCCGGGCCGCCTCCGCGTCCGCGATCTGCCGCTTGGCGGCGGTCGCGTAGACGTCGACGTACTCCTGGCCGGACAGCTTCATGATCTCGTACATGACCTCGTCGGTCACCGAGCGCAGGATGAAGCGGTCGCCGTCCATGCCGTGGTAGCGGCTGAAGTCCAGCGGCTTGCCGATCTTGATGCCGGGACGCATCAGCTTGGGCATCACCTTGCCCGGCGGCTGGATCTTCTCGGTGTCGATCATCGCCACCGGAATCACCGGCGCGCCCGTCGCCAGCGCGACCCGCGCCAGCCCGCCGGGCTTGCCGCGGTAGAGCCGGCCGTCCGGCGAGCGCGTGCCCTCCGGGTAGATGCCGAACAGCTCACCGCGCTTGATGACCTCGATCCCCGCCTTGATCGCGGCCTCACCCGCCCCCCGGCTGCCCGAGCGGTCCACCGGCAGCTGGCCGACGCCCTTGAAGAAGGCCGCCGTCAGCCTGCCCTTGATCCCCGGAGTGGTGAAGTACTCCTGCTTGGCGATGAAGGTGACCTTCCGGTCGAGCATCGCGGGCAGGAAGAAGGAGTCGGAGAAGGAAAGGTGATTGCTCGCGAGGATGGCCGGCCCGTCGTCGGGGACGTTCTCCAATCCCTCGACCCAGGGCCGGAAGGCGAGCTTCAACGTCCCACCCACCGACAGCTTCATTGCACCGTAGAACAACCGAGAACCTCCTGTATCCGACGAGGAGACCTTAACCTGCCTACCCCGGGTGCGGCGCGCCGCGTACGCTGAGGTCCCGTTGACCGCTTCACCACCGAACGGAGATCCGTGGTGCCGCTCCTCCCCGGAGCCGAGCCGTTCCGCCACGACGGCGGAGAGATCGGCGTCCTCGTCTGTCACGGCTTCACCGGTTCCCCGCAGTCGGTGCGCCCCTGGGCCGACCACCTGGCCCGGCGCGGCCTGACCGTCTCGCTTCCGCTGCTCCCCGGCCATGGGACCCGCTGGCAGGACCTCGCGGTCACCGGGTGGCAGGACTGGTACGCCGAGGTCGACCGGGAGCTGCGGGCGCTGCGCGAGCGGTGCGCCCGGGTCTTCGTCTGCGGGCTGTCGATGGGCGGCGCGCTCGCACTGCGGCTTGCCGCCCAGCACGGCGCGGAGATCAGCGGCGTCGCCGTGGTGAACCCGGCCAACCGGATCCACGATCCGCTGGCCGTGGCGCTTCCGGTGCTGCGTCATCTGGTGCCCTCCGTCAAGGGGATCGCGAGTGACATCGCCATGCCGGGTTCCCAGGAATCGGGATACGACCGGATGCCGCTGCACGCCGTGCACTCGATGCGCCGCTTCTACCGGGTGGTGGACGCCGAACTGCCGCAGGTGACTCAGCCGCTGCTGGTGATGCACAGCCCGCAGGACCATGTGGTGCCGTCCGCGGACTCCGAGCGCATCCTGAGCCAGGTCTCGTCCCGGGACGTCACCGAGCGGCTGCTGGAGCGCAGCTACCACGTGGCGACGCTGGACTACGACGCCGAGTTCATCTTCGAGGAGACGGACACGTTCATCACCCGGCTGACCGCGGGTATGGGAGAGGACAACGGGGTCCATCCCGGGGACGTCGGCGGGAAGGAGGGGGCGGCGGCCAGTGGCTGAGCGCGATTCGAACGAGAACGGGGCGGGGGCGCGCCGGGACGACGATGCCGCCTTCGCGGCGATCGTCGCCGCGTACGGGGAGGAGCCGCCGGATCCGCCGGGTGCGGAGCGGTGGCCCGTGGCCGAGAACCTGACGGAGAAGTGGGGCCGCGAGGACTCCCGGCGCGACGACTCTCGCGACGACCTGCTGGACGAGCTGGGGGACAGGCCGGAAGACCGGTTCGAGGACGACTTCGACCCCGACGTCGAGGACGACCGTACGGGCGCGGCGACTCCGGACGCCCTCACCAAGACCGATAAGGCCGACAAGGGCGACAAGGCGGATCCGGGCGACAAGCTCGACAAGGGCGACAAGCCCGTCGGCAGCTTCATCGTGTACGCGCCGGGCGTGGGCCCGCGCGACTGGGACGCCGAGGAGTCCTCCGAGAGCGACTTCGACGAGACCGACGAGGGCCACTTCGTCCCGCCCGAGCCGCCGCCGCTCCCCGAGTCCGACGTCACGTCCCGGTTCGCCTGGCTGGGCGTGCTGGGCGGGCCGCTGCTGCTGCTCGCCGTGGTGCTGTTCCGGGTGGAGATGACCTGGTGGATCACGACGCTGGGCGTCGGCGGTTTCCTGGGCGGCTTCGTCACGCTGGTGATGCGGATGAACGAGAGCGACGACGAGGAGGACGAGGACCCCGGCCGGGGCGCCGTCGTCTGATCAGCCCCGATCAGCCCCGCTCCGGCTGACGCGCTACGACGCGGGCAGCCGGGGCAGCCGGAGCGCGGCCAGGACCGGCAGATGGTCCGTGGCCGCCCTCAGGTCGGCGTCGCCGAGGCCGGGCAGCCCGGACGGCACTCCGCAGCCGATGATCTCGACGCCGTCGGACGCGAACAGCGCGTCGATGCGGCGGCGCGGATCGCCCGGGTCGAAGGTGGCCTCGCTCCCCCAGGGTTCGGTGGCCCAGCCGTCCCGCAGCGTTCCGGCGATGCGGCGGAAGGCGCGGCCGTGGGGCTGCTCGTTGATGTCCCCGGCGGCGACGGCGTACGGCACGTCGAGCGCGGCAACCCGGTCCAGCAGCATCCCGGCCTGGTCGTAGCGCTCGGCCGCGGCCAGGCTCAGATGGCAGCTGAGGACGCCGAGCCGGAACACGCCATCGGCGTCGCGGTGGCGATCGGTTTCGCGGTGACCGTCGGTGCCGCGGTGGCCGTCCGCGTCCCGGTGGCCGTCCGCGTCGCGGTGGCCGCCGCCGAAGCGCAGCACGGCGGTGGCGAAGCCCCGCCGGTGCAGGCCGGGGACGCGGGGCAGCAGGATGTCCTCGGCCCGCTCGACGTGGGCGCGCAGCGAGGCGAGGATCATGGGACCGGTGGCGGTGGCCCCGCCCGTGACGTAGACGAGGCCGGTCTCGCGGGCCAGCCAGGCGGCGGCCTTGCGCCAGCGGAAGAAGCGCGGCGCCTCCTGGACGCAGACCACGTCGGGGGCGCAGGCCCGGATCACCCGGGCCAGCGCCTCGCGATCGTCGCGCAGCGAGCGGATGTTGTAGCTGAGCACCCGCACCACGGCCGCGTCCGGGCCGGTGGTGGAGGCGGGCAGATCCGCGAGCACCACGGTCTTGGGCCGTCAGCCCTGGCGGGCGAGGTCGGCGGCGCCGACGAGCCCGGCCTTGCCGCCGAGCTGGGCGGCGAGCACCTGGGCGTGCGGCCGCCACTGGTTGCCGACCAGCCAGCGGCGGAACGACTTGCGGATCGGCTCCAGCACGAGATCGCCCTCGTCGGAGACCCCGCCGCCGACGATGAACGCCGAGGGGTCGAAGAGCGAGGCGAGGTCGGCGAGCCCGGCGCCCGCCCAGCGGGCCAGCTCGCGGAAGGAGTCGATGGCGACCGGGTCGCCCTGGCGGGCGGCGTCGCTGATGTGCTTGCCCTCGATGTTCTCGGCGGTGCCGTCGCCGAGGCCGAGCAGGATCTCGGCGTTCTCCGGGGTGGCGGCGGCGCGCTGCTTGGCGTAGCGCACCAGGGCGCGGCCGGAGGCGTACTGCTCCCAGCAGCCCTGGCTGCCGCAGCCGCACAGCAGACCGTCGGGGACGACTCTGATGTGGCCGAACTCGGCCGCGACGCCGAAGCGGCCGCGGTGCAGCTTGCCGCCGATGATGATGCCGCCGCCGAGGCCGGTGCCGAGCGTGATGCACACGACGTCGTCATGGCCCGCGCCCGCGCCGAACCGGTACTCGCCCCACGCCGCCGCGTTCGCGTCGTTCTCCACGACGACGGGCAGGCCGACGCGCTGCTCGACCTTGTCCTTCAGCGCCTCGTGCCGCCAGTTGATGTTGGGCGCGAAGAGCACGGTGGCGCGCTTGTCGTCCACGTAACCGGCCGCGCCGATGCCGACCGCCTCGACGTCATGACCGGTGCTGACCTTGCGTACCGCGTCCGCGATGGCGTCGACAACGCCCTCGGGAGTCGGCGGGGTCGAAACCATGCTCGTTTCGAGAATCGCGCCCTCTTCGTCGACCACGCCAGCCGCGATCTTCGTACCGCCGATGTCGACGCCGATGGTGAGTCCCATGAGTCCCTCAGTTATTTGGTCGAACCCCGCCACGGCTAACGGTACCGGAGGTAGCGCTCAATCGAGGTCGATGTGTTCACTACTCGAACTCGGACCTTCGTCCCCGCGCTCCTTGCCGCCGCCCTCGTCGCCCTGGGTCCATCGCTGCTCCTGGCCCGTCACGGCGGCCCGGTAGGCGGCGAGCAGCTCGCTTCCGGCGCTGGCGAGATGCTCGAATACGTCGGGATTGCGCTCTATGACCGGCTCGACGGCCGCCTTCGCCCCTGCGATCAACTGTTGTACGGCCCCCTCCACCGCCGTACCGGCGAGCGGGGTCTGCAACCCGGCCAGCTTCTCCGCGACGGCGTCGGCCAGCTTGCGCAGCTCCTCGGCGGCGCTGCCCGGCTCCTCGCCGCCCTCGCGGCCCTCCCGGGCCCGCCGCCTGGCCTTCTCGGCGGCCAGATCCTCGGCGCAGGCGCGCTCCCAGGCATCGGGGTCGATCTCGGTGACCGGTACGTCGGTGCCCGGGGTGTCTGCGGGGCGCTCGGTGGCATCGCTCATGGCGAACTCCTGCGGCGGGAAGGCTGGCTGCCCGGTCCGCTTCGTTCAACCGGGCTTGCTCTCGACGTTACCGGAACGACGGGCCTCGGTCAGAGTCCGCGGCAGGGCGGAGAGGGGGACGGGGAGCGGGTCGGGGAGCGGTCAGGGGCGCTTCGGCCACAGGTCGGGGTCCGGGGTGAAGCGGACCTGCAGATGGCCGTCGCGCAGCCCGGCCCCGGAGACCGTGCAGCGGCGCAGCGCGGACGGCAGCGGCAGCACGCGGTGGAACGTACCGACCGTGACGATCAGTTCGTCGCCGCGCCGGACCAGGCTCAGCCCGTCCCGGTCGGCGCCGGGCAGCGGCAGCCGCCACAGCAGCACGCCCTCGTCGGCCAGCCGGTCCTCGACGCTCCACGGGTCGGCCGCCGGGCGGTCCGGCCGCGGGTCGGGCGCCCCGACCGGACCGGCCAGCGCGGCCAGCCCGGCGGCCGGGCGGGGGCCGCCGCCACCGCGGCCCCCGCGGGAGATCACCACACCGGAGACCACCCCGTCGTCGGAAGGGCCGCTGTCACCGGGACCGCCGTCGGTGGCGTCGCTTTCGGTGGCATCGCCGAGGCCCTGTGGATCGCGGCCCAGATGCGACAGCTCGCGGATCGGCACGGCCGGTGCCCACTGCTCGTACAGCTCCTTCAGCGCGGCCTGCTGCTGCCCGGACAGCGCCCCGAGCCAGGGGTCGGGGGTGCCGGTGGGCAGCAGCCGGTTGGCGATGACCGACTCCACCCGGCAGCCGTGCAGCGCCAGCCCGGCGCGGGCGGTACGCAGCGCGCGGTCGGTGAGCGGCCCGGGGTCCACCACCAGCCGTACGGTCGTGGCCTCCGACTCCAGGACGCCCTGGACGGCGGCCAGCTCGCGCTCCCAGCGCTCGGCCATCTCGTACAGCTTCTGCGCGGGCATCGGCATCCCGGCCAGCTGCGCCAGCATCGGCCGCAGCGCGCGGGCCGCCTGCCGCTCGGCGGGCAGCAGCCGCCGCAGATAGCGGCGCAGCTGTTCGGGCAGGGCGAGCAGGGCGACGGTCTCCGGCGCGGGTGGCAGGTCGACGACGAGGACGTCCCAGCCGGTGCCGGGCGGCGCGGTCTGCGCGGCGCGCAGCGCGCGCAGCAGGGCGACCGACTCCACTCCGGGGAGGGCGGTCAGCTCCTCGCCGTCCAGCGGGGACGAGCCCAGCATGTCGAGCATGCCGCGGCCGCGGTCCTGGAGGACGGTCAGCTCGTCGCGGAACCACTCCTCGGTGACGACCCGGGCGGCCCACAGCCCGGGGGTCAGCGCGACGGGTACGGACCACGGCAGCCGGTCGGAGCTGCGCCCGGGCGCGCCGCGCAGCGGGCCGATGCCGAGCAGCGCCTCGGGCGTGCCGTCCCGGTCCGCGGTGAGCAGCAGGGTGCGCTGTCCCTCGCGGGCGGCGGCCAGGGCGGTCGCGGCGGCCACGGTGGTGCGGCCCGCGCCGCCCGTACCGGTGACGAGGACCGTACGCATGAAAGGAGCCTCCGGCAGGGTGTTTCGTGGGTGTGCGGTGCGGCGCCCAGTGGCCGCCCCCGCCGGAGCGTACCCCGCATTCCGCCCGCGTCCCGTCCGCTGACGGCCGCGCGCCGAAGGGGGATTACGCGGCTTCGACGCGCTTCTTCAGGCCCGCGAGCGCCCGGTCGATGATGACCTTCTCGGCCTTGCGCTTGATCATGCCGAGCATGGGGATCTTGACGTCCACGGTGAGCTGGTACGTCACCTCGGTGCGCGCGCCGCCGTCCCGCGCGGCCAGCCGGTAGGAGCCGTCGAGGGTGCGCAGCATCTGGGACTTGAGCAGGGACCAGCTGACCTGGTCGGCGGTCCAGGTGTACTGGAGCGTGTAGTCATCCTTGATGGCCCCGGCGTCGAGCAGCATCCGTACCTGCTCGCCGCGCCCGCGCTCGTCCTTGGTGAGGACCTCGGCCTCCTTCACCTCACCGGACCACTCCGGGTAACGGTCGAAGTCGGCGATCACCTCCATCACGTCGCCCGGTGCCGCCTCGATCGTGATGCTCGAGCTGGTGTGTTCCGCCATCTCCGTGGCTCCTCCGTACCGGTCCGCCGCATGGGATGTCTGCCGGTGAAGGCTATCGCGCGCGGGTCACCACTCCAGGGTCCAGGGGGTGCCGGTGGAGGCGAAGTGTCCGACGTTGACGCATTCGGTGGCGCCGATCCGCATGCGGCGGGCGAGCGGCTGGTGGACGTGGCCGAAGACCGAATAGCTGGGACGGATGGTGTGGATCGCTTCCAGCAGCGCCTCGCTGCCGCGTTCGAAGCGGCGGGCGACGGTGTCGTAGCAGAGGTCCGGCACATCGGGCGGGATGTGGGTGCACAGCACGTCCACCTCGCCCCGGCTGCCGAGCGCCGCGATCTTCTCGGCGTACGCCTCGTCGTCTATCTCGTACGGGGTGCGCATCGGCGTGCGCAGGCCGCCGCCGACGAAGCCGAAGACGAGACCGCCGATCTCGACGCGCTCGCCGTCGAGGATCGTGGTGCCGGGTTCGGCGTATTCCGGCCAGAGTGCCGGTATGTCGACATTGCCGTAGGTGGCGTACGTCGGGGCGGGGAACGCGGCGAACAGCTCGGCGTATTGCCTGCGTACACCGGACTCGATGGCCGCGTGCCGGTCTATCCCGTCCCACAGCCGATTGCCCAGCTCGCGGGCCTCCTCGAAGCGGCGTGCGGTGCGGAGTTCGACCAGCCGGTCGGCGTTGTCGACACCGAAGAGGTCGGGAAAGATGCCGCGGGAGTGGTCGGCGTAGTCGAGGAAGAGGACCAGGTCGCCGAGGCAGATCAGGGCGTCCGCCCCGTCTCCCGCCTTCCCGAGATCCTGGCTGTTCCCGTGCACGTCACTCACCACGTGGACTCGCATGCGTGTCACCCTAAGACCTGTGACCATCCGTCCGTAAGGTGTTTCGGCCGTAGTGACCCGCGTCCACCTGCGGTTCCTCCCGGGCCCCGGTGGCGGTCTACTAGTCTGCGGCCAGCACGAAGGCGGTGTGTGACGCATCAAACATCTGTACGGAAACCCCTATCCCGGAGCCATACCGATGGGTAACGTCCGGGCAGTCCAGCACCCCCCATTGCCCTGCAGCGGCGCCGGCGCCCATGAGGAGCAGCAGTCTTGCGCGAGTTCAGCCTTCCGGCCCTGTACGAGGTTCCGGCCGACGGCAATCTGACGGACCTCATCCAACGCAACGCGACGCAGCATCCGGATGTGGCGGTGGTCGGCCGCAAGGTCGACGGCCGGTGGGAGGACGTCACCGCGGCGGACTTCCTGGCCGAGGTGCACGCCGCCGCCAAGGGCCTGATCGCGGCCGGGGTGTCGCCGGGCGACCGGGTCGGTCTGATGTCGCGCACCCGCTACGAGTGGACGCTGCTGGACTTCGCCGTCTGGAGCGCGGGCGCCATCACCGTGCCGGTGTACGAGACGAGTTCACCGGAGCAGGTGCGGTGGATCCTCAGCGACTCGGGCGCGGTCGCGGCCCTGGTCGAGACCGGGGTGCACGAGGCGGCCGTGGAGTCCGTGCGGGACACCCTGCCCGGACTGAAGCACGTCTGGCGGATCGAGGACGACGCGATCGGGACGCTGCGGGCGCTGGGTTCGGACGTCAAGGACGAGACGGTGGAGGAGCGCTCCTCGCTCGCCAACGCGGACTCCCCCGCCACCATCGTGTACACCTCGGGCACCACCGGCCGCCCCAAGGGCTGTGTCCTGTCGCACCGCAGCTTCTTCGCCGAGTGCGGCAACGCGGTGGCCCGGCTCAAGCCCATCTTCTCCACCGGTGAGTCCTCCGTGCTGCTCTTCCTCCCGGAGGCGCACGTCTTCGGGCGGTTGGTGGAGATTTGCGCGGTCCTGGCACCGATCAAACTCGGCCATGTTTCGGACATCAAGACGCTCACCGATGAACTCGCCGCGTTCCAGCCGACCTTGGTGCTGGGCGTACCGCGCGTCTTCGAGAAGGTCTACAACTCGGCGCGGGCCAAGGCCCAGGCCGAGGGCAAGGGAAAGATCTTCGACAAGGCCGCCGACGCCGCCATCGCCTACAGCAAGGCGCTGGACACCGAGTCCGGACCGTCCTTCGGACTCCGGCTCAAGCACAGGGTCTTCGACCGGCTGGTCTTCAGCAAGCTGCGCGCCGCCCTCGGCGGCCGCGCCACCCACGCCATCTCCGGCGGTGCCCCGCTGGGCGAGCGGCTCGGCCACTTCTACCGGGGCATCGGCTTCACGGTGCTGGAGGGCTACGGCCTGACCGAGTCCTGCGCGGCCACCACCTTCAACCCGTGGGACCGGCAGAAGATCGGCTCGGTCGGCCAGCCGATGCCGGGCACGGTGGTCCGTATCGCCGACGACGGCGAGGTGCTGCTGCACGGCGACCATCTGTTCACGGAGTACTGGAACAACGAGGCGGCGACGGCGGAGGCGCTGTCCGATGGCTGGTTCCACACCGGTGACGTCGGCACCCTCGACGAGGACGGCTACCTCACCATCACCGGCCGCAAGAAGGAGATCATCATCACCGCGGGCGGCAAGAACGTCGCTCCCGCGGTGATCGAGGACCGCATCCGGGCGCACGCCCTGATCGCCGAGTGCATGGTCGTCGGCGACGGCCGCCCGTTCGTGGGCGCGCTGATCACCCTGGACGAGGAGTTCCTGCCCCGCTGGGCCGCCGACCACGGCAAACCGGAGGGTGCGACGGCGGCCGACCTGTGCGAGGACGCCGATCTGCTGGCCGAGATCCAGACGGCGGTGGACGACGGGAACGCGGCGGTCTCGAAGGCGGAGTCGGTCCGGAAGTTCCGGGTCCTGACGCAGCAGTTCACCGAGGACTCGGGGCATGTGACGCCCTCGCTGAAGCTGAAGCGGAATGTGGTGGCGAAGGACTTCGCGACGGAGATCGAGGCGCTGTACGGCGGCTGAGCGCGCCTCGTCGGCCGGGCCCGGGGCTTTCCAGCCCCGGGCTCCTGTTCGTTCAGAGCAGTGAACGCAGCCGGTCGGCCAGCAGATCCCAGCGCCAGCGCTCCTCGACCCAGGCGCGGCCCCGCTCGCCCATCCTGCGGCGCAGCGCCTCGTCCGCCAGCAGCGCCACGATGCGCTCCGCGCTCTGCTCCGCGGAGCCGCCCGGCACCACCCACCCGGTCTCGCCCTCCAGCACCGCGTCCGGCGCGCCGCCGGAGTCCCCGGCGACCACGGGGAGCCCGGTCGCGGACGCCTCCAGGTAGACGATGCCCAGGCCCTCGACGTCCAGCCCGCCCCGCCTCGTACGGCACGGCATGGCGAAGACGTCGCCCGCGCCGTAGTGGGCGGGCAGCTCCTCCCAGGGCACCGGGCCGGTGAACCGTACGGATCCGGCCACGCCCGTCGTCTCGGCGAGCCGCCGCAGATCCTTCTCGTACGGCCCGCCCCCGACGATCAGCAGCACCGCGTCCGGGACCCGCTTCAGGATCCGCGGCATGGCCTCGATCAGCGTGTCCTGCCCCTTGCGCGGCACCAGCCGCGAGACGCACACCACGACGGGCCGCTCCGCGAGCCCCAGCCGGGCCCGGATCTTCTCCCCGCCCGAGCCGGGGTGGAACGTCTTCTCGTCCACCCCCGGCGGCAGTTGGACCATGCGGTCGGCCGCCTCAGGGGTGAGAGCTTCCGCGATGCGGGAGCGGGTGTACTCGCCGAGGTACGTGATCGTGTCCGTACCCTCGCCGATCCGGCGCAGCAGCGCCCGGGAGGCGGGGAGCTGGGCCCAGGCCGCCTCGTGCCCGTGCGTGGTCGCCACCGCCCTTTTGGCCCCCGCCTTGCGCAGCGCGGGAGCCATCAGCCCCAGCGGCGCCGCCGCCCCGAACCACACCGAGCCGCAGCCGTGCTCGCGCAGCAGCTCGGCGGCGCGGCGGGTGACGCGGGGGGTGGGCAGCAGCATCGTCGTACGGTCGCGGATGACGCGGTACGGCTGCTCGGCGTCGAACCGGGCGGTGGCCTCCTCGCCCTCCGCTCCACGCTTCCAGGTGGACGCGTAGACCACGATCCGCTCCGGGTCCAGGCGGAGGGCGATGTTGTGCAGGAACGCCTGGATGCCGCCGGGGCGGGGCGGAAAGTCGTTGGTCACGAGCAGCGTCTTGTCCATCGGCCCCGACAGTACCGGGTGGGGGTGCGCCGGGTTTCTCCCCCACCCCGCCCCTTCCCGAACCGGGGCTCCGCCCCGGCCCCCGGTTGGGGGCTCCGCCCCCAAACCCCCGCTCCTCAATCGCCGGAGGGGCTGGAATGTGGACCCGGTTGTGGGCAATCGTCCCGCGGGGCGGGACGGGTGGGCACAACCCGGCCACCGGGCCGCACCCGGCGACGAAACTCCGGGCGGGCTAGCCCAGGACCGTGGCCACGTACTTGCGCCAGCGGGCCGTGAAGTCCGGGAGGCTTACGTCCAGGACGGAGCGGAGGGCGTCTTCCACCGCGCCCTCCCTGCGCGGGGCCTCGCCGACCGCTCGGTAGAGGGCCACCAGCTTCCGTTCGCCCCAGTGGTCGGCGATCATGCGGCAGGCCAGCCAGCCCTGTTCGTATGCCTCGGAGAGGCGGTCGGGGCGGCTGCCGAAGCGGAAGGCACTGTCGGGCGGGAGGGACTTCGGGAGGCGGCCGCTCGCGACGGACTCGGAGAGTTCGGGGGCGACCTGGCGGGGGGTGCGGCCGGGGGTGCGGTAGCCGGTCCAGTCGGCGAAGCCCTCGGAGAGCCACAGCGGGGTGGCTGCGGTGGTGGCGGCACGCGTGGCGACATGGGCCGTCTCGTGGGTAACCACGACCTGGCGGCCGAAGTCGCCGAGCGCCCGGTACGCGTCGGGGTTGACGATCACGCGGTCGGCGGGTGAGGAGTCGGTCGCGCCGCCGACCTCGCCCGTGGTGACGGCCGCGATGCCCCGGTAGCTGCTCGCGGAGGCGCCCAGGAGGGCGGCCATGCGGTCCAGCGAGGCGGGGACCTCGACGACGACGCGCCCGGCCCAGGAGCCGGGCCAGACGTGGTCGAGGGCGGGCACGGCCCGGTCGGCCGTGGCGGCGACCCCGCGCAGCAGCCTGCGGTTCTGGCCGACGCCGAGGACGAGGCTGTGCTTGCCGCGGACGACGTCGACCCGGCCCTGGTCCCACAGCTGGTCGACGCCGCGCTTGCCGTCCACCCGGCCGTCGTCGTCGGCGACGAACCACTGCCCGTCGCGCTGCGCGAGCGTCAGGTACTGGGGGGCGACGACGGGGGCGGTGTCGTATCCGGCGAGCCGGTAGCGGAGTTCGACCTGGGCGGCCAGGCGGCGGCCGGTGCCCAGGGCGGGCCGGAAGCCGCCGGTGTGCACCAGCCGGTAGGTCCAGGAGCGCAGCGGTACGGCGGACAGCCGGCGGAACACCCGCCGCTGCTCGGTCCGGTAACCGTCCGAGCCGCGGTCGACGGTGGCGAGGAAGGCGGTCGCGTCCCCGCCGCGCACCGCCGCGGCCCGCCGGTCGAGCATGCGCTGCACGGCGCGTCCGTCGCGCCCCGCGGGGTCGTCGGGCGGGACGGTCGTGCCGCATGCGGTGAGCGCGGCCAGCGGCAGCGCCCACACCATCGGCAGACAGAGTGCCGTCCGCCATCGCCCCGATCTCCACCGACCCGTCACGCCATAGATCGTACGAGCCGCCGCGGTGCTTCAGACGCGAGTGATGGAAAAGATCGGCATCATGGCGACGGGGTCGTAGCGGACCGAAGCCCCGGGGTAGGGCGCGTGGATCACCTGTCCGCCCCCGGCGTACATGGCGACGTGCCCGGCGTCGGAGCGGTAGACGACCAGGTCGCCCGGGCGGGCCTGGGACAGCGGGACCCGCTGCCCGGTGTGCGCCTGGGCCTGGGAGGTGCGCGGGATCGCCACCCCGGCCCGGCGGTAGGCCCACTGGGTCAGCCCGGAGCAGTCGAAGGCGGTGGGCCCGGCCTGGCCCCAGGCGTACGGCAGGCCGACCGCGGCCCGCGCCGCACCGAACGCCGCGGCGGCGCGCGGCGAGGACGGCGGCAGGACGGGCGTACCGTGCGCGGCGCCGGACGGCACGCCCGGCGCACCCGGCACGGCGTACGCCCCGTGTCCGCGCCCGTCTCCGGCGCGCGAGGCGCGTGCGTACGCCTCCCACTCCCCCGGGCGCAGCCCGCCCAGCAGCCGTCGCGCGGTGGCCAGCTTGCGCTGGACCTCGCGCTTGTGGCGGGCGACGGCCAGACAGCTGCGCTCCAGCTTCACCAGCTGGGCCGCGGCCTCCGTGCGCTGCTGCCGCAGGGTGCGCTGGGCGCGTGCCAGGACCCGCAGCTGACCGGCCTGGCGGCTGGTGATGCGGTCCAGCATCCCGGCCCGGTCCAGGTAGTGGTCCGGGTCGGAGGAGAGGAGGAGGGCGAGGCCCGGGTCGAAGCCGCCGGTGCGGTACTGCCCGCCCGCGATCGCGCCGAGCGCCACCCGCATCCGGTTGACCCGGTCCTGGCCGCGGGCCGCCCGGTCCTGGAGCCGGTCCACCCGGCGGCGCAGCCCGTCGGCCCGGGTGTCGGCGGCGTTGTAGCGCTCGGTGGCCCGCTCCGCCTGCTCGTAGAGCCGGTCGATCCGGTCGCCGACGGTGCGGCCGGAGGCATGGCCGACGTAGGTGTCGTGGGGTTCGGCCCCGGCCGGGGCGGCCAGCGCGGCGCCGGTGGCGGCGGCCGCCGAGGCGGCGGTCCAGACAACGGTGGCCCGCAGGGGCCCGGGCTTGGAGGAGCGGCGAGAGGACGCCATGGGAGCCGCACTCCCTTCCGCGGAGTCGGTGAGGAACTGCGCGCAGACAGTAGCGGCGCGACCACCCAGGGTCCAAAGCCGATCGCGGGCACACAAACTGATGCCCCGCCGGAGACCGCAGGTCACCGACGGGGCGGGAGTCGTGGGGAGTTGTGGCGATTCGCCCGAACGGAGGGGTTCCGCGGCGTTTGAACGCCTCGGCTCAGACCCGTACGCCGTACTGGAAGGGCATGTTGTCCATCGACTCGTAGCGCACATTGGCGCCGGGCTTGGGCGCGTGCAGCACCTGGCCGTTGCCCGCGTACAGACCTATGTGGTGCAGGTCGCTGTAGAACATCACCAGATCGCCGGGCTTGAGCTGGTCGCGGCCGATCTGCGTACCGGCGTTGGCCTGGTCCTGGGAGATGCGCGGCAGCTGGACCCCGGCCTGCTGGTACGCCCAGCCGGTGAGGCCGGAGCAGTCGAAGGAGGACGGGCCGGTGGCGCCCCACACGTACGGGGAGCCGATCTTGGTCTTGGCGGCGGCCAGCGCGGCGGCGGCACGCTGCGAGTCGGGCACGTCGTTGCCCAGGTCGACCCGGCTGCTGGAGCGGTTGGCGCGCTCCCGCTCCTCTTCCGCCATCTTCGCGCGCTCCTGCGCGGTGAGGGTGTTGAGGAGGTTGCGGGCCTTGGTGAGCTTGCCCTGGATGTCCTTCTTCTTCTCGCCCAGGGCCTTCCGGGTGTCCGCCAGGTCCTGGAGCTTGGTGGACGCCTCCTCGCGCTGCTGCTTGAGCGTGCGCTGCTTGTCGGCGATCTTCCGCAGGGACTCGGCCTGCTTGCCGCTCACCTGGTCGAGGGTGGACGCCTTGTCGAGGTAGGTGTCCGGGTCGGAGGAGAGGATCAGCTGTACGGAGGGGTCGATACCGCCGGTGCGGTACTGGGCGGTGGCCATCGAACCCAGGCCGTCGCGCAGCTTGTTCAGGTCCTGCTGACCGCGCGCGACGTTGTCCTGGAGGTCGCCGACCTGCTGCTCCAGCTTCTCCTGCTTCTCCTTGGCGCCGTTGTACTTCTCGGTCGCCTGCTCCGCCTCTTCGTAGAGCTTGTCGACCTGCTCCTTGACGTCCTTCTTGTCCTGCTTCGGAGCGGCCTGGGCGGCCTGGGACGTGAGCGCGACGGCGGCTGCGGCGGTCGCCGTGAGTACGGATACCCGAGTGCGGCTCGGCTGCTTGGGTCGACGGTGGGACGCCACGAAGGCGATCTCCTTCTTCCTCCGGCCGCCTACCGGGGGTTGAGGTGCGACCCCGGCTCCACGGATACGCCGCGGACTCGACGGTACCCCCGCTGTCACCCCGGATGGGTGATCAACCGCGCGAAGGTTCGAGCCGACATTAGTGACCCTGCCGTGATCCGTTCAAATCCCGACGACAAAAAAATTGGCCACGGACGCATCTTTTACAAACATCGCACGGGCAGTGACGGTCAATTGACGCTGTGCTGATGATGAGAGGCCGTCAGGTGCGCGCAAGTCGCTTCAGCAACAACGCGGATGCCACGGGGCGCGCTCCGGCGCGCGCGACCCCGTCCGCGACCTCGCGGTCGGTCGACACCACGACCACCGGACGGCCCGGCGGCTCGGCCCGCACCAGCTGCCGGATCAGCTCGTCCGCCGTCACCCCGGGCTTGCTGAACAGCACCCGGACCCCGCGCGGCGGCGCCAGCAGCACCGGAGCCGCCAGCTCGGCCCCGTCGAAGACGCACGTCATCTCCGCGCCCGTCTGCGCCGCGAGCACCGCGAGCCCGCCCAGCAGCCGCAGCCGCTGCTTCTCCAACGGCATGGTCGGATAGCCGGTCTTGGTGACGTTGTAGCCGTCCACCACCAGATGCGCCTGCGGCAGCGCCAGCAACTGGTCCAGCAGCGCCGGATCCGTCTCCGACAGCGCCCTGGTCGCTATGTCCTTCGGCGTCATCTTCCCCGGCTCGACCGCGTCCACCGAGTCCGCCGGGTGCGTCGACGCGGGCGGCAGCGCCAGTTCGCGGCGCAGCCCCTGGGCGGCGTCCAGCACCGTGTCCAGCAGCAGCCGCAGCCGCATGTCCTCCACGCTGCGGCCCTCGCGCACCGCCCGCCGGCTCGCCTCCAGCGCCGACTCCGCCTCCGCCAGCCGGGCCCGCAGCCGACGCGCCTCGCCGTCGGCCGCCGCCTGCCGCGCCGCGGCCTCCGACCGTACGGACTCCAGCTCGCCCTCGGCCTTGCGCAGCGCCGCCGCCCCGCGCTTCACATCGCTCTGCGCGCTGCGCAGCTTGCGCTGCACCGCGTCCGTCTCCTTGCGGGCCGTGTCCAGCTCGACGCGGACCCGCTCGGTCTCCTTGCGCGCCGCCGCGCGGGCCGCCGCCAGCTCCTCGCGCAGCCGCTGCAGCTCGCGCTCCGCCTCCTCGCCCGCGCGCTCGGCCGAAGCCCGCTGGGCCTCCTCGCCCGCCGCCTCGACGAGCTTCACCCAGCCCGCCGGGCGCAGTACGTACGCCACCGCCGCCACGTCCACCGGATCCGCGGCCGCGGGCGGCGAACCGCCCTCTATGGCCTCGGCCAGCTCCGTCTGGGTCTCGCGCAGCCGCTGCGCGATGCGCTGCCGGAATACGGGGTCGCTCTCCACCGCGGCGGCCATCGCGTTCCCCGCGAACTTCGCGCGCCGGTTCGGGGTGAAACGGGCGTACTGCCGCAACTGGGGTGGCAGTTCGGTGACCGTCAGACCACCGAACGCGTCCGCGACCAGCGCCACCACGCGCCGCCGCACCCCTTCCGGCAGGGGGCGGTCCAGCGCCTCGGCGACGCCCTCGGCGTCACCGGCCGCCCCGTGGCCGCCCGTCCGCTCCACCACCTGCTCCTCGCTCCGTGTCTCAGGCGCTGGCGTTCGTACTCGGACGGTCCACCAGCTCGATCTGGTCGACCGCGTTGCACCAGCGACAGCGCACTGACTCAATGGTCTCACTGACCACGTCGCGCTCCTCGATCCGAGGCTCCCCGGCCAGATCCAGGTGGACGAACTCGACCGCCTTCGTCGAGCGGGTGACATCGAAACGGGTGAGGTTGCCGCACAGCGTGCAGCGCCAGCGGGTCTCGGCGGTGGGCGTGGGAACGGCCATGGTGTCGGGTCCTCGCTTCTCGGCTCATCGGCGTCCTGTAACCCTACGGCCTGAGCCCTCGGCCGTGGCGGGCCCCATACCCCGCCCCGGGCGGCGGCGAGGCGCTCTGTGCAGGTTGTGCCGGGTACGCGATGATCTGCCCATGATCGAGAAGTCGGCGGGGTCCGGCCGTCCCGTGATGACGTACGCCCTCATCGTCACCTGCTGCCTGATCTTCGTCCTCGGACCGGCCTCCGGGCTCGACCCCCGCTACGGCTCCGGCGGGGACCTTCTCCAGGCCCAGACCTCGTACTTCGAGCGCTGGGGAGTCGTCCCCAGCGCCCTGTGGGGCGGCACCCCCTCCGAGCCGCTGACCCCGCTGACCGCGCTCTTCGTGCACGGCAACTGGCTGCATCTCCTCGGCAACATGCTGTTCCTCTACGTCTTCGGGGCCATGACCGAGGAGCGCATGGGGCGTATGCACTTCGCCCTCTTCTACCTCGTCACCGGCTATCTCGCGCTCATCGGCTACGCCGCCGCCCACGCGGACTCCCCGCAGACGCTGGTCGGCGCCTCCGGCGCCATCTCCGGCGTCCTCGGCGCCTTCCTCTGGCTCTTCCCGCGGGCCAGGGTGACCAGCCTGTTCCCGTTCCTGTTCTTCCTCCCGCTGCGCTTCCCCGCCTGGGCCGTACTGATCTTCTGGGTCACCCTCCAATGGCTCGCCGCCCGCCAGTCCGACGCCCGCCCCGGAGTGGCCTACCTCGCCCATCTCGTGGGCTTCACCCTGGGGTTCCTCTACGCGTGGGCCCGGTTCGGGCGGCCGGATAGAGTGGGCGGCGCAGCCAGGCCCAGCGAGGGAGAAAGCCAGCCGTGATCACTTCGATCGTGCTCATCAAGACCAGCGTGGACCGGATCCCGGAGACCGCCGAGAAGATCGCCGCGCTGGAGGGTGTGAGCGAGGTCTACTCGGTCACCGGGGCGCACGATCTGATCGCGATGGTGCGGGTGGCCCGCCACGACGACCTCGCGGACATCATCACGGGCCAGATCAGCAAGCTGCCGGGGGTGGCCTCCACCGAGACGCACATCGCGTTCCGCACCTACTCCCAGCACGACCTGGAAGCCGCGTTCGCCATCGGCCTCGACAGCTAGCTCCGCGCCGGGTAGCTCCTACCGGGCCGGTACGCAGCGGCCGTCCTCCGTGCGGTATTCCCACTTCGCGCCGTCCCGGACCAGCTCCTTCACCGCCCGGACGAAGCGCTCCACATGCTCGTCCGGGGTGCCCGCGCCGAAGCTGACGCGGATCGCGTTCAGGGAGCGCTCGCCCGGGGCGGCCTCGGGGGCGCCGCACTCCCCCTGCTCACCGGGCTCGCTGTCCAGCAGGGTCCGCAGCAGCGGATGCGCGCAGAACAGCCCGTCCCGTACGCCGATTCCGTACTCCGCGGACAGCGCCGCCGCGAAGTGCGAGCTGTTCCAGCCCTCCACGACGAACGACAGCACCCCCACCCGCGGCGCGTCGTCGCCGAACAGCGACAGCAGCCGCACCTGATCCACCTCCGCCAGGCCCTCGCGCACCTTCGCGATCAGCTGGCGCTCCCGCGCCACCAGGCCGTCGAACCCGGCCTCGGACAGCGCCTTGCACGCCGAGGCGATGGCGTACACCCCGATCACGTTCGGCGAACCGGCCTCGTGCCGCGCCGCGGTGGTGTGCCACTCGACGTCCACCCCGCCGTCGTCCCGCCGCGCGACCTTGCGGCTCGCGCCGCCGCCCGCCAGATACGGCCGCGCCTCCCGCAGCCAGTCCGCCCGGCCCGCCAGGACGCCCGCCCCGAACGGGGCGTACAGCTTGTGCCCCGAGAACGCCACCCAGTCCACGTCCGCCTCCGCGATGTCCACCGGGTGGTGCGGGGCCAGTTGCGCGGCGTCCAGGACGATACGGGCGCCGTGCGCATGCGCCGCCGCGGCCAGCTCCCGTACGGGCCACAGCTCGCCCGTCACGTTCGACGCGCCCGTCACGCACACCAGCGCCGGGCCGCCCCCGTCCCGCTCCGCCAGCGCCTTCTCCAGCGTCTCCACGGCCTGCCGCGGCGAGCGCGGCGCGCTCAGGTAGGTCACCGGGGTGTCCTCCCGCTGCTCCCACGGCAGCAGCGAGGCGTGGTGCTCGGTCTCGAACACGAACACCTCCGCGCCGCCTGGCAGCGCGGCGGCCAGCAGGTTCAGCGAGTCGGTGGTCGACCGGGTGAACACCACCTGGTCGTCCTCCCGGCACCCCAGGAACGCCGCGACCTCCCTGCGGCTCGTCTCGAACAGATCCGTCGACAGCTGCGACAGATAGCCCGCGCCCCGGTGGACGCTTCCGTAGTACGGGGCATAGGCGGCGACGTCGTCCCACACCCGCCGCAGGGCGGGGGCGCTGGCCGCGTAGTCGAGCGCGGCGTAGGTCACCTCGCCGCCGGTGACCAGGGGCACGGTGACGTCACTGCCGAGGACGGCGAGCGGGGTGGCGGTCTCGACAGCAGCAGGGCATGCGGACATGGCGAATTCTCCCGATGGGTGTGCAGGCATGCGGAACATCGCTCGACGCACGGCTGGGCCGTGCGGAGCCATCTGGGGGAACGGGCGCTGCGGCCCTAGCGCATTCGCTGCGTCACGGAAGAACTCCCTCGACCACCAGGACCCCTAGTGCGAGGGGTCCGCGCTTGCCGCACGCCTCGCTGCGAGCGGCCTGGTCATCACCCGGGGCACCCCGCCACGGACGGAGGGTTGCCGGACAGCGGGCCGGGGCCGAAGTCGCTGTCGCTCGTGACCTGGGGGGATTGTGCCATACCGCGGGGCGGCCGCCACCCGGGTGTCCGCATCGCGGACAAGTCCCCCACCCCGCCCCTTCCCGAAACCGGGGGCAAGCCCCCGGCCCCCGCTGCGGGGGCTCCGCCCCCAGCACCCCCGCTCCTCAATCGCCGGAGGGGCTGGATTGTCCGCCCGGAGGGGCTGGAACGTGTGGACCTGGTTGTGGGCAATCGTTCCGCGGGGCGGAACGGGTGGGCACAACCCGGCCACCGGGGCGCACCCGGCGACGAAAACCCCGTTACGCGTTACTGGCTCGCACCCAGCGTTCCAGGGACTCCCTCGCCGCGCCCGAGTCGATCGACTCGGCGGCTCGGGTGACGGCCGTCGCGATGCGGGTCGTGAGGGGGGTATCGGCGGGCTCGCGGGCCCAGTCCAGGGTGGCCAGGGCGGCGGCCGAGTTGAGGAGGACCGCGTCGCGTACGGGGCCCGTCTCGCCCGCCAGCACGCGGCGGGCCACATCCGCGTTGTGCGAGGCGTCGGCGCCGCGCAGGGCCTCCACGGGGGCCAGTTCGAAGCCGATGTCGCGCGGGTCGAAGGACTCCTGCCGGACCGTGCCGTCCCGGACCACCCACACCTGGGAGGTCGCGGTCACGGTCAGCTCGTCGAGTCCGTCGTCGCCCCGGAAGACCAGCGCCGAGGAGCCGCGCTCGGCCAGCACCCCGGCCATGATCGGCGCCATCCGGGCGTCGGCGACGCCCGTGGCCTGGCAGCGGACCCGGGCCGGATTGGTGAGCGGGCCGAGGAAGTTGAACGGGGTGGCGATGCCCAGCTCGCGGCGGGCCGCCGCGACGTGCCGCAGCGACGGGTGGAACTTGACCGCGAAGCACATCGTGATGCCCGCTTCCTCGGCGATCTCGGCCACCCGCGCCGGGCTCAGGTCCAGATTGACGCCGAGCTTCTCCAGGACGTCGGAGGCGCCGCTCGCGGAGGACGAGGCGCGGTTGCCGTGCTTGACCACGCGCGCGCCCGCACCGGCCGCCACCAGGGCGGACATGGTCGAGATGTTGACCGTCTTGGCACGGTCGCCGCCCGTGCCGACGATGTCGACGGTCGGCCCGGGCACCTCGATCGTCTTGGCGTGCCCGTACATGGCGCGGACGAGGCCGGACAGCTCGGCGACAGTCTCGCCCTTCGCCCGCAGCGCGACCGCGAACCCGGCGATCTGGGCGTCGGTGGCCTCGCCGCGCATGATGCGGTCCATGGCCCAGGCGGTGTCGTCGGCGCTGAGGTCCTGGCCGCCGAGGAGGGAGGTGAGCACATCCGGCCAGGTGCGGGCCGTCGCGGTGCTGTCGCCTCCGGCTGGGGTCACAACGTCCATGGTCCGCTCCTGAGTGGCTAATGGCTCGATCAGCGCTCGATCAGGCCCAGCCTATCGGCGCGGGTGACCGGCAGACGCACAGACCAGGGCCCCGGTCCGGACGGTGAGGTCCGGGCCGGGGCCCTGGTCTGTGGCGTCAGACGACGGAGAGATCAGTGGTGGCCGTGGCCGCTGGTGATCTCCTTGTACTCCTCGGAGGTCGGCTTCGGGATGAAGGCGTCCTTGCCGTAGTAGCTCTTGGACAGCCTGGACCGCAGCTTCTGCGACGCCTTGACCTTGCGGCGGACGCCGTTCTCGTCGACCTCGGGGCCGATCTCGTACGCCTTCGGCTGCTCGTGCTGCGTGAGCACGTGCATCTGCTCCTGCGTGAGCGGCGCGTGCACCTCGACGAACTCACCGTGCGGCAGGCGCTTGATGATGCCGGTCTCGCGACCGTGCAGCACCTTCTCCTTGTCGCGGCGCTGGAGGCCCATGCAGATCCGCTTGGTGGCGATGAACGCGAGGGCCGGTCCGGCGAAGAAGCCGATCCGCACGAACCAGGTGATCGAGTTGATCGACAGGTTGAAGTGCGTGGCCCACAGGTCGTTGCCGCCACCGATCAGCATCACGAAGTACGCGGTCAGCCAGGCGACACCGAAGGCCGTACGGGTCGGGGCGTTGCGCGGGCGGTCCAGGATGTGGTGCTCGCGCTTGTCGCCGGTGATCCAGCCCTCGATGAACGGGTAGAAACCGATCGCGAAGAGGACCAGCGGGAAGAGCACGATCGGGATGAACACGCCCAGGACGAGCGTGTGACCCCAGGCCGTGATCTCCCAGCCCGGCATGACACGGACCAGACCCTCGGCGAAGCCCATGTACCAGTCGGGCTGGGCGCCGGTGGAGACCTGGTCGGGCCGGTAGGGGCCGATGGTCCAGATCGGGTTGATCGTGGCGATCGCGGAGATGACCGCGATGACGCCGAAGACCAGGAAGAAGAAGCCGCCCGCCTTGGCCATGTAGACCGGCAGCAGAGGCATGCCGACGACGTTCTTGTTGGTCTTTCCGGCCCCGGGGTACTGCGTGTGCTTGTGGTAGAAGACCAGGATCAGGTGCGCCACCAGCAGGCCGAGCATGATGCCCGGCAGCAGCAGGACGTGGACCGGGTAGAGCCTCGGGATGAGGTCCATGCCCGGGAACTCGCCGCCGAACACGAACATCGAGATGTACGTGCCCACGACCGGGATCGACAGGAACACGCCCTCGATGAACCGCAGACCGGTGCCGGAGAGCAGGTCGTCGGGGAGCGAGTAGCCGGTGAAGCCGGTCAGCATGCCGAGGAAGAACAGCAGGAAGCCGAAGAGCCAGTTGACCTCACGCGGCTTGCGGAACGCACCCGTGAAGAAGACGCGCATCATGTGCACGAACATCGCGCAGAGGAAGACCAGCGCGGCCCAGTGGTGGATCTGCCGGATCAGCAGACCGCCGCGCACCTCGAAGCTGATGTCGAGCGTCGAGGCGAACGCCTCGGACATCCGGACGCCCTGCATCGGGACGTACGGGCCGTGGTACACGACCTCTTCCATGCTGGGGTGGAAGAACAGCGTCAGGTACACACCCGTGAGGATGATGATGATGAAGCTGTAGAGCGCGACCTCGCCCAGCATGAAGGACCAGTGGTCCGGGAAGATCTTGCGCATGTTGGCCCGGGCGAGGCTGTAGATGCCCAGCCGGCCGTCGGCCCAGTCGGCGACGCGCTCGCCCGCGGGCGCTTTGCCGCGCCGCTGCGTACCCGTGTCTGTTGCAGTACTCATCCGCGCTCCCAGTAAGCAGGACCGACGGGCTCCGAGAAGTCGCCCATGGCTTCGAGGTACCCCTGGTCATTGGCCTTGATCCGCAGCTGGGGCAGTGCGTGACCGGCCGGACCGAAGATCACTCGGCCACCGTCGGAGAGGTCGAACGTCGACTGGTGGCAGGGGCACAGGACGTGGTGCGTCTGCTGCTCGTACAGGTTGATCGGGCAGCCGACGTGGGTGCAGATCTTCGAGAAGGCGACGATGCCCTCGTGCGACCAGTCCAGCTCGCGCTTGTCCTTGATGTTCTCCGGCTGGAGCCGGACCAGCATCAGGGCGGCCTTGGCGATCTCGGTCTGGAAGTCGTGGTCCTCCTCGGTCATGCCCTCGGGCATGGCGAAGGTCAGGGAACCCACGGCGATGTCCTCGGGCCGCAGCGGCTGCATGGTGTTGTAGTTCATGAGCCGCTTGCCCTTGGCCCAGGTGGTGTGCCGGAGCTTGGTGCCCGGCAGCGGGCCGAGGTCGCGCAGCAGCACGACGCCGGAGAGCGGCACCAGGGCGAGCGCGCCGAAGAGGGTGTTGCGGGCGAGCTTGCGGCGGCCGAAGCCGGACTCCTTGGCGCCCGCCGCGAAGTCGTCGAGGACCTTGGCCTTGACCTCGGGGCTGGCCTCGATGGCGTGCCGGTCGTCGGCGATCTCCACGTCGGACATCAGGGTCCGGGCCCAGTGGACCGCGCCGGCGCCGATGGCGAACAGCGCGATGCCGAGGGTGACGCCCAGCGCGAAGTTCAGCGCGCTGATGTGACCGATCGGGAAGACGTAGATGTACTTGTCGACCGGCAGCGCCACGTAGGAGGCGATGAAGGCGATCGTCGCCACCATCGAGACCGTGAAGAGCAGGGCGACGGTGCGCTCGGACCGCTGGGCGGCCCGCTCGTCGATGTCCTGCTGACGGTGCTCGTGCGCGGGCAGCCCCGGGTCGGCGAACGGGTCTTCCGCTACCGCGGTCGCACCGCCCTCCGCCCGCTCCTCGGGCAGCTTCTCTTCTGCTTCTGAAATCTCGTGGCTACTCATGACTTCTTGGCCTTTGCGGTCCGGGCGGCGACCCAGATGGTGAGGACGATCAGCGCGCCCATGCCGAAGACCCAGGCGAAGAGGCCCTCACTGACCGGGCCGAGCCCGCCGAGCTCAAGGCCACCGGGGGTCTTGGACTTGTCGCTGTTGACCGTGTCGAGGTACGCGATGATGTCCTGCTTGTTCTTCTCCGGCATCGTGGTGTCGGGGAAGGAGGGCATGTTCTGCGGGCCGGTCTGCATGGCCTCGTAGAGATGCTTCTTACTCACACCCTCGAGGGACGGCGCGTACTTGCCAGTGGTGAGGGCACCGCCCTTGCCGGCGAAGTTGTGGCACTGCGCGCAGTTCGTGCGGAAGAGCTCTCCGCCCTTCGCGACATCCGCGCCATCGGTGCTGTACTGGCCCTTGGAGGGCGTCACCGGCCCGGCGCCGAGCGAGGAGATGTACGCGGCCAGCTGCTCGGTCTCGGCGTCCGAGTAGATCTTCTTCTTCTTCGGCACCTGAGCGCCCGGCTGCTGGGCGGGCATCCGGCCGGTACCGACCTGGAAGTCGACGGCGGCCGAGCCGACGCCTACCAGACTCGGGCCGTCGGAGGTCCCCTGACCGCCCGTACCGTGGCAGCTGGCGCAGCCGACGGAATAGAGCTTCTTGCCCTCCTCGATGGCGAGGGACTGGGCGGAGCTGTCATCGGCCTTCGCCTCGCTCGGCGAAAACGCGGCGTACAGCCCCCCAGTGACCGCCAGCGCGAAGAGTAGGACGACGAGCGCAGCCAGCGGATGGCGCCGTCGTGCGGAGAGCTTTTTCACGGATTACCCCGGTGTCAGGATCTTCTGCGTCGATGCTTTAAGGACGTGGTTCCGGTCGCGGTGACCGGTTTACTTGATCATGTAGATCGTGGCGAAGAGGCCGATCCAGACGACATCGACGAAGTGCCAGTAATAGGACACGACGATGGCCGCCGTCGCCTGCTGGTGGGTGAACCTCTTGGCCGCGTACGTCCTCCCAAGGACCAGCAGGAAGGCGATGAGTCCGCCCGTCACATGCAGTCCGTGGAAACCGGTGGTCAGGTAGAACACCGAGCCGTACGGGTCGGAGGAGAGCGAGAGCCCGTCCTTCTTGACCAGTTCGGTGTACTCGAAGATCTGACCGCCGATGAAGATCGCGCCCATGATGAAGGTGATCACGAACCAGGAGCGCAGCTTCCTCACGTCGCCACGCTCGGCAGCGAAGACACCGAGCTGGCAGGTGAGGGAGGAGAGCACCAGGATCGTGGTGTTCGTCGCCGAGAACGGGAAGTTCAGCGAGGACGCCATTTCCTTCCAGTGCTCGGCTCCGGTCACCGATCGCAGGGTGAAGTACATCGCGAAGAGGGCCGCGAAGAACATCAGCTCGGAACTCAACCAGATGATGGTTCCGACGCTGGTGAGGTTCGGCCGGTTGACCGACGGGTGCGCGTGCCCGGTATCTGTTGCTGTTGCTGTCGCCACGACCGACATTATGTCGGTCGCTTATCCGGCGCTCACTCCCGGGGGTGCCGTTCGGAGTGTCCAGGGCGGCGTCAAGGGCATCGATGCTGCTCGTCGCGGCTGTTCCGGCCGGTCCCTCGAAGGAGGGAGAGATCGGTTCGCCCCCTCCTCCGGAAGGCTGTACGGGAGTAACATCCGCCACAAGAGCCCGGTAGTCCCCTTGGCTGATGCGGAGGAAACGATGCGGCCGACCGCCACGGTGCTGGTCTACAGCGACGACGCGAACACCCGCGAACAGGTGCGGCTCGCGACCGGTCGTCGCCCCGCCGCCGATCTGCCTCCGGTGGAGTTCGTGGAGTGCGCGACCCTCCCCGCCGTCCTGGCGGCGCTGGAGGACGGCGGGATCGACGTGTGCATCCTGGACGGGGAGACGGCCCCCGCGGGCGGGATGGGCGTCTGCCGGCAGATCAAGGACGAGATCTTCCAGTGCCCGCCGGTGCTGCTGCTCATCGGCCGCCCGCAGGACGCCTGGCTGGCCACCTGGAGCCGCGCGGAGGCCGCGGTGACGCATCCGGTGGACCCGGTGGCCCTGGTGGACGCGCTGTCCGGGCTGCTCCGCAAGCGGCTCGCGGTGGGCGCCTGACCGCACTCCCCGCGGTGTCACGCGGTCATGCCATGGGGCGGAGCCGGGCCGAGTCGGCCGGGGTGCTGCCGTCCCGCTGACCGGCGGCGAGGGCGCTGCCCTGGCGCCAGTCGGTCCACGCCATGTTCCAGTCGCCGTAGCCGTTGCCGAACGCGGCCATGTCGTCTCCGTTGCTGTTGACGACCTTGACGATGTCGCCGAGATGCACGGTGTTGAAGAACCACTGGGCGTTCGAGGTGGACATGCCGGTGCAGCCGTGGCTGACATTGGCGTACCCCTGTGAGCCCGTGGACCAGGGCGCGGCGTGGACGTATTCACCACTTTCGGTGACCCGGGTCGCCCAGTAGACCATCAGATCGTAGGAACCGGCGCCGAGGCCGATGCTGGCGCCCGTCATCCGCACCGCCGACTCCTTGGCCAGGATCACCTTGGTGCCGTTACGGGTGTCGAACCCGGGCATACCGGTGGTGATCGGGATGGTCCGGATCACCTGCCCGTTCCGCCGGACCGTCATCTGGTGGGTCCCGGAGTCGGTCAGGGCCTCGATCCGGTCGCCGGTGGTGATCCGCAGCGGCTTGGCCGTGCCGCCGTAGAGCCCGCCGCCGATCCTGATGCCCTTGAGGTTGGAGCGCACCTTGACGGTGGCGTGCGCGGGCCAGTACTCGGCCGGGCGGTAGTGCAGCGTCTTGCTGTTCACCCAGTGCCAGACGCCGTCCACCGCGGGCTGTGAGTCGACCTTCAGGCCCCGCTCGATCACGGCCCGGGCCGAGGGGTCCTTGACCGCGCGGCTCAGCTTGGCGGTGACCGGCTGGCCCACCCCGTACTCCCCCGACTTCGGCCCGAAGGTGACCTTCAGCAGCCTGCGCGCGGAGCTGGTGGTGAAGTCGATCGTACGGCGGCCCGGGGCGCCGCCCGAGTCCTCCGTGGACACCCGCAGCGTGTAGTGGGCGCCCGCCGCCAGCGGCACGGTGGAGCGCCACCTGTTGCCGTCCGGCGTCAGTTCGCCCCGTACGTACCTGCCTGCCGCGTCGGTGGCGGTGACGTCCGTGATCCGGCCGTCGTCGCCCTTGGCGGTCACTTGGAGCGGCCGGTCCGGATCGGCGTTGTGTGCGCCGCTCTCACCGCTGAAGGAGATCTGGTCGGCGGCGTCGTACGGCTTGGCGGACAGCGGGTCCGAGGAGGGGCCCCCGCATCCGCTGAGACCCGCTATCAGCGACGCCACCAGCAGGGCACTGGAGAGCACCGCCCGGGTTCGAGGAGATCGAGGTGTGTGGTTCATGCGATCACGCTATGGACGCCCGCGGCGGACGGCGCGCCGAGCAGGGCAGCAGGGTGACGGCGCACGGATAAGGGGCCCGGCACCGTTGCCGGTGCCGGGCCCCTTGATCAGAAACCGCTACTGGTTCTGGTTCTCGCCGCGGTAGTACTCGAAGACCCACCCGAAGAGGCCGACCATGATGATCGGGGCCGAGAAGAACAGCAGCCACCAGCCGAAGACCACGCCCATGAAGGCCAGGGCGCCACCGACGGCCAGGGAGAGCGGCTGCCAGCTGTGCGGGGAGAAGAAGCCCAGCTCACCGGCGTCGTCCGCGACATCCGCGTCCTTGTTGTCCTGCGCCCCGACATCCACCCGGCGCGCGGTGAACGCCAGGTAGAAGCCGATCATGATGCTCAGACCGAAGGCGAGGAACAGCGCCGTGGTACCGGCGGGCTCCTTCGACCACACGCCGTAGACGACGGCCATCGCCAGGATGAAGACGGCGAGCCAGATGAACATCCGGCCTTGGACCTTCACTTGTCGGCCTCCTTACCACCCGCGAGGGCCTTGTCATCGTCGGCCGCACCGTGCTCGAGCTGGTCGAGCGCCGCGATCTCGGGGTGGTGCAGGTCGAATGCCGGGGATTCGGAACGGATCCGCGGCAGGGTGAGGAAGTTGTGCCGGGGCGGCGGGCAGGAGGTGGCCCACTCCAGCGAGCGGCCGTAGCCCCACGGGTCGTCGACCTCGACCTTCTTGCCGTACTTGGCGGTCTTCCAGACGTTGTAGAGGAACGGCAGGATCGACAGGCCGAGCAGGAACGAGCTGATCGTGGAGATCGTGTTCAGCGCGGTGAAGCCGTCGGCCGCCAGGTAGTCGGCGTACCGGCGCGGCATGCCCTCGGCGCCCAGCCAGTGCTGCACCAGGAAGGTGCCGTGGAAGCCGATGAACAGCGTCCAGAAGGTGATCTTGCCGAGCTTCTCGTCCAGCATCTTGCCGGTCATCTTCGGCCACCAGAAGTGGAAGCCGGAGAACATCGCGAAGACCACGGTGCCGAAGACCACGTAGTGGAAGTGCGCCACCACGAAGTACGAGTCGGAGACGTGGAAGTCCATTGGCGGCGACGCCAGGATGACGCCGGTGAGACCACCGAAGGTGAAGGTGATGAGGAAGCCGATCGCCCAGAGCATCGGGGTCTCGAAGCTCAGCGAGCCCTTCCACATCGTGCCGATCCAGTTGAAGAACTTGATACCGGTCGGGACCGCGATCAAGAACGTCATGAAGGAGAAGAACGGCAGCAGCACCCCGCCTGTGACGTACATGTGGTGCGCCCACACGGTCACGGACAGACCCGCGATGGAGATCGTCGCGGCGACCAGGGTGAAGTAACCGAACATCGGCTTGCGCGAGAAGACCGGGATGACCTCGGAGATGATCCCGAAGAACGGCAGCGCGATGATGTACACCTCTGGGTGTCCGAAGAACCAGAAGAGGTGTTGCCACAGCAAGGCACCGCCGTTGGCCGCGTCGAAGACATGCGCCCCGAATTTTCGGTCCGCCTCCAGGGCGAACAGCGCGGCGGCCAGGACCGGGAAGGCCAGCAGGACCAGCACGGCGGTCAGCAGCACGTTCCAGGTGAAGATCGGCATGCGGAACATCGTCATGCCGGGAGCGCGCATGCAGATGATCGTGGTGATGAAGTTGACCGCACCGAGGATCGTGCCGAAGCCGGAGAAGGCCAGACCCATGATCCACATGTCGGCGCCGATGCCCGGCGAGCGGACCGCGTCCGACAGCGGCGAGTACGCGAACCAGCCGAAGTCGGCCGCGCCCTGCGGGGTCAGGAAGCCGCCCACCGCGATGAGCGACCCGAAGAGGTACAGCCAGTACGCGAACATGTTCAGCCGCGGGAACGCCACATCGGGCGCGCCGATCTGGAGCGGCATGATCCAGTTCGTGAAGCCCGCGAACAGCGGGGTGGCGAACATCAGCAGCATGATCGTGCCATGCATGGTGAACGCCTGGTTGAACTGCTCGTTCGACATGATCTGCGTGCCCGGGCGGGCCAGCTCGGCGCGCATGAAGAGCGCCATCACTCCGCCGATGCAGAAGAACGCGAACGACGTGACCAGGTAGAGCGTGCCGATCGTCTTGTGGTCCGTGGTGGTCAGCCACTTGACGACGACATTGCCGGGCTGCTTGCGGCGCACCGGCAACTCATCCTCGTACGAGGCGGTTGCGTCGGCACCCTGGGGTTCGTTGAGGATGCTCACTGTGTCTTGGTCTCCGCGTTCTTGGCGGGGTCCGTCTGCGCAATGCCCGCCGGGATGTATCCCGTCTGGCCCTTCTTCGCCAGGTCCTTCAGGTGCTGCTGGTAGCGCTCCGGGGAAACGACCTTGACGTTGAAGAGCATCCGGGAGTGGTCGACGCCGCACAGCTCGGCACACTTGCCCTTGAAGGTGCCCTCGCGGTTCGGGGTGACCTCGAACCGGTTGGCATGGCCCGGGACGACGTCCATCTTCATCAGGAAGGGAACCACCCAGAAGGAGTGGATGACATCGCGGGAGGTCAGGATGAACTCAACCGATTCACCCTTGGGCAGCCACAGGGTCGGACCCGGGTTGCCGTTCTGCGGATTCCGCTCGCCGGGGGTGCCGGTGTCGTAGACGCCCTCGGCACCCTTGGGAACCGTGTCGAGCATCTTGTCGGGGATGGTCGACACCTCCTTCGGCAGTGCCTTGGGGCTGGCCGGGTTCCCGTCCACGTTCTCCATGTAGTTGAAGCCCCAGCTCCACTGGTAGCCAACGACGTTGACTACGTGGTCGGGCTTCTTGGAGGTTTTGAGGAGGGCGTTCTCATCGCGCGCGGTGAAGTAGAACAGCACCGCGACGATGATGATCGGGACCACGGTGAACAGTGCCTCGAGAGGCATGTTGTACCGGATCTGCACCGGAACCTCGACCTTGGTCCTGGACCTGCGGTGGAGGATCACCGACCACAGGATCAGGCCCCAGACCAGCACGCCCACAGCGAGCGCTGCAGCCCACGAGCCCTGCCACAGGGAGAGGATCCGCGGCGCCTCCTCCGTGACCGGGGTGGGCATTCCGAGGCGGGGGAAGTCCTTTGATGTGCAACCGGTGGCGGTCGCCAGGACCAAGCCCGCGGACAGCGCCTGCAGCAGCTTCCGCCGCACCGGGCGCCGCGACGAGCGGTCGGAGCCGTTGGGACTCACGTAGCGCCTTCCCGAGAGTCTCGCCCGCGCGGTCGGCCGCGGCCGTCATCTGGTCGGTCGCCGGCCCGGTGCGGGCAGGGGTTTGGATGTTTATGCGGACCAAACCCTACTGGACGCCATTTGGCGCTGCGCGGGGAGGGTGCCCAACGCGCCGGACCCCTCCCCGAAGGGGTGGCATCGCCGCCGGAACGCCGCGGAATCCCGACGGAATGACCTGCTCCGGCAGCATTTCCGGGACCCGGGAGCGGCGTGGGGTGTGGCCGGGGAGCGGCCGGGGTAAAGGTGGTGCGGGCACCGCCCCGTTCGTGTGATGCCGTGCGCCGGGACGCCGTACGCCCGTGCGTGGCATGTCCGCATCCCGGGCCCTCCCGCGCGCGGTGAATTTCGGCTCGAATTTCTTCATCGCCGGGCGCCGGGCGCAGCGGCTAGCGTTCTTTACGTGCCCTATTTCGACGCGGCCTCGTCCGCACCGCTGCATCCCGTGGCCCGGCAGGCGCTGCTCGCCGCCCTCGACGAGGGGTGGGCCGACCCGGCCCGGCTCTATCGCGAGGGACGGCGCGCCCGGCTGCTGCTGGACGCCGCGCGGGAGACGGCCGCCGAGGCCGTCGGATGCCGCCCGGACGAGCTGGCCTTCACTCCTTCGGGGACCCGCGCCCTGCACGACGGCATCGCCGGAGCGCTCGCCGGGCGCCGCCGGGCCGGGCCGCGGCTGATCGTCTCCGCCGTGGAGCACTCCGCGGTGTTCCAGGCCGCGGCGGCGCACGAGGCGTCCGGCGGCTCGGTCACCGAGGTCCCGGTGGACCGTACGGGCCGGGTCGCGCCGGACGCGTACGCGGCGGCTCTGCGCGAGTCCCCCGACGGCGTCGCGCTGGCGTGCCTGCAGTCCGCCAACCACGAGGTCGGCACGGTGCAGCCGGTGGCCGCGGCGGCGGAGGGCTGCGCGGCGGACGGCGTGCCACTGCTGGTGGACGCGGCGCAGTCGCTGGGCTGGGGCCCGGTGGAGGGCCGGTGGTCGCTGCTCACCGCGAGCGCCCACAAGTGGGGCGGCCCGTCGGGGGTCGGGCTGCTCGCGGTGCGCAAGGGCACGCGGTTCCGTCCGGCCCCGGTGGACGAGCGGGAGTCGGGCCGCGCCCCGGGGTTCGAGAACCTCCCGGCGATCGTCGCGGCCGCCGCCTCGCTGCGCGCCGTACGGGCCGAGGCCGCCGAGGAGGCGGAGCGGCTGCGGGGGCTGGTGGACCGTATCCGGGCCCGGGTGCCGGAGCTGGTGCCGGACGTGGAGGTGGTCGGCGACCCGGAGCGGCGGCTGCCGCATCTGGTCACCTTCTCCTGTCTCTATGTCGACGGGGAGGCGCTGCTGCACGAGCTGGACCGGGCGGAGTTCTCGGTGTCGTCCGGGTCGTCGTGCACGTCGAGCACGCTGGTCCCCAGCCATGTGCTGCGGGCCATGGGGGTGCTGTCCGAGGGCAACATCCGGGTCTCGCTGCCGCGCGGGACCTCCGGGACCGACGTGGAACGGTTCCTTCAGGTGCTGCCGGGCGTGGTGGCCGGGGTGCGCGAGCGGCTGGGCGCTCCGGCGCCGGCCGCCGCCCCCGCCGCCGAGGCCGATACCGACGTGGTCGTCGACTCGCTGGGCAAGCGGTGCCCGATTCCGGTGATCGAACTGGCCAAGGTCATCGGCGAGGTGCCGGTGGGCGGGGTGGTGACCGTGCTGTCCGATGACGAGGCGGCGCGGCTGGACATTCCGGCGTGGTGCGAGATGCGGGGGCAGACGTACGAGGGCGAGCGCCCCGCCGAGCGCGGCACGGCGTACCGGGTGCGCCGCCGGACGTAACGGCACGGGCATAGCGGCACCCATACACAGGGCGGGGCCGGAGGAAACGTTCCCCCCGGCCCCGCCCCGCGCGTACGTACTGCCGTCAGGCCAGGTGGTCGCTGATCTCGGCCGCCGCGTCGTCGCCGTAAGCCTTGGCGAAGCGCTCCATGAAGTGGCCGCGGCGCAGCTCGTACTCCTGGGTGCCGACCGTCTCGATGACGAGCGTCGCGAGCATGCAGCCCACCTGGGCGGCGCGCTCCAGCGGAAGGTTCCAGGACAGGCCGGAGAGGAAGCCCGCGCGGAAGGCGTCGCCGACGCCCGTCGGGTCGGCCTTCTGCTCCTCCTCGGCACAGCCGACGACGATCGGCTCCTCGCCCTCGCGCTCGATCCGGACACCCTGGGCGCCCAGCGTGGTGACGCGGGTTTCGACCTTGGCGAGGATCTGCTCCGAGGTCCAGCCGGTCTTGGTCTCGATCAGCGCGGCCTCGTACTCGTTGGTGAAGAGGTACTTCGCGCCGCCCACCAGCACCCGGATGTCCTCGCCGTCCATGCGGGCGAGCTGCTGCGAGGGGTCGGCGGCGAACGGGATGCCGCGCGAGCGGCACTCCTCGGTGTGGCGGACCATCGCCTCCGGGTCGTCCGCGCCGATGAGCACCAGGTCGAGGCCACCGGCCCGCTCGGCGACCGGCTGCAGCTCGATCTGGCGGGCCTCGCTCATCGCGCCCGTGTAGAAGGAGGCGATCTGGTTGTGGTCCTCGTCCGTGGTGCAGACGAAGCGCGCGGTGTGCTGTGTCCCGGAGATCCGGACGGACTGGGTGTCCACACCGTGCCGGTCCAGCCAGGCGCGGTATTCGGCGAAGTCCTCGCCGGCCGAGCCGACCAGGATCGGGCTCAGCCCGAGCATCCCCATGCCGAAGCAGATGTTCGGGGCGACCCCGCCTCGGCGGACTTCGAGGGTGTCGACCAGGAAGGAGAGGGAGACCGTGTGCAACTGGTCGGCGACGAGTTGGTCGGCGAAGCGGCCGGGGAAGGTCATCAGGTGGTCGGTGGCAATGGAGCCGGTGACGGCGATACGCACGAGAGCTGCTCCTGTTTCGGGGCGGCGGCGAAATCGGACGCCTCACGCTATCGGCTTCCCCGGCCGCTTACGAACGGGAGGAACTACCCGGTAGTAGGGCATACGGTGCAGAGAAGACGGGGTTCGTGCCCGTGCGGGCCCCTCGTACCGGGAGGCCCTATGCCGCAGCACGTCACCCCCGCCCAGGCCGCCGCCGGGGCGATCGAGCCCGATGCCCTGGCCGAACTGCGCGGCTACGGTGCGCGGATGGCGCCGCACTGGGCGGTCCCGGTGGTCACCGTATCGCCTCCCGCCGCGCCCGTGTCCCCGTCGCGCATCCGCGGAATCACGGTCCCCGCCGCGTCCGCCGATCTGGTCGGCAGCATGTCCGACTACGGCGACTGAGGACGGCCGCCCGGAGCGGACCGGGAGCGGCCGAGAGCGGCGACTGAGGACGACGGCCGAAAAGCGGCGGAAAGAACGGAAGGAACCAGCCGCCCCTTCACCCCGTCACACCGGCAACCCCCTCGCGAGGGCATGGGACCGGAGAAGCGTGAGCGGAGCCGAAGGAGTGAAACGGTGAGCACCGAGGAGACCGACACCCCGCAGACCCCCGACGACGACAATCCACAGCCGCGTCGGCGTTCCCGGCTGGCCGTCGTATCGGTGGCGGCCGCGGTGCTGGTCGCCGGTGGCGGCGGCGCCTACTGGGCCTCGACCGCGGCGAACGGCGGCGGCTCCCAGGGCCCGGGCCCGGCGGGCCGGGACGGATCCCCGCAGCCCCTCGCACTGGACGCGTACGCCGCCCCGGCGGGGCACGACGGGATCGCGGTCGGCGAGCCCGATCCGCACGGCGGCGGCCGCTATGTGGTCGACGGAAAGCTGCCGGACGGGCCCGACGAGGCACCCGTCTACCGGACCGACGCCAAGGTCACCGAGGCCGATGTGGCGCGGCTGGCGAAGGCGCTGGACGTCTCCGGCAGCCCCCGCGCCGACCACGGCTACTGGAAGGTCGGCGGCGCGAAGGACGGCGGCGGCCCGGTGCTGCGGGTGAGCCAGAAGGGCCCGGGCAGCTGGTCGTACCACCGCTACGGGACGCCGGGCGGCGACTCCTGTGTACACCCGCCGGGCGCGGGGCCGAAGGCCGACAAGGGCTGCCCGACCTACCGCGAAGGCGAGGGCGGCGGCAAGAAGAGCGGCGGCGACAAGAGCGGTGACGACAAGACCGCGGCCAAGGCCGTGTCCGAGGAGAAGGCCAAGCGCACGGCCGAGCCGGTACTGAAGGCGCTCGGGCTGACGGAGGCGAAGCTCGACGCGAGCGGCCGCTACGGCGCCGTGCGCATGGTGAACGCGGACCCGGTGCTGGACAAGCTGCCCACCCAGGGCTGGACGACCAGCCTCCAGGTGGCCGCGGACGGCAAACTGACCGGCGGGAACGGCGCGCTGTCGACGCCCACGGAGGACGACAGCTATCCGCTGATCAGCGCGGCGCAGGCGCTGAAGAAGCTCAACGCCACGGCCCCCAAGAGCGGACCGAACGGGTCCGGGAAGGTGACCGTGAAGTCGGTGACCTTCGGGCTGGCCTCGCACTCCGTGGAGGGGCGGCGGGCGCTGGTGCCGTCGTGGATCTTCCAGACGGAGCCGACCGGGGCCAACGGCGTCGCGGCGACCCTCCCCTACCCGGCCGTGAAGCCGGAGTTCATCAAGAAGAAGGGGGCCACCGACACCGACGCCGGCGACGCCCCGGGCCAGGGCCGGAAGCAGAGCGAGCCGGGCACGCCGGGCCGCGGCGCCAAGGCCGACGACATCTCCTCGTACAGCGCGGAAGGCAAGACCCTGACGCTGCGCTTCTGGGGCGGCGTGTGCGACACCTACACGGTCTCCGCCGATGAGACGTCGAAGCAGGTCACGGTCGAGATCAAGAGCAAGCCGAAGCATCCGGGCCAGGCGTGCATCCTCATGGCCAAGGAGATGACGAAGAAGGTCACGCTCGACAAGCCGCTGGACGGCCGGAAGGTCGTGGACGAGTCCACGGGCGAGAAGGTCCCGGCTCAGAAGAAGTAACCCCAGCGGCCCGGAGGGGCCGAAAACGCCGGAGGCGGGGGGGGGGGGGGGGGAAACACCCCCCCCCACCTGCTCTCCGGGGCCTCTGCCAACGAGTTACCCCTACTGCACAAAGACAACGAACTCCTTGTGTATCTCGTTTAGCCCCTTTTCTCT
>NZ_JBVIVI010000001.1:433829-530985 GCF_055595765.1 Streptomyces sp. NPDC040405
GGTTGTGGCGGATGTGGTGAAAGGAGGGACCCAGAAGAAAAAAAATCCCACCCAGGTAGCAGGGTGGGGAAAAACGGGGGGGGGGGGGGGGGGGTGATCCCCCCCCCGCCTCCGCTGTGCCGCCAGGGCCTCAGCTGAAGGAGTCGCCGCAGGCGCAGGAGCCCGAGGCGTTCGGGTTGTCGATCGTGAAGCCCTGCTTCTCGATGGTGTCGACGAAGTCGATCGAGGCACCACCCAGGTACGGGGCGCTCATCCGGTCGGTCACGACCTTGACTCCGTCGAAGTCCTTGATGACGTCACCGTCGAGCGAACGCTCGTCGAAGAAGAGCTGGTAACGCAGGCCGGAGCAGCCACCGGGCTGGACGGCGACGCGCAGCGCGAGGTCCTCGCGGCCCTCCTGCTCCAGCAGGCTCTTGACCTTCGACGCGGCGGCGTCGGACAGGATGATGCCCTCGCTCGCGGTGGTCTCGTCCTGAACGGTCATCTGCTTCTCTCCCGGGTCGTACGGACTGCTTGCCGTCGGCACCAACCAACGGCGCCCCGGATTCATTCCGGGCCCAGCGCATGTTCCTGGCTCTTCATGCTCGCACACGGGGCCCGCGGACCGTAATGCGTCACATCGACGCGATGCCCATCGTCAACATGACGTGAAGCGGTTATGATAGATAGCGTCAAGTTGACGATTAGGGTTCCGAATGAAGAAAGAAGGGTGCGTGTTGTGACCACCGCCCAGCCCCTCGACGTCCAGCCGACCCCGCTCGCGCTGCTCCTGCTCGGCCGTGATGCCGACCCGAGGAGCGAACGCGGTGTCGAGTGTCCCGGCGACCTCCCCGCGCCCTCGGACCCGGATCTGGTGGACCGGGCCCGCGCGGCCAAGGAGAAGCTCGGCGACAAGGTCTTCGTGCTCGGGCATCACTACCAGCGCGACGAGGTCATCGAATTCGCCGATGTCACCGGTGACTCCTTCAAGCTCGCCCGGGACGCGGCCGCCCGGCCGGACGCCGAGTACATCGTCTTCTGCGGTGTGCACTTCATGGCGGAGTCCGCCGACATCCTGACCGGCGACGCCCAGCAGGTCGTCCTCCCCGACCTGGCGGCGGGCTGCTCGATGGCCGACATGGCCACCGCCGAGCAGGTCGCCGAATGCTGGGACGTGCTGACCGAGGCGGGCGTCGCCGAGACGACGGTGCCCGTCTCCTATATGAACTCCTCCGCCGACATCAAGGCTTTCACCGGCCGCCACGGCGGCACGATCTGCACCTCCTCCAACGCCCGCCGGGCCCTGGACTGGGCCTTCCAGCAGGGCGAGAAGGTGCTGTTCCTGCCCGACCAGCACCTGGGCCGCAACACCGCGGTGCGGGACATGGGCATGTCGCTGGACGACTGCGTTCTCTACAACCCGCACAAGCCCGGCGGCGGGCTGACCGCCGAGCAGCTGCGCGCCGCCAAGATGATCCTGTGGCGCGGCCACTGCTCCGTGCACGGCCGCTTCTCGCTGGAGTCCGTACGGGACGTCCGCGAGCGCATACCGGGCGTCAACGTGCTGGTGCACCCCGAGTGCAAGCACGAGGTCGTCGCGGCGGCCGACCTCGTCGGCTCGACCGAGTACATCATCAAGACCCTCGAAGCCGCCCCGGCCGGCAGCAAGTGGGCCATCGGCACCGAGCTGAACCTCGTCCGGCGGCTGGCGAACCGATTCGCCGAGGAGGACAAGGAGATCGTCTTCCTCGACAAGACGGTCTGCTTCTGCTCGACCATGAACCGGATCGACCTGCCGCACCTGGTGTGGACCCTGGAGTCGCTGGTCGCGGGCAAGGTCGTGAACCGCATCCAGGTGGACGCGGATACGGAAGCCCACGCGAAGGCCGCGCTGGAACGCATGCTGGCGCTCCCGTAGCCCTCCCGGCCCTCCCCCGGACCCGCCCTCGCGGGCCCCGAGCAACCGCACTGCCCCGCCCCGAACCAGGGGCGGGGCAGTGTTGTTCTAAGAGCCGGTAAATAAACCTTCCGCATCCACTTCGATGCAATCGAAAAGCCTTGCGCCTGGTCGTACAGGACTGCTAGCGTCTCCACTGATCAAGGGAACGGGGGCTCCTGTGCTGGCATTTCTGCCGCTTCATACGACGCATAGCGTCTTCACAGCTATCGCATTCGCCCGTATGTCTGAGCATTTCGGGTAAGGTCGGTCACTTTTCGGCGCGCATCTGCTGCGCCACTGCTCTCCAGATCACCACTGGCATTTCCAGCGGCACTGCCGCGATCCATGGAACAGCCATGGTTCCATCCTGCACGGACAAATGGTTCTGCAAAGGAAGTGTACGTGAGCGACCGCATTTTAGAGGACAGCCAGCTCGACCCTGCCGAGCTGTTCGATCCCATGAGTCCCCAGTTCATCGCGAACCCGCACGACGCCTATCGCGTCGCCCGCGAAAAGGCCCCCGTCTGCCCGGTGACGAAGCAGGGCCCGTGGGTCATTACGGGACGCGAGGAAATGGCTCAGGTACTGCGGGATCCGCTCCGGTTCACCAGCCGGAACAACACCCATGGCGCGTATGAGCTGACCGCCGAATGCAAGGAACTGCTCGCCGGGTCGCTCTTCTACCGGGTCACCCTGTTCAATTCCGACCCGGAGACCCACAGCCGCTTCCGCTCCCTGGTCAATGAGGAGTTCACTCCGCGCGCTCTGCGCCGCCGCGAGCCCGCGATCCGGAAATTGGCCGAAAAGCTGGTACGGGATTTCCAGGACGCCGGAAGCATCGACCTTCTCTCCGGCTTCGCCTATCCGCTGCCGATGAGGGTGATCTGCGACATCATCGGCGTACCCGCGGAGGACCACGCCACCGTCAAGGCGTGGAACAACGACTGGCTCCTCATGCAGGTCATGCCGCTGCCCCCGGAGGAGCAGCTGCGCTGCGCCAGGAGCGTGCTCGCCTACGAGGAGTACTTCCGGGGGCTGCTGGCCGACCGGAAGCGGCACCCGGCCGACGACCTGCTCAGCGTGCTCGTCGAGGCGGCCGGACGGCAGGCCCCGGTCTGCACCCTCGACGACGCCGTCCTCGCCCTCCAGGTCATCCTGGCCGCCGGGCACGAGACGACGACCAACCTCATCGCGAACACCGTCTACCAGCTACTCCGGGACCGGAGCCTGTGGGAGAAGGTCGTCGCCGACCGCGAGCTGATCCCCGCGGCGGTGGAGGAGGGGCTCCGGTTCGACACCTCGGTGCAGGGCGCGCCCCGGCTGGCCGCCGAGGAGACCACGATCGGCGGCGTGACGATCCCGGCCGGTGCGAAGCTGCACACGATGTTCGCGGCCGTGGGCCGCGACCCCGAGGTGGTCGAGGATCCGGAGACCTTCCGGCTCGACCGCGGCGGCCCGCCGCGCCACTTCGCGTTCGGCCACGGCATCCACTTCTGCCTCGGCGCGAGCCTGGGGCGGCTGGAGAGCCGTATCGCGCTGGAGACGCTCGCCGAAGCCCTGCCGGGCATCGACCTCGCCCCCGGCTTCGAGCCGCAGCATCTGCCGGGCGGATTCGTCTTCCACGGCCTGTCGGCTCTTCCCGTCACCTGGCCCGCCGGCTGATTCACGGCTTTCGCAGGTCGCACGGAATTTCAGAGCTTTCACGGATCCGCTTCTTCCTGGGAGTCGTCCATGGCCGCCATTACCGCTGCCCCGAACGTGCCGATCTCTCCTGGCCGGCTGCCGCTCATCGGGCATGCCTTTGCCATGTGGAAAAACCCGCTCAAGTTCTTCAATTCGGTGAGCGAACAGGGGCCACTCGCCCGTATTCAGCTCGGCCCGCTGCACGCCTATCTCGTCAGCAACCACGACATGCTGTACGACATCCTGGTGCGCAAGTCCAAGGACTATGAGAAGGGAATGCAGTACGACCGCGTGCGGTCCATGCTCGGAAACGGCATCCTGCTGTCCGAGGACGAATTGCACCGGAGTCAGCGACTGCTGATGCAGCCCGCTTTCCACCACACCCAGATCGCCACCTATCTGGGAATCATGCGGGACAGCGCCAGCGCCGTCTTCGACTCGTGGGAGGACGGCCAGCGGGTGAACATGTACCCCATGTTCTACGAGCTGGCGGTCCGGATCGTCATCAAGGCGCTCTTCTCCACCGACATGGCCGAGCACGACATCAAAGAAGTGTATCGGTGCATGCCCGTCGTGATTTCGGGTGTGGAGCGCCGGGCCGCCGTTCCGCCCGCCCTGCTTGACCGGATTCCGACGCGCGGCAGCAAGATGTTCCACAGCGCCATCGGCAGGCTCACAAAGGTGGGCCGTCGCATCGTCTCGGATCTCGATTCCGAGAAGGACCGGACGGCCAATGATCTGATGGCGCGGCTTTTCGCCGCCCGGGACTCGGGAAATCCGAATGTCACGGAACAGCAGATCCACGAAGAGTTCATGACCATGCTGACCGCGGGTTCCGAGACGACGCCGAGCGCGATGTCCTGGACGGCGTACCTGCTGGGCGAGCACCCCGACGTCCAGCGCAAGCTGCAGGCGGAAGTGGACGCCGTACTGGAGGGGCGCCCGGTCACGGCGGAGGACCTGCCGAAGCTGGAGTACACCCGCCGGGTGGTCACCGAATCGCTGCGCATGTACCCGCCGGTCTGGGCGCTGGGCAGGCGGACCAGGGTGGACACCCAGCTGGGCAGGCACCGGATCCCCAAGGGGACCGAGGTGCTGTACTCGATCTACGCGGTCCACCACGACCGCACGATCTACCCGAAGCCCGGCACGTTCGACCCGGACCGCTGGCTGCCGGAGCAGCGCAGGGAGATCCCGCGCAGCGCGTTCATGCCCTTCGGCGCGGGCGTCCGCAACTGCATCGGGGAATCGTTCGCGTGGAACGAGATCCAGGCCGTGATCGCCACGCTCGCCGCCACGTGGCATGTGCGGCCCACCAGCGACAAGCCGGTGGAGCCGATCGCGATGGGCGCCCTCGTGCCCGGGCCGCTCCCGATGACCGTCGTCCGGCGCAAGATATGAGCGGTCCGGCCCTGACGCTCGAAGAGCACGCCGCCGTCCGCACCCAGATCGAGGACAAGCTCCGCTCGTTCCTCGACGCCAAGGTCGGCCAGATCACCAACGCCGAGACCCGCGGCGTGCTCCAGCACCTGCGCGACTTCGCGCTGGGCGCGGGCAAGCGCATGCGCCCGCTGTTCTGCTACTGGGGATGGCGGGGTGCCCTGGGCGAGGACCGTGCCGAGGAGGACATCCTGTCGGTGGCGGCCGCGGTGGAGCTGTTCCACGTGGCCGCGCTGATCCATGACGACATCGTCGACCGCAGCGATCTGCGGCGCGGGTCGCCGACGATGCACCGCAGATACGCCCGGCTGCACGAGGAGTCGTGCTGGAACGGCGAGAGCGGCCACTTCGGCCTGAGCGCGGCGCTCCTGGCCGGGAACGCGGGCATCGTCTGGTCCGACGAGCTGTTCCACGACGGCTGGCGCGCCAGCCGCTCGCCGAGCGCCATGTCCCTGTTCTCCGGGCTCCGCGCCGACGCCATCCACGGGGAGTATCTGGACCTCTTCGGCGAGGCGCGGACGGGTTCAGTGGCCGAGGCCCTGGAGGTCGTGCGCTACAAGACGGCCGGTTACTCCGTGCGCGACCCCCTGCGGCTCGGTGGCGTCCTGGCGGGCGCGCCGGACGACGTCCTCGCCTCGTACGGGACGTACGGGCTGCTGCTCGGCGAGGCGTACCAGCTGCGCGACGACCTGTTCGGGGTCTTCGGGGAGCCGCTGACCACCGGGAAGTCGAATGTCGACGACATTCGCCAGGGCAAGCTGACCGTGCTCATCACGATCGCGCGGGACCTGGCCGGGCCGCGGGAGGCCAAGCTGATCGACCGGCTCTACGGGGCGCCGTGGGTCGACGACGAGGGGGCCGCCGAGGTCAGGGACGCCGTGGAGCGCGTCGGCGCGCGGGCGATGGTCGAAGACATGATCAGCGACCGGTACGCGGGCGCGCTGCGCGCCCTGGAGAGCGCCGCCATCCACCCCTCCGCCGCGGAGGCGCTGCGCGGGCTGGCCCATGCCGCCGTGGACCGCCGGACGTGACCGCGGGCCACCACGCCGCCGTCGCTCATCACCTTTCTCGTTCCGCCCGTCAGAGGAGCGTCGCCATGCCACGGACCCGAAGCCCCTACGTTCCCGGTGAGGAGTTCTACCTCCCCGAGTTCCCGTATCTGCTGCCCGCGCTCGCCCACCCGGAGACGGCCGCCATCCACCGGAGTTCGAACGGCTGGGTGCGCGAGAACATGCGGTTCGCGCTGGACGGCGACCGGGAGCTGGACCAGCTCCTGGAGGAGGGCGCGGCGCTGTGGACCTGTTACGTCCTGCCGACGGCGGAGCGGCAGCGCCTGCAGCATCTGTGCCACTACACGGAGTACCTGTCCGTCTTCGACAACGCGATGGTCGACCGCGAGAAGATCGGCAGGGACGTCAACGCCGCGAAGGAGATGTTCGCCCGGGTGGTGAACATCCTCGACGACCGGGCGGTCGGCGGCGACTTCGAGTGGGGCCGCGTGCTGCAGGGCGTCTGGCGCGAGATGCGCGCCCAGATCCCCGACCGCCAGTGGGAACGTTTCCTCGGTGAGGTCCGGCGGTTCCTCTCCGGCTGCGTCGCCGAGATCACCTCCCGGCGCGACGACGAGGTCTTCGACCTGGAGACCTATCTCAACGTCCGCCGGGACAGCGTCGGCATGGGGATGTACTTCGTGCTCGGCGAATACGGCCTGGGCATCGACCTCACCGATCAGCTGGAAGCCCACGCCGAGCTGCGGAAGCTCATCGACATCGCGCTTGAGCACATCATGCTCACCAACGACATGTTCTCCTTCCGCGCCGAGGCCGCGATGGACGACTACGTCAACGCCATCGCGGTGCTGCGGCTGAGCGAGAACATGGACCTCCAGTCCGCCGTGGACCGGCTGTTCCGCGTCATCGAGGACCGGCGGAACGACTTCATGGCGGCGCGGAAGGCGATCGAGGAGAGCCCACTCGGCGGCGATCCCGCCGTGGCCGCCTACCTCGACGCGGTCTGGCACATGATGGCGGGCAACCTCCAGTGGTCGTATCTGACCTCCCGTTACAACGGCATCGGCCACGCCTGGAACGGCTTCCGGTCCGGTGTGGTGACCCTGCACGCGGACCGGACGGTGTTCAGCGACCGCCCGTTCCACAGCCTCGGGCGGTCCGCATGACGGACATCGCGACCTACCGCGTGGCGCGCGGCCGGGTGCCGCTCGCCGGACACACCCCGGCGCTGGCGCGCAGCCCCTTCCGGTTCCTGCGGTCGCTGCAGGGTCAGGCCGACATCGTGCGCGTCGACTTCGGCACCGTCCCGACGTACTTCCTCACCGAGCCGGCGCTGATCAACGCCCTGCTGACGGACCACGACGGCGTGCTCGACAAGGGCCGCTTCTACGACAAGGTGCGCCCGCTGGCCGGGAACGGCGTCGTCCTGGCCAACGGCGACGAGCACCGGCGGCAGCACGCCATGGTCAAGCCGTCGGTGCATCGCACCCAGGTCAGCCGCTACGCCGAGGTGATGCGGGACGTGGCCGCCGAGAAGGCCACGTCCTGGCACGCCGGACAGCGGATCGCGGCCGACAAGGAGATGCACGCGATCACCCTGCGCATCCTGGCCAGCACCATGTTCGGGGCGGGGGTGGACGCGCGCGCCGTCTCCGAACTGGTCCGGCTGCTGCCCGCCGTGCTCAAGGGCATCATGTGGCGGACCGTCGTGCCCGACGCGGTCAACCGGCTGCCGCTGCCGGTGAACCGGCGGTTCGACAGGGCGTTCGCCGAGCTGCGCGAGGCCATCGACCGGATCATGCGGTCCTACCGCGACCGGGGCATCGACAACGGCGACCTGATGTCGGTGCTGCTGGCGACGCGTGACGAGAAGAGCGGCGAGCCGCTGACCGAACGCGAGGTGTGCGACCAGATCGTCGCGGTGACCATGGCCGGTGCCGAGACCGCCGCCACGGCGCTGGCCTGGACGTTCTACGAGATGGCCCGGCATCCGGAGGTCGAGCGCCAGGTCGCCGAAGAGGTCCGGGACGTGGTCGGCGACCGCGACTTCGAGATCGGCGACGTCGGCAAGCTGGAGTACGTCAAGCGGGTGCTCCAGGAGTCGCTGCGGCTGCGGCAGCCCATCCTGGTCATCTCGCGCCGCACCACCCGGCCGATGGACCTCGGCGGCCGTAAGGTTCCGGCCGGGACCGAGCTGTTCTACAGCCCGTACGGGGTCTTCCGCGATCCGCGGCTGTACCCGGCCCCGGAGCGGTTCGACCCCGACCGGTGGCTGTCCCGCCCGGCGACGAGTCTGCCGCGCGGCGCGTTCGTCCCCTTCGGCGGCGGCCCCCGGCACTGCTTCGGCGAGCACTTCGCCTGGACCATGATGGCGGCCGTCGTCGTCGAGGTCACCCGGCGCTGGCGGCTGGAGCTGCCTGTGGGGTTCCGGGCGCGCGAGATGCCCTGGGCCACCATGAACCCCAGCTCGCTGCCCATGACCGTGCTCCCCCGTACCGGACGGTGACGGGCCGTGCGGCGCGTGGAGACCAGCGTGCACATCGCCGCGGAACCCGCGCGGGTCTGGGCGGTCCTGACGGACTTCGCGGACTATCCGGAGTGGAGCCCGACGCTGCGGCGGATCAGCGGTACCCCGGCCGAGCACGCGCGGCTGGCGGTCACCGTGGCGGGACCGGGCGGCCGGGAGTGGACGATCAGGCCGGTGGTGCTCGCGGCCGAACCCGGCCGGGTGCTGCGCTGGCGCGCCCGGCCGCTGCTGCCCGGAGTCCTCACCGGGGTGCACGAGTTCGTGCTGACGCCGGAGGGCGACGGCACCCGCGTCGTCCACGCCGACACCTTCTCCGGAGTCGCCGTCCCCGCGCTCGGCCGCTTCCTGACACGGAACGCGGACGGTATGCGCGACCAGAACTCCGCGCTCAAAGCCCGGGTCGAAGCAACGAGTTAGTTCAGACCGGATCATCCAGAAGGACAGTCGATGAGTGCCGATCAGTGCCCCATGCGGATTCCCGTCAAGCGTGACGGAGTGTTCGACCCGCCGCCCGAGCTGGCCGAGCTGCGGACCCATTCCCCGGTGGCTCCCCTGACGTACGCCGACGGCCACATCGGCTGGATCGTGACGAGCTACCGGCTCGCCCGGGAGGTCCTCCAGGACCCGCGCTTCAGCTCCCGGCCGGAACTGCGGCACTCGGCGGTCCACGAGGTGCTGGGGGACGGTTCCCCGCCCGAGGAGGACGTGCCGGGGATGTTCGTCGGCATGGACCCTCCGGAGCACACCCGCTACCGGAAGCTGCTGACCGGCGAGCTGAGCGTGCGGCGGATGCGGCAGCTCGAAAAGAAGATCGAGACCACCGCGCACCGTCTGATCGACGACCTGGACAAGCCCTCGAAGAGCGCCGACCTGGTACCGGAGTTCGCGGCCCCGCTGCCCTCGCTGGTGATCTGCGACCTCCTCGGCATCCCCTACCCGGAGTGGGAGCGGATCCGGCCGGTGTCCGAGCACATGCTGCGGACAGACTCCACGGCGGACGAGGTCAAGGAGTGCTACCGGACCATCTTCGAATTCCTCGGCGAAGCGGTCGAGCGGCAGCGCCGGACTCCCCAGGACAACCTGCTGGGAGGGCTGGTCTCGACCAGCGGACTGTCCGATGTCGAGCTGACCAGCATCGCCTTCCAGCTGTTCACGGCGGGCCACGAGACGACGGCCAACATGCTGTCGCTCGGCACCTTCACCCTGCTGACCCACCCCGCGGAGCTGGCCGCGCTGCGGGCGGACCCGGCCCTGCTGCACGGGGCGGTCGAGGAGCTGCTGCGGTACCTCACGGTCATCCAGTTCGGCATCTCCCGGGGCGCTCTGGAGGACGTGGAGCTGGGCGGGGTGACCGTGAAAGCCGGGCAGACGGTGACGATCTCGCTGCCCGCGGCGAACCGGGACCCCAAGCGCTTCGCCGACCCCGATGTGTTCGACATCCGGCGCCCGGCGGCCGGGAACCTGTCCTTCGGCTTCGGTGTCCACCAGTGCGTCGCCCAGCAACTGGCCCGGGCCGAGATGCGGATCGGCTACCGGGCGCTGCTCGACCGCCTGCCGGGGCTCGCCCTCGCGGTCCCCGCGGACCAGGTCGAGACGCGCACCACGGAGATCGTCTACGGCATCCAGTCGCTGCCGGTCACATGGTAGGGAGGCCGATGTTCATCGAGGCGGACACCGGGCGCTGCTGCGGATCGGGCATGTGCGCGCTCGTCGCGGGCGAGCTGTTCGACCAGACCGACGACGACGGCACGGTCATCGTGCTGCGCCCCGAGGTTCCCGAGGACCTGCGGGAGCTGGCGCTGGAGTGCGAGCGCAACTGCCCGTGCGGCGCGATATCGGTCCGTACCGGCGGTACGGCCCTCGGGAGCGGCGCATGACCGGCGAAAGGCGACTGGACCCCAGCGAGGCGTTCCACGCGTCGATCGACTGGGCGGGCAACTACTCGGCGCTCTGCGAGGGAACGGTCGACGGCGAGGCGCTGGGCCGGGCGTTCGCGGTCCTGTCGGACGCGGCCCCGCTGCTGCGCGGCCGCCTGGTCCGGGACGAGGAGGGGTTCCGCTTCGAGGTCGCCGACCGGCCGCGGGCGGAGTTCACCGTCCGCGGGGGCGGCGAGGCGGCGTACCGGGAGGAGATGGTCAGGCGGCTGGACTCGTCCCGGTCGCTGGCCCGGCTCACCCTGATCGAGGGCGAGGGCTCCCGGCACCACGTGATCCTGACGCTGCATCACGCGATCGCCGACGCCGGTGTCGGCATCGCGCTGTTCGCGCGGCTGTGGGAGATCTACACCGCCACGGTCACCGCCGCTCCGGTCCCCCGGGCGGCCACCGCGCTGCCCGCCTCGACGCTTCCCGCCTCGACGCTTCCCACCTCGACGCTTCCCACCTCCGCCGAGCGGCTGCTGATCGCGCGTGGGGCGGGGCGGGCCGACGGGTACGGGCCGGGCTGGGACGAGGACGCCGCGGCCGTCTCCCGCGCCCTGTCTGCGGCAGCGGGCGCCTTCGAACTGCCCGCCTCCGAGGTCGCCAGGGAGCGCTTGGACCGGGACACCACCCGGCGGCTGATCGAGTCCGTCACGGGCCTCGGCCTGTCGCTGCACGGCTTCCTGTGCGGTGCGGTGCTCGTCGCGTGCCGTGATGAACTGCGCGAGGAGAGCGGTCCGACGCGGCTGGTGTGCGGGTCCCCGGTCGACCTGCGGGCCTGGCTCTCGCCGCGGGTCGGCCCGTTCGAGGCGACCAACTTCGTGGCGGGCATCGAATTCGCCGTCACCGTCCCCGAGTCCGCCGACCCGCTGACGGTCGCCCACGACGCCACCGAGGGACTGGACGCGGCCATCGCGGCCATCGTCCCCGAGCGCGTGCTGCTCGACTCGCAGCGGTTCTCGGGCTCGGCGGTGGAGGTGGTGGACTACGCCGTCTCCAACATCGGCCGCATCCCCGACCTGGCCACCCCCGAGGGGCTGGCCATCACCGACTTCCGCGGCTACACCTCCACGACCGTCCCCGGCATGCCCCTGTTCCTGGTGAGCCTGTACGACGAGCGGCTCAGCATCGAACTGATCTCGGCCGCCGGTCTCCTGACCGCCGAGCAGCGCACCCGGGTCGTCGAGCGACTCGGCGACGTCCTGCGCGCGGTCCCGGGCCCGAGCATCGCGAAGACCGCGGGAAAGGCACTCCGTGACTGACCACTCCCCCGCCGACTCCCCCGACCCCGCTTCCCACGACGCCGCTTCCCACGACCCCGCGTCGTCCATCGCCGTCGTCGGCATGGCCGGACGCTTCCCGGGCGCGGCGGACATCGACGGCCTGTGGCGGCTGCTGACCGAGCGGGGCGACGCGATCGGCCCCGTACCGCCGGACCGGTGGGACACCACGGCCCCGCTGGACCCGGAGCGGCACATCCAGGACGTCGGCGGCTTCCTCCCCGACATCGGCCTGTTCGACCCCACGTTCTTCGGGATCTCGCCGCGCGAGGCCCCGGACCTCGACCCGCAGCAGCGGCTGCTGCTGGAGGTCGCCTGGCAGGCCCTGGAGGACGCCGGACGGCCCGCGGCGGACCTGCGCGGATCCCGTACGGGGGTGTACGTCGGCGCGATCTGGCACGACTACGAGCAACTGCGCAAGGAACGGGGCGCGGCCACCACCCAGCACAGCCTGGTCGGCAACGTCCTGGACGCCATCGCCGCCCGCGTCTCGTACTTCCTCCGGCTCTCGGGGCCCAGCCTGGTCGTGGAGACCGGATGCTCGTCCTCACTGGTGGCGCTGCACCTCGCCGCGCAGGCGCTGCGCCTGGGCGAGATCGAGGCGGCCATGGTCGGCGGGGTCAATCTCCTGGTGCACCCCGACACCTCGATCGGGCTGACCCACTTCGGCGGTCTGTCCCCCACGGGCCGCTGCCACTCGTTCGGGGCCGCGGCCGACGGGTTCGTCCGCGGTGAGGGCGTGGTCGCCGTCTACCTCAAGCGGCTGGACCGGGCGCTGGCCGACGGCGACCGGATCCACGGCGTGCTCGTGCACACCACCGTGAACAACGACGGCGGGGGCAAGAGCCTGGTCACACCGAACCCGGCGGCGCACGAGGCGCTGCTGCGCACGGCGTACGCGGAGTCCGGCGTCCCCGTCGACCAGGTCGCGTACGTGGAGGCACACGGCACCGGCACCCGGCGCGGTGACCCGATCGAGGCGACGGCGATCGGCCGCGTCCTCGGTGCCGGGCGTCATGGCTCCCCGCTGCCCATCGGCTCGGTGAAGAGCAACATCGGCCATCTGGAGGGGGCTTCGGGCCTCGCCGGGCTGGTGAAGGTCCTGCTGGCGCTGCGGCACCGCACGGTCCCGCCGAGCCTGCACTGCGAGGAGCCGAACCCGGAGATCGACTTCGCCGGGCTCGGCCTGCGCGTCGCGACGGATCCGCTGCCGCTGCCGCGCGGCGGGCCGCTCTACGCGGGGCTGAACTCCTTCGGCTGGGGCGGCACCAACGCGCACGTCATCGTCGCCCCCGCGCCCCAGCGGCCCGCCATCCCGAAGGCCGCGGGCCCGAAGGCCGCCGACCGCACCGGGCCCGTGCTGGTGCCGGTCTCCGCCCATCAGCCGCGCGCGCTCCGCGACCGGGCCGCGGAGCTGGCCCCGCTCGCGGCGGAGGCCGGTACGGCGGACCTCGCCGACGCCCTCGCCCACCACCGTGACCACTTCGGCGTCCGGGCGGGGTTCGTGGCGGACGACGGCGCCGAGGCCGCCCGGCAGCTGGCCGCGTACGCCGCCGACCCCGGTGCCGACATCCCCGGGGTGGTCACCGGCCGGGCGCGCGCGCACCAGCGCACCGCGTTCGTCTTCCCGGGGCAGGGCTCGCAATGGGCGGGCATGGCCACGGAGTTGTACGCGGCCGACCCGGTGTTCGCCGCGGCGGCCCGGCGCTGCGCGGAGGCGCTGCGGCCGCATGTGGCGTGGGACCACGACCCGGTCGAGGTGATCGCGGGCCGGGCGGGCGACGGCTGGCTCGACCGGCTCGACATGGTGCAGCCGGTGCTGTGGGCGGTCTCGGTCGGGCTCGCCGCGTCGTGGCGCGCCGCCGGGGTCGAGCCGGACGTGGTGGTCGGGCACAGCCAGGGCGAGGTCTCGGCCGCCACCGTCGCGGGGCTGCTGAGCGTCGAGGACGCCGCCCTGATCGTGGCCCGGCGCAGCGCGCTGGTGGCCCGTACGGCGGGCGAGGGCGGCATGCTGGCGGTGGAGCTGGGCGCGGACGCGGCCCGGCGGGCGCTGGCGGGGTCGGAGGACGTGGTCTCCCTCGCGGTCGTCAACGGGCCCCGGTCCTGTGTGCTCTCCGGGGCGCTCGACGCGCTGGCCGCGCTGAAGAAGTCCCTGGAAGCCGACGATGTCCACTGCCGCATGGTGAACGTCGACTACGCGTCCCACAGCCCGCAGATGGACCCGCTGGCCGAGGAACTCCTCGCCGCGCTCGCGCCGGTCCGGCCCCGTCCGGGGCGGGTCCCGCTGCGGTCGACGGTCCTCGCGCGCACCGCCGAGGCGGCCGAGCTGGACGCCGCCTACTGGGTGCGCAACCTGCGGCAGCCGGTGCTCTTCGCCGACGCGATGGGCGCCCTGTTGGAGGAGGGTGTCAGCCATGTCGTGGAGATCAGCCCGCATCCCCTCCTGGCGCCCGCGGTCGAGGAGCTGACCGCGGAGTACGAGGAACCCGCGCGCGTGGTGTCCACGCTGCGGCGGGACGCCGGTGGCCCGCGCGACTTCCGGCTCGCCCTCGCCGCCGCCTACGTGGCGGGCCTCGCGCCCTTCGGGAGGCGTACGGCGCGCGGCGCCCCCGCGGTCGCGCTGCCCGGCTATCCCTGGCAGCGCGGCCGGTTCTGGGTGGACGGGGAGAAGCGGCGCCCGGCCCGCACGGGCGCCGGTTTCGACATCGCCCTGCTGCCGTCCCCCGGCGGGCACGACACCTGGCACGGCACCGCGGAACTCGGCACGCTCGACCACCCGTGGCTGACCGACCACACGGTCCACGAGGCGGTGGCGGTGCCCGGCGCGGCCATGCTGACGCTCATGCTCGGCGCGGTGGCCTCCCGTACCGGCGGGCTGCCCACGTCCCTGACCGACGTACGGTTCCGGACCGATCTGACCCTGGACGGCGAGCGGCCCGCCCTCGTCGGCGCGGACTGGCGCGACGACCTGGCCGAGGGCGGCACCGTCACCCTGCGCTCGCTGCAGGAGGGGACCACGTCCTGGCTCACCCACGCCTCGGCCCATGTGCGGCTCGGGGAGGTCCATCCGGTGAGCGAGGAGTTCCCGGCCCGGCTGCTGGCGGAGCCGGAGCGCGACATCGCGGCGTTCTACGAGGACTGCGCCGGGCGCGGTCTCGGCTACGGGCCGTCGTTCCGTACCCTCGCCTCCCTGCGGGTGTCCGGCCCGGCGCGGGCCGCGCTGGGCGAGGTGCGGGCGACCGGGCGGGGGCACGCCGTGGCCCGCCCGGGGATGCTCCACCCCACCGTGTGGGACGGGGCGCTGCAGATCCTGCTGGCCCTCGACGGGGTGGCGGGCGACGGCCGGGCGGTCGTGCCGACGGGGGTGCGCCGGGTCCTGGTGCACGCGCGTCCTGAGCACGCCGTGACGTCGGTGTGGTCGTATCTGGTCCGGCGCGACGACACCCACGTGGATGTGCATCTCTACGACGCCCGGCGCACCCCGCTCATGACCATGGAAGGTCTGACGGTGCAGGCGCTGGAGCGCGCCGGGGGGACGGACGGCGGCGAGGAGCGGCTGCACCGGATGGAGTTCCGTCCGGTGCCGCGGGCCGCCACCGCCGCGCCCCGCGGCGGCACTTGGCGCGTACGCGGGGAGAGCGCGCCCGCCGAAGACGCGGCGGCGGTGACGGAGGCGCTGCGCGCGGCCGGAGCCGAGGTGGCCGAGGTGCCCGGCGGGAAGAGCGCCGGACTGGTGTATCTCGCGCCGCGCGGGGATCTGGCGGCCCAGCGGGCGGGGCTGCTCGAACTGACCGGGCTGGTCCGCGCCGCCGTGGCCGAGGGCACCGTGTCGCGGCTGGTCGTGGTGACCGCGGGCGCCCAGGCGGTGGCCGACGGGGAGGACGTGGACCCGGGTGCCGCGCTGTTCTGGGGCTTCTGCCGGGTGCTGCGGCGGGAGCACCCGGAGCTGGATCCGCTCGTGCTGGACGTCGGACCGGACGCCGAACCGTGGGCGGCGGTCGCGGCCGAGGCGCTGGCGCGGGACGGCGAGGACCAGGTGGTGCTGCGCGCCGATGCCCGCCATGCGGCCCGCCTCACCCGGGGAGCCGCCCGGGAGGCGAGCCTGCCGGAGGTGCCGTGGCGCGGTCAGCCGCAGCCGTTCCGGCTGACCACCGGCAGGCCGGGGTTCTTCGACGCGCTCGGCTATCGCCCGCTGCGGCGTATCGCCCCGCCGCCCGGCCACATCGAGATCGAGGTGACGGCGGCCGGGCTGAACCGCATCGACGTGGTGAAGGCGATGGGCACCTACCCCGATCCGTCCGGCGCGGACGTGTTCGGCAACGAGTGCGCGGGCCGGGTGGCGGCGGTCGGGGCCGGGGTGGCCGGGTTCGCGCCCGGCGACCGGGTCGTCGCGGTGGCCCCCGGCTCGCTGGCCTCCCATGTCACGGTGCGCGCCGACCATGCCCGGCCGATTCCGGACGGCATGGACGACGCGGCCGCGGCGGGCGTGCCGGTGGCCCTGCTCACCGCCTGGTACGGCCTGCACGACCTGGCCCGGCTGGAGGCCGGTGAGACCGTGCTGATCCACTCAGGCACCGGGGGCCTGGGGCTCGCCGCGATCGGCGTGGCCCGGGCCCTGGGCGCGCGGGTGATCGCCACCGCGGGCAGCGAGGAGCGGCGGGAGTACCTGCGTACGGAACTCGGCGTGCGGCATGTCTTCGACTCCCGTGAGCTGTCCTGGGCCGGGGAGGTACGGAAGGTCACCGGCGGCCATGGCGTGGAGGTCGTGCTCAACTCGCTGACCGGTGCGGCGATCGGGCAGGGCCTCGACGCGCTGGCGGAGGACGGCCGGTTCATCGAGGTCGGCAAGACGGACATCTGGGCCGACCGGTCGCTGGGGCTCGGCGCGTTCCGCAAGCGGATCACCTTCGCCGCGGTGGACCTGGCGGGGGTGGCGCGCAGCCGCCCCGAGCGGATGGCGCGCCTGCTGCGCGACGTCTGGGACCGGGTGACGACGGACCGGCTCAGCCCGCTGCCGGCCACGAGGCTCCCCTTCGCTGCGGCGGCGGACGCCCTGCGGACCATGTCGGCCGGTCACCACATCGGCAAGTTCGTCCTGGTCGACCCCGCGTCGGTGGTCTCGGTGGCCCCTCAGCCCCTGCCGTTCCGCGACGACGCGAGCTATCTGATCACGGGCGGGCTGGGGGCGCTCGGCCTGTCGCTCGCCGAGTTCCTGGCCGAGGGCGGGGCGGGCGCGCTCGTGCTGCTCGGCCGGTCCGCACCGGCTCCGGAGGCCGCCGCCCGCATCGAGGCGCTGCGCGACAGCGGCGTCCGGACGCACGTGGTGACGGCGGACGTCGCGGACCCGCTCGCGCTCGCGGACGCGCTGGCCGGGGTGCGGGCGCAGCTGCCGCCGCTGCGGGGCGTCGTCCACGCGGCGGCCGTGCTGGACGACGCGACGATCGGCACGCTGCGGCCGGAGAGCGTCGAACGGGTGCTGGCGCCGAAGGTGGACGGCGCGGTCAACCTCGACCGGGCGACCCGCGAGGACCCGCTCGACTTCTTCCTGCTGTTCTCCTCGATGGCGGCGCTGGTCGGCAACGCCGGGCAGGCGGCCTACGCCGCCGGAAACGCCTTCCTCGACGCGCTCGCCGTCGCGCGCAGGCGGCGCGGGCTGCCCGCGCTGTCGGTGCAGTGGGGGCCGTTCGACGGGATCGGTCTCGCCGCCGCCGACGAGCTGCGCGGGGCGCGGCTCGCCGATCGCGGCATGGCGGGCTTCCCGGCCGCCGAGGCGTGGTCCGCGCTGCGTGCCCTGCTGGAGAGCGGCGAGGAGGACGTGGTCGGATACGCGCCTCTCGATCTGCCGCGATGGTTCGAGGCCAACCCGGAGACGCTGGCGCAGCGGACCTGGCAGGAGCTGCGCGAGGTCTCCGCGAGCGGCGGTGGCGGTGGCGCCGGAGGCGGATTCGCCGCCCGGGTGCGCTCGCTCGGCCCCGAGGACCGCCAGCAGGCGGCGGCGGAGAAGGTCTGCGAGCTGGCCGTGCGGGTGCTGAGCCTGGAGGAGACGGGGATCGAGCCGGACGTTCCGTTCCGGTCGCTCGGTCTGGACTCCCTGATGAGCATCGAGCTGCGCAACCGGCTGGAGACGGCGTTCGACCTGAAGCTGCCCCCGACGATCCTGTGGACCTGCCGCAACGCGGAGGCGCTGGCCGCGGAGCTGTGCAGGCGGCTGGAGGAGGCCCCGGCCGGATGACGGCGCGCGGTGGGGCGCCCGCCCGGCGAGCGGGCGCCCCGCCCGATGCGTTACGAACCGGGGCGGACCAGGCCCGTTTCGTACGCGATGACCACCAGCTGGGCCCGGTCCCGGGCGCCCAGCTTCGCCATCGCCCGGTTGACGTGCGTCTTCACGGTCAGCGGGCTGACCTGCAGACGGGCGGCGATCTCGTCGTTGGGGTGGCCGCCCGCGACCTGGACCAGGACCTCGCGCTCACGGCCCGTGAGGGCGTCCAGCCGGGAGGCGTCGTACGCGGCGTCGCCGGGGCCCGGCGCGCCCTGGGCCAGGAAGCGGGCGATCAGGCCCTTGGTGGCGACCGGGGAGAGCAGCGCCTCGCCCGCGGCCGCGATGCGGATGGCGGAGAGGAGTTCGCCGGGTTCCGCGCCCTTGCCGAGGAAGCCGCTCGCCCCGGCCCGCAGCGAGTCCACCACGTACTCGTCGACCTCGAAGGTGGTCAGCATGACCACCCGGACGTCCGCGAGCTGTGGATCCTCGCTGATCATGCGGGTGGCGGCGAGTCCGTCCGTACCGGGCATGCGGATGTCCATCAGCACCACGTCGGCGCCCTTGGCCCGGACGATCTCGACCGCCTCCGCGCCGTCCGACGCCTCCCCCACCACCTCCATGTCGGGCTCCGAGTCGACCAGCACCCGGAACGCGCTGCGCAGCAGCGTCTGGTCGTCGGCGAGCAACACCTTGATCGTCATGAATCCCCTCCCCTGCGGGTCTGCAGGGGAAGTGTCGCCCGTACCCGGAAGCCGCCCTCGGGGCGGGGGCCCGCCTCGCAGGTGCCCCGCAGCGCGGCGACCCGCTCGCGCATCCCCAGCAGCCCGTGCCCGCCGCCCTCGTCGTCGGACGGGATGCCGACGCCGTCGTCCGACACCGTGATCTCCAGCTCGCCGTCCGTGCGGACGATGCGGACCTCGGCCTGGACCGCGGGCCCGGCGTGCTTGTGCACATTGGTCAGCGCCTCCTGGACGACCCGGTACGCGGTGAGGTCCACCGAACCGGCGAGCGTGCCCAGGCCGTCCCGCGGGTGCGCCTCGACCTCGACCCGCATCCCGGCCCGTACGAAGCCGTCCACCAGCTGGTCGAGGACGCCGAGGCCCGGCGCGGGCTCGGTGGGGGCGGCGGGGTCGCCGTACTGCCGCAGCAGGCCCACGGTGGCGCGCAGTTCGTCCAGCGCCGAGCGGCTGGCCTGGCGTACGTGCGCGAGCGCCTCCTTGGCCTGGTCCGGGCGGTTGTCCATGACGTGCGAGGCGACCCCGGCCTGGACGTTGACCAGCGCGATGTGGTGCGCGACGACATCGTGCAGCTCGCGGGCGATCCGCAGCCGCTCCTCGGCGACCCGGCGCCGGGCCTCCTCCTCGCGGGTGCGCTCGGCGCGCTCGGCCCGCTCCTTGATCGCGGCGATGTAGGCGCGGCGGCTGCGGACGGCGTCGCCCACGGCGGCGGCGAGACCGGTCCACGCGAAGATGCCCCAGTTCTCCTGCGCGTACCAGGGGGTGAGCCCGAACAGCATCCCGGTGCCGGTGAGCAGCAGGGCCGTGGCGGCGCCGATCCGCCAGGTGGTGGGCCGGTCGGTGCGGGCGGCGACGGTGTAGAGCGCGACCACGACCCCGAACACGATCGAGGTGCGCGGCGGCCCCTGGTCGTTGGTGACGATCTCCATGACGACTATCGCGCAGGTGAACGCCAGCACCGCGCGCGGCAGCTCGCGGCGCAGGACGAGCGACGCGGAGGTGAGGGTGGCCAGCAGCCCGAAGAAGACGCCTATGTGCTGGTGGTCGCGCAGATGCGGGTTGGACACCGCACCGATGAGGATCAGGGCGAGGCAGCCGAGCGCCACGAGCGTGTCCAGGGCGCGTGGATGGGCGGCCAGCCAGCGGTGCGGACGGGCCAGGCCCGGCCCGACGGCGAGGGGAGTCACGGGATCCAACGGTAAACGCCGCGCCCGGCCGCTTCGGCGGCGTCCTGCCCCCGTCCTCCCCGCGGCATCGGTGAGATCTGCTGTGACCTGGGACGACGCACGGTCTGCGGGCACGGTGCTCAGCCCGGGATGAGGCCGTCGTCCTTGAGCATGGCCTTGACTTCCTCAAGGGTCGCTTCCGGGGCGGGCAGGATCAGCCCCGACGGCTCCAGCGCGTCGGCGGGCAGCGGTTCGCCCGCCGAGCGCACCGCGTCGAGGAGTGCGCCGAGCGTGCGCCGGAAGCCGTCGTGGTCACCGCTCTCGATGGCGGCGAGCAGATCGTCGTCCAGCTTGTTGAGTCCGGGCAGATGGCTGTCGTCCACCCGCATCTGCCCCTCCCCCATGATCCGTACGATCATGACGACCTCCTTGGGACGCCGGAGACCACGCCCGGGTCAGGGGCGGCTACTGCTTGTCGAACTTGTGCTGGTTCTGCGACTGCTGCGACTGGTCCTGGCTGCCGCCCTCGATCGCCTGCTGCGGGCTGCCGCCGGACAGCTCGGCCTTCATCCGCTGCAGCTCCAGCTCGACGTCCGTACCGCCGGAGAGCCGGTCCAGCTCGGCCGCGATGTCGTCCTTGGCCATCCCGGACTGGTCGTCGAGCGCGCCGGAGGCCAGCAGCTCGTCGATCGCGCCCGCGCGGGCCTGGAGCTGCGCGGTCTTGTCCTCGGCGCGCTGGATCGCCATGCCGACGTCGCCCATCTCCTCGGAGATGCCGGAGAACGCCTCGCCGATCCGGGTCTGCGCCTGGGCCGCGGTGTAGGTGGCCTTGATGGTCTCCTTGCGGGTGCGGAACGCGTCGACCTTGGCCTGCAGCCGCTGCGCGGCCAGGGTGAGCTTCTCCTCCTCGCCCTGCAGCGTCTGGTGCTGCGTCTCCAGGTCGGTGACCTGCTGCTGCAGCGCGGCACGGCGGGACAGCGCCTCGCGCGCCAGGTCCTCCCGGCCGAGCGCGAGCGCCTTGCGGCCCTGGTCCTCCAGCTTGGCGGACTGGCCCTGCAACTGGTTCAGCTGCAGTTCCAGGCGCTTACGGGAGGTGGCCACGTCGGCCACTCCGCGCCGGACCTTCTGCAGCAGCTCCAGCTGCTTCTGGTACGAGTAGTCAAGGGTCTCGCGCGGGTCCTCGGCCCGGTCCAGGGCCTTGTTGGCCTTCGCGCGGAAGATCATCCCCATACGCTTCATGACACCGCTCATGGGCCTCGCGCGCCCCCTTCTGACGGACTTGTGGAACCAGCACACCCAACAGACCCAGCCTACGGGCCCTTCTTCCATTACCGCACTGTTCGGCCCGTCTCGCGCTCCTCCTGCAGGACGATCGCGCTCCGGGCGCCTCCGGCGCAGGGATGACCACGACCCTTGGCTGTCCGCTCCGCCCGGTATGCCCGATCCACGGGGGAAAGCGGTTGCCGGATCTTTCCCCCTGACGCTGGGGCCCACACCCGGCTACCCGTACCCTTGGGCTTTGTGTTCCGAAGCCGTTCCAAGGATGAGCAGGCCGCCACCGCCAAGGTGACCGCGGACCAGCCGCAGCAGACCCGTGACCCTCAGGCGCCCAAGGGCCGCCCCACGCCCAAGCGCAGCGCGGCCCAGTCGCAGCGCCGCAGCCTGGCGAATACGCCGACCAACCGCAAGGAGGCCGCCAAGCGCCAGAAGGAGGCCCGCCGCTCCGACCTGGCCCGCCAGCGCGAGGCCCTGGCGGGCGGCGACGAGCGCTACCTCCCGGCCCGCGACAAGGGCCCGGTGCGCAAGTTCGCCCGTGACTTCGTGGACTCGCGGTTCGTCATCGCCGAGTTCTTCCTGCCGCTCGCCGTGCTGATCATGGTGCTCAGCATGATTCAGGCCGGGGCCATGCAGAGCTATGTGCTGCTGCTGTGGATGGTCGTCATCGTGCTGATCGTCCTGAACTCGTTCGTCATCACCTTCCAGCTCAAGCGGCAGCTGCGGCAGAAGTTCCCGGACGAGAACCTGCGGGGCGTCGTCGCCTACGCCCTCATGCGCACCCTGCAGATGCGTCGGCTGCGCCTGCCCAAGCCGCAGGTCAAGCGCGGAGAGCGGCCCTGAGCGGCAGATCCGGCTTCGCCGGTGGGGCGGCCGGGTGGCTCGACGGCCTCGGAAGCTTACGGAACACGGTCCGCCAGGCCCTGGTCGCCCATCAGCTCGATGAGCAGATCACCTCGCGGTTCCGGTTCGACCAGCGGCTGAAGGTCCTCGACGTCGGCCCCGGCCAGGGCACCCAGGTCCTGCGATTAGCCCGCGCGGGCCATGAGGTGACGGGCCTCGAATCCGATCCGGCGATGCTGGAGGCGGCCCGTACCGCCCTGGCCGACGAGCCCGAGGGCATCCGGCGACGGGTGCGGCTGCTGGAGGGCGACGGCCGGGACACCGGGGCGCACTTCCTGCCCGGCGCCTTCGACGTGGTGCTGTGCCACGGCGTGCTCATGTACGTGACCGAACCGGACCCGCTGCTCGCCGGGCTGGCCCGGGTCCTCGCCCCCGGCGGGCTGCTCTCGCTCCTGGTGCGCAACGCCGACGCGCTCGCGATGCGGCCGGGGCTGGCCGGTGACTGGACCACCGCGCTCACCTCGTTCGACACCCCGGAGTACATCAACCGCCTCGGGCTCCAGGTCCGCGCCGACCGGCGCGAGGAGCTGACCACCACGCTCACCGCGATCGGGGCGCCCCTGCAGGCCTGGTACGGGGTACGGGTCTTCACCGACCAGGCCCCCGACACCGCCGAGCCCCCGCCGTCCCCCGAGTGGGACCGCCTGCTGACCGCCGAGGAGCGGGCCGGACGCACCGACCCGTACCGCTCGGTGGCCGCGCTGCTGCACCTGTGCGGGGTGCGGGGCGGAGGCTGACGCCTTCGGTGGCGGCGCCCGGGGCGCCGCCACCTCTTGGCTGTCCGCTCCCCCGCGTTGTCTACTCCGCGTGCAGGCTCATCGGGCCGTAGATCTTCGACCCGTCCTCGAAGAGCGTGACCTGTTCCGCCCCGCCCTCCAGGAGGGCCTTCCACTCCTCACCGATCCATGACTCCGCGTCCCCCTGGGTCGGGAACTCCTCGGGCTGCACCGCGGGCGCCGTCTCCGTCCCGTCGGACTTCTCGAACCGCCACGTCCAGGCCATGTCCGCCTCCTCGATCCCACTGGTCGACACGTGATATCTGCCCGCAGCCTAGGCGACTGATCACTCCGTACGGCTCCGAACGGATCGGTACGTCTCCGCGGAGGGTGACCCGGCGCGCCCGGCCCGCGGGGACGCGAGACGATCGGGGCGTGGAACTCACTCTTCTGGGCACCGGGGCCCCCGACGGACTGCCGCGCCACGGCTGTCCCTGCGCGGCCTGCGCGACCGCCGTCGGCGACGAGACGCGGGCGGCGACGGCACTTCTGATCGACGGCGCGCTGCTGCTCGACCTCACTCCGGGCGCCGCGTTCGCGGCGGCGCGGGCCGGATACTCGCTGGTCGGGGTGCGGCAGGTGCTGCTGTCGCATCCGCACGCGGGCCCCGCCGTCGAGTTCCCGGCCGGACTTCCGGCGCCGGGGCGGGTGCCGGACGGGCGCGAACTGTCCCTGATCAGCGGGCACCGGGTGCGGGCGGTGGCGCTGGACTCGCCCGGTACCGGGTACGAGGTGGTCGGCCCCGACGGCACCCGCCTGCTGTATCTGCCGCCGGGCGGCGCCCCGTCCGGGCTGCCCGGCCCCGACGAGCCGTACGAGATGGTGGTGCTCGACGTACTCGGCCGCCCGGACGCGCTGGCCCGGCTCCGGGCGTCCGGCGGCGTGGGGGCCACCACCGATGTCGTGGCCGTCCACATCGACCACACCGTGCCGCCGGGCGCCGAGTTGCACCGCCGCCTCGCCACGGCGGGGGCGCGGGCCGTACCGGACGGCAGCACGCTGACCGTCGGCGAGTACCACGAGGTGCCGGACCTGCCGCGGCGCACCCTGGTGCTGGGCGGGGCGCGGTCCGGCAAGTCCCTCGAAGCGGAACGGCGGCTGGCCGCCTTCCCCGACGTGCTGTACGTGGCGACCGGCGGCACCCGGGACGGCGACCGGGAGTGGGCCGCCCGCATCGCCGCCCACCGCGACCGGCGGCCCGGCTCGTGGCGCACCGCCGAGACCTGCGACCTGGTGCCGCTGCTGACGGAGGGCGGCCCTCCGCTGCTGATCGACTGCCTGGCGCTGTGGCTCACCGACGCGATGGACTCGGTCGGGGCCTGGGACGACGAGAAGTGGGCCCACGGCGGTGAACGCGCCCTCCACGAACGGTTCGCCGCCCTCGTCACGGCCGTGCGCGAGACGGAGCGGACGGTGGTGGCGGTCAGCAACGAGGTCGGCTCCGGGGTGGTCCCCGCGACGGCGTCGGGCCGCCGCTTCCGGGACGAACTGGGTCGGCTGAACGCGGCGTTCGCGGGCGAGTGCGAGCAGGTGCTGCTGGTGGTAGCGGGCCAACCCCTGCCGCTACGCGGCTGAGCCAAGGCCCCACCCCGGGGCTCCACCCCGCCCCCCGCTCCTCAATCGCCGGAGGGGCTGGGTAGCGGTGCCTCCCGCCCCGGCCCCCGGCTCCTCAAACGCCGGAGGGGCTGGGGGTATCCGCCCGGAGGGGCTGGGGGGCTGCCGGAGGGGCGGGGGCACACCCCCGCCCCTGACGGGTGGCGCCAGCCGCGGGCGACGGCCCGCCCCAACTCCCCCGACTACCGCCGAAACCCCCCGCGCCCTCGCCCGCCCGCCACTGGTGACGCCCCACCGGGGCGCGCGGCGCCCCCGGGGGGCCGGAACGCACCCAGCCCGGCCGCAGGCGCGTGGCGAAGCCGGGGGCCGGGACGCACCCAACCCGACCGCAGGCGCGCGGCGCCACCGAGACCGGGACGTACCCAGCCCAGCCACAGGCGCGCGGCGCCACCAGGGGCCGGGACGTACCCAGTCCGACCGCAGGCATACGGCGGAGCCGGAGCCGGGACATGCCCAACCCGACCGCAGGCGTGCGGCGGAGCCGGGGCCGGGACGTGTCCAGCCCGGCCACAGGCGCGCGGCGCCACAGGGGGCCGGGACGTACCCAGAGCGGCCGCAGGCATACGGCAGTGCCGGGGCCGGGACATACCCAGCCCGACCGCAGGCGCACGGCGAAGCCAGGGCCGGGACGTGCCCAGCCCGGCCGCGGGCGTGTGGCGCCACCGGGGCCGGGACGTACCCAGAGCGGCCGCAGGCATACGGCAGTGCCGGGGCCGGGGCGCACCCAACCCGGGCGTGGGCGTGCGGTGGAGCCGGGGGCGGGACGTGTCCAGTCCGGGCGGAGCTGCTGAGGGGCCGGGGGTGTCCCCACGGTTTCGGGGAGGGGCGGGGTGGGGGAAAGGCGGCCTCGCACCGGGCGCGGGGCTCTGGGCGTCGGGGGTGTCCACAGGGCGGGGCGTCCCAACAGCGGGCGGCCGGTAGGGTTCACGGCGTGAGCAGCGGCCTGAATCTCGATGACTTCGTCGACCTGATCGAGCGCCCCGACGGGGGCATCCGACGTGACGCCGAGGAGCGGCGGGAGCGGCTGGTGCCGCCGCCCGGCGCGCTCGGGCGGCTGGACGACCTGGGTGAGTGGCTCGCCGCCGCTCAGCAGCAGGTGCCGGTCAAGCCCATCGAACGCCCCCGGGTGGTGCTGTTCGCGGGCGACCACGGCATCGCGGAACTCGGCGTCTCCGCCCGCCCCGCGGGAAGCGCCCACGCACTCGTCCGCGCCGTGATCGACGGCGAGAGCAGCGTCGCCGTGCTCGCCCGCCGCTTCGGCGTGCCCGTCCGCGTCGTCGACATGGCGCTGGACTGCGACCCCGCCGAGCTGCCCGCGGAGGTCACCCGGCACCGGGTGCGCCGCGGTTCGGGGCGGCTCGACATCGAGGACGCGCTGACCGCCGAGGAGGCCGAGCAGGCGTTCCGTACCGGCATGGCCATCGCCGACGAGGAGGCCGACGCGGGTACGGACCTCCTCGTGCTGGGCGACCTCAGCGTGGGCGGCACCACCGCCGCGGCCACGCTGACCGCCGCGCTGTGCGGCACGGACGCGTCCGTGGTGACCGGGCGCGGCGGGGCCGGGATCGACGATCTGGCGTGGATGCGCAAGTGCGCGGCGATCCGTGACGGGCTGCGCCGGGCCCGCCCGGTCCTCGGCGACCAGCTCCAGCTGCTGGCCGCGGTCGGCGGCGCGGACCTCACCGCGATCACCGGCTTTCTGCTCCAGAGCGCGGTGCGCCGCACGCCCGTGATCCTGGACGGCGTCGTCTCGGCGGCGTGTGCCCTGGTCGCCCAGCGGGTGGCGTTCCGTGCGCCGGACTGGTGGCTGGCGGGCCAGGCCAGCGGCGAACCGGCGCAGGAGAAGGCGCTCGACCGGATCGCGCTCACCCCGCTGCTCGACCACGGCGTGACCGTGGGCGAGGGCGCGGGGGCGCTGCTGGCGCTGCCGCTGGTCCAGGCGGCCGCGGCGCTCGCGGGGGAACTTCCCGAGCGTGCGGCCGAAGCGAAGCCGGAGCAGGCCGAAGGCGAGCAGACCGAAGAGGCATGACGGGGCATCAGGACGGCTCGGAGAAGCCGCCGATCCAGTCCTGGACCCGTCGCCGCACCCCGTCCCAGCGCGCGTCGTGGCGGGCCGCCCGGCGGTGCGCCCGGGCCCGGGTGCGGGGCCGGGCGCGGTAGACGCGGCGCGCCCACGGCGATCCGGGGCGCGCCAGCCGTACTGCGCCGACGATCGCCACCAGGGGCACCAGCACCCCGATCACCGCGATCCGCAGCTTGCCCTTGACCAGGGCCAGCAGGGCGAAGACGAAGTTGACGGAGACCTCCGCGACCACCGCGCCGCGGTCGCTGCGCTCGGCGGCCGACACCTCGTTCACCCCGAACGGCAGGAAGCCGCTGAGCACCAGGGCGACCAGGGCGGCGGTGACCACGACGACCTCGACGCTCTTTCTGCCCTGCTCCGACCAGTAGACGTCGTGCAGGTGGAGGATCAGCGCGAACTCGTCCAGCACCAGCCCGGCGCCCACCCCGAAGAGCACCGCCGAGACTGCCGCCCCCGCCCCGTGCCGTTCGCTCGCGACCGCGCCGAAGCCGCCGACGACGGTCAGGATCACACCCGGCACCACATGGTGAACGTGCAGCCCGCCGGGGGTGACGTTGCGGAACGGGCCCTTGCCCGCCTTGATCATCCGGGTGACGGTGCGCGTGATCACGAACGAGAGGATGAACGAGGCCAGCGCGAGGAGCAGCGGCAGCTTGCCGGGCTCGACGATGTTGCGTTCCCACCAATGGCCCATGGCCCGTCAGGGTCGCGCGATACTCTGCGGCGCGATGGACACCACGCCGGAGCAGTCCCCCGACCGCCAGCCGGAACCGGACCCGGAGCAGCAGCCGGAACCGGACCCGGAGATACCGCCGACCCCCGCAACGGAGACCCCCGGCGCGGAAATCCCGCCGAGCCCCGGCGCGGAGATACCGCCGCGTCCGGCGCACCCCCCGCGCGCCTCGCTCGACGACGGCCTCCGCTTCGCCTTCGGCACGCTCACGGCGCTGCCCGTACGGGTGGCGCGCTGGGATCGCGAGGCGGCGCGCGTCGGCATGCTGTGCGCCCTGCCGGTCGGGCTGACGGTCGGGCTGTGCGCGGCCGCGCTGGGCGGCGTACTGCTGTTCCTGGGCGCCGGGCCGCTGCTCGCGGCGGTCGCCTCCGTCGCCGTCCCGGCCGTACTGACCCGCGGCCTCCACCTCGACGGGCTCGCGGACACCGCGGACGGCCTCGGCAGCGGCAAGCCCGCGGACGAGGCACTGCGGATCATGAAGCGCTCCGACATCGGCCCGTTCGGTGTCATCACCCTGCTGTTCGCGCTGCTGGCACAGGTGGCGGCGCTGGCCGAGCTGTACGGGGAGAGCTGGACGCGCGGCGCGGTGGCCGCCGCCGCGGCGGGGCTCGTCGCCCGGTGCGCCCTGACGCTCGCGGCCCGCCAGGGGATGCCCGCGGCGCGGCCGGAGGGGCTGGGCGCCGCGGTCGCGGGGGTGGTGCCGCCACGGGCGGCCGTCGCCGCTGCCGCGCTGGCCGTCGTCGCCTGCGCGGGGGCGGGCGCGCTCGTGGACGTGTACGCCATGCCGATGCACGCGCTGGCGGCGCTGGCCGGACTCGCCGCCGCCGATCTGCTGTCGCGTCACTGTGTGCGCCGCTTCGACGGGGTGACGGGGGACGTCTTCGGCGCCCTCGCGGAAACCGCGGCCACGGCGGCCCTGCTGGTGCTGACCTTCGGCTGAGGCGACGGGCGTTCGACTGACGCGACGGGCTCCGGAAGCGCGCCGCGGCTCGGAATAAGCTGGGCGCACGGCTGACCACACCCGATGTCGGCCCGAACTATCGGAAGAGGGACCCGACCACTGTGACTGCACTGACTCTCAGCACCTCCTCCGCCGCGACGCTGCGCGCGGATGCCCTTGTCGTCGGCGTGGCAAAGGGGACCAAGGGCCCCGTCATCGCCCCGGGCGCCGAGGCCGTGGACAAGGCGTTCGGCGGGAAGCTCGCCACCGTTCTGGAGACGCTCGGCGCGACCGGCGCCGAGGGTGAGGTGACCAAGCTGCCCGCCGCCTCCGGGCTCAAGTCCCCGGTCGTACTGGCGGTCGGCCTGGGCGAGGCCCCGTCGAAGGGCGACGGCTTCGACGCCGAGGCGCTGCGCCGCGCCGCGGGCGCGGCCGCCCGTGCGCTGGCGGGGTCGAAGAAGGGCGCGTTCGCGCTGCCCGTCGAGGACGCGGCGGACGTGGCCGCGGTCGCCGAGGGCGCGCTGCTCGGCGCGTACGCGTACGACAAGAGCAACGGCAAGAGCGCCAAGGGCAGCAAGGACAAGGGCGACAAGGACAAGAAGAACAACGGTCCGCTCGCCGAGGTGGCCCTGCTCGGCGCCAAGCCGCGCGACAAGGCGCACAAGGCGGCGGCCGAGCGTGCCACGGCACTGATCGCCGAGGTCAACCGGGCCCGCGACCTGATCAACACCCCGTCCAACCTGCTCGACCCGGCCTCGTTCGCGGCGGCGACCGTGACCGCGGCCAAGGAGCACGGTCTGAAGACCGAGGTGCTGGACGAGAAGGCCCTCGCGAAGGGCGGCTACGGCGGCATCCTGGGCGTGGGCCAGGGCTCGGACGCCCCGCCGCGGCTGGTGCGGATCGCGTACACCCACCCCAAGGCCGAGAAGACGCTCGCGCTGGTCGGCAAGGGCATCACGTACGACTCGGGCGGTATCTCGCTGAAGCCGGCCGGTCACAACGAGACCATGAAGTGCGACATGAGCGGCGCGGCCGCGGTGTTCGCCGCCGTGGTGGCGGCGGCCAAGCTGGGGCTGCGGGTCAACATCACCGGCTGGCTGGCGCTGGCCGAGAACATGCCGTCGGGTTCGGCGACCCGTCCCGGCGATGTGCTGTCGATGTACAGCGGCAAGACCGTCGAGGTGCTGAACACCGACGCCGAGGGCCGCCTGGTGCTCGCCGACGCGCTCGCCCGCGCGTGCGAGGAGAAGCCGGACGCGATCGTGGACGTGGCGACGCTGACCGGTGCGATGGTCCTGGCGCTGGGCAACCGCAGGTTCGGGATCATGTCGAACGACGACGCGTTCCGCACCGCGCTGCACGAGATCGCGGACGAGGCGGGCGAGGCGTCCTGGCCGATGCCGCTGCCCGCCGATCTTCGCAAGGGCATCGACTCCCCGGTCGCCGATCTGGCGAACATGGGCGAGCGCATGGGTGGCGGCCTGGTGGCCGGTATCTTCCTCAAGGAGTTCGTGGAGGACGGCATCGCCTGGGGTCACCTGGACATCGCGGGTCCCGCCTTCAACGAGTCCGGTCCGTTCGGCTACACCCCCAAGGGCGGCACGGGCTCCGCGGTCCGCACCCTGGTGCGGCTGGCGGAGCGCACCGCCGACGGGGACCTAGGCTGACCGGGAGACCCCTTTACCGGGTACCGGTGAGTAACCCCTGATCCGGGGTCCCGAGATATCTCACACAACGGCCCCGCGTCCCGCCTCCCGTCAACAAGTGCGAAGATGTTGCCCGGCAGGACAGGGCCCCCACACCAGGGCTGCGAGCAAGAAGCGGCCGAACAACCGCCGCCACCGGCCACCGAAGGTCGGCCCGGCGCACCCATGCATGGAGGACGTGACGTGGCGAACGACGCCAGCACCGTTTTCGACCTAGTGATCCTCGGAGGCGGTAGCGGCGGTTACGCCGCTGCCCTGCGCGGAGCGCAGCTGGGTCTGGACGTCGCCCTGATCGAGAAGGACAAGCTGGGCGGCACCTGTCTGCACCGCGGCTGCATCCCGACGAAGGCTCTGCTGCACGCCGGTGAGCTCGCCGACCAGGCTCGTGAGGGCTCGGAATTCGGCGTGAAGACCACCTTCGAGGGCATCGACATCGAAGGCGTGCACAAGTACAAGGACGGCGTGGTCACGGGCCTGTACAAGGGTCTGCAGGGCCTGATCGCCTCGCGCAAGGTCACCTATGTGACGGGCGAGGGCCGGCTGTCCTCGCCGACCTCCGTCGATGTGAACGGCGAGCGCTACACCGGCCGCCACATCCTGCTCGCCACCGGTTCGGTGCCGAAGTCCCTCCCCGGCCTGGAGATCGACGGCAACCGCGTCATCTCCTCGGACCACGCGCTGGTCCTGGACCGGGTTCCGAAGTCCGCGATCGTGCTGGGCGGCGGCGTCATCGGCGTCGAGTTCGCCTCCGCGTGGAAGTCCTTCGGGGCCGATGTCACCATCGTCGAGGCGCTTCCCCACCTCGTCCCGGTCGAGGACGAGAACAGCTCCAAGCTGCTGGAGCGCGCCTTCCGCAAGCGCGGCATCAACTTTTCCCTGGGCTCGCGCTTCTCGGGCGTCGAGTACACCGACGACGGCGTCAAGGTCTCGCTGGAGAACGGCAAGACCTTCGAGGCCGAGGTGCTGCTCGTGGCCGTCGGCCGCGGCCCGGTCTCGCAGGGCCTGGGCTACGAGGAGGCCGGGGTCGCCATGGACCGCGGCTACGTCCTGGCCGATGAGTACATGCAGACCAACGTCCCGACCATCTCCGCCGTCGGTGACCTGATCCCCACGCTTCAGCTCGCCCACGTCGGCTTCGCCGAGGGCATGCTGGTGGCCGAGCGCCTGGCCGGCCAGAACCCCGTTCCGATCGACTACGACGGCGTGCCCCGGGTGACGTACTGCCACCCCGAGGTCGCCTCCGTCGGCATCACCGAGGCCAAGGCCAAGGAGCTGTACGGTGCGGACAAGGTCGTCGCCCTGAAGTACAACCTCGCGGGCAACGGCAAGAGCAAGATCCTGAAGACCACGGGCGAGATCAAGCTCGTCCAGGTCCGCGACGGTGCTGTCGTCGGCGTCCACATGGTCGGTGACCGTATGGGCGAGCAGGTCGGCGAAGCTCAGCTGATCTACAACTGGGAGGCGCTGCCGGCCGAGGTCGCGCAGCTCGTCCACGCCCACCCCACCCAGAACGAGGCGCTCGGCGAGGCCCACCTGGCGCTTGCCGGCAAGCCGCTGCACTCCCACGACTAATCAGTCCGAGCGCGCGACCCATTCCGCACAGATCGTTAAGGAGCAACCGAACACCATGGCGGTATCCGTAACCCTGCCGGCGCTCGGCGAGAGCGTGACCGAGGGCACCGTCACCCGCTGGCTCAAGGCCGAAGGTGAGCGCGTCGAGGCCGACGAGCCGCTGCTCGAGGTCTCGACCGACAAGGTCGACACCGAGATCCCGGCGCCCAGCGCCGGTGTGCTGACATCCATCAAGGTGGCCGAGGACGAGACGGTCGAGGTCGGCGCCGAGCTCGCCGTCATCGACGACGGCGAGGGCGCCCCCGCGGAGGCCCCCGCCCCGGCTGCCGAGCCCGCTCCGGCGGCCCAGCCCGAGCCCGAGCCCGCCGCGGCCCCCGCCGCCGAGGCCCCGGCCCCGGCCGCCGCCCCGGCCGGTGGTGCCGAGGGCACCGACGTCGTCCTGCCCGCGCTGGGCGAGTCGGTGACCGAGGGCACCGTGACCCGCTGGCTCAAGGAGGTCGGCGAGTCGGTCGAGGCCGACGAGCCGCTGCTCGAGGTCTCCACCGACAAGGTCGACACCGAGATCCCCGCCCCGACCGCGGGCACCCTGCTGGAGATCCTGGTCGGCGAGGACGAGACCGCCGAGGTCGGCGCCAAGCTCGCCGTGATCGGTACTGCCGATCAGGGCGCCGCCGCTCCGGCCGCCGCGCCCGCCGAGGCCCCGGCCGCCCCCGCCCCGGCCCCCGAGCCGGTCAAGGCGGAGGCCCCGGCCCCCGCCCCCGCTCCGGAGCCCACCCCGGCTCCGGCGCCCGCTCCGGCCCCGGCCCCGGCCGCTCCGGCTCCGGCTCCGGCTCCGGCCGCCAAGGCGTCCATCCCGGCTCCGGCCTCCCCCGAGGCCGAGGGCGCGTACGTGACCCCGCTGGTGCGCAAGCTCGCCGCGGAGAACGGCGTGGACCTGGGCACCGTCAAGGGCACCGGCGTCGGCGGCCGCATCCGCAAGCAGGACGTCATCGCCGCCGCCGAGGCCGCGAAGGCCGCGGCCCAGACCCAGGCGCCGGCTCCGGCCGCCGCCGCGCCGAAGGCCCCGCAGGCGGTCTCCCCGCTGCGCGGCCAGACCATCAAGATGCCGCGGATGCGCAAGGTCATCGGCGACAACATGATGAAGGCGCTGCACGGCCAGGCCCAGCTGACCAGCGTGGTCGAGGTGGACGTCACCAAGGTCATGCGGCTGCGTGCCCAGGCCAAGGAGGCGTTCGCGCAGCGTGAGGGCGTCAAGCTCTCGCCGATGCCGTTCTTCGTGAAGGCCGCCGTCCAGGCGCTGAAGGCCCACCCGGCCGTCAACGCCCGGATCAACGACGACGACACGATCACGTACTTCGACGTGGAGAACATCGGCATCGCGGTGGACGCCGAGAAGGGCCTGATGACCCCGGTCATCAAGGGCGCGGGCGACCTCAACATCGCCGGTATCTCCAAGAAGACGGCGGAGCTGGCGGGCAAGGTCCGCTCCAACAAGATCACCCCGGACGACATGTCCGGTGCCACCTTCACGATCAGCAACACCGGCTCGCGCGGTGCGCTGTTCGACACGATCATCGTGCCCCCGAACCAGGTCGCCATCCTGGGCATCGGCGCGACCGTCAAGCGTCCGGTGGTCATCAACCACCCGGACCTGGGCGAGACCATCGCGGTGCGCGACATGACGTACGTGGCGCTCTCCTACGACCACCGCCTGGTGGACGGTGCCGACGCGGCCCGCTACCTGACCGCGGTCAAGGAGATCCTGGAGGCCGGTGAGTTCGAGGTCGAGCTGGGCCTCTGACCCGCCTTACGGCAGACGGCCGCGCCCCGCACGGGCTTCCCGTGCGGGGCGCGGCCCTTTTTCGTGTCTTTCCGGCTCCGTGTCTTTCCGGCTCCGTGTCTTTCCGGCTCCGGACCGCGATGCTTCCGCTGCCTGGATAATGACTTCCGTTCACCGCTGGTTCCGAAGGAGCGCTCCCTATGATCCCGCCCGTCGTCCACTCGCTGCGCGAGCAGATCCGCGAGCACATCGTGGAGGGGATCGTCAGCGGGCGGTGGAAGCCGGGCGAGCGGATCGTCGAGCGGCGCATCGCGACGGAGCTGGAGGTCAGCCAGACGCCCGTACGGGAGGCGCTGCGCGAGCTGGAGACGCTGCGGCTGATCGAGTCGGCCCCGAACAAGGGCGTCCGGGTGCGGAACCTGACCGCCGCCGACCTGGAGGAGATCTATCCGGTGCGGGCCGGTCTGGAGCAGATCGCCGCCGAGCTGGCGGCGCCCCGGCTGGCCGAGGACACCTCGGCGCTGGAGCCCGAGGTGCGGGCGCTGTACGACGCCGACCGCAGAGCCGACGGCGAGGCCCAGGTGCGGCACACCGTGGCCTTCCACCGGGAGCTGGTGCGGGCGTCGGGCAACAGCGTGCTGCTGCACACCTGGGAGTCGCTGGGCATCGAGATCTGGACGACGCTGTCGATCCGCTGGCTGGGCACCGTGCAGCAGTCATACGCCGAGGAGCACCAAGCGGTGGTCGACGCGTTCCGGCGACGGGATCCGAGGGTGGGCGAACTGGTCAAAGCACACGTTCTCGGATGTGCACCGCGTGCCTGATTTCGAGGCACGGAATGCCAATTTCGCCGTACGGACAAGTTTTTCCCTTCATCTACTTTGATCGATCATCGATCAGAACTTACAGTCGACCGCATGACCGATCTCGCTAGCACGCAGCCGAGTGCGCTCGACCAGTTCCCCGACCGGGACCCCGAGGAGACCGCCGAGTGGGGCGCCTCGCTCGCTGCCGTCACCCAGGCCGCCGGCCCGCACCGCGCCTCGTACCTGATGCGCCGCACGCTGGAGCGCGCCGAGGGCGCCGGGCTCGCGCTGCCGCCGCTGCTGGAGTCGGACTACGTCAACACCATTCCGACCGCCGCGGAGCCCGCGTTCCCCGGTGACGAGGAGCTGGAGCGCCGGATCACCGCCTGGAACCGGTGGAACGCGGCGGCGATGGTCACCCGCGGCAGCCGCGACGGCCTCGGCGGCCACATCGCCACCTTCGCCTCCGCCGCCTGGCTCTACGAGACGGGCTTCCAGCACTTCTTCCACGGCAAAGAGACCGACGGCAGCGGCGACCAGCTCTACATCCAGGGCCACGCCTCCCCCGGCATCTACGCCCGCGCCTTCCTCGACGGCCGGCTGACCGAGGCGCACCTCGACAACTTCCGCCGCGAGGCGGGCGGCGACGGACTGCCCTCGTATCCGCATCCGCGCCGGATGCCCTCGCTGTGGGAGTTCCCCACCGTCTCGATGGGCCTCGGCCCGATCTCCGCGATCTACCAGGCCCGCTTCAACCGCTACCTGGCCGCCCGCGGCATCAAGGACACCGCGAACTCCCACGTCTGGGCGTTCCTCGGCGACGGCGAGATGGACGAACCGGAGTCGACCGCCGCACTGGCGCTGGCCGGGCGCGAGGGTCTGGACAACCTCACGTTCGTCATCAACTGCAACCTGCAGCGCCTCGACGGCCCGGTGCGCGCCAACTTCAAGATCGTGCAGGAGCTGGAGGCCCAGTTCCGCGCGGCCGGATGGAACGTCGTCAAGTCCCTGTGGGGCTCCGCCTGGGACGAGCTGTTCGCGCTCGACGCCTCCGGCGCGCTGGGCCGTCGGCTGCGCGAGGTCCCGGACGCCCAGTTCCAGACGTACGCGACCCGCGACGCCGCCTACATCCGCGAGCACTTCTTCGGCGCCGACCCGGCCCTCGCCGAGCTGGCGAAGACGCTGACCGACGCCAAGCTGGCCGAGTGTTTCCACACCTCCCGCGCGGGCCACGAGCCCCGCAAGGTGTACGCGGCCTACCGCGCGGCCATGGAGCACAAGGGCGCCCCCACGGTCGTCCTCGCCCAGACCGTCAAGGGCTGGACGCTCGGCCCCGGCTTCGAGTCGCGCAACGCGAACCACCAGATGAAGAAGCTGACCGGCAAGGAGTTCCGCGCCATGCGCGACCTCCTGGAGCTGCCCATCCCGGACAGCAAGCTGGACGACGAGCTGGTCCCGTACATCCACCCCGGCGAGGACTCCCCCGAGGTCCGCTACCTCCAGGAGCGCCGTGCCGCGCTCGGCGGCCCCGCCCCGGCCCGCAAGGTCCACCCGGTGGCCCTGCCCGAGCCCTCCGCCAAGCCGTTCGAGGCCCTCGCCAAGGGCTCCGGCAGCCAGGAGATCGCCACGACCATGGCGTTCGTACGCCTGGTCAAGGACCTGATGCGGGACAAGGAGACCGGTCGGCGCTGGGTGCCGATCGTGCCCGACGAGGCCCGTACGTTCGGCATGGAGTCGCTCTTCCCGACCGCCGGGATCTACTCCCCGCTCGGCCAGACCTACGACCCGGTCGACCGCGATCAGCTCCTGTACTACAAGGAAGCCAAGAACGGTCAGATCCTCAACGAGGGGATCACCGAGGCCGGTTCGATGGCCGACTTCACCGCCGCCGCCACGTCCTACGCGACGCACGGCGAGCCGATGATCCCCTTCTACATCTTCTACTCGATGTTCGGCTGGCAGCGCACCGCCGACCAGATGTGGGCGCTCGGCGACCAGCTCGGCCGCGGCTTCCTGATCGGCGCCACCGCCGGGCGTACGACGATGACCGGTGAGGGCCTGCAGCACGCGGACGGCCACTCGCATCTGATCGCCTCCACCAACCCGGCGGCGCTCGCCTACGACCCGGCGTTCGCGTACGAGGTCGGCGTGATCGTGCGGGACGGGCTGCGGCGGATGTACGGCCCGCAGGCCGAGGACATCTTCTACTACCTCACGGTCTACAACGAGACCAAGGTGCAGCCGCCGATGCCGCAGCGCGACGGCGTCGAGGAAGGCATCGTCAAGGGCCTCTACCGCTTCCAGGAGGCCGAGGCGCCCGCCGCCGACGCCCCCCGGATCCAGCTCCTCGCCTCCGGCACCGCCATCCACTGGGTGCTGGAGGCACAGAAACTGCTCGCCGACGACTGGGGCGTGGCCGCCGACGTGTGGTCCGCCACCTCCTGGAGCGAGCTGCGCCGCGATGCCCTGTCCTGTGACGCGGCGCAGCTCAACGGTGAAGACCGGGTCCCGTACGTCACCCGTGCCCTGGCAGGCGCACCGGGCCCGGTCCTCGCTGTCAGCGACTGGATGCGGGCGGTGCCGGACCAGATCAGCCAGTGGGTCGAGCAGGACTGGTACTCGCTCGGCACCGACGGCTTCGGTCTCTCCGACACCCGTGACGCGGCCCGCCGCCACTTCGGGGTGGACGTCCCGTCGATCGTGGTCAACGCGCTGGCCCGGCTCGCCAAGCAGGGCCAGGTCAAGAGCACGGCCCCCAAGGAGGCCGCCGAGCGCTACGGCATCTGACGGCGCGCCGCCGCCCCCTCACGGCATGATGGGGCGGTGCGTGCAGCGCGGCTGATCAAGATGGTGCTTCTGCTCCAGGCTCGGCCCTCGATGACGGGGGCCGAGCTTGCGCGTGAGCTGGAGGTTTCGGAGCGCACGGTGACGCGTGACGCCGCCGCGCTCTCCGAGGCCGGGGTCCCGGTCTACGCGGACCGCGGCCGGGCCGGTGGCTACCGGCTCATCGGCGGCTACCGCACCCGGCTGACCGGCCTCGGCCGCACCGAGGCGGAGGCGCTGTTCCTGTCCGGCGTGCCGTCCGCGCTGCGCGAGATGGGGCTCGCGGACGCCGCCTCCGCCGCCCGGCTGAAGGTCTCCGCCGCGCTCCTCCCCGAGCTGCGCGACGCCTCCCACACGGTGGCCCAGCGCTTCCATCTCGACGCCCCGGGGTGGTGGCAGGAGCCGCAGACGCCCTCGCTGCTGCCGGACGTCGCCGACGCGGTGTGGGACGACCGGCGGCTCGCGGTCCGGTACCGCCGCCGGGACGCGGAGGTGGACCGCGAGCTGGAGCCGTACGGGCTCGTCCTCAAGGCGGGCGTCTGGTATCTGGCGGCCCGCGCCGACGGCCCCCAGGGCGACTTCCGGGTCTACCGGGTGGACCGGCTCGCCGCGGTCGGGCCCGCGCCCGGCGAGGGGCGTTTCCGGCGCGACGAGACGTTCGACCTGCCCGCCTTCTGGGAGGAGCGGGCGGCACAGTTCGCGCGCGCGATCCTCCGCGAGGAGGTCACGGTGCGCCTCACCCCGGACGGCGCCCGCGCCCTGCGTCACGTCACGGACCGCACGGCGGCCGAGGAGGCCGTACGGTCCGCCGGGGAGCCGGACGGGGCGGGGCGGATCACCGTCAGCCTGCCCGTGGAGTCCGCCGAGGTCGCGTACGGCCAGCTCCTCGCCCTGGGCCCGGAGGCGGAGGTGCTGTCGCCGCCGGAGCTGCGGGAGCGGTTCGCGGCGGCGGCGCGGTGCATGAGGGACCTCTACCGGTAGGGCTCACCGGTAGTCGGCGGCGGTGCCCTCCTTGCCGCCGAAGACGACGTCCCGGAAGTATCCGAAGGCGTCCGGCCGCGACCCGTCGAGGTCGGTGAAGCCGTAGACCTTGGCCAGATCGCCGCTGAAGACGGACTGTCCGTTCCACCGCGCCCGGTCCGGGTCGGCGGCGAGCGCGGCGACCGCCCGCCCGACGAAGTGCGGGGACTCGGCGATGGCGAAGTGCTGCTCCCGCTCCACCGCGTCCCGCCAGTTCTCCTCGGACACCCCGAAGTGGTCCAGCATCTGCTCGGAGCGCAGGAAGCCCGGGGAGACGCACACGGCCGTGCCGCCGAACTCCTTCAGCTCCTGCGCGAGGCCGAAGACCGTGCGGATGGGGGCGTTCTTGGTGAGGTCGAAGAAGAGGTTCTCGCGGTAGGTCTTGTTGAACTCCTCGTTGCCGTCGGTCACCTCGATCACCAGGCCGCCGGGGTTCCGGATCAGCAGCGGCAGCGCGTAGTAGTGGGTGATCAGGTGGGTCTCGACGCCGAGCCGGAGCATCCGCAGCCCGTTCGCCAGGTTGTTCTCCCAGGTCTTCTTGTTGAATTCGATCAGCGCCTCACCGCCCCAGACGTCGTTGACCAGGACGTCCAGCCGCCCCTGCTCGCGGTCGACGCGCTCGATGAGCGCCTGTACCTGCTCCGGCTCCAGGTGATCCGTCGGCACCGCGATGCCCGTGCCGCCCGCCGCCGTGACCAGTTCCGCGGTCTCCTCGATGGTCTCCGTCGCCCGCCCGACCTCGCTGACCCGGTCCCGGGTGGTGCGCCCCGTCGCGTAGACGGTGGCGCCCGCCGCGCCCAGCTCGACGGCCATCGCCCGGCCCGCGCCGCGTGTCGCGCCCGCGACGAGGGCGATCGTGCCCGCCAGTGCGCCCTGTGTGCTCACGTATGTGTTTCCTCTCCGTGGAGCCGTCCTCAGTGACGCGTTCGACCCTCGCAAGGAAACCCGACATCTTCTGTCCCATATAACAAGAGGGCCGCATCTGGGCCGCTCCACGTGCGGGGGTGGGCGCGAGGGCCGATGCTGGTCCCGTGATGATGGACGAGACGGAGTTCTGGGGGCTGGTCGACAGGGCTCGGGAGGCCGCCGAGGGCGACCCCGAGGACCAGTCCGACCTGCTCGTCGAGCAGCTGTCGCAGCTCGACCCCGACTCCGTGCTGGACTTCGCCCGGCACTTCGAGGCCCGCGCGAACCGGGCGTACCGCTGGGATCTGTGGGGTGCCGCCTGGGTGATGCTGGGCGGCGTCAGCGACGACGCGTTCGAGGCGTTCCGCTTCTGGCTGATCGGCCAGGGCCGGGACGTCTTCGAGGGCGCGCTGCACGACCCGGACGCCCTGGCGGAGCTGCTGGACGATTTCGACGAGCAGGTGGACGGCGACTGCGAGGACCTGGGGTTCGCGGCGGACGAGGCGTACGAGCAGCTCACCGGCCTGGTACTGCCGGAGCTGGGGCTTCCTACGCAGCCGGACGAGCCGATCGGCGCGACGGTCGACCTGGAGGACGACGCGGCGCTGGCGGTGCGCTATCCCCGGCTCTGGGAGCGCTTCCGGGGCTGATCCGGGGCTGACCCGGGTCTGGGGTCAGCCGCTGAGGGCGCGGCCCATCAGCACATCGTCCACGTAACGGCCGTCCAGCAGGAACTCCCCCGGCATGACGCCCTCCACCGCGAAGCCCTCCGACTCGTAGAGCCGCCGCGCCGGGAGGTTGTGGCCGAGCACCCGCAGGGTGATCCGGCTCGCGCCCTGCCGCAGCGCCTCCTCGTACGCCGCGTTCAGCAGCGCCCGCGCGACGCCCCGGCCGCGCGCCTTCGGGTCCACCGCGAGCCCCTGTATCTGGCGGACGTGCGCGTTGCTGGCCAGCTGCGTCGGCGGGACGAGCCGCAGATAGCCGACGGGCTGCCCGTCCAGCTCGGCCACCGTGACGTGCACGGGGCGGTTGCGGTGGGTGAAGAAGGCGTCGTACGGCGGCTCCGGGGCCGGCAGTACGGAGTGCAGCGTGGACCAGGTACGGCGGTCCAGCGCGACCAGCGCGTGCTCGTCGTCGAGCACGGCGCGCCGGATGAGCGGCGCGGGCAGGGCTGACGGCTGGGTCGGGGCGGAGGGCTCGGACATGCGGGTCACTCTGCCACGCGCTCCTCGACGTCCGACATCCCCCGGAAGATCGGGGGCAGGATGGGCCCATGCGCATCGCGGTCACCGGTTCCACCGGGCTCATCGGGACGGCCCTCGTCCGCTCTCTGCTCCGGGACGGCCACCAGGTCGTGCGCCTGGTGCGGCGAACTCCCCGCGAGGAGGCGGAAGTCGAGTGGGACCCGCAGCGGCAGTGGGTCGACACCGCCGGGCTGACGGGGTGTGAGGCCGTCGTCCACCTCGCGGGCGCGGGCATCGGCGAGCACCGCTGGACCGAGGCGTACAAGAAGGAGCTGCGGGACAGCCGGGTGCTGGGCACGGCCGCCATCGCCGAGGCCGTGGCCTCTCTGGACACCCCGCCGCGGGTGCTGGTCAGTGGAAGCGCGGTCGGGTTCTACGGGGACACGGGGGAGCGCGCGGTCGATGAGAGCGCGCCCCCTGGGCACGGTTTCCTCCCGGACCTGTGCCAGGACTGGGAGGAGGCGACCGCCGCGGCGCAGGAGGCGGACGTGCGCACGGTGTTCATCCGCAGCGGTCTGGTGATCGCTCCCGAGGGCGGGGCGTGGGGGCGGCTGTTCCCCCTGTTCAAGGCGGGCCTCGGCGGGCGGATGGGCAGCGGCCGCCAGTACTGGAGCTTCATCGCCCTGCACGACCACATCGCCGCGCTGCGCCACATCCTGGACACCGCGGACCTCAGCGGCCCGGTCAATCTCACCAGCCCCTCCCCCGTGACCAACCGTGAGATCACCGAGGCCATGGGCCGGGTGCTGCGCCGCCCGACGCTCCTCCATGTGCCCGCTCCGGCCCTGCGGATCGCCCTGGGCGAGATGTCCACCGACATCCTCGGCAGCGTACGGGCCCTCCCCCGCAGGCTCCTGGACACCGGCTTCGCCTTCACCTACCCCCATGTCGACGAGGCCCTGAAGGCGGCGGCGGGCGGTCGGCGCTGACGGGGCGTAGGGGTCGTAGAGGACGTCACGGGGGAACGGGACGCCACGAAGCGGAACGGCCGAACCCGATCGGCGTGCGACCGTTGTGCGCCCATGCTCGGTCGATGCGCGTCTGTCATCGACCGTTTTTGCCCCTACCGTCGTGACCGTTCCGATCCGCTCCATCCCGACCCCGGGGAGGACACGTGCTCAAGCGCACGCACCGCACGGACGTCGTCATCGTGGGAGCCGGACTCGCGGGACTGGCCGCCGCCCAGTCGCTGACCGGCGCGGGCATGGAGGTCACCGTCCTGGAGGCCGCGCCGCGGGTCGGCGGCCGCATGACCACCGATACGGTCGACGGCTTCCGGCTGGACCGCACCGGGCAGCTGGTGAACACCTCCTTCCCTGAGCTGCGGCACACCCCGGGACTCGACGCCCTCGCCCTGCGCCCCTTCTCCCAGGGGGTGCTGGTGCACGGCGACGGCCGTACGCAGCGGATCGGCACCCCTCGCGGCCCCCGGAGCACAAGGGGCGCACTCACCACGGCGCGCGCTCTCGCAAGCGCTGCCCGCGCGCCCCTGGGCGGCGGACTCGATCAGGCCCGACTCGGTGCCGCGCTCGGCAGGCTCGCCGCCCTGCCCGCGGACCGCCTCCTCGCCCGCCCCGACCGGCCGGTCCACGAGACCCTGGCGGGGCGGGGCCTTCCCGCTCGTACCGTCGAGAGCGTGCTGCGGCCGCTTCTCGTCTCGCTGCTGAGCGATCCGGGCCTGAACACGTCCAGCCGCTGCGCCGATCTGGTGCTGCGCGGCTACGCCCGCGGCAGGCTGTGCCTTCCGGCGGGCGGCGCCGCCACCGTCCCCGAGCTGCTGGCCGCCACGCTGCCGCCGGGGACCGTCCACACCGGCGTACGGGCCACCTCGGCCGCCACCACCACCGTGACCACCGCCGGACACGGCGAGATCCGCTGCCGCGCGGTGCTGGTGGCCACCGGGGCGCACGACGCCGCCGAACTCCTCCCCGGGCTGCGGCTGCCCGCCTTCCACCCGGTCACCGTGCTGCACCACACCGCCGGTCAGCCGCCCCTGCGCGAACCCGCGCTGATCCTCGCCGCGGGCGGCCAGGGTCCCGTCGCCCACACCACGGTCGCCAGCGAGGTCGACCCCTCGCGCGCGCCGGGCGGCCGGGTGCTGATCACCTCCACCGTGCTGGGCGCCGCCGCGGGCCTGCCGACCGCCGAACTCGACCGGCAGGCCAGGGCCCAGCTCGCCACCGTCTACGGCACCTCCACCGCCGACTGGGAGCTGCTGGCCGCCCACCACGACCCGCACGCCGTGCCCGCCATGCCCGCGCCCCACGACCTGCGCCGCCCGGTGCGGCTGCTGTCCGGGCTGTACGTATGCGGCGACCACCGTGACGCCAGCACCGTGCAGGGCGCCCTCGTCTCCGGCCGCCGCGCCGCCCGGGCGGTGCTCCACGACTTCGGCGCCACCCCCGGCTCCGACACCCCCGTCGTCCCCGTCGCGGCGGCCTGACGGCGCCCTCCGCCAAGGTCCACTACCGTCTGCGTCATGAGGTGATGACCCAGGCGCACCGATCCGCATGGCGCCGTGCGAGCCCTGCTCCGGCGTCCATGCGGTGCGCCCGCATGGCCCGTCATCCACCGCGCACGATCGGACCTTCATGACCGACGACACGTTCCTCACCCATGCCGCCGACCGGCTCGCCGCACTGCCCGCCGTGCGCGCCGTCGCCCTCGGCGGCTCGCGCGCCCAGCGGACCCACGCCCCGGACAGCGACTGGGACCTGGCCCTGTACTACCGGGGCGCGTTCGACCCGGCCGATCTGCGCGCGGTCGCCCGCTCGTCCGCCTGGCCGGGGGAGGTCTCCGGCATCGGCGACTGGGGCGGCGGCGTCTTCAACGGCGGCGCCTGGCTCACCGTCGGCGGACGGCACGTCGACGTCCACTACCGCGACCTCGACGCCGTCGAACACGAACTCGCCGAGGCCCGGCGGGGCCGCTTCCGCTGGGAGCCGCTTCTCTTCCACCTCGCGGGCATCCCCAGCTATCTGGTCGTCGCCGAACTCGCCGTCAACCAGGTACTCCGCGGCGCCCTGCCCCGCCCCGGGTACCCGGAGGCGCTGCGCGCGGCGGCTCCCCCGTTCTGGCGCGACCGGGCCGCCCTGACGCTCGCGTACGCCAAGGGCTCGTACGCCCGGCGCGGCCAGGCCACCGAGGTCGCGGGCGCGCTGGCCACCGCCGCCATGCAGACCGCCCACGCGGTGCTGGCGGCACGCGGCGAGTGGGTCACCAACGAGAAGCGGCTGCTGCGGCGGGCGGGCCTGGGCCGCCTCGACACGGTCACGTCCGGGCTGCGGCCCGATCCTGAGGCCCTGGCGCGGGCGATCGCCGAGGCGGAGGAGGTGTTCGAGGCCGCTCGGCGCACGAACACTTCGCCGGGCGCCGAAGCGACCGCGCCCTAGGCTGAACCCATGACCGCCTCTCCCGCCCGTGACGCGGACCTCGCCCGCGCCGCCACCGTCTTCGCGGACGCCTCCCGCGCCCGGATCCTGCTGGCGCTGGCGGAGGGGCGGGCGCTGCCCGCGAGCGTGCTGGCCACCGAGGCGGGGGTGAGCGCCTCCACGGTGAGCGGACACCTGGCGAAGCTGCTGGAGGCCGGTGTCGTACGCGTCGCACCGCAGGGGCGGCACCGCTACTACCGGCTGACCGGCCCGGCCGTCGGCGAGGCCATCGAGGCGCTGGCGAGGATCGCGCCGCCGCTGCCCGTCACCTCGCTGCGGGCGTCCACCCACGCCCAGGCCCTGCGCCGGGCCCGCACCTGCTACGACCATGTCGCGGGCGGCCTGGGCGTGGCGCTGATGGGCGCCCTGCTGGACCGCGGCCTGCTGACCGGCGGCGACGGACGCCACCACCCGGAGACCGCCGAACGCGACCGGCTGTCCGCCCCCGGCAACGACACCCCGTACCGGCTGACCGACCGGGGGCGGACCGAGCTGGCCGCGTTCGGCGTGGACACCGACCGGCTCCACGGCCGCCGCCCCCTGATCCGCTACTGCGTGGACTGGACCGAACAGCGCCACCACCTGGCGGGTGCCCTGGGCGCCGCGATCACCGACCGCCTCTTCGAGCTGGACTGGATCCGCCGCGGCACCCGCCGCCGGGCGATAGACGTGACGGACCAGGGCACGGCGGGCCTGTCCCACACGTTCGGCGTGCGCACGCCCTGACCAAGCCCGACGGCGAGCCGCCCCAGCAGCACGGGCTGACCCGCCCCGCGTCGCCGCGGTCGGCTAACCCAGTGCCGCGACGCGTTCGCGGTAGCCGCGGACCGGGGCCGCGTCTCGGTAGGGCTCCAGGCGGCGCTCGAAGTCGCGTACGTAGTCCAGCGCCCGCGCCGACCGCATCTCGGACGCCTGCTGCGCCGCCTCCGCGCCCAGCGCGCACGCCTGCTCCAGCTCGCCCAGGCCCAGCCGGGCCGTGGCCAGCACCACCCGGCTGAAGAGGCGGCTGCGGGCGAATCCGGCGCCGCGCAGCCGTAGCGAGCGCTCCGCGTGCTGGGCCGCGGCCCGGTACTGCTGGAGGTCCCGGTGGCAGTGGCCGAACTCGTCGGCCAGCTGGGCCTCGTCGAAGGTCCGCGCCCAGTACGGCACGTCGTCGCCCGGACGCGACGTCTCCAGCGCCCGCTCGGCGCGGGCGAGCGAGGCGGTGCAGGCCCGTACCTCGCCGAGCACCGCGTGCCCGCGCGCCTCGACCGCGTGCAGCAGGGCCTGCAGCACCGGCGGGGCGCCGCCGCCCACGCCCTGCTGGGCCACCCTGGCGAGCTGGACGGCCTCCCGGCCGTGGCCCAGGTAGACGGCCTGGCGGCTCATGGTCACCAGCACATAGCTGCCGTACGGCCGGTCCCCGGCGGCCTGGGCGAGCCGCAGCGCCTGGACGAAATACCGCTGGGCCAGGCCGTGCGCGGCGATGTCGTACGACGTCCACCCGGCCAGCCGGGTCAGGTCCGCGACGGCGCCGAACAGCCGCCGACCCGTCGTCTCGCCGTAGGTGCCGCGCAGCATCGGCTCGCCCTCGTGCTCCAGATAGCGCACCAGGGCCTGCCGGGCGTGGCCGCCGCCGTACGTCTGGTCCAGCGTCCGGAACAGCTCGCTGACCGAGCGCAGCGCCGCGATGTCGCCCGGGGTCACCCGGTGGCCGGGGCCGCGCTGGACCCGGTCCGCCTGCCGCTGCCGGGGCACCGGCACCCGGTCGGCGGTGGCCGTCCCGGCGGAGACCGCCCGGCCCGCGGCGGCTCCCCGGCCGCCCTGCGCGGGGACGGTCGGGCCCCCGGCGGCCGCCGGGGGTTCACCCCGGGCGACCCGGTCGTCCGGGCGGCCGATCAGCCAGTCCCGGCTGGGGACCACGAGCCCGGCCGGGGTGAAGGCGATCTTCCGTAGCTCCGCGTGGCTGCCGGAGTCCTTCCGCCACAGCCCGCTGACGATGTCCACCGCCTCCTGCGGGGTCGCCGCGAACTCCAGCCCCGCGTAGACCGGGGCACAGGCGTCCAGCCCCAGGTCCTGGGCGGTCAGCCGGCGCCCCAGCCGCCGGGTGAAGACCTCGGCGATCAGCGCGGGGGTGGTGCCGCGCGGCTGCTGGCCACGGAGCCAGCGGGTCACCGACGTCTTGTCGTATCTCAGGTCGAGGCCGTGCTCGATACCGAGCTGGTCCACCCGCCGGGCGAGCCCGGCGTTGGAGAACCCTGCCTCGGAAATCAGCGCGGCGAGCTGACGGTTGGGGATGCGCTGCGGGGGTCGTTCCGTCATCAGCCTGCCGGTCTCCCTGATTCGCTCTGTGGAACGGCGTGAATTTAACTGGCTGTAGCGGGCTGATCGCGCTGGTCGGACTCCTTTCATCCGATCGTGTGAGAACGAGCCGGATACGGGTAGGAAAGCGCGCGGTCGTACAGTGGCGGGGGCACCGCCCACTGTTACGAGGTCCGAAAAGGAGCTTGCCGTGACCGCAGCGTCCCCGGGGACGACCCCCGCTTCGCAGACGCGACTGCGCTACGTCCACTTGGGGTTCGGGGCGGAGGCCGTCGACTACCAGGAGGCGTGGCAGGAGCAGCGCCGGGTGCACGCGGCCCGCTTCGCGGACGAGATCCCGGACACCTGTCTGCTGCTCGAGCACCAGGCCGTCTACACGGCGGGGCGGCGCACGGCGGACAACGAGCGCCCTCTCGACGGCACCCCGGTGGTGGACGTGGACCGCGGCGGCAAGATCACCTGGCATGGTCCAGGGCAGCTCGTCGGCTATCCGATCCTCAAGCTGCCGCGCCCGGTGGACGTCGTCGCGCATGTCCGGCGGCTGGAGGAGGCCATGCTGCTGACCTGCGCCGACTTCGGCGTGGAGGCCACCCGGGTGGAGGGCCGCAGCGGGGTGTGGGTGCTGGGCGACCCGATGGACCAGCGCCCGGCGCTCGGCGGGCTGAAGCTGGACTTCGACCCGCGGGTGGAGGACGAGGAGTTCGACCCGCGGATGAACGGCCCGGAGTACGCCCCGTCCAACGCCGGACAGCGCCGCGAGGACCGCAAGCTCGGCGCGATCGGCGTGCGAGTCGCCAAGGGCGTGACCATGCACGGGTTCTCGTTCAACTGCGATCCGGACAACACCTCGTACGACCGGATCGTGCCGTGCGGCATCCGGGACGCGGGCGTGACCTCGCTCTCGGCGGAGCTGGGCCGGGACGTGGCGGTCGCCGAGGTGATCCCGGTGATCGAGAAGCATCTGCGGGCGGTCGTGGAGTCCTCCGTACCGCTGCCGCGCGCCGTGTAGGAGCCGTGTAGGAGCGTGCTCCCGGGGAATGCGCCCCCGACGTCATCGGTTGCCCTGGACGTAAATCCGTATGAATGACGGGCGTACCCTGGTGACCGCCGACGAATCGAAAGCCGCGCCACCCAGACTCGCCAAGCAAAGAGGAGTGCCGGACGTGTCCGCAGTCGCACCCGACGGACGCAAGATGCTGCGTCTGGAGGTCCGGAACAGCCAGACCCCCATCGAGCGCAAGCCCGAATGGATCAAAACCCGGGCGAAGATGGGCCCCGAGTACACCGAGCTGCACGGCCTGGTGAAGCGGGAGGGCCTGCACACGGTGTGCCAGGAGGCGGGCTGTCCCAACATCTTCGAATGCTGGGAGGACCGCGAGGCCACGTTCCTCATCGGCGGCGACCAGTGCACCCGGCGCTGTGACTTCTGCCAGATCGACACCGGCAAGCCGCAGCCGCTGGACCGCGACGAGCCGCGCCGGGTGGCCGAATCCGTGCAGACGATGGAGCTGCGCTACGCGACGATCACCGGCGTCGCCCGCGACGACCTGGACGACGGCGGCGCCTGGCTGTACGCGGAGACCGTGCGGCAGATCCACTCCCTCATGCCGGACACCGGCGTCGAGCTGCTGATCCCGGACTTCAACGCGGACCCCGACCAGCTCGCCGAGGTCTTCTCGTCCCGCCCCGAGGTGCTCGCGCACAACGTCGAGACGGTCCCGCGGATCTTCAAGCGCATCCGCCCCGGCTTCCGCTACGAGCGCTCGCTCGAGGTCATCACCAAGGCCCGCGAGGACGGTCTCGTCACCAAGTCCAACCTGATCCTTGGCATGGGCGAGACCCGCGAAGAGGTCAGCCAGGCGCTCCAGGACCTGTACGACGCGGGCTGCGAGCTGATCACGATCACCCAGTACCTGCGCCCCTCCCCCCGGCACCACCCGGTGGAGCGCTGGGTCAAGCCGCACGAGTTCGTGGAGCTGAAGGAGGAGGCGGACGAGATCGGCTACGCCGGTGTCATGTCCGGCCCGCTCGTCCGTTCGTCCTACCGCGCGGGGCGCCTGTACCAGCAGGCCATCGACCACCGCGAGAACTCGACGCAGGCGGTCTGAGCCCCGACGGCACGAGAGCCGGTGTGAGCAACACGCTGTGTGAGTGCGGGCACACCGGCCACTCGGCCCGTTTCGCAAAACCCCAGGTCACAGCCACAATAGAAGCCGTATCCGAGGCTTCATCGGTGTTTGACCGGCCGGTCACACACTGGTAACACCATTGGGTAACGATAAAACCACGCACCGCTCATAGCCGCGTGCGTCGTGATAATCCACCGCTTCCGAGGGGTACTCAATGCCGGCTGCGCCCGTACGCCCGTCCATGACCGACGCGCTGCTCGCCCTGGAGGGTCTGCTGCTGCGCGGCGGGCAGCGCACAGCCCGGCGTAACGCCTGGACCTCGGTCCTGGAGGACCGGCGCCGCGCCAAGGACCGGACCGAGGCACAGCACGTTCTGGAGGCCGTGTCCACCGGGGCTTCCCAGGCCACGTAAACTTCGCCTTATGGCGCGGAAGGAAACATCCGAGAACCCCGGGCGACTGAAGCAGATCGCCCAGACCTACAAGATGACCAAACGGGTCGACTCCAAGGTCGGCCTCGTGGTTGCCGGCGTGGGGATCATCACCTTCGGTGTCCTCCTCGCCATCGGCTTCCTGATCGGTCACCCCATCTTCCTGGGCATCCTGGGCTTCGTCCTGGCGTTCCTCGCGATGGCGATCATTTTCGGCCGTCGCGCCGAGCGGGCGGCCTTCGGTCAGATGGAGGGCCAGCCGGGCGCGGCGGCCGCCGTCCTGGAGAACGTGGGCCGCGGCTGGTCGGTGACCCCGGCGGTCGCGATGAACCGCAACCAGGACGTCATCCACCGGGCCGTCGGCAAGGCGGGCATCGTGCTCGTCGGCGAGGGCAACCCGAACCGGCTCAAGGGCATGCTGGCCGCCGAGAAGAAGCGCATGGGCCGCATCGTCTCGGACGTCCCGGTGCACGATGTGATCGTCGGCACCGGCGAGGGCCAGGTGCAGATCAAGAAGCTCCGCACCACGCTGCTGAAGCTGCCGCGGGTGCTGCCGGGCGCGCAGGTGACGGTCGTGAACGAGCGGCTGCGGGCGCTGGGTGACCTGATGAGCAACATGCCGATCCCGAAGGGCCCGATGCCCAAGGGCATGCGGATGCCGAAGGGCCGCTGATCCGCCGATCCGGCTGAGACTCCACGTAATAAAGGCGGCCCGGGACAAGAGTCCCGGGCCGCCTTTCGTATGCAATCGGCTGTCCTTGGCTGCGCCTACACCCGGATCTGCACGGCCTTGGAGAGCCGGTCGTGCAGCCCGCGGGTGTCGCGGTCGAAGACGACCGCGGGGATGACGAGCACCAGCAGCACGCTGCGCAGCACGGCCCGCGGCAGGCTGAGCCGCACCCCGCCCTCGCCGACCACCCGCAGCCTGAGCAGCAGCTTGCCGGGGGTCGCGCCGACGGTGCCCACGGTCAGCACGCTGAGCACGAGGAAGACGAGCAGCGCCCAGTTCCCGGCGGCCTGCGGATTACGGTCGGCCAGTAGCGCGTACGACACGAGCACACACAGCGCCCAGTCGATGAAGAGCGCCCCGAAACGCCGCCCGAGCGATGCGATCGCGCCCGGTCCGCTCTCGGGCAGCCCCATCCCCTGGCCGCGGTAGCCCAGGTCGACGCCCATCTCCTCGGCGGCCGCGCGGGGGCCGGAAAGCCAGGATCCGATTGCTTGCCTCTTGTCCACGCTCCATACGGTACTGCGGCCCTCCGCATACGCCCGTAACGGCCCCTGACCCGGTTAACCTGGGTGAAACAAATGGGTCATGCCCGGGAAATCCCGCCTGCTTATCGTCGGCGACAGCGCGCCACCACCCCCAGGACCGCGCGACCGAACAAATCCCCGTCCCCCTGCGGCCGGGCTAGGAGGAGTTGGATGTTCCAGAACGCCGACGACGCTCGGAAGTTCATCTCGGACGAGGACGTCAAGTTCGTCGACGTCCGGTTCTGTGACCTTCCCGGCGTCATGCAGCACTTCACCGTACCGGCAGCGGCGTTCGACCCGGACGAGGAGCTGGCCTTCGACGGCTCGTCGATTCGCGGCTTCCAGGCGATCCACGAGTCGGACATGGCCCTGCGTGCGGACCTGTCGACGGCGCGTATCGACCCGTTCCGCCGCGACAAGACGCTCAACATCAACTTCTTCATCCACGACCCGATCACGGGCGAGCAGTACAGCCGCGACCCGCGCAACATCGCCAAGAAGGCCGAGGCCTACCTCGCCTCCACCGGCATCGCGGACATCGCGTACTTCGGCCCCGAGGCCGAGTTCTACGTGTTCGACAGCGTGCGCTTCGAGACCAAGGCGAACGAGGCCTTCTACCACATCGACTCCGAGGCGGGCGCCTGGAACACCGGTGCGCTGGAGGACAACCGCGGTTACAAGGTCCGCTACAAGGGCGGCTACTTCCCGACCCCGCCGGTCGACCACTTCGCCGACCTGCGCGCCGAGATCAGCCTGGAGCTGGACAAGGCCGGTCTCCAGGTCGAGCGCCAGCACCACGAGGTGGGCACCGCCGGCCAGGCCGAGATCAACTACAAGTTCAACACGCTGCTGGCCGCGGCCGACGACCTGATGCTGTTCAAGTACATCGTCAAGAACGTGGCGTGGAAGAACGGCAAGACCGCGACCTTCATGCCGAAGCCGATCTTCGGTGACAACGGCTCGGGCATGCACGTCCACTCGTCGCTGTGGCAGGGCGGCGTCCCGCTCTTCTACGACGAGCAGGGCTACGCGGGCCTCTCGGACACCGCCCGCTACTACATCGGCGGCATCCTCAAGCACGCCCCGTCGCTGCTGGCCTTCACCAACCCGACGGTGAACTCCTACCACCGCCTGGTCCCGGGCTTCGAGGCGCCGGTCAACATGGTGTACTCGCAGCGTAACCGCTCGGCCGCGATGCGTATCCCGATCACGGGCTCCAACCCGAAGGCCAAGCGCGTCGAGTTCCGCGCCCCGGACTCCTCCGGCAACCCGTACCTGGCCTTCGCCGCGCTCCTGCTCGCGGGCCTGGACGGCATCAAGAACAAGATCGAGCCGGCCGAGCCGATCGACAAGGACCTCTACGAGCTGGCCCCCGAGGAGCACGCGGGCGTCCCCCAGGTCCCGACCTCCCTCCCGGCCGTCCTCGACGCGCTCGAGGCCGACCACGAGTACCTCCTCCAGGGCGGTGTCTTCACCTCCGACCTGATCGAGACGTGGATCGAGTACAAGCGCACCAACGAGATCGCCCCGCTGCAGCTGCGTCCGCACCCGCACGAGTTCGAGCTCTACTTCGACGTCTAAAGACCCCGCGGGTCCTCGACGCTCGACCGAGCCCCGCCACTGCCCCTCGGGGGCGGTGGCGGGGCTCGGTGCTGGCTAGGGGACGGGGGTCACCGTGTGGGTGTCGACTCCTGAGGACGGCAGGAAGCTGGCGTCGCCGCTGTAGAGGGCGATCACGGGGCTGGTACCGACGGCCAGGGTGGAGAGCGTCAGCGTGGCCACACCGGCCGTCACGGGCTGGGCGAAGGTGCCGCCGCCCACGCCGCCGATGATGAAGGTCATAGTCCCGGTCGGGGAGCCTCCGCCGCCTCCGACGGGGGTGACCGTGGCCGTGAACGTCACCGACTGCCCGAGTGTCGACGGGTCCGGGCTGGACACCACCGATGTCGTCGTCGCGGCCTGGATGACCACGATGACGGTGGCGCCGGTGGAGGCGAGGAAGTTGGTGTCGCCGCCGTAGGTGGCGACCACGGGGTGGACGCCGACGCTCAGCCCGCTGGCGGTGACCGTGGCCGTGCCGCCGGACAGGGTCCCCGTCAGGGTGGGGCCGCCGGTGATGGTGAAGGTGACGGTGCCGGTGGGGGTTCCGGTGCCGAGGGGGATGACGGTGGCGGTGAGCGTGACCGTCTGCCCGGACGTCGCCGGGTTCGGCGCTGCCGTCACCAGGGTGATGGTGGGGGTAGCCATGATGGGCCCTCCAAGTGAGGTGAGGTGGTGGGCCGTTGGTCGCCAGGCCGGCGCCTTGGTCAGGGCGCGGCGGCGCATCGGGTACCAGGGGGTGCACACTTACGGCGATCGACGCCGGGGCATGCCCGCGTCACCGTCCCCCGGCGGATGTGGAACCCACCGGTCTGTAGCACCAGTAGGCGCGCGAGTGGCGGCACAACGCCAGGTGCATGGGGGTGAATTGCCCTGAATGGCGCAGCGCTCAGCGGCTCGCGCCGGGTGCGCCGCGGGTACCGTCGAGCGCGGGGTTTCCCGACCGGTGCGCACCGCGCGGGCGCTGTGCGGGGGTGGTGTGTATTCACCTCGAGGGGGCGCATCCGCGGCGACACGGACACGGGTCCGGGCCGCCGCGTCGGCTCGGTCACCGCGTGGTGAAGGCTCCGCCGTTGACGTGGAGGGTCTGGCCGGTGATGTGCCGGGCGCCCGGAGAGGCGAGGAAGGCGACCGTCCGGGCGATGTCGTCGACCGTTCCCGGCCGCTTGTTGTGCGTCTCCTCCACGAGCGCTCGGTGGCGGTCGTCGGTCATCTGACCGCGGAAGAAGTTGGTGCCCTCGATGTATCCCGCGGAGATGACGTTGCAGCTGACGCCCTTGGGGGCGAGTTCGACGGACAGTGAGACGTTCCATGCGGCGAGCGCGGCCTTGGCCGCTCCGTACGAGCCGCCCTTCCGCTCGGCGCCGATCGAGCCGATGCTGATGACGGAGCTGTCGCCGGTGAGCTTGTCCCGCACCGAGGCGGTGGTGAGCACCGCGGTGAGCAGGTTCCGCGCCAGACTGGAGTGCCACTGGGCGCGCAGCTCTTCGAGGGGCGACGCCTCGCCGGACGCGGCCTCGGGCAGCCCCCCGGCGGCGTTGACCAGGACGTCCAGTTCACCCACCCGGGCGGCGAGTTCCGCGACCTGCTCGGGGTCGGTCGCGTCGCAGACGACGCCGTGCACGTTCAGCTCCCCGGCGGTGCGGGCGACGGTGTCGGAGTGGCGTCCGGTGATGAAGACCTCCGCCTCCTCGGCGGCGAGGGTCGCGGCGACGGCGCGGCCGATGCCGCTGGTGCCGCCGGTGACGAGTACGGTGCGGGGCACGGTTCCTCCTGCTCACTGCTATGTTCAGACCTATATTTAGATCTAAACATAGCCGACGACGACAGAGGATCACACCGTGGCCGACACCACCGCCGCCGCATCGGGGGAACCCGAACCCGCCCACGCCGCCGCCGAGATCGCCGCGGCGTGGCGGCGGGAGAGGCCGGGCACGCCGACGTCGTCCATCGAGGTCGCCACGCCCATCTGGCAGTTGGCCAAGCTCTTCGCCGACGACCGCAACCGGGTGCTGCGCGAGGCGGGGATCGACGCGGCCACCCTCGATCTGCTGTCCGTCATCCGCCGCTCCGGGCCGCCGTACACGCTCAGCACGCGTGAGATCGCGCGGCGGACACTGGTCACCGCGGGGGCGGTTTCCCAGCGCGTGGCGCGCGCCGAGCGCGACGGGCTGGTCGAGCGGGCGCCGGGGACCACCGGTCGCCGGACCGTTCTGGTGAAGCTCACGGCCGACGGGCACGCGCTCATCGAGCGGTCCGTCGATCAGGTGCTCGGCCAGGAGGCCAGGCTCGTCGAGGGCCTGTCGGAGGACGAACGGGCCACCCTCACCGCCCTGCTGAACAAGCTGATGGCCGACGTACGGCGGCGCACCGCCGCGCCGTGAGCCATCGGCCGATGCACGCCGGGGGACGGCCGCTCCCCGGCCGGTTCCCGAGCGGTCCCCGATCGTGTGGACCTCCGTCGTACGCCCTGCGGCGCAAACGGCTTTGCGGCAAGGTGACCGGCACCGCCGTGCTGGAGCATTCGTCAGGGGGATCCGTGGCAGCGTCGCAGACCGCCGGGAAACCGGCCGACCAACCGGCAGGACAACCGGACGGGGCCGATGAGGAATTACGGTTCCGGCCGCCCGTGCCGGTGGTCCTGGAGACGATCACCACCCGGGCCATGGCCCGCCGGCTGCCGCAACTGGTGCGCCGCTCGCTGGGGCTGGCCTGGCGGGTGGACCGCAAGGCGGTCGTGACGCTGCTGCTGTGCCAGGCGCTCGCGGGGTTCTTCGAGGCGTTCGGGCTGCTGGCGACGACCGGCACCATCACGGCGCTCATCTCGTCCGGGCACATCGGCGAGCGGCTGCGGGAGGCGCTGCCGTCGCTCGCGGTGCTGGCCGGTGCGGCGGGGCTGCGGGCGCTGCTGGGGATCGCGGTGTCGAACATCTCCAGCAGGCTGTCGCCGCGCATCTCGCGGGAGGCCGAGACCCAGATGCTGGACGCGGCGATCAACGCGGAGCTGGCGGCGTACGACAACCCCGGGTTCAACGACAAGTGGGACGCGGCGGACCGGGGCGCCGAGGTCGCGCAGGATCTGATCGTCGAGTCGCAGCAGCTGATGGCGTGTCTGTCCTCGCTGGTCGCGGCGGCCGGGGTGGTGACCGTGCTGCATCCGGCGCTGCTGCCGCTGTTGCTGCTGGCCGCGCTGCCGCAGGGGATCGCGGGGATGAAGGGCGCGCGGGTCCAGTACGAGACGAGCCGGGCGATCAGCGCGGACCGGCGCACGCTCGGGCTGCTGCGCTGGTACATGGTGGACAAGGACATCGCCGATCAACTGCGCTCGGGCACCATGGCGTCGTTCCTCCTGGACCGGTACCGGTCGATCGGCGCGCGGGTGGACGCCGCGACGGACAAGGCGGTGCACCGGGGCGCCCGGTACGCGGTGGCGGGGGCGCTGGCCGGGGGTTTCGCGTCGGGGCTTGTGTGGGCGTCGCTGGCGCTGCTGCTGGGGTCCGGGCAGATGTCGGTGGCCTCGGCGGGGACGGCGGTGTTCGCGCTGCGGACGGTGGGCTCATCGCTGCAGGGGATGGTCGGGTACGGGACGCGGCTGTTCCGTACGGGGCTGTATCTGGACGACTGGGCGGAGTTCATCGAGGAGGCGGGCGGGCACCGGATGCGGCGCGGCAGCCGGGTGCCGGAAGTGCCGCGGGTGATCCGGGCCGAAGGGCTGACGTACGCCTACCCGGAGTCCCAGGCTCCGGCGCTCGCCGAGGTGAGCCTGGAGGTGCGACGCGGCGAAGTGCTGGCGCTGGTCGGGGAGAACGGCTCCGGCAAGACCACCCTGAGCAAGCTGCTGACGGGGCTGTACCTGCCCACCGGGGGCGCCGTGACCTGGGACGGCACGAGCACCGCGGAGCTGGATCCGCAGGCGATGTGGCGGCACACCGCCGTGGTGCCGCAGGACTACGCCCACTGGCCGCTGTCGGCACGCGACAACATCACCCTCGGGCAGCCGCACGGCGGGGACGAGGCGGTCCGGACCGCGGCGGTCCGCTCCGGGGCGCACGAGGTGGTCGACGGGCTGCGCAGCGGTCTAGACACGCTGCTGGCCCGGCAGTGGTGGGGCGGGGTGGAACTGTCCGGCGGGCAGTGGCAGCGGATCGCGCTGGCCCGCGCGTTCCACCGGCCCGCCGGGCTGCTGGTGATGGACGAGCCCACCAGCGCTCTGGACGCGCGCGCCGAGCACCGCGTCTTCGCCGGGCTGCGGCGGATGGCGCGGGACCGCGCGGTCGTCCTGGTCACGCACCGGCTGGCGAACGTCGCGGTGGCGGACCGCATCGTGGTGCTGGACCGCGGCCGGGTGATCCAGCAGGGCACGTTCGAGGAGCTGACCCGATCGCCGGGCCTGTTCCGGGAGTTGTGGGAGCTGCAGAACGACCGCGGGGTGCCCGCCCCGCGCGGCGAAACGCCGTAGGGGCGCTGGGGCCGCGTAGAGCCGCTGGGCCGCGTAGAGCCGTTGAGGCCGCGTAGGGCCGTTGAGGCCGCCCAGGGCCGCTTACGTCACGCGGGCGCGGGAGGCGGCGATCTCGGCGTACGCCTGCTCGCGGCCCTCCCAGTGGGATCCCTCGACGGACTTGCCGGGTTCGAGGTCCTTGTAGACGTCGAAGAAGTGGGTGATCTCCATACGGTCGAACTCGGGCACGTCGTCGATGTCCTGGACGTCCACATAGCGCGGATCGTGGGCGGGCACGCACAGGATCTTCTCGTCCGGCCCCTTCTCGTCGCGCATGCAGTACATGCCGATGGCCCGGCACAGGATCACGCAGCCGGGGAACGTGGGCTCGCCGACGGTGACCAGGGCGTCGAGCGGGTCGCCGTCGCGGCCGAGGGTGTGGTCGATATAGCCGTAGTCGGCCGGGTACTTCGTGGCAGTGAACAGCATCCGGTCCAGCCGGATGCGCCCGGACTCATGGTCCATCTCGTACTTGTTGCGGGACCCCTCGGGTATCTCCACGACGACGTCGAATTCGGCGGCGGACTCCATCGCGACCTCCGGTCACCGGTGGGCGTGCTTCCAGTGTGCGCCGTGCGAGCGTCTCACGCACCGCGTACGAGGGCGCCGACCTCGGCCTCGAAATGCGCCGCCGGATCGAAGCCCATACCGCCGAACTGGCCCTGCACCTCAAGGCTGATCACCCCGTGCAGCCGGGTCCAGGTGGCCAGGGCGCGGCTCTTCAGCTCGCCGTCCGGCTCCGGGCCGGGGGCCCAGGGGCCCACGCCCTCCAGCTGCCGCGCCAGCTCGGCTTCGAGCGGGGTGGGGGCGGCGGCGCGGTCCAGGGTGGCGCAGGCGTCGAGGATGGTGCGCATCAGGGACCCGGCGATCTCGGTGGTCTCGGGGGGCGCCTGGTAACCGGGCACCGGGGTGCCGTAGATGAGCAGATAGCGGTCGGGCTGCCGCTTGGCCCAGTCGCGCAGGGCGTGGGCGAGGGAACGGAAGCGGTCGGCGGGGGCGGCTGCGTCTACGGCCGCGGAGGCCACCGCGGCCAGATCGCGGTAGGCGTCGGTGATCAGCTCGGTCAGCAGCTCGTCCCGGCCCGCGAAGTAGCGGTAGAGGGCGGGGCCGGTCATGCCCATCGCCTTCGCGATCGCGTTCACCGAGATGCCCGCCGTGCCCGACTCGGCGAGCTGGGTCAGGGCCACGGCCTTGGCCTCCTCCCGCGTCTGCTGCCGGTAGCGCTCTCGCCGTGCTGTGGCCATGGGTGCGCCCTTCCCTTCTCGTGCGGGCCTCGTACGGGCCGGAAAAAACGGGGCTTGACACGTCGAGGGTAACAGGTTCATTGTTTCGTTAGAAGCTCTCACATTCGATAGAAGACCTTACGAGATGCGGGGTTCCGCCATGTCGCTCACCGAAGTCGTCCTGCCCGGTCCGGTGGATCCGGAGGGGCTCCAGCTCCGCACCGGCCCGGTGCCCGAGCCCGGACCCGGCCAGGTCCTGATGGCCGTCGAGGCGTCCGGGGTCTCCTTCGCCGAGCAGCAGATGCGCCGCGGCAAGTACTACGACCAGCCGCCGTTCCCCTTCGTGCCCGGATACGACCTGGTGGGCATGGTCGCCGATACGGGCGCGGGAGTGGACCCGGGGCTGCGCGGCCGCCGGTTCGCCGTGCTGACCAAGGTCGGCGGATGGGCCAGCCATGCGCTGGCCGACGCGGGCGACCTGGTCGCGGTGCCGGACGGAGTGGGCGCGGCCGAGGCCGAGACGGTGGTGGTCAACGGGATCACGGCCTGGCAGATGCTGCACCGGGTGGCCGGGGCCCGCGCCGGGATGACCGTGCTGGTCCACGGGGCCAACGGCGGAGTGGGCTCCACCCTGGTCCAGCTCGCCCGCCACGCCGGTATCGCGGTCATCGGCACCGCGTCGCCCCGCCACCACGACGCGGTGCGGGCGCTGGGCGCCACCCCCGTCGACTACCGCGACCCGGAGCTGGCCGCGCGGGTGCGCGAGCTGGCGCCCGGCGGGGTGGACGCGGTGTTCGACCACGTCGGCGGCGAGGGCATCACCGACTCGTTCCGGCTGCTGGCCCGCGGCGGCACGCTCGTCTCGTACGGCACGGCGGCCACCCGGGACGTGTCCGGCTCGCCCCGGGTGCCGGTCCTCAAGCTGTTCGCCCGGCTCGCGCTGTGGAATCTGCTGCCCAACGGCCGCAAGGCGCACTTCTACAACCTGTGGGCGGGCAGGCGGCGGCGCGCGGCCTACCAGGCACGGGTGCGCGAGGATCTGGGCCAGGTCCTCGCGCTGCTCGCGGGCGGTGAGTTCACCGCCCAGGTGGCCGCGCGGATCCCGCTGGCCGAGGCCGCGCGGGCGATGCGGCTGGCGGAGTCGGGCACGATCACCGGGAAGGTCGTCCTCGTGACGGGCAAGGGCTCATGAGTGCCGGGCTCCGGGCCCTCCTCGCCGTGATAATTTTCGTATACGAGTGGTATGCGAGGAGGAATGGGCCCAGTGCAGTCCGGACGAGAAAAGGCGTACGCGTTCCTCAAGGAGACCGTGCTGACCGATCCCGACATGCAGGGCAGGTTCCTCACCGAGCAGGAGATCGCCGACCGGATCGGCATCTCGCGGACGCCCATCCGCGAGGCGCTGCTGCTGCTCGCGGCCGAGGATCTGGTCCAGTTGGTGCCCAAGCGGGGTGCGCACATCGCGCCGCTTTCCGGCCGGGAGATCACCGAGCTGATGGAGCTGCGCGGGATCGTCGAGCGCTATGCCGCGGAGCAGATCATCGAGCAGCGGACGGTGCCGGTCGGGAAGCTGACGGAGCTGCTGGAGCGGCAGCGCGGGCTCAGCGGGCCCGAGCACGCCAAGGAATTCATCGCCGTGGACCACCTCTTCCACGCGACCATGGTCGCCGCGGTGGGCAACGATCTCCTGGGCAAGCACTACGACGGGCTGCGCAGCCGTCAGATCCGGGCCGGGGTGGTGGCCCTGTACAACCGGACCGGCCGCCAGGAGGCGGTGCTCGCCGAACACCGGGCCATCCTGGACGCGGTGGCCTCCGGCGACCCGGAGGCGGCGCGCACCGCGATCAGCGGCCATCTGGAGTCGACGCTGAAGGTGCTGCTCGCGGGGTGAGCCGCCCCCGGGACCGCGCCAGTCCTGGTGCGCCTCCAGGGGGTGTCTCAGCCCCCGGCCGCCACAGACCCCGGGCAGCCTTCAAGTCCCGGGCAGCCTCAAGTCCCGGGCAGCCTCAAGTCCCGGCCGGAGTCTCCGGATCGGCCCCCGGGTAGGTGATCACCAGCATCGTCACCCCGGCCTCGGAGGTCCACGGGCCATGGGGCATGCCCGGCGGGCGGCACGCGTAGTCCCCCTGCGAGAAGGTCCGCCCCAGCGTCAGGTCGTGCATGTCGCCCTCGATCAGGTAGACCTCCTCCCAGAAGTCATGACGGACGACTCCGGACCGCGAGGTGTCCGTGCCCGGCTCCCACCGGACGAGCGCCGTGCGATGCGCGCCGCTCCCGTCCGCGGCGAGGGTCTGTTCCCGGACGCCCGGGGCCGCCCCCTCGGGCACCTGCCAGGCGCCCGAGGGACGGTGGAATTCCAGCTCGGGCTTGGGCCGCCCGCTCATGCGCCGGTCCCCAGCCTGCGGTTGGCCAGGACGGACACCGTGCGGCGCACCGCGGCGACCTCCTCGATGGCGACGTCCGCCACCAGCAGCCCGGGGGCCGCCTCCAGCCGCTCGCGCACGGTCCCGTCGGGGCCGACGAGGGCGCTGTACCCGATGCCGGTGGGGGCGCTCGTCGACGGCATCTCGGCACCGCTCGCCGCCGGGTCGGCCTGGCCCACGGCGGCCAGCCATACGGTGGCGTCCAGCGCCCGCGCCCGGGTGAGCAGTTCCCACTGCTCACGCTTGCCGGGGCCCGCACCCCAGGAGGCCGGAAGGAGCGACAGCACGGCGCCCGCGTCGGCGTGCGCCCGGAACAGCTCGGGGAACCGTACGTCGTAGCAGGTGGCGAGGCCGATCCGGACGTCGTCCAGCTCGAAGGTGACCACCTCGGAGCCGGGGGCCACGGTCTTGGACTCCGCGAATCCGAAGGCGTCATACAGATGGATCTTGTCGTACGAGGCGTCGACGCCGAGGCCGGTGGCCAGCAGGGTGTTGGTGACCCGCCCGTCGGGGGCCGGGGTGAACATGCCCGCCACGATCACCACCCCGGCGTCCCGCGCGATCCGCCGGACCTCGGTGGCCCAGGGGCCGTCCAGCGGTTCGGCGAGCGGTCCCAGCGGGGTGCCGAAGCACGCCATGGCGGCTTCCGGGAAGACGACGATCCGGGCGCCGTCCGCCGCCGCGCGCAGGGCCTGCTCGCGCAGGGTGACGAGGTTCGCCTGCGGGTCCGGGCCGGTGGTGATCTGGCTCAGTGCGATGCGCATGGGGTGTGTTCTGCCTTCCCTGTCGGCGCAGTGGGTGACCTGGCGATGATGCCCCGGGCGGGGCGAGGCCGCTCGTTCCGGGGGGGGTGCGTCAGCCGATCGCGGCGGACGACTGGTGCTGCGCGGCCACGCCGTCCGGCTCCTCGTCCTGGGCGGGCGCCGCGTCCCGGCCCAGCCACAGCCCGGCGACCGTGACCGCCGCCGTGAGCGCGATGTAGAGCGCCAGCGGGAGCCAGGCGTGATAGGTACCGAGCAGCGTCGTGAACAGCAGCGGCGCGATCGCCCCGCCGACGACTCCGGCCAGGGTGTACGCGAGCGAGGAGCCCGTGTAGCGCAGCCGCGGTGAGAACTGCTCGGCGATGAAGGCCGCCTGCGGCCCGTACATCAGCGAATGGATCACCAGCGCCACGACCACGCCCAGGGTGAGCAGCGCCCAGCTCCCGCCCGCGACCAGCGGGAAGAAGACGAACGGCCAGACGCCCGCGGCGACGGCGGAGACACCGTACAGCCACCGCCGGTTGACGCGGTCGGAGAGCGCCCCGGCCAGCGGGATCAGGAAGATCTGGAGGGAGGAGCCGATGAGCACGGCGGTCAGCGCGGAACCGCGCGACATTCCCAGTTCCCCGGTGGCGTAGGTGAGCACGAAGACGGTGAACATCGCGTACAGCACATCGGGGGCGATGCGGCAGAGGATCGCCGCGGTCAGCGCCCGGGGCTGGGAGGTGAACACCTCGCGCACCGGCGCCTCGGAGCGGTCCTGCGCGGCCTCCATCGCCTTGAAGACCGGAGTCTCCTCCAGCTTGGCGCGGATCCACAGCCCGAAGACCACCAGCACCCCGGAGAAGAGGAACGCCACCCGCCAGCCCCAGGACAGGAACTGGTCCTCCGTCAGCGTGGCGCCCAGCCCCGCGAGCACACCGTTGGCGAGCAGATTGCCCGCGGGCGGCCCGACCTGCGCGGCCGAGGCGAAGAAGCCGCGGCGCCGCGGATCGCCGTACTCGCTGGACAGCAGCACCGCGCCGCCCCACTCGCCGCCGACGCCGACTCCCTGGGCGAAGCGCAGCAGCACCAGGGCGGCGGGGGCCGCGACGCCGACGGTGGCGTAGGTGGGCAGCAGCCCGATCAGCAGGGTCGCGACGCCGATGAGCACCAGCGTCGCGATGAGCACCTTCTTCCGGCCGATGACGTCTCCGAGGCGGCCGAAGACGAAGCCGCCCAGCGGGCGGGAGACATAGCCGACGGCGTAGGTGGAGAACGCCAGGAGGGTGCCGGTGAAGGGGTCCTTGGAGGGGAAGAAGAGGTCGCCGAAGACCAGCGCCGCGGCGGCGGAGTAGACGGCGAAGTCGTACCACTCCAGGGCGGTGCCGGTGAGGCTGGCGACGAAGGCGCGGCGGACCGCGGATCCGTCGGCCCGGGGCTCTGCCCGGGACTCGGCCCGGGGCTCTGGTGCGCTCGGGGAGGTGCGCTGCATGGTTCGTCCTCTGGGGTGGTGCGGGGTGGTTGCGTGATGCGGGGCTTCCGGCATACTTGTTGTATACCAAGCGTATGCGCAACCCCCTTGAGGGAAGTTCCTCGCGATTTGGAGAGCACGCCCCATGACGACGCAGCCCCCGCAGTCCCCCCGCCCCGCCCTGACCTTCGAACTCCCCGACGGCTCCACCCGGCATGTGGAGGAGGTCGTCCAGGTGCTCAACGCGGGCTACGCCGGGCGAAGCCAGGAGGACGTGGCCGCCCATGTCGCCGAGCTCGCCGAGCTGGGCGTTCCCGCCCCCGACGTGACGCCCGCCCTCTACCCCGTCGCCCCTTACCTCGCCCAGCAGACCGGCCGGGTCAGCGTCCAGCACGGCCGCACCTCAGGCGAGGCGGAATGGGCGCTGATCGTGGCCGAGGGCGGGGAGCTGCTGCTCACCGCCGCCTGCGACCACACCGACCGGGAGCTGGAGGTGCACGGCGTGGCCTGGAGCAAGAACGCGGGCCCCGATGTGCTCGCCGCCCGCGCCTGGCCCCTCGCGGACGTGACCGCCCGGCTGGACGATCTGACCCTGCGGGCCTGGGTCAGCCATGACGGCAAGGAGACCGAGGTGCAGAGCGGCACCCTGGCCGAGCTGCTGCCGCCCTCGTACTGGGTCGAGGTGCTGCGCGAGCGCGGCGAGCTGGTGCCGGGCACGGTGCTGATCTCCGGGACGATCCCGATGGCGGAGGGGGTCGACCAGTTCGCCGACCGCTGGCGGGTGGAGCTGGGCGATCCGGCCACCGGCGACATCATCGAATGCTCCTACGACGTGGTCCCGATGCCGGAGCCGATCGGCTGACGCGCACGCACACGCACCGACGGAAAGGCCGCCGACCGCACCCCCGTGAAGGGGCGTGCGGCCGACGGCCTTGTCCGTTGTGCCTCGTAGCGTCTGAGTTCCGTGTCGTTCAGGTCTCGGTCAGGTCTCCCGTCCCTTCCGCATCACCACGCCTGCGGCGATCAGGCCGAACAGGCAGGTGAGGGCGCCGACGAGCACGTTGTTCCAGATCATTCCGGCATCCGGTCCCCTGGCAACGACCCAGGGAGAAATGATCATCCATACACCGATCGCGGACATGGCCCAGCACAGGCTGTACATCCTCCGCGGCGCCGACGTGAGACCGATGCCCAGCAGGGCGATGGCCAGGCCGAGGATGACGTTGTTGACCATGAGGTCGGGGCTGGTGCTCGAGAAGTGCACCACCCAGGGGGAGATGGCGAAGTACAGACCGGCGAGCAGCACCGGTCCATCGAGGAAGACAACGTCCCGCGCGTCCATCATGCGAGCGAAGCGCTCACGCATCTCGGACACGTCGGGGTGGCCCTTTAGATCACCGCGGGTACGTGAGACGTCGGCCATACGACTCGCCTCCTTCGTTCCATGCAAGTCTGACCGCGCAGTGCGGTAATTCCACCGCACCACCATTGTGCGCCTCGACTTGCTTTATAGGTAGATGTCTGGATGACTCCGCTGTCTCCCTATTCCCCTCTGTATCTCCCGCGAGAAGTCCGGCGTCTCCCGCGAGAGGCCCCGCGCGGCCGGGCGGCGGCTAGGCGGGGTGGACCACCTCGTCCTTCGCGTACCAGCCGCGGTCCAGGTCGGAGATGTTCACGGTGGTCTGCACGGTCAGGCCCGGCACCGGCGCCACATGGGCGCGGGCGACGTCCAGCACGGCGCGGGACAGCTCCGCCTTGGTCTCGGCGTCCCGGCCGGACAGGATCGCCACCTCGATGTGGATCATGGCGAGATGGGGCGCCCCGTCGGCGAGAACGGCCTCCTCGACCCGGCGGAACCGGGTCTTGCACCCGGCCACCGCGGTGTCGATGGTCTTGGCGACGACGGGGTGCAGGGCGGTGCCGAAGCCCTGGCGGTCGAAGGCGCCGGTCAGGGTGTCGGAGTATTCGACGACGATGTGCGGCATGAGCGGGCTCCTCATCAGCTCTGCGAGGTGGAGTGGGCATCGTCGCACCCTGCCCGGAGGCCGAGCGCCGCGGCCCGTTCTTCTGCTTCAATAGGGGGCATGGTCAGCCTCATCAACGCCGCGACGGGTCGTCTCGACCTGGAGCCGTTCTGGCCGTCCCGGCAGGCGCACCACTTCGACCGCGAGTGTTGCCGCGCATCCGTTGCGCGGGCCCGCTCGCTCGGCTGCTGACGCCGCCCCACCCGGCCGCTCGGCACTCCGCCCGGTTCCAGGGGCGTTCCTCTCCCCGTTCCGGCTCCCTCGGCCCAGCCCGCGCGCACGACGTCCACCGACGCCCCTTAGCGCGAAAGAGCTGACTCCCATGACGAACGTCCGTACCCTCTCCGCCTCCTCGTCCACCTCCCCCGCGGCCACCGCCGTGCCCGGGCGTCCCCCGCTCGCCGGTCGCCAGCGGCTACGAGCCGTCGCCCGGGACGAGGTGCCCCCGGTCGACGACCTGCTGCACCCCGGCGCCACCTGGCTGCCCGCTCCCCCGCACACCGTCCCCGCGCTCCCCGGGCAGCCGCCGATGATCGGCTACCTGGTGCTCGTCCCGGCCGACCAGCGGGAACCGCAGGCCACCGCGCCCGCCGTGCCCACCTCCCTCACCACGGACAACGGCCCGGTGCGGATCGACTCCGAGCAGCGGACCGTGCAGGTCGCGGGGCGTCCGCTCGACCTCACCTACCTGGAGTTCGAGCTGCTGGCCCATCTCGTCGCCCATCCGCACCGGGTGCACTCCCGCGATCAGCTGGTGACGACGGTGTGGGGCTACGGACACGTCGGCGACGGCCGGACCGTGGACGTCCATGTCGCCCGGCTGCGCCGCAAGTTGGGCGCGGAGCACCGGGGCTCGATCGTGACGGTGCGGCGCGTGGGCTACAAGTACGTGCCCAGCGCATAGCACCGGCACAGCGCACCAGCGCAACACAGAGGAGCGCCGTACAGGCCGCGGCTCGGCCCGTACGGCGCTCCCGGTGGCGCGGCCGGTCAGCGATCGGCGCCCACCAGCGGGCGGGGCTCCTCGGGGGCGGGAGCCTCGCCATGGCCCAGGTTCGGCAGCCACCGCAGGGCGCGCGGCAGATACCAGTTGCGGTCGCCGAGCAGCGCCATCAGCGAGGGCAGCAGCAGCATCCGTACGAGCGTGGCGTCCACCAGCACCGCGACCGCCAGCCCGACGCCCATCTGCTGCATGTCCTGCATCCGCAGCAGCGCCAGGACCGAGAACACCGCGACCATGATGGTGGCCGCCCCGGTGACGGAGCCCGCCGTGGTGCGGATGCCCTCGCGGATCGCGTCGCGCGTCGCCAGGCCCCGGTCGTGCGCCTCACGGATCCGCGAGACCACGAAGACGTGGTAGTCCATCGACAGCCCGAAGAGGATGACGAGGACGAACAGCGGCATCCACGACTCGATCGCCCCGGCCGGTTCCATGCCCAGCAGCTCCGCGCCCCAGCCGTGCTGGAAGACGGCGGTCATGGTGCCGTACGCGGCGCCCACCGACAGCAGGTTGAGCAGGATCGACACGATCGCGATCGGCAGCGAGCGGAAGCACACCAGCATCAGCAGGAAGGTGACGGCGGCGATGAAGAGGAAGACCGGCGCGATGTCGGTCTTCAGCTGGTCGGTGAAGTCCCGGTTCTCGGCCAGTTCGCCCCCCACGTACGCCTCGTCGGAGACCGGGCCGAGGACGTCCGGCACCAGGTCGTCGCGCAGGGTGTCCAGGGCGCGCCGCGACTCCGCGTTCTCGCCGTTCCCCGCGAGCGGCACCTCGATACGGGCCACCCCCTGCTCGGCGTGCAGCTCGACCTGGACGGCCTTGCCGAACCGGCCGGAGTCGGCCAGCTGCCTCTTGAAGTCGGTGACGGCCGCGCCGAAGCGGGGCGAGGAGATGTCGTCGCCCGTCACCACCACCTCGGCCGGGGCCGGGCCGCCCGGGAACGCTCCGGTGATCTCCTTGTACGCCACGGTCAGCGGGGCGTCCGAGCCGAACTGCTCCTGCATGCCGAGCTGCTCGGTCTTCATCCCGAGCGCGGGGGCGCACAGCACCAGCAGCAGGGCGGCGGAAATGGCGGCGAACAGCTTCGGCCTGGCCAGTACGGGCTTCATGAACCTGCCCGAGATCCCGCCGCTCGCCTGGACACCGTTCCGGCGGCGCCGGTTGAGCAGCGGCACCCGTCCCTTGTCGATCCGGTCGCCGAGCCAGGACAGCATGGCGGGCAGGACCGTCACCGACCCCAGCATGGCCATCAGGACGACCAGCAGCGTGGCGACCGCGAAGCCCTGGAAGAGCATCAGCCCGGACAGGAACATGCCCGACATCGCCAGCATGACCGTGATCCCGGAGACCAGCACCGCCCGGCCGCTGGTCTCCGCCGCGATGCGCAGCGCGGTCTCCGCGTCCCGGCCCGCGGCCCGCTCGTCCCGCTCGCGCCGCAGGTAGAACAGGCAGTAGTCGACGCCGACGGCCAGCCCGACCAGGAACATCACGGAGTTGGTGGAGTCGTACAGCGGCAGCTGGTGGCTGACCAGGGCCAGCAGCCCGAAGGTGCCGATGCAGGCGGTCACCCCGAGCAGCACCGGCAGCAGGGCCGCGACCAGCGCCCCGAAGACCACCAGCAGAATGCCCAACGCGAGGGGCACGGCCGTGAATTCGGCCTTCTTGAAGTCGTTCTTCAGCATGCCGTCTAGTTCGTGCTGCGCGGTGGCGTCGCCGAACTCATGGGCGGTGATCCCCCGGTGTGCGGACTCGGTCGCCGCCACCGCGTCCAGCACGGGCTTCACCCGCTCCCCCGCGGTGTCCGGATCGCCCTTCATCGTGAAGGTGACCAGCCCCTCACGGCCGCTGGCCGAGCGCACCGGCGGCTGGATCCGTACGGCCTCGCCGGTCTTCTCCAGCCGGGCGGAGAGATCGCGGGCCGCGGTCCGCCAGCCGTCCGGGTCCGCGCTGCGCAGCATCACCATCTCACCGGCCGGTGTGGTGAGCCCGGCGTCCTCAAGGATCTTCTCGGCGCGTGCGGAGTCGCCCGCGCCGTTCTCGGAATTCGTCATCTGCCGCGATCCGGACATGCCGCCGACGACGGCGACGACGACCACGAACAGCAGCCATCCGATGATCGCGGACTTGCGGTGGCGGGTGCTCCACCCGCCGAGCCGCACGGCCAGGCCTCGCCTCGTTGCGCTCATGGCGTCTCTCCCACTGGGGACGGAATACGGACCGGATCGGTCATGTCCCAAACGCTAGAAAACGGCGCTCTCCCGCCCCAGCCGGGCAACCCCCGAATCCCCGAGGCATAGGGCGAGGCCGGGGGGTGGTGCTAGGTGTACCCCCGGCCGGGGCGCGGCCCCCGTGACCGATCATGCGGCGTCCAGCAGACTGAGCACAGAAGAAGAGCGGGAAGCCGCACAGCTGAAGAACCCTGGAGGGCGTGCGATGAAGGTGCGCAGCAGTCTGTTGGCCTGTTTACGGGGCCTCGCCCTGGCGTTCATCACCCTCGCGGGGTCGCTCACGCTGTTCGTGCTGACGGTGCTGTCCCTCGCCTTCATGGCGCTGGGCCTGGGTGTCCTCACCACCCCGGCGATGATCGGCCTGGTGCGCAAGCACGCCAATCAGCGGCGGCTGCTGGCCGCCCAGTGGTCCGGGGTCCAGATCCGGCTGCCCTACCGGCCGCTGCCCGCCGACCGGCGCTCCGGCCTGACCGGGCAGGTGGAGCTGTGCACCCATTTCCTGAAGGACCCGGCGACCTGGCGGGACCTGCTGTGGCTGCTCGTCGACATGACGGCGGGCTGCGTCACCGCCGCGCTGGCCTGCGTCTTCCTGCCGTACGGGGTCGAGGGCTGGGTGCTGGCCGCCGGGGTGTGGGAGCCGATCGTCGACGCGGGCGGCACGTACTGGTACGCGTTCGTCCCCGTGGAGTCGCAGACGACCGCGAACCTCGCCGCCCTGACCGGCGTCGGCTTCGCCCTCCTCGGCCTGTTCGCCTCGCCCGTGCTGCTGCGCACCCACTTCCTGCTGACCCGTTCCCTCCTCGCCCCCACCCCGCAGACGGCCCTCGCCGAGCGCGTCGAGCGGCTCACCGAGACCCGGCACGACGCCGTGGACACCTCCGCCGCCGAGCTGCGCCGCATCGAGCGCGATCTGCACGACGGCGCACAGGCCCGGCTCGTCGCCATGGGCATGAGCCTGGGCACCATCGAGGCGCTCATCGAGAAGAACCCGGCCAAGGCCAAGGAACTCCTCGCCGCGGCCCGTACCGACTCCGCCGAGGCCCTGTCCGAGCTGCGCGACCTGGTCCGCGGCATCCACCCGCCGGTCCTGGCCGAACGCGGTCTGGGCGACGCGGTGCGCGCCCTCGCCCTGCGGATGACCATCCCGGTGGAGACGGAGGTGGATCTTCCGGGCCGGTTCGCGGAACCGGTCGAGGCGGCCGCGTACTTCGCCGTCAGCGAGATCCTCACCAACGCGGCCAAGCACTCCGGCGCCGCCCGCATGTGGCTCGACCTCCACCACGAGGCCGGGATGCTGCGCATCGCGGTCACCGACAACGGAAGCGGCGGCGCCCGCATCGCGCAGGGCGGCGGCCTCAGCGGCATCGAACGGCGGCTGGGCACCTTCGACGGCGTCCTCGCCGTCAGCAGCCCGCCCGGCGGCCCCACCATGGTGACGATGGAGATCCCCTGCACCCCGGCCGCCCCGGCCGCCCCACGACCGGCGGTCTGAGCCCCGGCGGGGGTGTTACGACGGTAGATTCGACGCATTCGGCCCGGAGTTCCGTTCCGGGCCCGATGACGTCATGGAGCCCGCCGTGCGCGTAGTCGTTGCCGAGGATCTGTTTCTGCTCAGGGACGGATTGGTGCGGATGCTGGAGGCCTACGATTTCGAGATCGCGGCCGCCGTCGAGAGCGGACCGGAGCTGACGCGGGCGCTGGCGGAGCTGAAGCCGGACGTGGCCGTGGTGGACGTACGGCTGCCCCCGTCGTTCACCGACGAGGGCCTGCAGTGCGCGCTGGCGGCGCGGCGGGAGCGGCCGGGGCTGCCGGTGCTGGTGCTGTCGCAGCACGTGGAGCAGTTGTACGCGCGGGAGCTGCTGGCCGACGGGAGCGGCGGCATCGGCTATCTGCTCAAGGACCGGGTCTTCGACGCGGACCAGTTCATCGACGCGGTGCGGCGGGTCGCCGAGGGCGGTACGGCGATGGACCCGCAGGTGATCTCGCAGCTGCTGACCCGGCGGTCGCAGGACCGGCCGATGGGGCGTCTGACGCCGCGGGAGCGCGAGGTGATGGAGCTGATGGCGCAGGGGCGGTCGAACGCGGCGATCGCGGGGCAGCTGGTGGTGACCGAGCGGGCCGTCGCCAAGCACACCTCGAACATCTTCGGGAAGCTCGGCCTGCCGCAGTCCGACGACGACAACCGCCGGGTGCTGGCCGTGCTGGCGTATCTGGACCGGGGCCGGACGGAGGCGAACGGGCAGTAGCCGGGACTTCCCCCGGCGCGCGCGCCCCATTGCTCCCGCCCCGCATCGCTGGTTAAGTGCCCTGCGCACCACAACCGTTGGCCGTTGTCCGTTGGGGGGCGCATGAGCGACCTGAGCAGACGCACGCTGATCGGAACCGCCGGAGCACTCGGGGCCGGTGCCGCGTTAGGGGCTCACTTCCCCGCGCTGGCCGACTCACCGCAGCCACCACTGGACATCGCACAGGACGCCGCCGTGACCGCCTTCTCCACCGCACCCGCGCGCGCCGCGCTGCGGCGCCTGCTGCCCGAGCACGCCGAGCAGTTCCGCCTGGTGGCGCTTCCCTCGGAGAAGCCGGAGAAGAAGGAGCGGTTCGAGGTCACGGGGTCGGCGGGGCGCGTCACCGTGGCGGGGACGAGCCCCGCGGTGCTGCTCACCGGCGTCCACTGGTACCTCAAGTACACCTGCCACGCCCAGATCACCTGGGCGGGCGATCAGCTGGACCTGCCGAAGAAGCTGCCCGCGCCGCAGGGCACCGTCGAGCGGTCGACCGCGCTGCCGCACCGCTTCGCGTTCAACGACACCCACGACGGCTACACCGCCCCGTTCGCCGACTGGGACCGCTGGGAACACCTGATCGACATCGCGGCCCTGCACGGCTGCAACGAGCTGCTGGTCACCGCGGGCCAGGAGGCCGTCTACCACCGGCTGCTCCAGGACTTCGGCTATACGGACGCGGAGGTGCGCACCTGGCTGCCCACCCCCGCCCACCAGCCGTGGTTCCTGATGCAGAACATGAGCGTCTACGGCGGCCCGGTGTCCACCGCGCTGATGGAGAAGCGGATCGACCTGGGGCGGGCAATCGCCGACCGGCTGCGGGAGCTGGGCATGCGGCCCGTCTTCCCCGGCTACTTCGGCACCGTCCCCGACGGCTTCGCCGACCGCAACCCGGGGGCGCACACCGTGCCGCAGGGCGACTGGAACGGGCTCCGGCGGCCCGACTGGCTCGACCCGCGCACCGAGGCGTTCCACGAGGTGGCCGCGGCCTTCTACCGCCACCAGCACGACCTGTTCGGCGCGTGCGACCTGTTCAAGATGGACCTGCTGCACGAGGGCGGGAACGCCGGTGACGTCTCGGTTCCGGAGGCCGCGCGCGCCGTCGAGAAGGCGCTCCAGACCGCCCGCCCCGGCGCCATCTGGGTGATCCTGGGCTGGCAGGCCAACCCCCGGCGCGACCTGCTGGACGCCGTGGACCACGACCACGTGCTGGTCGTGGACGGTCTGTCGGATCTGGACACGATCACCGACCGGGAGAAGGACTGGGGTTCGGTGCCGTACGCGTTCGGCACCATCCCCAACTTCGGCGGCCGGACGACGGTCGGCGCCAAGACCCACATCTGGGCGGACCGGTTCACCGTGTGGCGGGACAAGCCGGGCAGCAAGCTGGTCGGCACGGCGTACATGCCGGAGGCGGTCGAGCGCGATCCGGCGGCGTTCGAGCTGTTCAGCGAGTTGGCGTGGCGGGACCGGGCGGTGGACCGGGACGAGTGGTTCCGTACCTACGCCGATGTCCGCTACGGCGCGCGGGACGGGAAGGCGCGGGAGGCGTTCGCGGCGCTGCGCGACACCGCGTACCAGATCAGCAGCAAGGACGGCCGTCCCCACGACTCGGTCTTCGCCTCCCGGCCCGCGGTCACCGCGCGCTCCGGCACCTACTACGCCACCCATGTGCCCGCCTTCGACATCGCCCGCTTCGACGCGGCCCTCGCGGCGCTGCTGGGGGTGCGGGCCGGGCTGCGCGACAGCGACGCGTACCGCTACGACCTCGCCGACACGGCGCGGCAGGCGCTCGCCAACCGCTCCTGGCAGCTCGCCCCGCAGCTCTCGGACGCGTACGCCCGCAAGGACCTGGACACCTTCCGGGCGCTGTCCCGGCTGTGGCTGAAGCTGATGCGGCTGAGCGACGACATCACCGGCACCCACCGGCGCCTTCTCCTCGGCCCCTGGCTGGAGGACGCCAAGCGGATGGCCTCGGGCGAGGAGGAGTCCGTCCAGCTGGAGTACGCCGCGCGGGCCCTCATCACCACCTGGGCGGACCGGGGCGCCGCGGACGGCGGCAAGCTCGCCAACTACGCCAACCGCGACTGGAACGGCCTCATCGGCGACTTCCATCTCCCCCAGTGGCAGTCCTATCTGGACGAGCTGGAGGACGCGCTCGCCGAAGACCGCGCGCCGCGCGCCTTCGACTGGTACCCGGTCGAGGAGCCGTGGACGCGGGAGCGCAAGAGCTATCCGGTCCGGCCGGTGGCGGACACGTGGCGCACCGCGCGCCGGGTGCACGAGGCGCTGGCGAAGGCCCCGTACCAGGGGACGCTGACCGTCGGTACGGAGCCGGGGACGCTGCCGCCGGGCGGCGCCGCGGTGATCACCGCGGCCCTGCGCAACGTCAACGGGCTGCGGGCCACCGGCCGCGTCGACTTCGACCTGAGCGTGCCCGGCCTCGACCCCGCGCCGCAGGGCCCCACCTCGCTGCCGTCGGTGGCCGCGGCGGGCAGCGGCGAGGTCCGCTGGCGGGCCACCGCGCCCGACGACCCGCTGAAGGATCCGCTCAAGCCGTATCCCTATCAGCTCGCCGTGCGGTACGGGCCGCGCGGCGAGGACCGGGTGCGGGCGGTGCACACCGGCACCCTGTGGGTGGCCGGGCCCCTGGCCGACGGGTGGAAGACGGTCACCAACAACGGTGCGGCCTTCGGGCAGCTGGGCGAGCGGTTCGCGATCGACGGGGCGGGCCAGGACCTGTGGAAGGCGACCGCGGAGTTCGGCGCCGCCTACCGGGAGGGCGCGCTGCGGACGGGGACGGCGGTGACGGTGAAGGTGGACGCGCAGGCCGTCACCGGGCCCTGGGCCCGCGCCGGGATCATCGTCCGCAACGCGCTGGGCACGGCGGGCTCGCCGGGGTTCCTCAACCTGTCGGTCACACCCGCCAACGGGGTCGTCCTGTCGTACGACGCGAACGGCGACGGCACGCTGGACACCTATCAGCGGGTCACGGGCGTCAAGGCGCCGGTGCTGCTGCGGCTGACGCGTACCGCCGCCACCTCGTACACCGGCGAGCTGTCGGCCGACGACGGCGCGAACTGGCGCAAGGTGGCCACGGTGACCGTGCCGGGCGCCGCGGCCGCGCAGGACGCCGGGCTGTTCATGAGCGCGGCGCACGGTGGCAGCGGGGCGCGCGGCACGGTCGGGTTCAGCGGCTGGCGCGTGAGCTGACGCCCTCGTGTTCCCTCGGGCTCCGTCCCCGCTCTCCGGGGGCGGAGCCGCCCGCTTTGTGACCTCCGCCCACCGCCGCTCGTTTACGCCACGTGGAGCAGCAGCAGGCGACAGCCACCCCCGACGACGACACCGCCGACACCGGCGACGCCGCAGGCCCGATCGACGTCGAGCAGGCCGAGGCCGCCATCGTCGAGCACTATCCGCGGCTGGTGCGGCTCGCGTATCTCATCCTGCCGCCCGGCATGGGCCGCACCCGGCGGGTGCTGGCCGCGCACGCGCTGGCGCAGCGGGCCCTGCCGCGCAACCAGGGCAGGCCCGACGTCCAGGAGGTCGAGCTGCCGTGGCAGCGCGGCACCAAGGGGGCGGCGGGCGACGCGGGCTACGCCTATGTGCGGCTGCGCGTGCTGCGCTCCGCGCTGCGGGCCGCGCGGCCGCGCCGCCCGTGGACGCTGTCGGCGCCGCTGCCCCTGGTGTGGGGGCTGCGGCTGTTCCCCCGGTCCGGCGGGGCCGATGAACTCGCCCTGGACAAGGCGCTGTCCGAGCTGTCGGGACCCGGCCGGGCCGCCTACGTGCTGCGCGAGCTGGAGCGTCTGGACGACCGCGAGGTGCGGGCTCTGCTCCACGCCGCGGGCGTCGAGGACGCGCACGACGCGCTCGACGAGGCGGACGAGGTGCCGGAGCCGACGGGCAGCCGGGACGACGGTTCGCTGCTGGAGTCCGCCGAATTCGACCCGTGCTCGCTCCAGGCGCGCCCCACCGATCTGATGCGCCGCCGCCAGCATCTGCGCGCCCTGCTGGTGGCCGTGGTCGCGCTGGTGGTGTGCGGGTCGCTGCTGGGGATGCCGGGCGGGGGCTGGGGGCGCGGCGGTGCGGCGGCGCCGTCGTACGCCCGTAACCCGTCCTCCGAACGGGCCCTGGACCCGGACCGGCTGACGCGCGCCGAGCCCTTCGCCTGGCGCACCGCGAGCCGCGCGGACTTCTCCGCCTGGCCCGCCCGCGGCGACCGGCTCGGCGACACCGCGCTGCTGCGCCGCGCGCTGGCGGTCTGGGCGCGGCCGGGCGGTTCGGTGCGGGTGTCGACGACGGCCGGTACGCAGTCGGGGCCGCCGTCCGGGCCGCCGCAGCTGCTGTTCGCGGGCGTGGTGGACCAGGCGGCGGTGGTGCTGCTGTACGACGGGCTGCGGGTCGCCCGGTACGCGGAGGGGAGCGGCGAGGGCGGTGCGGTGGCGCTGGACCTCGCCCGCGTCGACGCGGCGGACGCGGCCACGGCGACCGCGCTCGTGCTGGGCCGCGCGGACGGCAACGTCCGCTATCTGACCGCCCCCTGGGTGCGCCACGCCTCCGTGCGGGACCTGCTGCGGCCCACCGGGCGGCCGCGCCCGGTGCGCATGACCACCGACGGGGTGACCGACCCGGTGCGCACCCTGCCGCGGCTGCGCCCGTGCCGGGGCTGGCCCGCGCTGCAGTTCGGCTCGCGGCTGATGGCCGACCTGGGCGAACTGGCCCCGGCCCGGCTGACGTACGGCCACCCCGGGTCCGCCTCGCGCGGCGGACCGCACGACGTGGCGGGCCCGGCGGCCCGGCTCGGCTGGGCGCGGACGGCCTGCCGGCTGCCGCTGATGATGGGGCGCGGGGTGCGGTCCGTGAACATCTGGGGGTTCGGGGTCCAGCGGCTGCCCGAGGCGGGCGGCCGGGCGGCGTGGCTGTGCACCCGGGCAGAGACCTGGCGGGGCGCGGGCAGCCGGGTGCTGGCCCAGTTCCAGCCGTGGAACACGCGCCGGGGCTCGTCGGGCGCGGTCGCCGCCACGGCGGACGGCTCCCCGGCCTGCGGGCCGCGTGAACCGCGCGTCCTGGCGGGCGTGCTGTGGAAGGCGCGGTCCGGCCACTGGTTCCTGCTGGCCGCGGGCAGCCGCCAGGTGACCGCGATCGTGGCGAGCGGCGGTGTCCACGGCCGGTCCTCCCACCGCGCCCTGACCGTCCCGGTCAAGCCCGGAACCCGCGCCACCCTCAAGGCCCGCCTGAAGAACGGCGCCCGGCTCGGCCCCCTGCGTTAGCGCCCACCGCCCTCGGCCGCGTAGACGGCGACCGTGCGGCCGGGCACGGTGAAGGTGCCGGTCGCGCGCTCGTAGGCGGACGTCTTCACCGTGGCGTCGGAGCCACGCGCCTGCACCGGGTGGAGGGCGTACGGGGTCCCGGCCAGGGCGGGCACGGTTTGCGACTGCCGGGACGGGGCGGCGTTGAAGACCACGACGAGCCGGTCGAGCCGCATGGTGAGGACCCCCGGTGTCTCCCCCGTCCCGGACAGCGGGAAGGACAGCGTGTCCTGCACCCCCTCCGCCGTGGCCCGGCCGAACGCCTTCTCGGTCGTACGGATCCGCAGCAGATCCCGGTAGGCCCCCGAGGCGCCCGTGATCTCGCGGCAGCCGGGGCGCGCCGCCGGGTTGGTCAACAGGGGTTCGGCATAGGGCCACTTGGACTGGTTGTCCGCCGCCGGGGGCAGTCCCCGTCCGAAGCCGTTGCCGTCCTCGCAGGCCCAGTGGACGGCGTTGAACCAGTCGCCGCTGTCGTAGGAGTTGCGGTCCAGCGACTTGGAGCGCAGCAGATCGGTGCCCGCCTGGCTGAGCGCCGGGCCCTGGGAGAGGGTGGCGGTGGCCAGCGCCAGGACCTGGGCCCTGGCCCGGTCGGCGGCCGAGGTGGTGGCGGGCAGCTTGTAGGCGAGCGCGTCGTAGAGGGTCTCGTTGTCGTGGGCGTCGGCGTACGCGAGCGCGTCGCCGGGGGCGGCGGCGTAACCGGCCGGGGAGCCGTTGTAGTCGACCTCGGAGCCCTTGACCCGGCGGCCGCCGGTATCGGTGAAGGTGTAGTCGGCGAGGTTGCCGGAGAGCCCGACCTTGATCAGGTCCTGGGCGTGCAGCAGCCGGGCCCGCTGCTCGTCGGGGGTGCCGTTGGCCGGTGAGCCGTTGGGGTCGGTGAAGAGCCCGGAGGCGAAGCCCTGGACGCGGGGGTCCTCGTCGAACGGCCCGCCGCCGCGCACCGCGTCCCGCGCCCGGTCGCTGAAGGTGGCGATGCCGGTCCCGGCCATGTTGCGCTGGGTGGCCTGGACGAAGCGGGCGTCGTCGGCCGCCTCGCCGAAGTTCCAGCCCTCGCCGTAGAGGATGACCGCCTTGCCGTCCACCCCGTCCTTGGCGGGGGTCAGCGCGTCGAGCGCCTTCCGTACGGCCAGGATGTTGGCCTTGGGGTGGTGGCCCATGAGGTCGAAGCGGAAACCGTCGACCTTGTACTGCTTGGCCCAGGTGACGACGGAGTCCACCACGAGCTTGCCCATCATCGCGTGCTCGGGCGCGGTGCCGGGGCAGCAGGTGGAGGTGGCCACGCCGCCGTCGTCCAGCAGCCGCTGGTAGTAGCCGGGCACGATCCGGTCGAGCACCGACTTCTGGTCCTGACCGGCGGCCACGGTGTGGTTGTAGACCACGTCCATGACGGTGCGCAGCCCGGCCCCGGCCAGGCCCCGCACCATCCGTCGGAACTCGCGGGTGCGCGCCGGGCCGTCCGGGTCGCTCGCGTAGGACCCCTCCGGCACGGTGTAGTGCAGCGGGTCGTAGCCCCAGTTGTAGCCGTCCCTCGCGGCCGTCCCGGCCACGCACTTCTGCTGCCGGTCGGAGTCGGCGGGCAGGGCGGCCAGGTCACAGCCGGGCCGGGCCTGGTCGGACCGCCGCTCCGGCACGGTGCCGAAGTCGAAGGCGGGCAGCAGATGGACGTACGAGGTGCCGGACCGGGCCAGCCGCCGCAGGTGCCGCATCCCGTCCGAGTCCCGGTCGGCGAAGGCGAGGTACTGGCCGGGGTGGGCGCTGGTGCGGTCCGCGACGGAGAAGTCGCGGATGTGCAGCTCCTGGATGCGGGCGTCGCGCGCGGGGACGGCCCGGGGCTTCTTCAGCGCCGCCCATCCGGCGGGGGCGAGCCGGGGATCGGCCAGGTCCGTGACCAGGCTGCGGGCGGAGTCGGCGGTCAGGGCGGTCGCGTAGGGGTCGGTGACCTCGTTGGTGACGGTCTTCCCGGCGCTCGGCGCCCAGACCCGCACCCGGTAGCGGTAGGGCTTGTCCCGCCAGTCGGGGCCGCCGGTCACGCTCCACACCCCGCTGCGGGCGTCCCGCCGCATGGCGACGGTGCGCCCGTCGAGGTCGAGCGAGACGCTCCGGGCGGTCGGCGCCCACACCGAGAGGGTGGGGCGGGCGCCGTGGAAGACCGGGCCGAGCCGGGCCCGGCGGGCCCGGTCGGCGTAGAGGTCGTCCAGGACGCCGGGGATCTGCACCCCGGTGCGGTGCAGTACGCGGCCGTCGCCGACCGCGCGCTGCACGGCGGCCAGCGGCCCGCGCAGCGCCGTGGCGGCCTTGTCGCGGTCGCGCGGGTCGAGGCGATAGGCGGGGCGCCCGGCCAGGTGAGGGTAGGCGGCCCGCTGGGCGCCAGTCAGGGCGGCCGGGGTCAGCCGCAGGGCCCGGCCGTCCGCGTAACGCAGCTCCTCGGTGGTCGCGGCGGTGTGCTCGGCCTTCCAGACGACGGTGGCGCGGTCGATCCACTGCGCCTCGGCGGTGGCGGCGGGGGCCGCGGCCCGGGCGGTCTGCGACACGGCGGGCACGGCCGCGGCGCCCAGCGCCAGGGCGGCGAGCACGGCGGCGGTGCGGACGAGGGGGACTCTCAGGGGTTTCACGGCTGGGTGACTCCTTGAGATGTGGTGGCACGTCGAGGGACCGGTGGGCGGAGCGTGGAGTCAGCCACAACTACGGGCACCCGTGTGCAGCGCCAGCGCCGTGTTCGCGCCCAGCGTGGCGGTGAACCGGCCCGAGGAGTCGACCGTGACGGTCCTGCCGCTCTGCACGTCGCAGTAGCCGCCCGACGGCAGCGAGGTCTGGAACGTCCGGGTGAGGGAGCCGCTTTCGTGGTTGATGGCCACGTACGCCTTGTCGCCTCGCCCGAAGGCGATGGCGTCGTTGCCGTTGTCCCACCAGTCGGTCACCGACGCGCCCCGGGCCGTGTTGCGGAGGGCGACCATGCTCCGGATCTCGGGCCACTTGTGCTGGCACTTCCAGCCGTCCTGGTAGCAGGCGCCCACCGTGCCCCCGTTCGGCGGACCGGCGTCGTTGTCGCCGAACTCGTAGCCGGAGTGGACATCCGGGGAGCCATAGGGCCAGGCCAGCATGAAGACGCCTGCCAGGGTGTAGTCGGCGCCGTCCTTGTAGCTGAGGGTGGAGCCGTTGCGCTCGGTGTCCCAGTTGTCGACGAAGACACCGGCCTGACCACCGGCCAGATACCCCCAGCCCTCGCCGAAGTTCTTCAGATACGCCAGCTTCTCGTTTCGGAACACCCGCTTGAGGTCACGGCCGTAGCGGAACTCCTGGACATCCCCGTTACCCAGGTACTCCGTCGGCGAGACCGCCTCGCCCTCGCCGTAGATGACCTCCTGTTTCCAGTAGACGCCCGGGTCGCTCAACTGGCTCTTGACGGCGGCCAGATCCTCGGCGGGTATGTGCTTGGCGCCGTCGATACGGAAGCCGTCCACGCCGAGCGAGAGCAGGTCGCCCAGGTACTGCGCGAGCCGGGTGCGGACGTACGGCTCGCCGGTGTCCAGGTCCGCGAGGCCCACCAGCTCGCAGTGCTGCACGTTCCAGCGGTCCCGGTAGTCGCTGATCTGCGCGGTGCAGTCGTCCATGTCCTGGGACTGGTAGATCCCGGGGTAGGTGTACTTGGTGTACGAGGAGCCGCCGGTGCCGGTGCCGGATCCGGCGGACATGTGGTTGATGACCGCGTCGGCGACGACCTTGACACCCGCGGCGTGACAGGTGTCGATCATGTTCTTGAAGGCGGTGCGGTCACCGAGCCGCCCGGCGATCTTGTAGCTGACGGGCTGGTAGGACGTCCACCACTGGCCGCCCTGGATGTGCTCGGTGGCCGGGGACACCTCGACATAGCCGTATCCGGCGGGGCCCAGGGTGCTGGTGCACTCCTTGGCGACCGAGGCGTACGTCCACTCGAAGAGCTCGGCGGTGACGTCCTTGGTGCCGGGCGGCGCCGCCTGCGCGGGCTGCGGGGGTATCGCGACGAGCGTCGCGATAGCCGCCGCGAGGGCGAGGGAAGTGCGGCTGCTGACCATCGTTCCTCCGTGGGGGGGAGAGTGCGAGGGGGGTTACCGGTCATGGCACTCGTGCTGTCGAGCCGCGGACCACCAGGTCCGGCTGGAAGACGAACTCCGTGGGCTGCACCGGGCTTCCGGTCATCTCCTCCACCAGCGCCCCCACCGCCGCCGTCGCCATGGACTGCACCGGCTGGCGGACGGTGGTCAGCGGCGGATCGGTGAAGGCGATCAGCGGGGAGTCGTCGAAGCCGACCACCGACACCTCGTGCGGCACCCGCAGCCCCCGCCGGGCCGCCTCCCGGATCACCCCGAGCGCCATCAGGTCGCTGCCGCACACGATGCCCGTACAGCCCTGGTCCAGCAGCGTGGCCGCGGCCACCTGCCCGCCCTCGACGCTGAAGAGCGTGTGCCGCACCAACCGCTCCGACTCGTCCGGCGACCGGCCGAACAGCTCGGTGCTCGCCGTCAGGAAGCCCTCGACCTTGCGCCGCGCGGGTACGTAGCGGGCGGGCCCCACCGCGAGGCCCACCCGGCGGTGGCCGAGCGCGGCCAGATGGGCGGTGGCCATCCGCGCCGCCGCCCTGTCGTCGGGGGAGACGAACGTGGCGCGGATGTGCTCGTTGTAGCCGTTGATCAGCACGAACGGCACCTTGCGACCGGCCAGCCGGGCATAGCGGGCGGGGTCGGCCGTGGTGTCGGCGTGCAGTCCGGACATGAAGACGATGCCCGCCACATCGCGCTCCTCCAACTGCTCCACCAGCTCGTCCTCGGTGGCGCCGCCGGGCATCTGGGTGCACAGGAGCGGGGTGTAGCCATGCCCGGCCAGCACCTGCTCGATGATCTGCGCGAAGGCGGGGAAGACCGGGTTGGTCAGCTCCGGGATCACCAGGCCGACCAGCCCGGCGCTGCGCCGCCGCAGCCGTACCGGCCGCTCGTAGCCGAGGACGTCGAGGGCGGCGAGCACCCGTTGCCGGGTGGTGGCCGCGACCCCCGCCTTGCCGTTGAGCACCCGGCTCACGGTGGCCTCGCTGACCTCGGCCTGCGTGGCGATGTCGGCGAGCCGCGGCGCCGCCGGTGGGCTCGTCACGACTTGGTCGCTCCGGCCGTGAGACCCGCCACCAGGTGGCGCTGGGCCCAGGAGAACACCAGCGCCGCCGGAATGGCGATCATGACCGCCGCGGCCGTCATGGAGCCCCAGTCCGAGGTGTACTGGTTGACGAAGGTCTGGAGCCCCGCGGCCAGCGTGAGGTGGTCCTGCCCCGTCATGAAGGCGGAGGCGTACGCCACTTCGGCCCAGGCGGTGATGAAGGTGTAGAACGCGGTCACCGCGAGGCCCGGCTTGGCCAGCGGGACGACCAGGTACCAGAACGTCCCGAAGGGGTTGAGGCCGTCGACCCGGCCGGATTCGTCGATCTCCACCGGGATGGTGTCGAAGAAGCCCTTCATCATCCAGGCGCAGAACGGCACGGCCACCGTCAGATAGGTGACGATGAGCGAGATCGGCTGGTTGAGCCAGCCGAGCGTCGACATGGTGGTGTAGAGCGGCACGATGAGGATGGCCACCGGGAACATCTGGGTGATCAGCAGCAGCCACATCAGCGGGCGCATGCCGGGGAAGCGGAAGCGGCTGACGGCATAGCCGGTGGTGGCCGCGACGAACACGCCGAGGACCGTGGTGACGACCACGACGAACAGCGAGTTGCCGAACCAGGTCAGGAACTCGGTGTCGTTCAGGACGTGCCGGTAGTTGCCCAGCGTCGGGTTCCTCACCACGTCGGTGCTGAACGCCTGGCCCTTGGGCTTGAACGAGGTCACCACCAGCCACAGCGGCGGGAACACCGCGACGGCGGAGGCGATGACGAGCGTGGTGTGCAGCCCGACGGAGGCGAGCGGACCGCGTCGTTGGTCGCGCATGGCTACCACACCTCTCCCTGCTTGCGGAGCGAACGGCGGTAGACCACCGCGAAGAGCATGAGGATGAGCAGGATCAGCACGCCCCAGGCCGAGGCACCGGCGAAGTCGCGCGGGCTGTTGACGAAGGAGAGCCGATAGGCGTACGTCACCAGGATCTCGGTGGCGTCGCCGGGTCCGCCGCGGGTCAGCAGGAAGATCACCGGGAACATGTTGAACGTCCAGATGGTCGACAGCAGGACCACGGTGGAGCCGACCGAGCGCAGCCCGGGCAGGGTGATGTGGCGGAACCGCTGCCAGGGGTTCGCCCCGTCCATCTCGGCGGCCTCGTACAGCTCACCGGAGATGGACTGCAGCCCGCCGAGCAGGGCGACCAGCATGAACGGCACCCCGAGCCAGACGTTCACGGCGATCACCGAGACCTTGGCCAGGGTGGGGTCGTTCAGCCAGGGCACCGCGTCGATGCCGCCGCCGTCCAGCACCTTGTTGAGGATGCCGTTCTTCTCGTTGTAGAGGAGCCGCCAGGCGAAGACGGAGACGAAGGCGGGGACGGCCCAGGGCAGGATCAGCAGCGACCGGTAGAGGGTGCGCCCGGCGAACCGCCGGTTGAGCAGGACGGCCAGCCCCAGCCCGATCGCGAAGGTGAGCGCGACACAGCTGACGGTCCAGGTCACGGTCCAGATCAGCCGGTCCCAGAAGACCTGGTCGGCCAGGATGGCCCGGAAGTTGTCGAGGCCGACCGTCCGGTAGGTGGCGGGGATGTGGTTGATCCCGATGGTGCGCTCGACATTGGCCTCATTGGCGTCGGTGAGCGACAGATAGACGCCGCGGACCAGCGGATAGCCGATGATCAGCCCGATGACGAGCACGACGGGCGCGACCATGGCCCAGGCGTACCAGTGGCGGGCCAGCGCGCCTCGGATCGGGCGCGGTGGTGGGGTGCCGGTCTTGCGGATCCGGCCGCGGGCACGCTTCGCGCCCGCGGCCGGGTCCAGCGCCCGGCCGGTGTCGACAGCCATCGTCCCGGGCCCTACTTCCAGTCGCCCTTGAGGAGCTTGCGGTAGGTGTCACCGACGGACTTCGCGGCCTTCTCGGGCGAGGTCTTGCCGGTGAGGACGTTCGGGAACTGCACCAGGATCGCCTGGAAGAGGCTGTTGCCCTCGGGGATCCAGGGCCGCTCGACGGCCTTGTCGACGGCGCCCTTGAAGAACTTCACATTGGCGTTCGCGGCGACCGCCTCGCGGGAGTAGACGGAGGCGCGGGTGGGCAGCAGGGAGAGCTTCTCGGTGGTTTCGGCCTGGACCTCGGCCGAGCTCATGTACCGGGCGAAGGCGTAGGAGGTGGCCAGGTTCTTGGAGCCCGCGTAGACGGTGAGGTTCTGGCCGCCCTGCGGGGCGCCCTGGCTCTTGCTCCCGGCCGGGACCGGGACCACCCCGAGGTTGGACTTGTCCTTGAACGCGTCGCCGGCGAGGGTGTCCTCGATCGCCCACGGCCCGTTGATGGTCATCGCGACGTCGCCGTTCTTGATGGCGTTCTGCATGTTGTCCCAGCCGTCGGTGGCGTCGGTCTCCGCCGCCTTGGAGGTGACCAGGTCGCGGGCGGCCGCGAACGCCTTCACGCCGGGGGCGTCGTCGACGGTGACCTTCTTGGCGCCGGTGTCGAGCAGGTCGCCGCCCTCGCCGTAGAGGAAGGGCAGATACCAATAGGCGTCGTCGCCACGCAGATACAGCCCGGTTTTGCCGGTCTTCGCCTTGATCTTCTTGGCGGCGGCCTTCAGCCCGGTCCAGTCCTTGGGCGGCTCGACCCCGGCCTCCTTCAGCATCTTCTTGTTGTAGAAGAGGCCGAGGGTGTCGATGACCTGCGGTACGGCGTAGGTCTTGCCCTTGAACTTCGCCCCGGCGAGCACCTTGGGCAGATAGTCGGACTGGTCGGCGAGGGCCGGGGTGCCGTCCAGCGGGGCGAGGTAGCCGATGTTGGCGAGGTCCTGGGTCCAGGCGACCTCGGTGCGCAGCACGTCGGGGGCGCCGGAGCCCCCGGAGCCCGCGGCGTTCTTGAACTTGGCCAGCGCCTCGCCGAAGGGCACGTTGACGTAGTCGACCTTGACGCCGGGGTGCTTCTTCTCGAAGCCCAGGGCGAGCTTCTTGTAGGTGCCCTTCTCCGCGTCGTTCGACGTGTCCCAGTAGGTCACGGTGCCGGAGATCTTGCCGTCCGACCGCTGCCCGCCCCCGTCACCGTCGCCACCGCCGCACGCGGTCGCCGCGAGCGCGAAGACCGCGACGAGCGCTGTGGCCGCCATGCCATGCCGCATCTGAACCCCTCCCAAGCCGACCGGCGGCGCCAGCGCGGCGCCGGATTGCGGAGGAACGTAACAGCGCCGCGAAGGCACCGAAAGACCTTGCGGTGAATTTCTGCAAGCGACCCGGATCGTTACGCCCGCGTGTCCTGTCGGTGGCCGCCCAGGCGCTTGACAAGGCGTCACAAGGCCCCGTAGTGCGCCTTTTGGGTGCTCCCCACCCCTGCAAGCTCTTCCGCAAGGCATTGCAGAGCTGTTACGTTCACCGGCATGACCCAGGAGCTCACGACCTCCCTCCAGGCCGGCCTCCAGACCGAGCCGGCGCGATCGTCCGAGGGGACCGGCTGGTGGCGGGACGCCGTCATCTACCAGGTGTACGTCCGGTCCTTCGCCGACAGCGACGGCGACGGCATCGGGGATCTGCGCGGCGCGCGCGAGCGGCTGCCGCACCTCGCCCGGCTCGGGGCGGACGCCGTCTGGCTGACGCCGTTCTACGCCTCGCCGCAGGCCGACGGCGGCTACGACGTGGCGGACTACCGCGCCGTCGATCCGCTCTTCGGCACCCTCGGGGACGCCGACGACCTTGTGCGCACCGCGCATGAGCTGGGGCTGAGGGTGATCGTCGACGTCGTACCGAACCACACCTCGGACCGCCATCCGTGGTTCGTCAGCGCGCTCGCGGACCGGCCTCGGGGGGCGGCCCGCGAGCGGTACCACTTCCGTCCCGGCCGGGGCGCGGACGGCGAACTGCCGCCCAACGACTGGGAGTCCGTCTTCGGCGGCCCGGCCTGGACCCGTACCGCCTCCCCGGACGGCACCCCGGGCGAGTGGTATCTGCACCTGTTCGCGCCCGAGCAGCCCGACCTCAACTGGGACTCTCCGGAGGTCCGCGAGGAATTCGACTCGGTGCTGCGCTTCTGGCTGGACCTGGGCGTGGACGGATTCCGTATCGACGTCGCACACGGCATGGTCAAGGCCCCGGGGCTGCCCGACATCGGCCGCACCGAACAGGCCAAGCTGATCGGCTCGCAGGTGCTGCCGTTCTTCGACCAGGACGGGGTGCACGAGATCCACCGCGGCTGGCGCCGCCTGCTGGACTCCTACCCGGGCGAGCGGATCGGCGTCGCCGAGGCGTGGGCGCCCAGCGCCGAGCGGCTCGCCCTGTACGTACGCCCGGACGAGCTGCACCAGGCGTTCAACTTCCAGTTCCTGAAGTGCCCGTGGGACGCGGCCGCGATGCGCGAGGTGATCGACGAGTCGCTGGCCGCCACCGCCTCGGTCGGCGCCCCCACCACCTGGGTGCTCTCCAACCACGACGTGGTCCGGCACCCCACCCGGTACGCCGCCGAGAACCCCGGGCAGGGGCTGCGGCGGGCCCGGGCCGCGGCCCTGCTCACCCTGGCGCTGCCGGGTTCGGCCTATCTCTACCAGGGCGAGGAGCTGGGCCTTCCCGAGGTCACCGACCTCCCCGACGAGGCCCGCCAGGACCCGGCGTTCTTCCGCACCTCCGCCGAGGGACAGGACGGCCAGGACGGCCAGGAGGGCCGCCGCGACGGCTGCCGGGTGCCGCTCCCCTGGTCGCGCTCGGGCCCGTCGTACGGCTTCGGGCCGGGCGGCAGCTGGCTGCCGCAGCCCGACGGCTGGGCGGACGCGTCCGTGGAGGCGCAGACCGGCGACCCGGAATCCACGCTGGAGCTGTACCGCGCCGCCCTCGCGCTGCGCCGGGAGCTGCCGGGCCTGGGGGATGGGCCGATGAGCTGGCGAGATGCCCCGGCGGGGGTGCTCGCGCTGTCCCGCCCGGGCTTCGTGTGCACGCTCAATACCCTCGGGGAGGAGGTCGAGCTGCCGCTCCCGGGGCGCGCGCTGCTGTCCTCCGCGCCGCTGGCGTACGGCCCCGGTACGGTGCGCATTCCCGCCGAATCATGTGCGTGGTGGGCAATCTGACATGCGACCGGTACAGTCCCACTCCATGACCGCACGGCTTGCTGACATCGCAGCCCAGGCGGGGGTCAGCGAAGCCACCGTCAGCCGCGTCCTCAACGGCAGGCCGGGGGTGGCCGCGGCCACCCGCGAGTCCGTCCTCGCCGCCCTGGACGTCCTCGGCTACGAGCGGCCGGTGCGACTGCGGCAGCGCAGCGCGGGGCTGGTGGGACTGATCACGCCCGAGCTGGAGAACCCGATATTTCCCGCGCTCGCCCAGGTGATCGGGCAAGCGCTGACCCGGCAGGGCTACACCCCGGTGCTGGCCACCCAGTCCCCCGGCGGCTCGACCGAGGACGAGCTGACCGAGATGCTGGTGGACCGGGGCGTGGCCGGGATCATCTTCGTCTCGGGGCTGCACGCGGACACCTCGGCCGATATGCAGCGCTATGACCAGCTGCGCGGCCAGGGCGTGCCGTTCGTGCTGGTGGACGGCTACTCGCCGAAGGTGCGGGCGCCGTTCATCTCCCCCGACGACCGGGCGGCGATGCTGCTGGCCGTCACCCATCTGGTCTCCCTCGGGCACAGCCGGATCGGGCTCGCGCTCGGGCCCAAGCGGTTCGTTCCCGTGCTGCGGAAGATCGAGGGCTTCCAGCACGCGATGCGGGACCGGCTGGGGATGGCGCCCGAGGAGTCCGAGGAGCTGATCCAGCACTCGCTGTACACCCTGGAGGGTGGTCAGGCGGCGGCGGGCGCGCTGATCGACCGGGGCTGCACGGCGGTGGTGTGCGCGAGCGACATGATGGCGCTGGGGGCCATACGCGCGGCCCGCCGACGTGAGCTGCGGGTCCCACAAGACGTCTCGGTGGTCGGCTTCGACGACTCCCCGCTGATCGCCTTCACCGACCCGCCGCTGACCACCATCCGCAAGCCGGTGCAGTCGATGGGGCAGGCGGCGGTGCGGGCGCTGCTGGAGGAGATCGGGGGCACTCCGGCGCCGCCCAGCGAGTTCGTCTTCCTGCCCGAGCTGGTGGTCCGCGGATCCACCGCCTCGGCACACGGACCCCGCCCGTAACGGGACACAACTACACCCCGTATCGGACATCTCTGGCAGACTGTTGCCCTATGGGTGAAGCGACTTCTCGGACCGCGATGGACCGGCTGCGGACGCCGCGGCGGCCCCGGCTCTGGTTCGAGATCGTCCTGCTCGCGGTCAGCTACTGGACGTACTCCCTCATCCGCAACGCCGTCCCGGAGCAGCGCGCCGAGGCGCTGCGCAACGCCGGGTGGGTCTGGGACTGGGAGCACCGGCTCGGGATGGCCTTCGAACGCGGCGTCAACCATGCGAGCGACTCGATCAGCTGGCTGATCGTCGGCATGAACTACTACTACGCCACGCTCCACTTCATCGTGACCCTGAGCGTGCTGGTGTGGCTCTACCACTGGCATCCGGGCCGCTACGCCGCCATCCGGCTGGCCCTCTTCGCGACCACCGGCGTGGCCCTGCTCGGCTACTACTTCTTCCCGCTGGCCCCGCCCCGGCTCATGCACGGCGGGCACTTCATCGACACGGTCGTGGCGCACCACACCTGGGGCTCGATGGCCTCGGGGAACCTGGCCACGATGTCCAACCAGTACGCGGCGATGCCCTCGATGCACATCGGCTGGTCGCTGTGGTGCGGCCTGACCATCGCCACGCTGGCCCGCCCGGTGTGGGTGCGGGTACTGGGTCTGCTGTACCCGACGGCGACGCTGCTGGTGATCGTCGCGACGGCGAACCACTTCTGGATGGACGCGGTCGGCGGCATCATCTGCCTGTCCTTCGGCTTCGGGCTGTCGTACGCCTGGTACGGCGCGCTGCCGTACCGGCTGCCGAAGCAGGTGACCGGGCGGCGGCTGGCGCCCGAGCGCGAGGGCGAGCTGCGCCCGGCCTGATCGGCGCCCAGGCGCCCGCCCGCATGGCCTGATCCCCGCCTGCCTGCACGGTTTGATCGTCCCCGGCCGACCCGCCATTCTGATCCACCGTGTACCTCCCCGACGCCACTTCCGTCACTCCTGCCCCGGGAGCCCTGCTCCCCCGCCCCCGGGCCGCCGGTCCGCCCTTCCGGCTGGTGGCCACCGACCTCGACGGCACCCTGCTGCGCGGCGACCTGACGGTCTCGCCGCGCACCCGTGCCGCGCTGGCCGCCGCGGGCCGCGCCGGGGCGCGGCATCTGGTCGTCACCGGGCGCCCGGCCGCGTCCTGCCGGGAGTTCCTGGTGGCGATCGGCTACCAGGGGCTCGCGGTGTGCGGACAAGGCGCGCAGCTGTACGACGCGACCGCGGACCGGCTGCTGGTCTCGGCCGCGCTCGACCGCGACCTGGCCCGGTCGGTGGTGGAGCGCACCGAGGAGGAGCTGTCCGCGGGCCCATTGGAGCTGGCCGTGGTGACCGCCGCACCGGAGAACCGCTTCGTGGTCACGGCCGGGTTCGCCGAGCGGCGGCGGCCGGGCTGGGACGCGGTGGTGGACCGGGAGGCGCTGTGGGCGGGGCCGATCGAGAAGGTGCTGATGCGCCACCGGGAGGTGGCGGACGACTCTGTAGCGGCGGCCGCGGCCCGGGTGGGCGCGGGCGAGGTGTCGGTGACGCACTCGGAGAAGGGCATGATCGAGGTCCTGCCCGCGGGCATCACCAAGGCGGTGGGGCTGGAGCTGGCCGCGGAGCGGATGGGGTTCGCCCCCGCGGACACGGTCGCCTTCGGCGACATGCCCAACGACATCCCGCTGCTGGGCTGGGCCGGATACGGGGTCGCGATGGGCAACGCCCACCCGGACCTGATCGCACTGGCCGACGAGGTGGCACCGCGCAACGACGAGGACGGGGTGGCGGTGGTGCTGGAGCGGCTGTTCGCACATGTCGCGCCCGCTTGAGTGCGCCTTGTGCCCGGCTTGTCTCGGGCTTGAGTCGCCTTCGGGGGCCTTGACGGTCGTTTTACAACTAAACAGAATGTCCAAGGTGCGAGCTGAACCCCATTACGTCGACGAGCGCTCCGGCGCCTCGTATCCGATCGACGAGCCGCGCTGGTGCGGCGACGACGGCGCACCGCTCACCGTCTCCCCTCTGCCCGGCATCACTCCCGCGCAGGTGGACACCGGGGCCCGGTCGCTGTGGCGCTACCGGGCGGCCCTCCCGGTGCCCATCGACGCCCCGGTGTCCCTGGGTGAAGGATGCACGCCGCTGGTGGAGAAGGACTGGGGCGAGGGTCGGGTGCGCTTCAAGCTGGAGTGGTTCAGCCCCACGGGCAGCTTCAAGGACCGCGGCACCAGCGTGATGATCTCCCTGCTGGCGCAGCGCGGCGTCCGCGAGGTTATCGAGGACAGCTCCGGCAACGGCGGCTCCTCCGTCGCCGCGTACTGCGCCGCCGCCGGGATCCGGGCCCGGATCCTCGCCCCCGAGTCGACGTCCCCGGCCAAGGTGCTCCAGAGCCGGGCGTACGGCGCCGAGGTCCAGCTCGTACCCGGCGACCGGGACGCCACCGCCGCCGAGGCGCTGCGCCAGTCGGCCACCACGTACTACGCCAGCCACAACTGGCACCCCTTCTTCCTCCAGGGGACCAAGACCCTCGCGTACGAACTCTGGGAGGACCTGGGCTTCACCGCCCCCGACGCCGTGGTGACGGTGGCCGGGGCCGGATCCACCGTGCTCGGCTGCGATCTCGGCTTCGGTGAGCTGCTGGCCGCGGGCCAGATCGCCCGTCGGCCACGGCTGCTGGTCGCGCAGCCCGCCAACTGCGCTCCCATCCACGCCGCGTTCCACGGCGGGACGGCCGCCCCCGCCTTCGCCCCCACCATCGCCGAGGGCACGGCCATCCGCGAACCCGTCCGGCTGCCGGAGGTGGTGAGCGCGATCCGCCGCTCGGACGGCGACATGGCGGCCATCCCCGAGGAGGCCATCGCCGCCGCGGTCCGCAGGCTGGCCGCGACGGGGCTGTACGCCGAGCCGACCAGCGCGACCGCCGCCGCGGCGATCGACGTCTTCCGGGCGCGCGGCGCGATCCGCCCCGGGGAGACGACCGTCGTCCTGCTGACCGGGTCGGGGCTGAAGGCGGCGACGGCGATGGGCGCGCTGTTCGGCCCGGAAGGCGATGAGCCGCGATGACCGAGCCGGAACCGCGGGGCAGCGCCGAGGACGAACTGCTGCTGCGCGAGGCCGAGAAGATCGTCACCGCCCTCGGCCGGATGTTCCCCGGCCTGTGCGAGGTGGTGCTGCACGATCTGCGCCGCCCCGACCAGGCCATCCGTGCCATCGAGTCCAATCTCTCCGGCCGGTCGATCGGCGATCCGGCCACCGAACTCGGCCTCGCCCGCATCGAGGACCCCGATTTCCCCGGCATCGTCCAGAACTACTCCAACCGCTTCCCGGACGGCCGCCCGGCCAAGAGCACCTCCATCGGCATCAAGAACAGCGCGGGCACCTACATCGCCGCCATCTGCCTCAACCTGGACGTCTCCCTCTTCGCCAGCGTCTCCCGCAGCCTCAACAACCTCATCCGCACCGACGATCAGGAACAGCCCCTCGTCGAGTCCCTGCGGGCCCGGACCGTCACCGAGCTGCGCACGGTCGTCGAGGAGTTCGCCGCCGCCCGCGGCCACACCCCGCGCGGCCTCGGCTCCGCCGCCAAGAAGGAGCTGGTCCGCTCCCTCCAGACCCGCGGCTTCCTCCAGGTCAAGCACTCGGTGCAGGTGGTCACCGAACTTCTCGGCGTTTCCCGCGCCACGGTCTACAACTATCTGCGCGCACCATGACGTCCGCTCAGTCCGGCGCGGCCGTGCACTGCTCGGTGGGCGGGCGGCCGTCCGGCCAGGCGAGCTTCTCGAACTCGATGTGCCGGTCCTTCCTGGGCGACAGCCTCACGATGGCCACCGCCTTGTCGTACGGCGTCCCATAGGCGTTGAGGCAGATCCAGCCGCTGGCCCCGCGCACCATCTGGTCCCCGTGCAGCCGCGGCCACGCCGCCGCGATGGAGTCCAGTTCGGGCACCTGCCCCTTGGTGGTGGTGCGGTTGCGGATGCCCGCGATGGCCGTCGTCGCGGAGTCGTAGGTGGTGATCGTCCGGCCGTCGGCGAGCCCGGTCGGGCCGAGGTCACCGGCCGCGGCGGACTTCTCCCCGCCGCCGACGAGCTTGCTCAAGCCCCGGAAGTCGGCGGCCGAACCGCCCGTCGCGGGCGGGTTGCCGGTCGTCCAGGCGCTCTCATGGGTGATCGTCGCGTACTCGACGGTGAGCCCGGCTCCGTAGGAGAAGGCGCCCCAGTCCATCGTGGGGTCGTACGCCAGCGTCGACGCGCCCGAGACCGTGACCACGCGGTAGCGCTTGTCCGCGCAGCCCCGCTTGCCCAGGGCCCCGATCAGCTGGGCGAGCGCGGGCGGGCGGCCGGAGAAGTAGACCGTGGTGGCCCGGGAGTCGCAGAGGTTGTTGACCATCTGGACGAAGTCGTTCGGGATGGCCGTCGACGAGTCGTACTGCTCGGAGTACGGCGTTCCCCGCGTCTCCGCGCGGAAGGCCGCGCGCAGCGACCTCGCGTAGAGGTCGTCGGCGTGGGTGTCCTCCACCAGGAAGGTGTCCCGGGGCTTCACCTTCAGATGGTGGGTGAGGGCCCGCGCCTGGTCGCGGTTGGACGGCACGACCTTCGCGAGACCGGGGTATCTCCGGGGATTCTCCCGGTCGTTGCCCAGGTCGTCCGCGGTGATCGGGCCGCCGACCACCGCTATCCCCTTCTCCCTGGTCAGATAGGCGATGGTCTGCTCGGTCCGGGTGATGCTGAGGTTGAACCCGAACACCGCGCGCAGCCGGTCCCGGCCGGAGTGCGCCATCCCGGCGAGCTGGTCGGACACCTCCTTCCAGCGGGTCATGTCGCGGCCGGGGTTGGCGAGCACCAGACGGATCGACGGTTCGTCGCCGCTCTCGTGGTTCGCCCGGTACTGCGCGAGATAGGCGCCCTGGACCTCCCGTATCACCTGGGCCCGCTCCGCCACGTGGTCCTTGGTGAACGTCATGGGGATCATCAGGGCGATGGTGGCGTACGCCTTGCCGCTCTTGGTGACCTTCGTGTTCTCGGCCTTGATGCGGTCCGACACCGGGTCCAGTCCGGCCATGAAGGAGTAGCCGCCGTCGGTGACGCCCGTGCACTCGTCGTCGTCCGCGCGCTTGTCGACCCCGGCGCCGCAGGAGCGGTCGGGCGTCAGCGTGACGATGCCCGCCGCCACCAGACCGCCCGCGACCAGCCCCACCAGGGCCCAGTTCAGGACCCGGCGGATCGGCGGAAGGGCGGAGTGCCAGCTCCGGACGGCTCTGAAGGGACGGGTCAGGGCATGGGTCATCGACGTCATCGGCTACTTCCCTCGACTGGAAGATCAGGGGCCTGCACCCCGCTGACCAGGGCGTCGATCCAGCCGCCGTCGGCGATGGCGTCGACGTACGCGTTGTACGCCCGCTCGCGGCGCGGGCTGTTGCCGTAGTCGGAGCACAGCGCTTCCAGCGCGGTCCGCACATGCACCAGGTCGGCGTCCCGGTGGCTCGACGGCACCGCCGACAGCGGCGCGGACAGCCGCCATACGGTGGCCAGCAGCCGCCGGATCGCGGCGTGGACGCGCTGGTCGGCGGCCCAGGCGGCGCCGGGCTCGCAGGACGCGCAGCCGGGCACGTCGTCCGTGGGCGGATCCTCGGGGGCGAAACCGGCCCACGCCCGGGGCGCGGCCGCGATCAGATTGAGGTCGCCCAGCCACTCGGCGGGGGTGGCGTGCAGATACCGGTAGTGCAGCGCCCGCACCACCAGGGTGTCGATGCGGCCCTGGGCGAGCGCGTGGTGCAGATAGCGCGGATCGTGCCGGTCCGAGTCGTGGGACCGCACATCGCCGTCGTTGTAGCGGGCGGCCGACAGCGCGTGCAGTCGGGTCCAGGACGCCTCGTCGGCCCCGGATCTCGCCTCGTGCAGTACCAGCGCGCGCAGCGCCCGGTCGGTGATCAGCGGCGGCTGCCCGAAGCGCGACCGCGGCCAGGGCCGGTGGTCCCAGTACGGCCGCTCCAGGGTGCCGTCCCGCAGCCGTCTGACGCGCAGCTCGGGGCTGAGGCCGGGCAGCGCGGCCCGGTCGGCCCGCAGCAGCCGCGCCGCCGCCTCCGCGTCCAGCGCGGGCGCGAGCCGCAGCACCTCCGCCCGTACGTCCGCCTCGGGCAGCAGCCGCGCCAGCAACCGGGCGCCCACGGGTCCGGCCGAGCCGGGCTCGGCAAGCGACAGCAGCCGGTCGAGGACGAAGGGCTCCGGCTCGCGCAGCCGTGCCGCCGCGGCCCCGGCCAGCGCCAGGGCGTCGCCCGTGCGCCCGCCGCTCAGCCGGGCGATAACGGCGGGCAGCGACGGCGGGTACGCGGCATCGCCGAGCATCGAACGGATCTCCGCCTCCCCGACCTTGGGGATGCCGAGCCGCAGCAGCCACGCCTCCGGCGGGCACCGCTCCGGCTTCGTCCACGGGGGCGCGTCGGTGGTGAGGGACGGCGGCGCGGAGCCGTCCCCGAGCGAGGTGGCGAAGACGACGGGAAGCATGACGCGGCCACGGCCGCGCCACTCCCGGGTCTCCCGCGCGTACCGCGCGACGAACGGGCCGACGAAGCGCTCGCGCAGCGCCTCGTCCACGTTGTCCAGCAGGATCAGGGCCGGATGCTGGGTCCTGCGCGCCCAGGCGCCGTACGCGCCGTTGATGTCCGCCAGCAGGGCGGCGATCAGATCGGCCTCCACCTCGGCCCGGTCCGCTCCCCCTCTGCGGAACTTCCGTACCAGCGCGAACAGCCGCTGCACGGCGTCGCCGTCGATACGGTCCAGATGGGCGCGCCACCACGACGAGCCGTCCCGGCCGTCGTCGCCGCGCGCGAGGAGGGTGTCGGTGGCGGCGCTCAGCACCTCCTGAAGCCCCGGCACCCCGGGCAGCAGCCCCGCCACGACCCCGCCCAACGCGCTCAGCCACCGCCCGATGACCACCTTGCGCGCCTGCGGGTCGGGGTTCCGCTGCCCGAGGATCTCCCCCAGCTCCTCCTCCGCCGCCACCAGATCGGCGGGCGCCACGTCGTCCCGGTCCGGTGCCTCCGGCCGCCAGGCGCTGATCACCAGCAGCGCGGGCGAGAGCCGGGGGAAGGTCAGCGTGCGCCTGCTGCCGTCGCGCTCGTACCCAAGCTGATGGGAGACGGTGAACAGCAGATTGGTCACCGGGGACGCGTGCGTGGTGTCCAGCCGGGCGCGGTCGCCCTGGTCGTCGGCCGAGTACGGGGCCTCGCCCAGGTCCACCCGGGCCGTGGGCACCCAGGCGTGATAGCCGTCGTACAGGGCGTCCAGCAGCGCCGTCTTGCCGGTGGCCCGGCCGCCGACGACCTCCACCACGGGCTCACCCGCCGGGAACGTCCGCTTCACCCATGGCCCGCCGCCCGGCGGCATCCCGAGCAGCGCCGGGGCCAGCGTGTCCATGACGTGCGTGAGGTTGTACAGGCCGCTCCCCATCGTGCCCCCCGTGGCTCGCCCTTCCCCCGCTATACCCGGGCCCTGGGACGGTCAAGCAATCCAGCGGTAGCGGTGCTCGGGGCGGCCCGTGCCGCCGTAGCGCAGGGTGACCTCGGCCTGGCCCGTATCGGCGAAGTACTCCAGATAGCGGCGCGCGCTCACCCGCGAAAAGGCGCCCGCCTCGGCGCATTCGGCGGCGGACAGCCCGTCGGTGTGGGCCCGCAGGGTCCGCTCGACGAGGTCGGCGGTGTGCGGGGCCAGCCCCTTGGGCAGCTCGCGGGAGGCGCGCGGGCGCCCGCCGAAGATCTGGTCCACGTCCTCCTGGCGCGCCTCGCCGAGGGTGTCGAGCCGGGTGCGCAGGGCCGCCGCGTGCCGCAGCTGGTCCTGGAGCGCGGCCCGGTCGAACGGCTTGATGAGGTAGTGCAGCGCCCCCGCGCGCAGCGCCTCGCGCACCACGTGCGCGTCCTTGGCCGCGGTCACGAACAGGGCGTCCACATGATGCCCGCCGTCCTCCGCCTTCGCGCGCAGCTCGCGCAGCACGCTGATGCCGTCCATGTCCGGCAGATAGATGTCGAGGAGCACGAGGTCGGGGCGCAGCTCCTCGGCGGCGCGCAGCGCCTCGGCCCCGGTGTGCGCGACCCCGGCGACCGTGAAGCCCTCGGTGGCCGCCACATAGCGGCTGTGCAGCTTGGCGACCATGAAGTCGTCGTCGACGACCAGCACTGACGTCACCGACCGGCCCCCTTTCGCCCGACCACAATGACCACAACATCTTTTAATACCGGAAGCGAGACAGCCCGGTAACCCATAGGCAACATGTGGCCCACCTCACACGCAAGCCCGAAAGGTGGTGCCACCAGGTGCGACAGCGTCCGAGTCTGCCGCTGCCCTCTGCCCTGCGTACCCCGCTCGCCGTACTCTCGGCGGCCCTTCTCGTCCTCCTCGCGCCGCCACTGCTCAGCTCCGGGGACGGCTCCGCGGGCGGCACCCACATTCCGGGCCTGCGCTTCATGGTGCCCAACACTCCCGGCGGTGGCTACGACATCACCGCCCGTACGGCCGCCAAGAGCGCCGAGGACGCCGACCTCGCGAACAACATCGAGGTCTTCAACCTCCCCGGCGCCGGCGGCACGGTCGGGCTGAGCCAGCTCGTGGCCGAGCGTGGCAACGGCAAGCTGGCGATGTCGATGGGGCTCGGTGTCGTCGGCGCCGTCCACACCAACCACGCGCCCTCCTCGCTGGCCGACACCACTCCCATCGCCCGGCTCACGGAGGAGCCGGACATCGTGGTCGTCGCCAAGAACTCCAAGTACAAGACCTTCGACCAGCTCCTCGCGGACTGGCGCAAGAAGCCCCACGCCCTGCCGGTGGGCGGCGGCTCCTCGCCGGGCGGCCCGGACCACATGGCGCCCATGCTCATGGCCAAGGCCGCCGGGATCGCACCGAAGACCGTCAACTACATCGCGTACGACGGCGGCGGCGAGCTGCTCGCCTCCGTCCTCGGCGGCAAGGTCGCCTTCGGCGTCTCGGGCATCGGCGAATACCTCGACCAGATCAAGTCCGGCGACCTGCGGGTGCTGGCCGTGACCAGCGCCGAGCGGCCGAAGGGGCTCGACGCCCCGACGCTCAAGGAATCCGGGCTGGACGTCACGTTCACCAACTGGCGCGGCATCGTCGCCCCGCCCGGGCTGAGCGACAGCGAACGCGACAAGCTCACCACCCTCATCGCCAAGCTGCACGCCTCCCGGCAGTGGAAGGACGCCGTCAAGCGCAACCAGTGGACCGACGCCTATATGACGGGCGAGGACTTCGGGCGCTTCCTGGACGCGCAGGACAAGCGCGTGGACACCGTGCTGAAGGAGCTGGGACTTTGACCGACACCCTTGATGGCCCCGGCGGCTCCACGCTTACGGAGCGCCTGCGCGGCCGCTCCGAACTCGGCGTCTGCGCGCTGCTGCTCGTCCTCGGCGTCCTCGTCCTCACCGACGCGCTCACCATGGACGCGAGCTTCGCGCAGCGCGGTCCGGTCGGCCCGAAGACCGTGCCCCTCGTGGTCGGCGCCGGGCTCCTGCTCGTCGCCGTCCTGCTCGCCGTGGACGTGCTGCGCGGCGGGCGCGGCGACGCCGAGGGCGGCGAGGACATCGACCTGAGCGCGCCCGGCGACTGGCGCACCGTGCTCCTCCTCGCCGGGGTCTTCCTCGGCAACGCCGTCCTCATCCAGCCGCTCGGCTTCCCGGTCTCCGGCGCGCTGCTGTTCTGGGGTTCCGCGTACGCGCTGGGCAGCCGCTCCTTCTCGCGTGACCCGATCGTCGCGGCCGTCCTGTCCGTGGTCACGTTCTTCGTCTTCGACCGGCTGCTCGCGGTGCCGCTGCCCGGCGGGCCGCTCATGGGGGTGCTCTGACCGATGGATTCCCTGAACTCCCTCCTCGACGGCTTCGGCACCGCCCTCTCCCCCATCAACCTGCTGTGGGCCGCCGTCGGTGTGCTCCTCGGCACCGCGATCGGCGTGCTGCCCGGCATCGGCCCGGCGATGGCGGTCGCGCTGCTGCTGCCCGTCACGTACGGGCTGGACCCCACGGCCGCGTTCATCATGTTCGCGGGCATCTACTACGGCGGCATGTTCGGCGGCTCCACCACGTCCATCCTGCTCAACACCCCGGGCGAGACGGCGGCCGTGGTCGCCGCCATGGAAGGCCATCCGATGGCCAAGTCCGGGCGCGGCGCGCAGGCTCTCGCCGCGGCCGCCATCGGGCACTTCGCGGGCGGCATGATCGGCACGACCCTGCTCGTGTTCCTCGCCCCGACCGTCGCCGACCTCGCCGTCGACATCGGCGCCCCCGACTACTTCGCCATCATGGTGCTGGCGTTCGTCGCCGTGACCTCCGTCCTCGGCAGCTCGCGCATCCGCGGCTTCGCCTCCCTCCTCATCGGCCTCACGCTCGGCCTCGTCGGCCTGGACCGGCTGACCGGGCAGCAGCGGCTCACCTTCGGTTCGCTGCAACTCGCCGACGGCATCGACGTCGTGATCGTCGCCGTCGGGCTCTTCGCCATCGGCGAGGCGCTGTGGGTGGCCCTGCATCTGCGCACCCGCCCCGACAAGCCCATCCCCGTCGGCCGCCCCTGGCTCGGCAAGGCCGAACTGCGCCGCACCTGGCGCCCCTGGCTGCGCGGCCCCGCGATCGGTTTCCCCTTCGGCGCCATCCCGGCGGGCGGCGCGGAGATCCCCACCTTCCTCTCCTATGTGACGGAGAAGCGGCTCTCCAAGCACCGCGACGAGTTCGGCAAGGGCGCCATCGAGGGCGTCGCGGGCCCGGAGTCGGCGGCCTCCGCTTCCGCCGCGGGCACGCTCGTCTCCATGCTCACCCTCGGCCTGCCCACCACCGCCGTCGCCGCGGTGATGCTGGCCGCGTTCCAGCAGTACGGCATCCAGCCGGGCCCGCTGCTCTTCGAGCGCGAACCGGACCTCGTCTGGGGCCTGATCGCCTCGCTCTTCATCGCCATGGGCCTGCTGATCGTCCTCAACCTGCCGCTCGCCCCCCTCTGGGCCAAGCTGCTGAAGGTGCCCCGGCCGTACCTCTACGCGGGCATCCTCTTCTTCGCGGCGGTCGGCGCGTACGCGGTCGGCGGCGAACCGCTTGACCTGGTCATCCTGCTCATCATCGGCCTGCTGGGCCTGCTCATGCGGCGCTACGGACTCCCCGTACTCCCCGCCGTCATCGGCGTCATCCTCGGCCCCGGTGCCGAACTCCAGCTGCGCCGCGCACTCCAGATCAGCGACGGCAGCCTGACGGGCCTGGTCAACACGCCCTTCGCGGTGACCGTGTACGTGGTGATCGCCCTGATCGTGGCCTGGCCACTGGCCCGGAAACTGCTCCCCCGCGCGCGGTCCTGACGTACGGCGCGTACGGCCGGGGGGGGGGGGGGGGGGGGGGGTGGCCCCCGCCCGGGGGATCCTCCAACGCGAGAAGGGGAAAGAAAACATCTTAAATCCCCCCCCCCCCCCCCGTTTCTAGTGGT
>NZ_JBVIVI010000001.1:530995-575827 GCF_055595765.1 Streptomyces sp. NPDC040405
AGGGGTGTGGGGTGGAAGGCCTGTTTTGGGACGGTCCCCAGAAGCAAACAGTCCCCCCCCCGTCGCTCCCCCGCGTCCAGCCGGGGGGGGGGGGGGGGGGGGGGGAGCCCCCCCCCCCCCCCCCGGCCCGGCGGCTCCTCAAATGCGTTGCCGGGCAAGGCAGGCCGAGGCAACATCTCCCGGCATGGGACAACCTGCCGAAACGCTCCGCAGCGGCCGGGCCGAACTGCGGCGTTGGCGCGTGAGCGATCTCGATGCCTTGAGCCGGACGATCGCGGAGTCGCTCGATCACCTCATGCCGTGGATGCCCTGGGCCGCCGACCAGGACCGGCAGCGGACGGCCGCGTTCCTGGAGCGGAGCACAAGGGAGTGGGAGACCGGCGAGGCATACGGCTACGCCATCACCACGGAGGGCACGGTGGTCGGCAGTTGCGCGCTGATGCGCCGGATCGGCCCCGGCGGGCTCGACATCGGGTACTGGCTCCACCCCATGTGGACGGGCCGGGGCCTGGCCACGCTGGCGGTGGCGGCGCTGGTGCGTCAGGGGTTCGCGCTGCCGGGGATCGACCGCATCGAGATCCACCACGACGAGGCCAACCGGGCAAGCGGCGCCGTCCCGCGCCGGCTGGGCTTCACCGAGGTCGAACGCAAGCGGAGCCCCGGCGGCCCGGCTGCTCCTGGCGAGGTGGGAATCGATGTGGTCTGGCGTGTGCGCACCGGGGTGCACATACCCATCGCTTCTGATGAGTAGAAGAACCAGCTCTTGGACTTATGGCCACGCACCCCGACACCCTGAAACACATGGAGACAACGGGGAACATCAAGGACGCGATCGCGGCCGAACGACGCGAACTGGCCGACCTGTTGGACACCCTGACCCCCGCCCAGTGGGACGCCCCCTCGCTGTGCGCCGGGTGGCGGGTGCGGGAGGTGGCGGCGCACATGTCTCAGGGCTTCCGCTACGGGATGCCCCGTACGCTCCTCGAACTCCTCAAGGCGCGCGGCAGCCTCCACCGCATGACCGACCGCCTCGCCCGCCAGGACGCGGCCGCCACCCCTCCCGCCCAACTCGCCGCCCACCTCCGCGACAACGCCGACCACCCCTGGAAGCCCCCGGTCGGCGGCATCACGGCGGCACTGGGCCACGACGTGATCCACGGCCTGGACATCACGGTTGCCCTGGGCCTGGACCGTCGCGTCCCCGAGCCCCGCCTACGCCCCCTCCTCGCGGCCGTTGCCCCCAGAACCCTGAAGTTCTTCGGCGCCGACCTCACCGGCGTCCAGCTCCGCGCCGATGACCTCGACTGGTCGTACGGCACGGGCTCGCGTGTGACCGGCGCCGCCCAGGACCTGCTGCTGGTCGCCTACGGCCGCAAGCTCCCGCCGGGCCACCTGCGCGGCGAACCCAGCGCGCGCTTCGTCACCGCCTGAGCGGCGCCTCGTAGAGGAAGTCGTAATAGTCCTCACTTCCGACGAGGACGGAGGTGAAATACACGGGAAGGCCGCTGGGAAGGCGAGGGACTTCTTGAGAGGTCTGCCGGGTGAATCCCAGCGAGACGCCGGGAATGTGCGAGTATTCGCCATCCCCCGGATCGACGGTCCAGCCACGGTCGGCCGCCCGTCGAAGAATATCGTCGGCGGGCATCTGGAATACGTCGTCACCCTCCAGGAGCACCCGCGTACTCGATTCCCGCCCTTCGCCGGGCCACCACACCTCAACCGCCGTGACGAGTGCCTGCCCCTCCAGCAAAACCTGAATGCCGACGTGATCACAGCTCGTGGAGATATCCGCGGATTCCCGGTGACGACGGTGATGCACCTTGGGCTCTCCCCAAGAAGAGACCGCGGCCACCGCCTCGTCCAACGTCATGCCGAGCCGTACGGGCGCCACCCCGCGCGGTGGATCCAGCACAAGGTCCATCGATGGTTCCCCCGTCACCTTCCGCTTCGAATGTCCTGATATCAGAGAATGGGTGCGTTCGCATCGAACCGGGCCCTTTCTCCACCGAGATCGGGGAGACAATCCGAGAGGAGTTCCCCAGTCATGGCGGAGAGCAGGAAACGGGCACACCCATAGGGATGACGCTCCCACTCGGGGCCGCGTCCTTCGTTGAGCATAGTGGACCAGTCATTGGGTATTTGGCCGGGCTTCGCCCGAGCCAGTAAAGGTAGGCCCCGCTGCCTTCGACATAGGCCCAGGGGATGAGACGGGCACCCTTTCGCGCCAGTTCGACAGGCATCGGCTCACCAACCTCCCAGAGTCCGGCGAGCACTTCCGCACGTCTCGCGGTGAGAGAAAGGAGGTTGTAGTCCTCAACAGGGCAATACGGGTCGAGCAACCATATGGTCTCGTTGAAGACACCTCCCCCGTAGATATGGACGAGCTGCTTGCAGTCGCCGGGCAGCTCCGTCGTGAGTTGTCGCTCGATGGGCCGCCAGTCGCGCAACAGCGGGGTGGAGGGCGGTGTGATGAGCTGGGTGACGCTTTCGACCGCAGGATGCATGGGCCTCTCGTATCACGCCACTTTGCCATGCCCGCTTCACATCCAAGGGGAGCTGCTGGGTACCATCGGCCGTCACACGGGGGACGGGGTTACGGACGATGAAGCAGTTCATGGCGGCGCGCCGCCGGGTGGCGTGGGCCGGGGTCGCCATCGCGGTGGTCGTGGCGGCGGGGTTGGGGACGTGGGCCACGGGTTCGTGGCCGTTCGACGGCAGGGGCACGTACTGCTGGGGGGCGTGGGAAGAGGACAGCGGGCCGGAGTTCCTGAGCGGTGAGGCCGAGCGTACGTCCGAGGAGACCGCGCCGACCGCGGAGCGGCCGCGTGGCCGGTGCACGGTCGCGTTGCATGCCGAGGAAGTCGGCAGCGACGGTGAGAAGAACGTCGACACGACGGAGATCAGGGTCGGTTACGGCTCCGCGCCCGAGGGTGCCGCGCGGCGTATGACGTGGATCGGCGGGTATCTCAGCGGCCGTGCGATGCCGCTGCCGGACGGGCTGCCAGGGGTCACCGACGGGAAACACGCGCTGCTGGTGCTGCCCGAGCGGTGCGATAGGCGGGACGGGCGGCCGACCGCCGTCACGCTGGACGCGAAGGCGGAATCGACCTGGAGCGGCGGCACGTTGCCGGCGGACGCGGGGCTCGGCGATGCCCGTTCCGTGGCCGAGCTGCTCGTAGCGGCCGCCAACCGGGGCATGGAGGCGGCGGGGTGCGCCGGGGCGAAGCCGTTGCGGGTCGTCTCGCCGGTGCTCACCCTGCCCGAGGAGGTGGAGTCCTACCGCTCCCCCATGTGCCGGATCAGGGGGCTGGAGCTGGGCAAGGCGGCGGAGTACCTGGAGTACCAGGTCGGCGCGGTCACCCGGGACCTCCAGTTGTGTTCGGTGCGGACCAGGCCCGGCGGGGACCGGTACTTCGACGCCGTGATGGTCGCCCAGCCGCGGCTCGCCGCGCTGTTCGACGGCGCCACGGGCAGCAAGGCGCCCGCGCGCGGGTGGCGCGGCACGGGGGTGTTCGCCGACGACTACAAGGTCGTACGGGCCGACTGCGCGGGGCGCCCCGCCACCTTTCTGATGCTGGCCCCGTCCCTGCGACGGCAGACCGCGCCGCACTTCGTCGCCTTCACCAACGCCGTGACGCGACGCATCGGTTGCGCGCCCGTCGCACCCGGGGGGTCCGGTCGATGACCGACGTGGAGAGCAGCGACGTGGAGAGCAGTGAGGACAGCCGGTCGTGGTGGCGGCGTCTGACCCGTGGGCGGCTGCGGCTCGGCGTGACCATGGGGGTGGCCGGGGCCGTCGCCGGGGCGTTGCTGGGCGGCGCGGGGGTGGCCTGGCAGGCGGAGGCGGGTCCGTTCGCGGACGACCGGGCCTGCTGGGGTGCGCTCGACCGGGACGACGTGGCGGCGCTGTTCGACGGCAAGACGGACATCAAGACGTCCGAAGTGCCCATCACCTCGGGTCGCGGCGGCAGCGAGGGCCCGTCGGGCATCTGTCGTCTCACCTCGCCGCGCGGCTCGCAGGTCACCGCCCAGGCGCACCGGCTGGACCCCCGGTTCGGCGGCGCGGGCGACCGGTGGGCCGATGAGTACCTGTCCTCCCGGCTCACTCCGCTGGGCGGCGGGCTGCTGGGCATGGCCTCGGACTCCCGGGCGTGGCTGGCGGTGCCCGAGGGCTGTGTCGGCCGGCAGAGCGATATCGACGGCCCCGTCGTGATCGACGTGGACGGCGGCTGGACCATCTACGACGACGGGGTCAATACCGCGGCGCGCGATCAGCTCGCCCGCGCGGTGGTGAAGCTCGTCAACGGCTACATGGCCGACCGGGGGTGTTCCGGCACCCTCGCCGACCCGGTGGACCCGTTGCCGAAGCCCCCGCGGTTCCTGGACGAGAAGCCGGACGCCCTGTGCGGCATCAAGGGGCTGCGCCTCCCCGGCGCGGACAGGCACGATGCACTGGAGCGTCCCCTGGTGACCCGGGGCGCGGGCCCGGTGCGCACCTGCGACCGCGATGTGCTGTTCGGCCACCCGAAGCTGCGGCTGATGACGGTCGAGGACCCCCGGCTGGCCGCGCTCTACGGGTCGCTGTCGCTGGACGGCGCCGCCCACCGGATCAAGGCCCGGGACCGTGACGGGGTCGGCTTCGTCCGCGACGACCTCGGCCTGTTCCAGGCGGAGTGCCAGACCGGCCCGGTCACCTTCCTGGTGCGGGCGGACGACGGCACCCGCCCAGGGGACATCCGTGCGCTCCTCCCCCGCTACGTGGCCGCGGAGGCCGACCGCATCGGCTGCGGGCCGCTCCGGATCACCGTCCCCGGGGACGCCTGACGGCCCACGGCTTCGCGGGCGGGACCTGCCGCACCGCGGGGCCTGTCGCTTAGGCTCGGCTGCGGGCCTTGATCACGGCAGGGCGTGGGACGGAGACACGGGACGGAGGCGGCATCGCATGGCCGTACCGCAGGGACGCAGGAGCAGCACCTTCACCCGGCTGCTACGGCACGGCTTCACCGACCCCTCCGCCGCTCAGCGGCTGCTGGACTCGCCCGAGATGGTGGGCGTGCGGGCCGACTCCGTGCTGTTGGACGCGCTCGGGGGGACCGCCGATCCGGATCTGGCGCTGCTCGGGCTGGTGCGGCTGGTGGAGGCGCTGCCCGAGGAGGCCGGGGACGGGGAGGAGGCGGGGTCGCGGCAGGCGCTGCTGGACACGCTGGTCACCGCCAAGCCGCTGCGGGACCGGCTGCTGGGGGTGCTGGGGGCGTCCGAGGCGCTGGGCGATCATCTGGCGCGGCATCCACAGGCGTGGCATGCGCTGGTGACGTACGAGCCCGCGGATCTGCATCCGACGACGCCCGAGTTCGAGCAGGCGCTGGCCGAGGGGATCTGGGGCGGGCCGGGGGCGGGGATGCCGCGGCCGGACGCGCTGCGCGTCGCGTACCGCCGGGCGCTGCTGGCGATCGCGGCGCGTGATGTCTGCGGGACCACCGATGTCACGCAGGCGGCGGCCGAGCTGGCGGATCTGGCGACGGCGACGCTGCGGGCGGCGCTGGAGATCGCGGCCGAGGAGCAGCCCGAGGACGCCGCGGCGTGCCGGCTGGCGGTGATCGGGATGGGCAAGTGCGGCGGGCGCGAGCTGAACTATGTCTCGGACGTCGACGTGATCTTCGTGGCGGAGACCGTGGACGGCGTGGAGGAGGGCAAGGCCGTGCAGGCGGCCTCCCGGCTGGCCTCGCGGCTGATGCGGATCTGCTCGGATGTGACCGTCGAGGGCACGATCTGGCCGGTGGACGCCAACCTCCGGCCGGAGGGGCGCCGTGGGCCGCTGGTGCGGACGCTCTCCAGCCATCTGGCCTACTACCAGCGGTGGGCCAAGACGTGGGAGTTCCAGGCGCTGCTGAAGGCCCGGCCGGTGGCGGGCGACGGCGCGCTCGGGCAGGCGTACGTGGACGCACTGGCGCCGCTGGTCTGGCAGGCGTCCGAGCGCGAGAACTTCGTACCCGATGTCCAGCAGATGCGCCGCCGCGTCGTCGAGAACATCCCGGTCTCGGAGGTCGACCGGGAGCTGAAGCTGGGCCCCGGCGGCCTGCGGGACGTCGAATTCGCCGTGCAGATGCTGCAGTTGGTGCACGGGCGGTCGGATGAGTCGCTGCGCAGCGGCACCACGCTGGACGCGCTCGCCGCGCTGGCCGCGGGCGGCTATGTGGGGCGCTCGGACGCGGCCGCGCTGGACGAGGCGTACCGCTTCCTGCGCTCCATGGAGCACCGGATCCAGCTGTACCGGCTGCGCCGCACCCATCTGGTGCCGGAGGACGAGGCGGATCTGCGGCGGCTGGGCCGGTCGCTGCACTTCCGTACGGAGCCGGTGGCCGAGCTGGGGACGGCGTGGCGGCGGTACGCGCGCGAGGTGCGGCGGCTGCACGAGAAGCTGTTCTACCGGCCGCTGCTGGACGCGGTCGCCCAGCTGGAGCCGGGCGAGGCACGGCTCAGCTCCCGGGCTGCGGGGCAGCGGCTGGAGGCGCTGGGCTACGCGGATCCGAGCGGCGCCCTCCGTCACCTGGAGGCGCTGGCGTCCGGTGTGTCCCGGAAAGCGGCAATTCAGCGTACGCTGCTGCCCGTGCTACTGGGCTGGTTCGCCGATTCCGCAGACCCGGACGCCGGGCTGCTGGGCTTCCGCAAGGTCTCGGACGCCCTGGGCAAGACGCCCTGGTACCTGAGGCTGCTGCGGGACGAGGGCGCGGCCGCGGAGAATCTGGCACGGGTGCTCTCGGCCGGGCGCCTCGCCCCCGATCTGCTGCTGCGCGCCCCGGAGGCGGTCGCCCTGCTCGGCGATCAGGAGGGGCTGCGGCCGCGCGGGCGCGAACATCTGGTGCAGGAGGTGCTGGCCGCGGTGGGCCGCGCGGCCGGGGCCGAACAGGCGGTCGCGGCGGCGCGCGGGGTGCGGCGGCGCGAGCTGTTCCGTACGACGGCGGCGGATGTGATCGAGAGCGCCCGGCTGGCCAACGGGGCCGTACGGCCGACGGTGAGCTGGCCGCCGCCGGGCGGCGAGGACACGGGCACCACCGACATCAAGGCCGGGCCGTCCTCCGCCGTGCCGTCGAAGGCGCCCGAGGTGCCCCGCGCGCTGCGCGACTCGGAGCCCCACGTTCCGGCCCGCCCCACCGGCCCCGCGACGCACGCCGAGGAGCCGACGGCGGACGCGGCGGCGCTGGCCGACATGGTCGGGGACGCCGTCTCCGACCTCAACGCGGCGACCATCGCGGGCGCGCTGCGCGCCGCGGTCCGCGACACCTGGGGCGACGAGCTGCCCACCCGCTTCGCCGTGATCGGCCTGGGCCGCTTCGGCGGCCATGAGCTGAGCTACGGCTCGGACGCGGACGTGCTGTTCGTCCACGAGCCGCGGGAGGGCGCCGACGAACAGGAGGCGTCCCGGGCCGCGTTCGCCGTGGCCAACGAGATGCGGCGGCTGCTCCAGCTGCCCACCGCCGATCCGCCGCTGCTCATCGACGCCGATCTGCGCCCTGAGGGCAAGTCCGGCCCGCTGGTGCGCACCCTCGGCTCGTACGCCGCGTACTACCGGCGCTGGTCGCTGGTCTGGGAGAGCCAGGCGCTGCTGCGCGCCGAACCGGTCGCGGGCGACCCGGACCTCGGGGCGCGCTTCATCGAGCTGATCGACCCGCTGCGGTATCCGGCCGAGGGGCTGGGCGAGGACGCCATCCGCGAGATCCGCCGCCTCAAGGCGCGGATGGAGTCCGAGCGCCTGCCCCGCGGCGCCGATCCGACCACCCACGCCAAGCTGGGCCGCGGCGGTCTCAGCGATGTGGAGTGGACGGTTCAGCTGCTCCAGATGCGCCACGGCTGGGCGGAGCCGGGGCTGCGCACCACCCGCACCCGGCGGGCCCTGGCCGCGGCGCACGCGGCCGGGCTGATCGGCACCGAGGACGCCCAGACCCTGGACGAGGCTTGGGTGCTGGCCACCCGGGTCCGTAACGGCGTGATGCTGGTCCGCGGCCGCCCGGGCGACACCTTCCCCAGCGACTCGCGCGAACTGGCCGCGGTGGGCCGCTACTTGGGCTACGGCCCGGGGCATGTGGGCGAGATGCTGGACGACTACCGCCGCACAACGCGACGGGCGCGGGCGGTGATGGAGCGGCTGTTCTACGACTACGAGGACTGACGCCCCGTCGCCCGGCAGGGCGCGTCGCGCGGAGCGCCGGGAGGCAGCAACCGGCGCTCGGCGGCGGTGAAGTCGCGGCCGACGGCGGCGCAGAGGCGGCGGAAGGCCCGCTTCGGGTCGAGGTCCATGGTGTAGGTCCAGCCGTCCCCCACCGTGAGGAGGCGGCCGTTGCCGACGGCCACGGTGACCATTTGCTTGGGGAAGGGCAGTTCGGCGACCGATCCCCCGGTGTCGACGTTCCACACGGTGAAGCGGGAGTCGGCCGCGCTCTGGGTGATCAGCCGGTTGCGCGCGCTGAAGCCGACCAACTCGTCGTTGTCACCGATCGGCAGGGGCTGGTTCAGCGCGGTGCCCCGGTCGACGTTCCACACTCGTACGAAGTGGTCGGCGTTCTCCGTCGCCAGGCGCTCCCCGTCGCGGGTGAAGGCGATACTCACCTTGTAGTGGCCGCCGAGGGGCGCCCCCACGACGGGGCCTACCGAGAGGGTCTTGAGACGCTTGCGTGCGCGCAGATCCCATAGCTGGACTTCTCCGTCCCGCAATCCGTCCCGGGTGACCACCGCCATCTGGCCGGGGTGGCCGGGCCTGGCACGGAGTTGTCCGAAGGACGCGAAGGGGTCGGAGGCGTCCTGGGGCCCGACTCGCCCCACATTCACCGGCCGGTTCAGGGGTTTCCCGGTGGCCGTGTCCATCCGTAGCAAGGTGCCCCGCGTGGTGAGAACGGCGACCTCGGTTCCGCGTATCGGCTCCACGGTCTCCAGCTCCTCCGCCGGTCCGCCGGGCAGGACGCCCGCCAGATCCAGGGCGACGCCGCGCCCTGGATCGTCAGTGGAGATCACCTGGAGGCGCTGAGTTTCCCGGCCCCACAGGACGAGCCGTCGTGAGTCGGCCGTCCACAGCGGCGCCCAGCCGTACAGTCCGGGTGCCGAGGGCAGCGTCACCGTTCTGCTCGCTCCCGCACCCCTGGGAATGATCTCCAGCCGTTCCCCGGACACGCTGGCCACGCGCTTGCCGTCGGGGGACGGCTCGTCGTGCGCGTCGGCCACCTCGCCCCCCGGGTCGAGCCGGGGCAACGTTGCCGGTACGGCCCTCGCGGTCATGAGCGCGTCCCCGGCTGCGACGTAGACGGACAGCGTCCCATCGGTGCGTGCCACGGCACCCACGGCGTGCGTCTCGGCCCCGTCGGCGGAGGAGGGCACCGGCACGGTGGTCGCGTACGCAGTGCCGGTACGCAGCGCGGTCAGGGTCAGTACGGCGTAGTACCCGTCGTCGGAGGTCTGTGCCAAGACGCTGTACTCGGCGGTGGCATCCGGTTCCAGGTCCGACGCGGCGGGGGCGTCCGCCACGTATCTGGCCGTGCGGCCGACCTTCAGCACCCGGGAATGGCGGTCCTTACCACCCACCTGGACGAGTTCGCCGCCTCCCCTGATGCCCCCGTAGCCGACCCCGGGCACGGTCCGCACCAGACGGCCCGTACGCAGGTCACGGAGTTCCGCCCGAGAGCCGTCACTTCCGCGGAGCGAGCGGGTGGACACCACCGTTCCGGGATCGGTGGTGAAAGCGGCGTCCGAGTTGTACCCGTCGGGTATCACGGCCGGTCCGGTGGGCAGGCGGCGGCCGGTCCGTACGTCCCAGGCCGAGAACCCGACGCCGCGCTCGTCCTGCGACGTCAGCGTTCTGAGCAGCCGTCGGCCGTCGCTGCTGAAGTCCAGGGTGATGTGGTTGACCTTGAGGCCGGACTCGTCGTCGGTGCGCAGGACGCGCGGTCCGGTGCGCTTTCGCAGGTCCCAGACGCGTACGTCGCCGTCCGCCGTGCCGATGGCGTAGCCGCGGCCGTCCGGGCTGATGGCATCGCCGATGTCGGTCGCCGGGACGCCCGGCAGCCGCCACGGGCGGGGGCGTCCCTCCGGCAGGCCGGTGACCACCGTCACGACGGTGCGCTTGCTCCGCTCCGGGACCGAGTGGATGACCACCGTACGGGCGTCCGGCGTGGCCGTCATGCGCGTGGAGCGGCCCGGCCACAGCGCGGGGTGGCTGCCGGTGAGCCGCTGGCCCCGGACGTACTGGCGCAGCAGGGCCGCCGACGCCTGCGGTGTGCCATCGGTGCGCCACGCGGCGAGGGCGAGTTGCAGGGAGGTGGCGGGCTGGTTGCCCGTGCGGCGGGTGGCGGCCTCGGCGAGCAGGCCGGACGCCTCGGTGCGGCGCTGCTGCTCGATCCGCTGCTGTCCGCTCCAGGCGACGAAGGACAGCGCCGCCGCGACCAGGGCCAGGGTGGTGAGCCCGGCGGCCACGATGCGCCACCGCCGTCTGCCGCGTCGCTCGTGGTGGCGGCTCAGCTCGATGTAGCGGCGTTCCGCCGGGGTGATGTCCTCGGGCTGCCGGGCCAGGCGGTCCGCCGCGGTCCTCAGGGTGCCGCCGCGCAGCAGGTCCGCCGGTTCCTCCCCTTGCTCCCGCCAGCGCCGCAGATCGCCGCGGAGCCGTTCCTGCCACACCCGGAACTCCTGGGAGTCCACGAGCCAGCGGTGGAGGCGCGGCCAGAGTCTCGTCAGCGCCTCGTGGGCCAGGTCGACGATCTCCTCGCCGTCGGGTGCCCGGCCGTGGACCACCAGCTTGGTGGGGCCGAGCCGTCGTGCGAGGGCGCGCAGGTCGGGTTCGAGGTCGGCCGTACGGGCGGGCAGGCGCGAGAAGCCGCCGCTGTCGGCGGGGCGGGTGAGCTGGGCGAACAGCCGCCGGGCGGTGGGCTCCTCGGCCTCGGTGAGGTGTTCGCGGAAGACGTCCTCGGCGTAGCCGACCAGGGCTCCGGGCACGCCGCCGAGGGCGTCGTAGGCGGCGTGGGTGAGCATCGACCGGCTGCGCCGTTCCCACAGCCGGGTCAGGGCGAACTCGACCAGCGGCATCCGCCCGGGCTCTTCCGCGGCGTCGGCGGCTATCCGCTCGGGCAGCCCCGGCTCGAACCACAGGCCGGGGACGGCGTCGACCGGGGCGGTGATCGCGCGCAGCAGGTTGTGCGAGGACAGCGGGGCGAGGAAACGGGTGGCGTCGCTGAGCACGTCCGCCGTGCGCGGGGTCACCAGGGTGTCGAGGGTTTCGGGCCGGGCGGTGACGACGATGCGCACGGCGCGCTCCTGGGCGGCCGAGCCGCGTGGCCCGGCCTCGCTGCCGAGGGCGATCAGGAGGTCGAACAGCTCGCGGGCGGCGGCGGGTTCGGAGGTGGCGTACTCCTCGAACTGGTCGACGAAAAGCACATGCCCGCCCGGCCCGCCCCGAGCGGCCAAGCGCAGCCCCAGCCCGGCGGCCACGCCGTCCGCCGCATGCCGAACGCCCGGCGCGGGGATGGCGTCAGGCTCAGGGGCAGCGCCCGCCGCATGCCCGCCACCCGGCGTGGAATCGGCACCCGATCCGGGGACGGCGTCCGCCGCACGCCCGGCACCCAGCCCAGGAACCGCATTCGGCCCGGGACCGGCGGCCACCCCATGACCGGCACCCGGCCCGGAACCGGCATCCTCCGCTCGCCCAACCGCCGCGGCCCCCTGGAGCAGTTCGGCCAGCTCCGCCGCCCTCCGCAGCCGTTCCACCTCACCGGCGTCCGGCTCCAGCAGCGGGATCACGGTACGGGCGAGGGCGGCCGCCGGGCGCGCCCCGGGGACCGGGCGGAGTTCGGAGACGGTCGCCCCCGCCGCCCGTAAAGCGGGCAGCAGACCGGCCCGGACCAGGGAGGACTTACCGCATCCCGACGGGCCGACGACCACGGTCAGCATCCTGCGGTCGAGGGCGTCGCGCAGTCGGCGGGCGTCGTCCTCGCGCCCGTGGAAGTACTCCTCGTCCTCCTCCCGGAACTGCGACAGTCCCCGGAAGGGGCAGCGCGGGCGCAGCACCCGCTCGTCGACCAGCGACGCGGACGGGATGAGATAGGCGGTGGTCGAGGCGTCGCCCCGCTGGACGGCGACGGTCATGCCGACGACGCCGCCCTGTTCCTCGTCCCACACCGGGGAGCCGCTGAAGCCGGGCGATACGCGGCGGCCCGCCGACTCGGCCTCCATCTGCAGCCAGCCCGCGCTCTGCGGCCCGCGCAACGTCCCGGCCGCCCATACGCCCTGTTCGGCACCCCGGGGATAGCCCAGTACGCGGAAGCCGTGGCCCCACACCTGGGTGCCGTCCACCAGGGGCACCGGACGGGCGCCGGGGACCGGGCGGTCCAGTCTCAGCAGCGCGACGTCGCCGCTGCCGTCGTCGGCCCACCGCCAGGTCACGACGGTGGCGCGGGCGTCCGGTACGGCCCCTTCCGCATCCCGTAGCAGCGGGAAGTCCAGCGCCACCGCACCGGCCGGGGGCTCCTCGGGGACGTCGGACCGGTCGAGGGCCCGGGCGACCACATGGGCGCAGGTGCACACCACGTCCGTGTCCACGAGGAATCCGGCACCGACCACGGCCCCGGACGGTGTACGGATCCGCACCAGCGCGGACGTCAGGACATCCTGTTCGCGAACAGCCGTCACCTCATGCCCCCGGCCCCCGTCGTGTCAGCCCCGCGCAACCCCATGGCTGCGGCGCGTCACGGACTTCACGGTAGCCGACCCCGCCGCCGCCGTCGCCACTTCGGCCCGACGGCGGCAGGGGTGACGTGGCATCAGCCCGGCGAGCCCGCCCCGGCCCGTTCCCCCTCGCCCTGAGCCGGGGGCTTGACCGCGATGACGGGGACGGGGCTCTGCAGCAGCAGCCGCTGACTCACGCTGCCCAGCAGGGCCTTGCCCACCGGGGAGCGCCGCCGGATGCCGATGACGAGCCGGTCGACGCCGGGGCGGGCGTCGATCTCGTCCAGGACGGCGTCGACGGGGTCCCGGTCGCCGGGGCCGCTGCGCTCGACGAATGTGATGGTGAGGTCGTCGGGCAGGCCGGAGTGGTCCAGCGCCGACAGGCGCAGGTTGACGACCACCAGATCGGTGCCCAGCAACCGGGCTTCGGCGATGCCCGCGAGCAGCGCCTGGTCCCCTTCGCGGCCCTCGGCGACGGCAGTCATGACGGTCATGTTGGGTGAACCCTTCTCTCAAGCTCTCAAGACGGGGCAGGCGGATCAGGAGTAGCGCGCGCGGAAGTCGTCCTCCAGCTCCTCCAGCGAGCGGTCCTTGGTCTCGGGGACGCAGGTCCCGATGAAGATGAGGGCCAGCACGCCGAAGGCGGCGAAGCCGAAGAAGGTATTCGAGATGCCCAGGGCCTTCACGACGGGCGGGAAGCCGAGGGCGACCAGCGCGTTCGCCATCCACAGCACGAAGATGCTGATGCCGATGGCCATGCTGCGGATCTTCAGCGGGAACATCTCGGAGAGGATGAGCCAGACCAGCGGGCCGATGGTGGCCTGCATGGAGAAGACGAAGAGCACGACGAACACGAGGATGAACCAGGCCTTCAGGCTGCCGTCCGGCATCAGCAGCGCGGAGAGGCCGACGAGCAGGTGGAACGTCGTGGTCAGGGCGAACCCGCCGAGCAGCATGGTGCGCCGCTTGATCTTGTTGATGACCGCCAGGCCGACGGTGATGCCGATGACGCTGAAGGCGCCGTTCAGGGTGTTCGCGATGATGGCGGAGTCGCCCGAGAACCCGGCGTCGCCGAGGAGTTGCGTGCCGTAGTACATGACGGAGTTGATGCCGGTGAACTGCTGACAGATGCCCAGCGCGGCCCCGATCAGGATGAGCACGCGGACCCAGCGCACCCCGAGGTCCACCGCACCGGCGGTCTTGGCGGCGCGCTCCTCCTCGGCGAGCCGGTGGACCTCGGCCATCTCGGCCTGGGCGCGCTCGGCGGTGCGGACCTGGGAGAGGACCGCGAGCGCCTCCTCGTCCCGGCCCTGGGCGACCAGCCAGCGCGGGCTCTCCGGCAGCCGCAGCATGCCGATGAACAGCCCGATCGCGGGCAGGACGGCGACCAGGAGCATGAGCCGCCAGATGCCGTCGGTCTCGCCCCAGATGTTGAAGATGAGCGCGTTGATGACGAACGCGGCGAACTGGCCGCTGACGATCATCACCTCGTTGCGGGTGACGATGCTGCCGCGACGCTCGACCGGGGCGATTTCGGCCAGGTAGACCGGCACCGTCGCCGAGGCGCCGCCCACGGCGAGCCCGAGGATGAACCGGAACAGGGCGAGGACCTGCCAGTTCGGCGACAGCACACAGCCCAGGGTGCCGAGCATGAACACCACGGCCAGCATGATGATGTTGTGGCGGCGGCCGTACCGGTCGGACAGGGCTCCGCCGATCATGGCGCCGAAGGCCGCACCGAAGACCAGGATGCTGACGACCACTCCCTCGGTGAACGCGGTCAGACCGAGATCGTCGGTGAGCGGATCGAGCGCCCCGTTGATCACGCCGGTGTCGTAACCGAACAGCAGGCCGCCGAAGGTCACGATGACGGAGACCAGACCCAAGCGTCGCGAGTGGGGGCCCGGTGCGTCCGGAGGCAGTCCGTGGGAGGCGGGGCTTGGGCTGGTCCTGGTCATGCCTGTGGCTCCTCTTGGCGCGTTCGTGAGGGAGGTGGGGCAGGGAGTCCTGGAATCAGGGAGTCTGGTTCGGCGGCGGGGCAGCGGTGGCCTCGGCGGGTGCGGTTGTCCCGGTGCCGAGTGGGTGCGGGCAGGGTTCAGCCGCTGCGGACAGCGCCCACTCGTCGTGTGTGACGAACCGCCGGGCGCTTGTTCGTACTACTGGTACGTACTAGTTCCCGGTACTATGAGCCGCGGGGTTATCCATGTCAATACATGAAGACATGAAGGCGGGAGGCGCACATGCGGGATCCAGGGGTCACCGACCGTCCGGGCGAGCGCGGATCTCCCCCGGGGCGCCCGAAGCGCCCCACCATGTCCGACGTCGCCGCGCGCGTCGGAGTCTCACAGGCCCTCGTATCCCTGGTGTTCCGCAACCAGCCCGGCGCGAGCGCCCTGACCCGCCAGCGCGTATTCCAGGCGGCCGAGGAGCTGGGCTACCGCCCCGACACCGCCGCCCAGCTGCTGCGCCGCACCCGCAGCCGCCAGCTGGGCGTGCTGTTCACCATGCGCCACCCGCACGACGTGGGCCTTGTCGAGGCCCTCTACCCCGCCGCCCAGAAGCACGGCTACAGCCTCGCGCTCAGCGCCATGGTCGCCACCCGGGACGAACGTCAGGCCGTGGAGCAGTTGCTCGGGCTGCGCTGCGAAGCCATCATCATCATCGGCGGCGAGTCCAGCCCGGAGCACCTGGCCACGGTCACGGGCCACACGCCCCTGATAGAAATCAGCCCGTGCACCCGGGCCGCCGGGGTGGACGTCGTCCGGACCGCCAACAGCAAGGGCATACGCCAGGCCGTCGACCACCTCACCGGGCTCGGCCACCGCGCCATCACCCACATCGACGGCGGCTCGATGCCCGCCGCCGACGAGCGGCGGCGCGGATACCGCACCGCCATGCGGCGCCACGAACTGACCGAGCACATCCGGATCCTCCCCGGCGACTACACCGAGGAGTCCGGGGCCCGGGCGGCCCGGGAACTGCTCCGGGAGGGCGAGCTTCCCACCGCGGTCATCGCGGGCAACGACCGCTGCGCCCACGGCGTGCTCAACACGTTCCTGCGCGCCGGGCTCACCGTGCCGACGGACGTGTCCATCGTCGGCTACGACGACAGCCAGCTCGCCCAGCTGTCCTTCATCGACCTCACGTCCGTGCGCCAGGACGCCGCCGAGGTGGCCCGGCTCGCCGTCGAGGCGGCCGTCGAACGGCTCGACGAGGGGCGCACCGTCGACCGGGACATCATCCTCAACCCCACCCTCGTCGTCCGCGGCAGCACCGGCCCGCCCCGCGTCCGGTGACCCGGCGCGGGGCGGCGGCCGCGGATCACAGCACCGGCAGGCTCTTGCGCAGCTCGAAGGGGGTGACCTCGGAGCGGTACTCCTCCCACTCCTGCTTCTTGTTGCGCAGGAAGAAGTCGAAGACGTGCTCGCCCAGCGTCTCGGCGAGCAGCTCGCTGCGCTCCATGAGGGTGATGGCCTCGCCGAGGTTCTGCGGCAGCGGCTCGATGCCGAGCGAGCGGCGCTCGGCGTCGGACAGCGCCCAGACGTCGTCGTCGGCGCCGGCCGGGAGCTCGTAGCCGCCCTCGATGCCCTTGAGGCCCGCGGCCAGCAGGACCGCGTAGGCGAGGTAGGGGTTGGCGCCGGAGTCCAGGGAGCGGACCTCGACCCGGGTGGAGCCGGTCTTGCCGGGCTTGTAGAGGGGGACCCGGACCAGGGCGGAGCGGTTGTTGTGGCCCCAGCAGATGTACGAGGGCGCCTCGCCGCCCGCGCCCGCGGTGCGCTGGGAGCCGCCCCAGATGCGCTTGTACGAGTTGACCCACTGGTTGGTCACGGCGGAGATCTCCCCGGCGTGCCGGAGCAGCCCGGCGATGAAGGAGCGGCCGACCTTGGAGAGCTGGAACTCGGCGCCCGACTCGTAGAACGCGTTCCGGTCGCCCTCGAAGAGGGAGAGGTGGGTGTGCATGCCCGAGCCGGGGTACTCGGAGAACGGCTTCGGCATGAAGGTGGCCTGGACGCCCTGCTCCAGCGCGACCTGCTTCATGACCAGGCGGAAGGTCATGATGTTGTCGGCGGTGGAGAGCGCGTCGGCGTAGCGCAGGTCGATCTCCTGCTGCCCGGGGGCGCCCTCGTGGTGGGAGAACTCGACCGAGATGCCCATCGATTCGAGCATGGTGATCGCCTGGCGGCGGAAGTCCATGCCGATGTTCTGCGGGGTGTGGTCGAAGTAGCCGGAGGAGTCGGCGGGCACCGGGCGGGTGCCGTCCATGGGCTTCTGCTTGAGCAGGAAGAACTCGATCTCGGGGTGGGTGTAGAAGGTGAAGCCGAGGTCGGAGGTCTTGGCGAGGATGCGCTTGAGCACGTAGCGCGGATCGGCGAAGGAGGGGGAGCCGTCCGGCATCAGGATGTCGCAGAACATCCGGGCGGTCCCCGGGGCCTCGGCGCGCCAGGGCAGGATCTGGAAGGTGCTGGGATCCGGCTTGGCGATCATGTCGGACTCGTAGACCCGGGCGAAGCCCTCGATCGCGGAGCCATCGAAGCCGATGCCCTCGTCGAAGGCGCCCTCCAGCTCGGCGGGCGCGACGGCCACGGACTTGAGGAAGCCGAGGACGTCGGTGAACCACAGCCGCACGAACCGGATGTCGCGCTCTTCGAGGGTACGGAGCACGAACTCCTGCTGCTTATCCATGGTCCCCTATCCTTGCAGGTCAAACGGCTCTTTCGACGGGCGCGGGGCACCTCGACGTCCCCAGTATCACGCGGCGGGGTTTCGGCGAGGTTTCGGGATCCGTCCGGACCCGCTCCGCGCGCTCCGACACGATGTGTGCATCGTACGCATCTGCGGTCCGCTCACGGACCCGTGCGTTCCGCGGCACAGCCACGCCCCGGCTCCGCGCTACCCCCTTTCATACCCCTTGGGGGTAAGCTGTCGAATTGTCACGATCATCAGAGAATGAGACCGGGGAGACGGCGGTGCCCGAACACCACCGGCTGCTGGTGCAGCGCATATAGCGGCGCGGCCGCCTGCCTCCCGCCCCGATGCGGCGCGGGACGCGGCGGACGCGCCGATTCGCTCATGCGCACATTTCCCACCAGCATTGGGGTGCTCACTCATGCATGAACCCTCTCGCCGCGCCGTGCTCGGCGCGGGAATCGCTGCCGCGGGCGGCGGTCTGCTCGGCGCCTGCAGTCCCTCCGGCGACGAATACGGAATGGACAACTCCGGCCTGGGCGGGCAGGCGGGGCCGGCCGCGGCGACCCCGTCGGAGTACATCTCCCCGCACGGCCCGGAGGTCCGGGACCGCGAACAGCGGCGGGGGCCCGGCCCGGTCCGGCGGGTCCGGCTCACCGCCACCGCCACCACGCTGGACCTGGGCGCCCGCCAGGTGAAGTCCTGGGCGTACGAGGACCAGCTGCCCGGCCAGGCGATCCGGGTCACCGCGGGCGAAACCCTCGCCCTCACCCTCGTCAACCAGCTCCCGGAGCCCACCACGCTGCACTGGCACGGCATCCGGCTGCGCAACGACATGGACGGCGTCCCGGGCATCACCCAGCCGCCGGTCAAGACCGGCGCGGCCTTCGACTACCGCTTCACGGCGGTCAACCCGGGCACGTACTGGATCCACCCGCACACCGGCGTCCAGCTCGACCGGGGGCTGTACGCGCCGCTGATCGTCGAGGACCCGAAGGAGCCGCTGAAGTACGACAAGGAGTGGATCGTCGTCCTCGACGACTGGCTCGACGGGGTGGGCGGCCGCACCCCCGACAAGGTGCTGCGGCAGCTGAACGGCGGCCGGACCATGGCCCACGGGATGGCGACGGGCGCGAGCGGTACGCCGCTGATGTCCCGGCACGGCGGCAAGCCGTCCCCCGCCCCCTCCCCCGCCCTGCTGGCCGGTGCCACGAGCGAGCTGCTGGGCGGGGAGGCGGGCCACGTCGCGTACCCGTACTACCTCATCAACGGGCGCACCCCCGACTCCCCGCAGGTCTTCCGGGCCAAGCGCGGCGACCGCATCCGGATCCGGATCATCAACGCGGGCGGCGACACCGCCTTCCGGGTGGCGCTCGGCGGCCACAAGATGACCGTCACCCACACCGACGGCTACCCCGTGCGGCCCACCACCACCGACGCGCTGCTGCTGGGCATGGGCGAGCGGTACGACGTGGTGGTGACCGCGAAGAGCGGGGTGTTCCCGTTCGCCGCCCTCGCCGAGGGCAAGAAGCGGTCCACGCTGGCCGTGCTCCACACCAGCGGCAAGGGGGCGAAGAAGTTCAAGCGCCCCAAGGAGCTGAACGGCAAGCTGGTCCGGGCGGACCAGCTGAAGGCCGCGGAATCGGTACGGCTGGAGTCGCGCCCGCCGGACCGCACGATCCGGCTGCGGCTCACGGGGTCGATGCGGAAGTTCGACTGGGCGATCAACGGCAGGCCGTACGACCCGTCGCAGCGCTACCCGGTGCGGCTGGGCGAGCGGGTGCGGCTCACCTTCATCAACGGCACCCCGATGTGGCACCCCGTCCATGTGCACGGCCACACCTACGGGCTGGCGGACGGCGGGGCGCGCAAGGACACCACGATCGTGCTGCCGCACGGGAAGGTGAGCGTCGACCTCGACGCGGACAACCCGGGGCTGTGGATGCTCCACTGCCACAACGTCTACCACTCGGAGTCGGGGATGATGACCATCCTCGGTTACCAGAAGTAACCCAGGCCAGGGCCGGGTCCGGCCCCAGCGAGGAGACCTCGGACACGCACCGGCCATCGCGTCAGACAGACGATTACACTGGGCGCCGTGCCTCAACTTCGCCTCGCTCTGAACCAGATCGACTCGACCGTCGGCGACCTCGCCGGGAACGCCGAGTCGATAGTCCACTGGACCCGGCACTCCGCCGAGCAGGGCGCCCATTTGGTGGCGTTCCCCGAGATGGCGCTGACCGGGTACCCCGTCGAGGACCTCGCGCTGCGCTCCTCCTTCGTCGACGCCTCGCGCGCCGCGCTGCGGGCGCTCGCCGAGCGGCTGGAGGCCGAGGGCCTCGGCGAGCTGCCGGTGGTCGTCGGCTACCTCGACCGCAGCGAGCGGGCCCGGCGGTACGGCCAGCCCGCCGGCTCCCCGCAGAACGCCGCCGCCGTGCTGCACCGCGGCTCCGTCGTCCTCACCTTCGCCAAGCACCATCTGCCGAACTACGGCGTCTTCGACGAATTCCGCTACTTCGTGCCCGGCGACACCATGCCCGTCGTCCGCGTCCACGGCGTCGACGTCGCCCTCGCCATCTGCGAGGACCTGTGGCAGGACGGCGGCCGGGTGCCCGCCGCCCACTCCGCCGGGGCCGGGCTGCTGCTGTCGATCAACGCCTCGCCGTACGAGCGCGAGAAGGACGACACCCGGCTGGACCTGGTCCGCAAGCGCGCCCAGGAGGCGGGCTGCACCACCGCGTACCTGGCGATGATCGGCGGCCAGGACGAGCTGGTCTTCGACGGCGACTCGATCATCGTCGACCGCGACGGCGAAGTGATCGCCCGCGCCCCGCAGTTCGCCGAGGGGTGCGTCGTGGTCGACCTCGACCTGCCCGCCGCCGACCCGGACGCGGTCCCGGAGGGCGTGGTGGACGACGGGCTCCGCATCGACCACCGCACCCTCTCCGCCGACCCGCTCCCGGCCTACGACCCCGAGCCGGGTCTCGCGGGCGGCGAGGCGGAGCGACTCGGCGACGACGAGGAGATCTACACCGCGCTGGTGGTGGGCCTGCGGGCGTACGCCGCGAAGAACGGCTTCCGCAGCGTGCTGATCGGGCTCTCCGGCGGTATCGACTCCGCCCTCGTCGCGGCGATCGCGTGCGACGCGGTCGGCGCGCAGAACGTCTACGGCGTGGCCATGCCGTCCCGCTACTCCTCCGAGCACTCGATCGCCGACGCGGCGGAGCTGGCGCGGCGCACCGGGCTCAACTTCCGCACCGTCCCGATCGCCCCGATGTTCGACGCCTACATGGGCTCGCTGAACCTCACCGGCCTCGCCGAGGAGAACCTGCAGTCGCGGCTGCGCGGCACGATGCTGATGGCGATCTCCAACCAGGAGGGCCACATCGTCCTCGCCCCGGGCAACAAGTCCGAGCTGGCGTGCGGATACTCGACGCTCTACGGGGACTCCGTGGGCGCGTACGGCCCCATCAAGGACGTCTACAAGACGTCCATCTTCCGGCTGGCGAAGTGGCGCAACCGCGCCGCGGGCGAGCGGGGTCAGACCCCGCCCATCCCCGAGAACTCCATCACCAAGCCGCCGAGCGCCGAACTGCGGCCGGGCCAGGTCGACACCGACTCCCTCCCGGACTACGACGTGCTCGACCGCGTCCTGGAGCTGTACGTGGACCGCGACCAGGGCCGCCGGGAGATCGTCGCGGCGGGCTACGACGATGAGCTGGTGACGCGGATCCTGCGGCTGGTCGACACGGCGGAGTACAAGCGCCGCCAGTACCCGCCGGGCACGAAGATCTCCGCCAAGGGCTTCGGCAAGGACCGCCGCCTACCGATCACCAACCGCTGGCGCGAACACGGCTGACCCCCAGGGGGCTCCGCCCCCTGACCCCCGCCGGGGCTCCGCCCCGGCCCCCGAACTGCCCACGCCGTGGAAGGCCGAAGCCAGCCCCTCCGGCGATTGAGCAGCCAGGGCCCGGGCGGAGAAGCCCCACACCCCAGCCCCTCCGGCGATTGAGGAGCCGGGGCCGGGGCGGAGAAGCCCCACATGCCAGCCTCTCCGGCGATTGAGGAGCGGGGTCCGGGGCGGAGCCCCGGTTACGCCGGGTGGAAGTCGAGCGGCGCGGGCGGCGGCAGCGGGGCCGGCGGGTCGGCCGGGTGGGCGCGGAGGGACTGGAGCAGCAGGGCCACCAGGCGGCGGGACGCCGCGCGCGCGTCGGCGGGGGACTTCGTACCGATGCCCCCGTTGGCCATGATCAGCAGCTTGATGTCGTCCGGCACGAAGTCGGCCCGCAGCTGCCCGCTCTGCTTGGCGCGCCGCGTCAGCTCGGCGAAGCGGCGCAGATGGTGGTCGCGGACCCGCTCGAAGTCCGTGGCCAGCGAGTCGGGGAGGGTGGCGAGGAGGGCGGCGGTGAAGCCGCGGTCCTCGGCCTGCATCGCGCACACGTTCTCGATGAAGGTGCGGAAACCGTGCCAGGGGTCGGGGTCGGCGAGGGCGGCGTCGAGGGTCGCCACGCAGTGGGCCAGCTGATCGGCGAAGGTCTCGGCGACCAGGTCCCCCTTCGCGGGGAAGTGGCGGTAGAGCGTCGCGGGTCCGACACCGGCGCGGCGGGCGATCTCCCGCATGGGCACATCGAGCCCGTGAGCGGCGAAGGTGTCCGCGGCGACCGCGATGATGTGGTGGCGGTTGCGGCGGGCGTCGGAGCGCTTCCGAGACAGTTCGTCGGTCATGCTCTCTCACTTTACGCCGAAACGGACGCCCTGTTCCGATTCGTTGTTAGCGTCCACCACATGTTTGCGCTTCAGTACTCAGAGTTGGGCCCGCCGGACGTACTCACCGTCGGCGAGGCCGAAGAACCGCACGCCGGGCCCGGCGAGATCCGTATCGCCGTACGGGCCGCCGGGGTCACCCCGGCGGACCACAAGCTGCGCTCGGGGGCGATCCCCGAAGAGACGCTCCCCGAAGAGCTGCGGCCCGGGCTCGCCCTGCCGCGCATCCCCGGGATGGACGCCGCAGGGGTCGTGGACGAGATCGGGGAGGGTGTCACGGGCGTCGCGGTCGGGGACGCCGTCTTCGGGATGGTCGGCTTCAGCCGGTTCGGGGGCGCGGCGGCCGAATTCGCCGTGCTGGCCGCCTGGGCGGCCAAGCCGGACGCGCTGAGCTGGGAGGAGGCGGCCGGCGCGGCGGGCAACGCGGAGACCGCCACCCGCGCGCTGGACCTGCTGGGCGTCACCGCGGGTACGACGCTGCTGATCGAGGGCGCGGCCGGGGGCGTCGGCACGGCGACGATCCAGCTCGCGGCCGCCCGCGGGGCCACCGTGATCGGTACGGCCCGGGAGGCGAACCACGCGTTCCTCACCGGCCTCGGGGCGACGCCCACCACGTACGGCCCCGGCCTCGCGAAGCGGGTCGCGGCGCTGGCGCCCGGCGGGGTCGACGCGGTGCTGGACGCGGCGGGCTCGGGCTCGCTGCCGGATCTCATCGCCGTCGCGGGCGACGCGAAGCGGGTGGTGTCGGTGGCCGACCTGGGCGCGCACGAGCACGGCGTCCATCTGACCTGGGCGGGCAGCGGCGACGCCCCCGGCCTCGACGGGCTCGCGGTGGCGGCGGCCCTGGCCGCCGAGGGCCGGTTCCGGGTGCCGCTGCACGAGGTGTTCCCGCTGGCGGACGCGGCGAAGGCGCATGAGCTGAGCGCCACCGGCCGGGTGCGGGGGAAGGTCGTGCTGTCGGTGCCGTAACGACGGAGAAGCACGAACGCGCCCCGCCACATGGCGGGGCGCGTTCGTGCGGAAAAGAGACTCAGCGCACCTCGGACAGCGCGGGCACCGAATCACTGCCCGCGACGACCCGGGACTTCTGCGAGGACCCGCGGTCCAGGAATCCCGCGGTCACCGCTATCGCCAGGCCGATCACCGCGAGCACCGCGCCGACCAGGGTCGGGGAGGTCCAGCCCCAGCCCGCCGCGATGGCGACGCCGCCGATCCAGGCCCCGCCCGCGTTGGCGAGGTTGAACGCGGAGTGGTTGGAGGCGGAGGCGAGGGTCGGGGCGTGCTTCGCCTTGTTCATGACGAGCATCTGCAGCGGGGTGGTGGTCATGAAGCCCACCGCGCCGAGCAGGACGACCGAGACCAGCGCCGCCCACTTGATGTGCACGGTGAAGTTGAACACCACCAGCATCACGGCCAGCGCGGTCAGCGACCCGTACAGCGTGGGCCGCAGCGCGCGGTCGGTGAGGGGCCCCGCGACCAGCGCGCCGAGCGTCATGCCGATGCCGAAGAGCGCGAGCACGATCGTGACGGAGGACTCGGCGAAGCCGGTGACCTCGGTCATCATCGAGGCCAGGTAGCTGTAGACGGCGAAGACACCGGCGAAGCCGAAGACCGCGGTGAGCAGGCCGAGCAGCACCTGCCGGTCGCCGAGGGCGCGCAGTTCGTGGGCGAGGCCGCCGTGCTGGTCCCGCGGCACCTGCGGGACGAGCCGGGCGAGCGAGGCCATGGCCACGACGCCGATGCCGGTGACCACCAGGAAGGTGGCGCGCCAGCCCAGACCCTGGCCGAGCGCCGTGCCCACCGGGACGCCGACGATGTTGGCGATCGTCAGGCCCAGGAACATGGTGGCGACCGCGCGGGCCTGCTTCTCCTCGCTCACCAGCCGGGAGGCGACCACCGCGCCGACCCCGAAGAACGCGCCGTGCGGCAGCCCGGCGAGCACCCGCCCGGCCAGCAGCAGCCCGAAGGAGGGGGCGAGCGCGGAGGCGAGGTTGCCGACCGTGAAGAGCCCCATCAGCAGGACGAGCATGCGTTTGCGCGGGATGCGCGCACCGAGGGCGGTGAGCAGCGGCGCTCCGATGACGACGCCGATGGCGTAGGCGGAGACGAGGTAGCCAGCGGTGGGCACCGAGGTGCTCAGATCGTCGGCGACGTTGGGCAGCAGGCCCATCATCACGAATTCTGTGGTGCCGATACCGAAGGCAGAGATCGCGAGAGCGAGCAGTGCCAGGGGCATGAGAGACCTTTCACAAGCCGAAGGAGGGGGTCGTGCGTATGTTCTCTATCGGAACAAAGTCTCTCACGCGCTTTATTTCCTGAGCACCATCCTCAAGGTGAACAGCTTGTTAGATCTTCGATTGGCAGGCTCAGAGCGTGACCGACGCCGCGACCGGAAGGTGGTCGCTGCCGGTCTGCGACAGTGTCCAGGCCGAGACCGGGTTCACCCCGCGCACCATGATCTGGTCGATGCGGGCCATCGGGAACGAGGCGGGCCAGCTGAAGCCGAAGCCGTCGCCCGCCGCGCCCTGCGCGGAGCGCATCTGCGAGGTGACCGGGGCCAGCGAACGGTCGTTCATCGTGCCGTTCAGATCGCCGAGCAGGATCACCTTGTCCAGCGGCTCGTCACGGATGGCCTCACCCAGCGCGTCGGCGCTCGCGTCGCGCTGCCCGGCGGTGAAGCCCGCGTTGAACTTCACGCGCACAGAAGGAAGATGGGCAACGTATACGGCGACGTCACCGCTCGGCGCGGCGACCGTGGTGCGCAGCGCCCGGGTCCAGCCCATCTTGATGTCGACCGGCTTGGTCCCGGACAGCGGGTACTTGCTCCACACCCCGACCGTGCCCTGCACCGCGTGGTAGCGGTAGGTGCCCGCGAGGGCCTTCGCGTACGTCGGCGCGGCCTTGGCGGTCACCTCCTCCAGCGCCACCACCTGCGCGCCCGAGGCGGCCACGTCCTTCGCGGTGGTCACCGGGTCGGCGTTGTCGGCGTTGACGTTGTGGGTGACGACGGTCAGGTCGCCGTCGCCGCCGGACTTGTCGGAGAACATCAGCCCGCCGAACAGGTTCAGCCAGACCATGACCGGCAGCACCAGCGCCACCAGGGCGCTCGCCGACCGCCGCACCAGGCCGAGCACCAGCAGCAGCGGAAGGAACACCCCGAGCCACGGCAGGAAGGTCTCCAGCAGGCTGCCGAGGTTGCCGACGCGGTTGGGGATGTCGGCGTGGAAGACCATGATCAGCGCGAGCAGGATCGCGAACGCCGCGAGCACCAGACCGCGCCGCCAGATTCCGCGGCTTTGCCGGAGCCGGTCGCGCAGGTGACCGAACCGGGAGCCGGTCCGCTGGGGTGCGTCCCCGGACTGTCCCGTCTCCTGCGTGTACGCCTGCACCATGCGTCGTCCGTCCCTCACTTGCCGCTGCCCGCCTGTTCGCTCAAGACCCTAGGCGATGACCAGGGCATTCCCGACGCCCCCACCGGGCGTCCCTGCCCGGTGGACGCCCGGGCGGTACGCGGGGGTTCCGCACCCCGCGACAACGGGGGCGGTTGTGACGCAACAGGCACAAAGACATCGGGACGCGTCGTCCGTCATACGCTCGCATACGGCGTCTCAGCCGCGCGCCGAGACCCCCTCCAGCACGGTGTCCACGATCCGCTCGGCCAGCCCCTCCGGCAACTCCCGCCGCTCGTGCAGGATCGCGCGCGCCAGCATCGGCCCGGTGAACAGATCGGCCAACAGCTCGGGGTCGGTGTCGGAGCGGATCTCACCGCGGTCGACGCCCCGCCGCAGCACCGAGCGCAGCCGTTCCCGGCGGACCTCGATGACCTGCTCGTCGTACGCCCGCCACAGCTCCCGGTGGGCCTGCGCCTGGGCCAGGACGCTGCGCATCAGGGCGTAGTCGCGCTTGGCCAGCCCGCGCCGCCGCATGAACTCCAGGAGGGTGACGAGGTCGTCGCGGACCGAGGCCCCGGCCGGTTCGGGGCACGGCTCCTCCAGCGACCGCAGGACGTCCAGCATCAGCGCGTCCTTGCCGGGCCAGCGGCGGTAGACGGTGGCCTTGCCCACACCGGCCGCGCGCGCGATCCCCTCGATGGACAGCGCGCCGACGGACGAGCCCTCCTCCAGCAGCCGCAGCGTGGCCTCGATGATCGCGGCGTCGGTGGCGGCGCTGCGCGGCCGCCCGCGCGCGGGAAGCCCGCGCGCCCGGAGCGCGCGCGCCGGAACACCGGCCGGGGGTGCGGTCATCGGTCGGCCCCCGCCCCGGCCCTCTCCCGCGGCTGCCCGCTGCCGGGGCCGCCGCCGTCCGCGCCCTTGCCGGGCAGGAAGGCCGCCACGACCAGCGCGCCGAACAGGGCGACACCGGACGAGCCGAGCGCGGTGAGGTGCATGGCGTGGATGAAGGAGTCGTGCGCGGGCCCCAGCAGCACGTGCCCCGCGGGCCCCAGGCGGTCGGCGAGAGCGAGGGTGGCCTCGACGGACTCGCCCGCCGAATGCCGTACGGAGGCAGGCAGTCCGGGGACGGCGGCCAGGGTGCCCTGGATGCCCTCGCGGTACGTGGCGGAGAGCACCGAACCGAGGACGGCGACCCCGAGCGCGCCGCCGACCTGCCGGAAGGTGTTGTTCAGGGCCGAGCCGGAACCGGCCTTCTCGCGCGGCAGCGCCTGCATGATCGCGGTGGTGACCGGCGGCATGATGTGCGCCATTCCCGCGCCCTGGAAGAAGAACAGCGCCTCCAGCACCCACAGCGGCGAGTCGACGTCCAGCAGCAGGAACCCGGCCATGGTGGCGGCCACCAGCAGCATCCCGCCCGTGCACACGGCGCGGGCGCCGAACCGCTCCACGACCAGCCGGGCGCGCGGCGCGAACAGCAGCTGCGCGACGGCCAGCGGCAGGAGCAGCAGCCCGGAGTCCAGGGCGCTGAAGCCGCGCACGCTCTGGATGTAGAAGACCATGAAGAAGGTGACGCCCATGAGCGCGAAGAAGACCAGCGCGACGGCGGCGATGGCGGCCGAGAAGGCGGGATTGCGGAAGTAGTCGACATCGATGGCCGGATGGTCGCTGCGCTTCTCGTGCCAGACGAACAGGCCCAGGACGAGCAGTCCGGCGCCGATCGTGGCCAGCACCTGGGCGTCGGCGAAGTCGGCGAGCTGGCCGCCCTTGATGATCCCGTACACCAGCAGCACCAGGCCCACGACGGACAGCAGCACGCCCAGCGGGTCCAGCCGTCCGGGCGCCGGGTCCCTGGAGTCGGGGATGAGCAGCACCATCGCGACGATTCCGGCGGCCACGACGGGGACGTTGACGAAGAAGACCGAGCCCCACCAGAAGTGCTCCAGCAGCAGCCCGCCGGTGATCGGCCCGATGGCGATGGCGAGGCCGACCGCGGCGACCCAGATGCCGATGGCCTTCGCCTGCTCCTCGCGCTCGAAGACGTTCACCAGGATGGCCAGGGTCGCGGGCATCACGAACGCCGCGCCCAGGCCCATCAGCGCCCGGAAGCCGATCAGCTCGCCGGGCGAACCGGAGAAGGCGGCGAGCACCGAGCCGATGCCGAACACGGCCATGCCGCCGAGCAGCACCTTCTTGCGGCCGAGCCGGTCGCCGAGGAGCCCGGCGGTGAACAGCAGCCCCGCGAAGACCAGCGTGTAGGCGTTGATGGCCCACTCCAGCTGGCTCTGGGTGGCGCCGAGCCCGGTGGGCTTCGGGGTGGCGATGGTCTTCATCGCCACGTTGAGTATCGAGTTGTCCAGGACGACGACCAGGACGCTGATCATGAGGACGACCAGGATCGCCCACCGTCTGCGGTGGATCGCCTCGGCGGTCGGTGCTGCTGCCATGCGGCCCAGGCTAGAACCGTTTCGATACGGTCCCGTCTCGTATGGGAAAGACTTTGCGAGCCTTTGTCCATCGAATGTCCATCCGTGCGTGAATGTCCCCACTTTCGAAGCGTCGGGGAGCGTGCCAGCATGGGGGTGGTCCGGGGACGCCGTCAGGGCGCCTCGAGATGACGAACAGGAGCCGTCGTAATGACGCACGTCAGCCCTGCGCAAAAGCCGGAAACCCCGTCGCCGAAGGCGCTCTACGGGGGAACGAGTTCCCGGCGCATCACCGTCCGGGACCTCGCCGCCGCCAAGGAGCGCGGCGAGAAGTGGCCCATGCTCACCGCGTATGACGCGATGACCGCCTCCGTCTTCGACGAGGCGGGCATCCCCGTCATCCTGGTCGGCGACTCGATGGGCAACTGCCATCTGGGCTACGAGTCCACCGTGCCCGTCACGATGGACGAGATCGCCCTGCTGTCCGCCGCCGTCGTACGCGGCACCAAGCGCGCCCTCGTCGTCGGCGACCTGCCCTTCGGCTCGTACCAGGAGGGCGCGGTCCAGGCGCTGCGCAACGCCACCCGGCTGCTCAAGGAGTCCGGGGTGGGCGCGGTCAAGCTGGAGGGCGGCGAGCGCTCCGCCCACCAGATCGATCTGCTCGTCCAGTCCGGCATCCCGGTCATGGCGCACATCGGCCTCACCCCGCAGTCCGTCAACGCGTACGGCGGCTACCGGGTGCAGGGGCGCGGTGAGGAGGCCGCCCAGCAGCTGCTGCGCGACGCCAAGGCCGTGCAGGACGCGGGCGCCTTCGGCGTCGTCCTGGAGCTGGTCCCGGCCGAGCTGGCCGCCGAGGTCACCCGCTCGCTGAACATCCCGACCATCGGCATCGGCGCGGGTGTGGAGTGCGACGCCCAGGTGCTGGTGTGGACGGACATGGCGGGCCTGACCGGCGGCCGGGTACCGCGCTTCGTCAAGCAGTACGCGCAGCTGCGGGAGGTGCTGGGCGGTGCGGCGCGCGCCTTCGCCGAGGACGTCGTCGGAGGGGCGTACCCGGCCGAGGAGCACTCGTTCCACTAGCCCCGAAGAGCGCCTGAAGAGCGCCCGAAGAGCCACTGCGGCACATCGACAGCCCGCCGAAATTCCCCCGTCGGCGGGCTGTCTGCCGCTTGTCGGTGATCTGTCGGCAGCGGGTGTCACTCTTACGACATGACGCGACAGGAACACAAGATCAGGGACGGAAACGCCGTCGAAGTCCGGGGGCTGGTCAAGCACTTCGGCGACACCAAGGCGGTCGACGGAGTCGATCTGGACGTGCCGGAAGGCACCGTCCTCGGTGTGCTCGGCCCCAACGGTGCCGGGAAGACCACCCTCGTCCGCTGTCTGTCCACCCTGCTGGTGCCGGACGCCGGTACCGCCCTCGTGGCGGGGTACGACGTGGTGCGGCAGCCCCGGCAGCTGCGCCGCACGATCGGTCTGACCGGGCAGTACGCCTCGGTCGACGAGAAGCTTTCCGGCTGGGAGAACCTGTACATGATCGGGCGGCTGCTCGATCTGTCCCGCAAGGACGCCCGGGCGCGCGCGGACGCCATGCTGGAGCGGTTCTCGCTGACGGACGCCGCGAAGCGGGCCGCGTCCACCTACTCCGGCGGTATGCGCCGCCGCCTGGACCTGGCCGCCTCCATGATCGGCCGGCCCTCGGTGCTCTATCTGGACGAGCCGACGACCGGTCTTGACCCGCGCACCCGCAACGAGGTGTGGGACGAGGTCCAGCGCATGGTCGCCGAGGGTTCCACGGTGCTGCTGACCACCCAGTACATGGAGGAGGCCGAGCAGCTGGCGAACGATCTCCTGGTCATCGACCGCGGCAAGATCATCGCCGAGGGCCGGGTGAACGAGCTGAAGGCCAAGGTCGGCGGCCGCACCCTGCAGATACGCCCCGCCGACCCCGGGGAGCTGAACCGCATGGTCGGCGCCATCGCGCAGGCCGGGCTGGACGGCGTCGGCGGCGTGACCGCGGACGTGGAGGAGGGCCTGGTCAACGTGCCGATCGTCAGCGACGAGCAGCTGACCGCGGTGATCGGGCTGCTCGGCGAGCGCGGCTTCGCGATCGCCGGGATCGACACCCATCTGCCCAGCCTGGACGAGGTGTTCCTGGCCATCACCGGCCAGAAGACCTCCACGCCCGAGGACACGAAGAGCGACAAGACCCTTGAGGAGGTTGCCGCGTGAGTACGGCGACGATGACCGCACCCGGCAAGGCCCTGCCCGACGAGGGGCGGATCGGGCTGCGCGCCAATCTCCGGCACATCGGCGCGCTGGTGCGCCGGAACGTCCTGCAGATCAAGCAGGACCCGGAGTCGATGTTCGACGCCCTGATGATGCCGATCGTCTTCTCGCTGCTGTTCACCTATGTCTTCGGTGGCGCGGTGTCGGGCGGCGACCGGAGCGAGTACGTCAACTACTTCATCCCCGGGATGATGGCGATGGGCGGACTCAACATCGCGATGTCGGTCGGCACGGGCGTCAACGACGACTTCCGGAAGGGGGTGATGGACCGCTTCCGTACGATGCCGATCGCCCGGTCCTCGGTGCTGATCGCCAAGCTGATCGTGGAGACCGGCCGGATGCTGGTGTCCACCCTCATCCTGCTGGTCATGGGCTTCATCATGGGCTTCGAGCTGAAGACCGGCCCGGTCGAGCTGCTGGCCGCGGTGGTGCTGGCCCTGATCTTCGGGTCCGCGCTGACCTGGATCTTCATGCTGCTGGGGCTGTCCCTGAAGACGCCGCAGGCGGTGCAGGGCATCGGCTTCATGGTGATCATGCCGCTGCAGTTCGGCTCGTCGATCTTCGCGCCGACCAACACCATGCCGGGCTGGCTGCAGTCCTTCACCGACTACAACCCGCTCTCCCAGCTCGCCGACGCGGCGCGGTCGCTGACCAGCGGCCACGGCCCGATCGCCCATCCGGTGACCGTCGCCCTGGTGTGGGCGCTGGTCATCACGGCGATCACCGCGCCGCTGGCGGTGCGGAAGTTCCGTACCAAGACGTGAGCGGTGGAGTTCATACGAGGGCGGTTGCCTCCTTCACGGTGAGGCCGCCGCCCTCCTCGTACGCCCGCTCGTAACTCCCGTCGTCCAGCCACTCCCGCGCCGCCGCCTCGCCCGCCGCCCGGTCCGCCCGCTCCTTGGCGGGGATCCGCTGGATGCCGGGCCGCAGCGCGTCGTACGCGCCGAACAGCCGCGCCGCGTCCGCTGCCCGTTCCGCGCCGCCGAGGGCGGCCAGCGCGCACCCGGCGGTCAGCAGCTGGACCACGGGCACCTGCGGGGCGACCACCTGGGTCATGAAGTCACCGGTCTTCACGAGCGCCCCCTTGATCCGGGTGAGCGCCTCCCCTGGCTGCCCCTCCATCAGGTCCAGCCAGGCCATCAGCCCCTCGACCACGCCCTGGAACAGATCGAGCGCCCGGCTGCTGAACTCCTCGTGCAGCACCGTCAGATGTTCCCGGGCCTCGGCCAGCCGGCCCGTGGCACCGCACCGGTAGGACAGGTGCATCCGGACGTACGTCGCGGCCTCGGCGCCCGACTGCGGCGCCTCCGCCAGCAGCTCGCGCAGGATGCGCTCGCCGTCCGCCGCCTCCGTCTCGTCCCCGTGCTCGACGTACAGCCCCGCCAGCCGGGCCCGCAACAGCGTCACCTGGGCATGCGCGTCCAGCTCCTCGGCGTAGCGGATCGCCGCGCGGTAGTCGTCGGCCGCACCCCGCCCGTCGCCGATCAGCTCCAGGGTCTCGCCGCGGCCGGCCAGCGCCTCGGCCACGCCCCAGGCGTCACCGAGGCTGATGAACAGCTCCAGGCTCTCGTCGGCGTCCCGGCGCGCCTCCTCCCCCTGAATGCCGCCGTGGCGCTGGGTCATCACCTTGGCCCGCATCTGGAGGGTGAAGGCCAGCTCCCAGGTGTAGCCCAGCTCCCGGCTGGTGCGCACCGACTCGTCCACGACCTCCCGCATCAGGTCGAGGTCGCCCGTCAGCAGCACCGCGAAGAACCACATGACGCCCGGGAGGCGGCAGTTCTGCGGCAGCCCCGGGCGGTATGCCTCGACGATGCCCCGCATCTCCCGCCAGGACTCCTCGTCGGCCATGGCGTTCATGTTGCCTTCGAGGTTGGCCAGCGCGTACAGCCGCACCCCGCGCCGCGCCTCCTCCAGCAGCTCGGGCTCCATCGGCGGCGGGGCGGCCGTGCAGCTCGTGTACAGCGGTGGCGCGGGCGCGGCGGGCGAATGGAACGGGTTGGGGCCCAGCCCCGCCGCGGCCATCGCCCAGTGGCGTGCATCGCCGCGGTGGCCGCGCAGATTCCAGAACCAGCCGAGCGACAGCACTAGGCACAGCGCCTCCTGCTCGTCGCCCGCCGTGACGGCCCGGCGCAGCGCGGTGCGCAGGTTCTCGTGCTCGGCCTCCAGCCGGGGCAGCCAGACGCGCTGTTCGCGGCCGCGCAGCAGGGGGTCGGCGGTACGGGCCAGCTCCCGGTACGCGACCAGGTGGCGCCGTTCGACCACCGCCCGCTCCCCCGTCTCGTCCAGCCGCTCCGCCGTGTACTCGGCGACGGTCTCCAGCAGCCGGTACCGCATCTCGCCGTCCGCCCCGGGCGCGGCGACCACCAGCGACTTGTCGACCAGGGAGCCGAGCAGCGCGGCGACGTCCCGGGGGTCGACCGGGCTGCGGTCGCGCGGGTCGCCGCAGACCGCCTCGGCCGCCGGGAGGCCGCAGCCGCCCGCGAAGACGGAGAGGCGGGCGAGGACGGTGCGCTCGCGGGCGTCGAGGAGGTCCCAGGACCAGTCGACCACGGCGCGCAGCGTCTGCTGGCGGGGCAGCACGGTGCGGCTGCCGCTGGTCAGCAGGCGGAACCGGTCGTCCAGGCGGTCGGCGAGCTGCCTCGGGCTGAGCAGCCGCAGCCGGGCCGCGGCCAGTTCGACGGCGAGCGGCAGCCCGTCGAGGCGGCGGCAGATCTCGGCGCACGCCGCCGGATCGTCTTCGGCGCGGAAGCCGGGGCGGGCCGCCGCGCCGCGCTCCTGGAACAGCCGGAGCGCGACCGGGTCCGGCAGCGGCTCCACCGCGCGCACCAGCTCGCCGGGGACCGCGAGCGGTTCGCGGCTGGTGGCCAGGACGGTGACGCCGGGGCAGCGGGCCAGCAGGGAGTCGGCGAGCCGGGCCGCGGCCTCGACCAGATGCTCGCAGTTGTCGAGCACGATCAGCATCCGGCGCGGCTCGCAGTGCTCCACGAGCCGCGTGAGCGGATCGTGGGCGGTCGGGTCGGCCGCGGCGCGCAGCCCCTCGGCGGCGCTGCCGCGGATGACGGTCTCGCGCGCGCCGAGCGCGGTGAGCACGGTCTCGGGCACGGTCTCCGGGTCGTCCACGGGGGCGAGTTCGGCCAGCCACACCCCGTCCGGCCAGCCCTCGGCGACCGACTCGGCGGCCTCCTGGGACAGCCGGGTCTTCCCCGCGCCGCCGGGCCCGAGGAGCGTGACCAGCCGGTGCGCGGCCAGATCGGTGCGCAGCGCCGCGAGGTCGGTCTCCCGGCCGACGAAGCTGGTGAGCCGGGCGCGCAGATTGCCGCCGCGCCGCCCGGCCCGCTGCGGCGCCGGTGCCTCCGGCGGCTCGGGCTGGCTGGGCTGTCCGGGCTGTCCGGGCTCCAGCAGCTCCGCGTGCAGGGCGCGCAGCTCGGGGCCCGGGTCCGCGCCCAGCCGGTCGGCGATCTCCACCCGGATCGCCTCGTACGCGGCCAGCGCCTCCGCCGCGCGGCCGGTGTCCCGCAGGGCACGGATGCGCAGCGCGTGCAGCGGCTCGTCCAGGGGGTGCGCGTCGCACAGCTCGACGAGCGCGGGGAGGGTCTGGGCGGCGTCGCCGAGGGCGAGACCGGCGGCGATGCGGCCGCGCCGCGCGTCCAGCCGCTGGGCCTCGGCGCGGGCGGCCGCGGCCATCCCGTCGGGAAGGTCGGTGAGCGCCGGGCCGCGCCACAGGGCGAGGGCGTCGTCGTAGCGGGCGGCGGCCTTGGCCGGGTCGCCGTCGGCGAGGGCGCGGGCGCCCTCCTCCGCGAGCCGTTCGAAGCGGTGCAGATCGACGTCGTCGGGCTCGGCGCACAGCCGGTAGCCGCCGGTGCCGGACGCGATCGCCTCCTTGCCGACGGCGCGCCGCAGCCGCCCGACGAGGGCCTGCAGCGCGCCGTTCTCGTCGGCGGGCGGGTCGGTGTCCCAGACCTCGGCGATGAGCGCGCCGTTCGTCCGCAGCCGCCCCGGGGTCAGGGCGAGCGCGGTCAGCAGCGCGCGCAGCCGTGTGCCGCCTAGGTCGACGGGGGTGCCGTCGTCGCGGTGGGCCTGGGTGGTGCCGAGGATGGCGTAGCGCACGGCCCCATTGTTGTCGATGCCGCGCGCGGCGGGACATCGGCCTCAGGCCCGGACCACCCGGACGAACTGCGAGGAGTCGAGGACGAGTGTCTGGTCGTCCACGGGGATCTCGATCTTCTCGCCGAAGTCGCCGGTCACGGTGTGCCGGTAGGTCCCGTCCTGCGGGCGAGTCAGCAGCGTCCAGCGGGCCGTGAGGACGTTGACGACGAGGTACGCCTCGATACCGCGCAGGGCGTAGTGACTGGCCTTGGTGCTGTAGTCACGCTCCTCGCTCTCCGGCGAGACGATCTCCACGACGAAGCGGAGCAGGTCCTCCGGAAACCGGCTGGCGTCATCGAGGCACTTGTCACTCGGCACGGCCGACACGTCCGGCTCCGGGCTGTACCCCTCCCGGGGCGGGACCACGCTGAACTCGCCCACCGCTGTCCAGCCGGGCAGACCTTCCTCGATCTGGCTTGCGATGCGCCGCTGGGTCCTCCAGTGCGCTTGGGTAATAGGTACCAACGTCAGTCCGTTCCTGGTCAGCCGCAGCCGCATGCTTCGGGGCAGACGGATCTGCTCATGCAATTCCACCGCCCTGTCCTCCATGATCGTCATGCTTCCTCCCTGGCCAGGTTGCTCTCAGATTAGCCGCTGGAGCCCGCGGCCGCGTGGCGCTGATCACGTCTGATTCCTCTCGCCCGGAACTCCGCGCACACCGATCGTCGTTCTTCGGTCAGTGCCCACCACCCCGTACGGAGATCTCACTCGATGACCACCGCCATCAGCCGCCGCGAGCGGCGGATCAGCCCTGTGTTCCTCGGCCTGGTCGCGATCATGGTCGTGTCCGCATGGGCGGTGTGGACGGACTACTCGGCCAGCCCCGGCTTCGCCGTCTTCCTCTTCGTGGTCTCCGGCTGGATCGTCTCGCTGTGTCTGCACGAGTACGCACACGCCCGCACCGCGCTGCACGGCGGTGATCTGTCGATCGGCGCGAAGGGCTATCTGACCCTCAACCCGCTGAAGTACACGCATGTGGCGCTCAGCATCGTGCTGCCCGTGATCTTCGTGATCATGGGCGGGATCGGGCTGCCGGGCGGGGCGGTCTTCATCGAGCGGCACCGGATCCAGGGCCGCTGGCGGCACAGTCTGATCTCGGCCGCGGGACCGCTGACGAACGTGCTGTTCGCCGCCGCGCTCACCGCCCCGTTCTGGCTCGGCAGCGGGGACCAGGTGCCGACGGTCTTCCGCTTCGCGCTCGCGTTCCTGGCGCTGCTCCAGGTCACCGCCGCGATCCTGAACTTCCTGCCGGTTCCGGGGCTGGACGGCTACGGGGTGATCGAGCCGTGGCTGTCCCACCGCGTCCGGCGGCAGGTCGAGCCGTACGCGCCGTTCGGGCTGCTCGCGGTCTTCGGCATCCTGTGGATACCCGAGGTCAACCAGGTCTTCTTCGAGGCGGTCGACGCGATCATGCGGGGGCTGGGGGTGTCGCAGTTCGACACCTACTTCGGCCAGGAGTTCTTCCGCTTCTGGCAGGGCGCGCCGCAGTTCCCCGGGATCAGCTCGTAGCGCCCGTGGCGCCCGTGGCGCCCGTGGCCTCGCGCTCGGCCTCGCGCTCCGCCTTGGCCCTGCGTACGTAGTACCAGGCCATGTTGGACGAGATCCCGGCGAGGAGGACCCACACGACGCCGAGCCAGCTGCCCCGCGCGAACGAGACGACGGCCGCGGCGACGGTGAGGGCGCAGACGAGGAGGGCGTAGAGAGCGAGGCGGGGCATGGGGGTGGCTCCTGTGGGGTCCTGTCGGGGGGTGGCGCTTCCGACATTGTCGCCCATGCCCCGCCGGGGCCCGCGGGTCGGCCTCAGAGGTCCGTGACGCGCAGGCCCGCGTGGGCCTTGTAGCGGCGGTTGACCGAGATCAGGTTGGCCACCAGGGACTCGACCTGGTGGGCGTTGCGCAGGCGGCCCGCGAAGACTCCCCGCATGCCGGGGATGCGGGCGGCCAGGGCCTGCACCAGATCGGTGTCCGCGCGGGACTCGCCCAGCACCATCACATCCGTGTCGATCTCGGCGATCTCCGGGTCCTGGAGCAGCACGGCCGACAGATGGTGGAAGGCGGCGGTGACCCGGGAGTCCGGGAGCAGGGCCGCGGCCTGCTCGGCGGCGCTGCCCTCCTCCGGCTTCAGGGCGTACGCGCCCTTCTTGTCGAAGCCCAGCGGGTTGACGCAGTCGATGACGAGCTTGCCGCTCAGCTCCTCCCGCAGCGACTCCAGCGTCTTGCCGTGACCCTCCCACGGGACCGCGACGATCACGATGTCGCTGCGCCGCGAGCACTCGGCGTTGTCCGCGCCCTCGATGCCCAGCTCCGCCCCGCCCAGCTCCTCGGCCGCGGTCTGCGCGCGCTCGGCCGCGCGCGAGCCGATGATCACCTTCTGACCGGCCCGGGCCAGCCGGTAGGCGAGGCCGCGGCCCTGGTCGCCGGTTCCGCCGAGCACGCCGACGACCAGTCCGGAGACGTCCGGGAGGTCCCACGGGTCCTTGGCGGGAGCCTTCTTGGCGGGGGCTTCGTTCGTGGCGGTCGTGCCGTCAGGAGTAGTCATGACAGCGATACTGTCACGCCCACGTCAGGCCTTCACGCTCCCCTCCGTCAGCCCCGTGCGCCAGTACCGCTGGAGGACGCCCATCAGCACCATCAGCGGCAGTACGGACAGGAAGGCGCCCCCGACCGTGTACTGGTACAGCTCCGGCTGCCGGTCCGCGTACCCCGTCCAGGAGGTCAGGCCGAGCTGGATCGGATAGAGGTCGGAGTCGGAGAGCATGACCAGCGGCAGAAAGAAGTTGTTCCAGATGTGCACGAACTGGAACAGGAAGACGGTGACCAGGGCCGGGGTCATCAGCCGCAGCCCCACCGTGGAGAAGATCCGCGCCTCCCCCGCCCCGTCGATCCGCGCCGCCTCCATCAGCGAGTCGGGGACGGCGGCCGCCGCGTAGATCCGGCAGAGGTAGACGCCGAAAGGGCTGACGATGCTGGGGATGAGGACGGCCCAGTAGGTGTTGGCCAGGCCGATGCGGCTGAAGAGGAGATAGAGGGGCAGGGCGAGCGCGGTGCCGGGGATGAGGACCCCGGCCAGGATGACGTTGAAGATCCCCTCCCGCCCGGGGAAGCGGAACTTGGCGAGGGCGTACCCCGCGGCGGCCGACAGCAGCGTGGCGGCGAGGGCGCCGACGCCCGCGTACATCAGGCTGTTGGCGAACCACCGGACGTAGATGCCGTCGTCGTACGTCAGTACCTGGCGCAGACGGCCGAAGAGGTCCGGGTCGTGGAACCAGAAGCCGAACGTGCCGAAGAGGTCGCTGCTGGACTTGGTCGAGGAGACGACGAGCCAGTAGACGGGCGTGAGGAAGTAGACGGCGGCGACGGCGAGCAGCGAGACGGTGATGATCCGGTACCGCAGCTGGGGCCGGACGGCGCCCGGGCGGCTCTCCTCGCTCACCGGTCCTCCCCGCCCCTGCCGCGCTGGCCCACCAGCCGCAGGAAGCCGAAGGACAGCACGCACGCCACGAGCGCGAGCAGCACCGCCTCGGCCGCGGCGATGTGCTGGTTGTTGCTGGTGAACGCCTCGTTGTAGGCGGCCAGGTTGGGGGTGTAGCCGGAGTCGATCGAGTTGCTGAGCGGCTTGAGCACCTTGGGCTCGGCGAAGAGCTGGAGGGTGCCGATGAGGCTGAAGACCGTGGTGAGCACGAGGGCGGGCCGGATCAGCGGGAGCTTGATGTGCAGGGCGATCTGCCAGGCACTCGCGCCGTCGATCTTCGCGGCCTCGTACAGCTCCCCCGGTACGGCCTTGAGCTGGGCGATCAGCACCAGCATGTTGTAGCCGGTGAACTGCCAGGTGACGATGTTCGCGATGGACCACAGCACGGTGGAGCGGCCGAGGAAGTCGACGTCCCAGCCCGCCGAGTGCGCCATCTCCACCAGCGGGCTGATCCCCGGTACGTAGAGGAAGCCCCACAGGATCGAGGCGATCACGCCGGGCACCCCGTACGGCAGGAAGAAGGCGGTGCGGAAGAAGCCGACCCAGCGCGCCGACGCCGCCTCCAGCAGCAGCGCGAGCGCGGTGGCGAACGCGATCATCACCGGGATCTGGACCGCGCCGAAGAGCAGCACCCGCCCGAATCCGGCGGTGAAGCGGCCGTCCTGGAGGGCGTGGGTGTAGTTGGACAGGCCCGCCCACACGTCGTGGGTCTCGCCGCCGAGGCCGAGCGGCCCGGTGCGCTCGACCTTCAGCAGGCTCTCGTAGAGCGCGAAGCCGATGGGGGCGATGAAGCAGAGCAGGAACAGCACGAGGAACGGCAGCAGGAAACCGGCCGCCGCCCGCGCGCCGCGCGCCTCGGCGCGGGTGAGGCGGCGTACCCGGCTCGTCCCCCCGCCCGCCGCCGCGCCGGTCGCCCGGCTCGTCATCCGGCCTCCGCCTTCAGGCCCTTTTCCTTGAGGTCGCTGATCGTGTCCCGCTGCACCTTCTTCAGCACGGACCGGAACGACGACCCGTCGCCGATGGCCGCCGTGAAGGCGTCGCCGAGCCGCTGGTAGAGGGTGTCGGTGGCCGGGCCCCACCGCCAGCTGGTGTCCACGCCCTTGCTCGCCGCGTCGAACACCTTGCTGTACGCCTGGCCGCCGAAGAAGTCCTTGTGGACGTCGAGGTCGGAGGTGGCGTAGCCCTGCTTGGCGCCGGGGGTGCCGTAGCCGTTCTCGATCAGCAGCTTGATCGACTCGGGGTCGGTGTTGAGCCAGACCGCGAAGTCCAGGGCGTCTTTGGGGTACTTGGACTTGGCGAAGACGGCGGTCGTGGAGCCGCCCCAGTTGGCGTACGCCGCCTCGCCCCGCTTCCACTGCGGCATGGGGACGACCCGCCACTTCCCGGCCGTCTTGGGCGCGTTGCCGACCAGCAGCGCGTCACCCCAGCTGGCGCCGAGCCAGGAGGCCATGGCGCCGGTCTGGACGTCCTTGTACCAGGCGTTCTGCCGGTCCGGGATGGTCTTGATCAGCTTGCCCTTGACCAGCGCGTCCCAGTAGTCGGCGACCTTACGGGTCGGCTCGTCGTCGATCGAGACGGTCCAGGTGTCGCCCTCGGCGCCGAACCAGCGGGCCCCGGCCTGCCAGGCGAGGCCAGCGAAGCGGTTGCCGTTGGTCGCCGAGAACGTCTCGATCCAGGCGCCCTTCTTCCGTATCGCCTTGGCCGCCGCCTCGTACGCGTCCCAGGTGGCGGGCGGCTCGATCCCCCACTTGTCGAACAGGTCCTGACGGAGGAACAGCCCCATCGGCCCGGACGCCTGCGGTACGGCGTACACGCCCTTGCCGAACACCGACTGCTGCCACTGCCAGCCGATGAACTTGTCCTTGTACCGGTCGACGCCGTACTTGGTGAGGTCCAGCAGCCCGTTGTCGATCAGGAAGCTGGGCACCACCGGGTATTCGATCTGGCCGAGGTCTGGCGGGTTGCCCGCCTTGATCGCGGCGTGCATCTTCGCGTACTGGGCGCCGTCGACCGCCGACACCTTCTCGACCTTGACCCTGACCTCGGGGTTCTTGCTGTTCCACAGGTTGACGGGCTTGTCGATGCCCGGCACCCAGGACCAGAAGGACAGGGTGATCTTCTGACCCTTCTTACGGCCCTTGGGCTCGTCGCCCCCGTCGTCGTCCCCGCCGCACCCGGTGAGGGCGAACCCGGCCGCCGCGGCGGCCGCTCCGCCGAGGACGGCACGCCGTCCCGGACCCATGATCTCTGACATGCTCATACCAGCTCCTCCACCGGAATGCGCCGGAATGTGATGGTCGAGTAGGCGCTGAAGTCGCCGGTCTCGTAGAGCAGTCCGACCGTGTCCTGATCGATCCTGACCAGGTCGGAGTAGGCGGCGGGCAGCCCGTCCACGGTGTGCGCCGGCTGCCAGGTGACCCCGCCGTCGCGGCTCGCCCGCACCGTCATCAGGGCCCGGAAGCCGGGCGCGGCGGGACCGGAGTAGAGCAGGACGTCCGGGTCGCCCAGGTGCAGCACGCAGCCCTCGACCACGGGCGTCACCAGCCCGGCCTGCGGCCGGAAGGGGGTGGCCAGGGTGGCGCCGCCGTCGTACGAGCAGGCGTCGGCGCGGGTGCCGGGCGCGGTCGCGTCGTTGCGGGTGTTGAAGTAGACCCGGCCGTCGGGGAGTTCGGCGGCGGTCGTCTCGTTGACGTTGATGTAGCCGTCCGGGTTGTCGTCCACGTACCCGATCCGCCAGGTCTCGCCGTCGTCGTCGCTGAGCAGGTCGTGCCCGCCGTTGTACCGGCCCTCGGTGCCGGTGTCGCCGGGGACCGTCGGGGGGAGGGAGTGGTTGGCCGGTACGACGATCCGGCCCGCGTGAGCGCCGTGGCGTAACCGCAGCGCGTGGCCCGGGGTGGTGGCGTACCAACGCCACTCGGGGCGCTTGGTCTGCGCGGTGATCTCGCGGGCCGCGCTCCAGCTCACGCCGTCGTCGTCGCTGACCGTCAGCCACACCCGCCGCCCGTCCGCCGCCGACACCTCACCGCGGCGGATCCGGTCCTCGGTCGCCGAGGCGGCGCTGCGGACGTGCACCAGGACGACCCGGCCCGCGTGGGCCCCGTCCGCCAGCACAACGGGCGCGGGATTCCCCGCCGTTCCGTCCCCGTTGCGGGCGACGACCTGCTGCGCGCCCCAGGTCCGGCCCCCGTCGGCGGACCGCTTCAGCACCAGGTCGATGTTCCCGTGGTCGGCGGAGGACCCCACCCGCCCCTCGGCGAAGGCCAGCAGCGTCCCGGCGCGCGTCACCACCACCGCCGGAATGCGGTAGCTCGCGTATCCCCCGGCCCCAGCCCGGAACGGGACGGAAACCTCGTACGGGCGTGCCATGCGGACCCTCCCGATGCGCCGTTGCAATCGATCGAGTGCTCAGCCACAAAAATGGGACGTAGGACGTCCCTTGTGTCCGGCGACCATAGGGTTTGCCTCACAGAGCGTCAAGAGACGGCGCAATGAACAGTTGTGGCGGCGGCGCGCCGCTAATGCCCTCGAAGGGGTGAGCGCCCGCCATTCCCCCGGCGGCGGCCCCTCGCGCACGGCAGGATCCGGGAGCCATGGACGCCGTACGGGTCGCGCTGCTGCGCGAAGTGCTCGCCGGAACCGAGTGGTTGCAGTCCACCCGCCGCTTCGCGGGCTCCCTGCGGGCCTCGGTGGGCTCGCGCGAGGGCGGATTACTGCTCGTGGGCAGCGAGGAGTACGAACCCTGGCACCTGGCCGCGCACCTCGACGACGAGGCCGCCTGGTCCGGACTGCCCGAGCTGTCCCCCACCCTGGTCCGCCACCGGGTCCCCGCGGACCGCGCGGTCCCGGCCCATCTCGCGGTCGGCCTGGGCCGTCTGGAGGCCGCCGGACGCGGCGAGACGCTCCTCGTCGTCACCCCCGGCGACCCGGGCGCCGGACTGCTGGAACGGGTCAACGACGCCCGCCGCGGCGGCGCCACGGTCCTCGCCCTCGACGGCGGCGACCCCGAACTGCGCGCCCTGGCCCACGACGCGCTCTCCGCCCCCGAGGGCGCCGACCTCGACCTCGACACGGTCCAGCACCTGGTCAGCGCGGCCGCCGGGGAGAACACCCTCCCCACCCGCCCCGGCCGCCGCCGCTTCCGCGACCGTCTGGCCCGCCTCGCCGACCAGTTGACGTCGCCACCCCCGCCGGGCTGGTAGGGCAGGAGGAAGTGCCCCCGGGTCTTCCCTTTCAGCCCTCTCGGGCGTCCGGCGGGGTGGGCACTCTGGGCGGACGGCATCGCACCGGAACCACCACAAGGAGCGAGTTTGCAAGCCCGTGCCTCGATCTCGGACGCGGAGAGCAAGAAGTCCGAGCCGCCCGCCCGGACCGCCCCTTCGGCGGCGCCGCCGACGCGTGCCGGCGGCGCCGAGGGCGCCGGTCTCGCGGCTCTGCAGCGCACCGCCGGAAACGCGGCTGTCACGCGCATGCTCCAGCGTTCCTCGGTCCACGATGTTCTGCGGGGGTCCGGCAGCCCGCTGGACGGGCCGGTGCGGCAGGAGATGGAGAGCCGGCTCGGCGCCGACTTCGGCGATGTACGCGTGCACACGGACGGCGCCGCCCGCGCCTCCGCCACCGAGGTGGGTGCCCGCGCGTACACCTCGGGCAGTCACATCGTGCTCGGTGACGGCGGTGGCGACCGGCACACCCTGGCCCACGAGCTGACCCATGTGATCCAGCAGCGCGAAGGGCCGGTCGCGGGCGCCGACAACGGAGCCGGGCTCCGGGTCTCCGACCCCAGCGACCGCTTCGAACGCGAGGCCGAGGCGAACGCCACCCGCGCGCTCGCGGGCCCGGTCCCGTCCGCCGAACCCGCCTCGGAACACGCGGAGGAGCAGGAGCACGCCGACGGCGGCTAGGGGGTGTCCTGTCGGTCAGCCCGGCATGATCGGCGAGACACCCCCTAGGTCCCCGGGGCGTCGTCCTGCCAGCGGGGGTCGTTCTGCCACTGGGCATTGCGCTCCTGCGCCGTCTCCAGCGCGTGCGCGGCCTCCTCCCGGCTGGCGTACGGACCCAGGCGGTCCGCCGCCCGGCATTCCGGGCCCTCCTCTACCTTGTGGTGCTTGACGCAGTAGTACCACTCGCCCGGCTTTCCGACGGGACCCTTCCTGAACAGCGCCATCCCGGCCTCCGTCTCGATACTTCACGCCGCGGTCTTCCTCGCGGCCATGGTGCCCGATCCGGCGCCGATACACTCGCTGATATGTCTGGCCAGTCACTCCTTGTTCCGGGGAAGCTCTCCCCCACCCGCCCCGTCCCCGCCTCCATCCCACGGCCCGAGTACGTCGGGAAGGAGGGCCCCGCACCGTATGAGGGGCCCGAGGTGCAGGACGCCGAAACGATCGAGCGGATGCGGATCGCGGGGCGGATCGCCGCGCGGGCCATGGAGGAGGCCGCGAAGCTGATCGCGCCGGGGGTGACGACGGACGAGCTGGACCGGGTCGCGCACGAGTACATGTGCGACCACGGAGCGTACCCGTCCACCCTCGGCTACCGCGGCTTCCCCAAGTCGCTGTGCTCCTCGGTCAACGAGGTCATCTGCCACGGCATCCCGGACACCACCGTCCTGCGCGACGGCGACATCGTGAACCTCGACGTGACCGCCTTCATCCACGGCGTGCACGGCGACAACAACGCCACCTACCTGTGCGGCGACGTGGACGAGGAGTCGCGGCTGCTGGTGGAGCGGACGCGGGAGTCGCTCACCCGCGCGATCAAGGCCGTCAAGCCGGGCCGGAAGATCAACATCATCGGCCGGGTCATCGAGTCGTACGCCAAGCGCTTCGGCTACGGCGTGGTCCGCGACTTCACCGGCCACGGCGTCAACACGTCCTTCCACTCCGGCCTGATCGTGCCGCACTACGACAGCCCGCACCACACGACCGAGATCAAGCCGGGCATGACGTTCACGATCGAGCCGATGCTGACGCTCGGTACGTACGAGTACGACATGTGGGAGGACGGCTGGACGGTCGTCACCAAGGACCGCAAGCGGACGGCTCAGTTCGAGCACACACTGGTGGTGACGGACACCGGGGCGGAGATCCTGACGCTCCCCTGAGCGGGCGGAGCGCCGGAGGTTTTACCGACAGCACGTCGGGAAAGGGTGAAGTTAGGTCGCCCTAACCTACCCCGGAGGCCGTCTTGGACGCCACGCCCACGCCCTTCTCCGCGCTCCTCCGCGCCGCCTCGCACGAGCAGCACACCCGGGTCGCCGGGTCGGCCTTCATGGGCGATCTGCTCGGCGGGCGGCTGGGCGTGGACGCGTACCGGCAGTACACGGAGCAGCTCTGGTTCGTGTACCGGGCCCTGGAGGCGGTCCCGGCCGGGCTCGCCGAGGACCCGGTCGCGGGTCCGTTCATACGACTCGACCTGGCCCGCACCGGGGAGCTGGAGCGCGATCTCGCGCACCTCGGCGGCCCGCGCTGGCGCTCCGGTCTGGAGCCGCTGCCCGCCACGGCGGCGTACGCGGCCCGGATCGAGGAGTGCGCGCGGGACTGGCCGGCCGGGCTGGTCGCCCACCACTACACCCGTTCCATGGGCGACCTCTCCGGCGGCCAGATGGTCCGCGGGGTGGCCGAGAAGACGTGGGGCTTCGACCGCAAGGGCGACGGGGTGCGGTTCTACGTCTTCGAGTCGATCCCCAACCCGGCCGCCTTCAAGCGGGAGTACCGCGCCCTGCTGGACGCGCTGCCGGTGGACGACCTGGAGAAGCAGCGCGTGGTCGACGAGTGCAAGCACGCCTACGGCCTCAACGGCGCGATCCTCGGCGAACTGGGCCGCCGCTTCCCGCTCAGCGCCTGAAGCAGGTCCACGGCGTGGGGGGGGGGGGGGGGGGGGGGGGGGGGGGGGGGGGAGGGGGGGGGGGGAGGGGGGGGGGGGGGGGTGGGGGGGGGGGGGGGGGGGAAAAAGAAGAAAAAAAA
>NZ_JBVIVI010000001.1:575837-730287 GCF_055595765.1 Streptomyces sp. NPDC040405
AGAGGGAATGACCTGAGGGACCCTCGCCCCCCTCCCCCCCCCAGACGCACAAAAGACGGGGGGGGGGTGGGGGGTCCCCCCCCCCCCCCCCCCCCCCCCCACGCCGTGGACGGAACGCTCAGCGCTTGGTGGTGCTGTTGAACAGCGAGCGCGACCAGACGTAGCCGACCAGGGCGATCCCGGCGCACCAGGCGAGCGAGATCCAGCCGTCGTTGCCGATCTCCGAGCCGGAGAGCAGGCCGCGCAGCGTCTCGGTCATCGGCGTGAACGGCTGGTTCTCGGCGAACCAGCGCAGCCCAGGCGCCATCGAGTCGGCGGGCACGAACGCCGAGCCGAGGAACGGCAGGAACTGGATCAGCAGCGGCTTGTTGCTCGCGGACTCGACGGTCTTGGAGATCAGGCCGAGCGCCACGGACAGCCAGGTCACCGCGAAGGCGATGGCCGCGAGGAGACCGGCGACCGCGAGCCACTCCACCGGGTTCGCGTCGGGCCGGAAGCCGATCGCGAGCGCGACCCCCACGACGAGCACCATGCTCACCATGGTCGTGATGACGCTGCCGATGACATGACCCGTCATGAACGACGAGCGCGTGATGTTCATGGTGCGGAAGCGGTTGATGATGCCCTCGGTCATGTCGGTGCAGACCGCGATCGAGGTCGACATGGATCCGGCGGCCACCCCCATGATGATGACGCCGGGCGTCAGATACTTCAGATACGCGTCGCGCCCGCCGCCCATCCCGGCGCCGATCGAGTCCCCGAAGGCGTACACGAACAGCAGCAGCATCATGATCGGCATCATGGAGGCGCCCAGCGACACGGCCGGATAGCGCAGCGCGTGCTTGATGTTGCGCCGCAGCATCGTCATCGAGTCGTGCACGGCGTAGGTGAGGGTGCTCATCGCTGGGTCTCCTTGACATGAAGCGGGGCGTCGGCGGCGCCGTCGCCGGTCAGGGCGAGGAACACGTCGTCCAGGTCGGGGGTGTGCACGGAGAAGTCGGCGGCGCGGATACCGGCGGCGTCGAGCCGGTCGAGCAGGGCGCGCAGGGCGTCGACCCCGGCGTCGCCCGCCACGCGCAGGGCGAGGTTCTCCTCGTCGCGGGCCGCACCGGGAAAGACGGTGGCCGCGCGCTCGTACTCGTCGGACTCGGTGAAGCGCAGCCGTACATGGCTGCCGGGGATCTGCGCCTTGAGTTCGTCGGCGGTGCCCTCGGCGACGATCCGGCCGCCGTCGAGCACGGCGATGCGGTCGGCCAACTGGTCGGCCTCTTCGAGGTACTGGGTGGTGAGGAAGACGGTGGTGCCGCCCGCGACCAGCGAGCGCACGGTCTCCCACATGGTGCGGCGGCTGCGCGGGTCGAGCCCGGTCGTCGGCTCGTCCAGAAAGATCACCTGAGGGTCGCCGACCAGCGTCATGGCGAGGTCGAGCCTGCGCCGCATGCCGCCGGAGAAGGTCGCGGCCCGGTTGCCCGCGACGTCGGCGATGTCGAACCGCTCCAGCAACTTCCGGGCACGGGACCGCCCTTCGCGCTTGCCGAGGCGCAGCAGGTCGGCCATGAGGAGCAGGTTCTCCTCGGCGGTGAGCAGGTCATCCAGCGCGGCGAACTGCCCGGTGACGCCGATCGCGGCGCGCACCCCGTCGGGCGCGGTCGCGACGTCGTGACCGGCGACCTGGGCCTGACCGCCGTCCGCGGCGACGAGCGTGGACAGGATCTGCACGGTGGTGGTCTTGCCCGCGCCGTTCGGCCCGAGCAGCGCGAACACGGACCCGGCCGGGATGCGCAGATCGATGCCGTCGAGGACGGTCTTGTCGCCGTACGCCTTGCGCAGACCGAGGGTGGTGACGGCGGCGGGCGGCGGCGGACCGCCGTTCCGACTGGATGTGGGCATGACAGATGAAGGCATGGAGCCCTCCCGTTAGAAGGCTGAAGTGACGGAGGAAGTGACGGAGGGAGTCGGGGGGAGTGTGCGGGGCCGTGCTCAGGGCCGGGCGCGGCGCACGTCGATGTTGCCCCAGCGGGTACGGGCGCGGACCTTGACGGTGTCCTCGGTCGCCGCCGGGGGTTCGGAGTCGGCGAGCCCGTTGTGCACCTGCCCGCGCTCGGAGCTGACGTCGAGCCAGGCGGCGGTGCCCTCGCGGACGCCGATCTCGATGAGGCCGTAGGAGGTGTCCAGCTGGACGGTGCCGCGGGCCACTTCGCCCACCCGCAGGGCGCCGTGGGCGGTGGTGGCGGTGACCGAGTCCTCGGCGCGCGCGATGTCGACATCGCCGTGGGCGCCGCTCACCCGCAGCTCGCCGGTCGCGGCACCGACGGACGTGGTGCCATGCGAGTTCTTCAGGACGGCGGTGCCGTCGACGGTGCCGACGCGCAGGCTGCCGGAGCTGGAGGTGATCTCGGCGTTGCCCTCGATCCGGTCCACGATGATCGAACTGTGCGAGACGGTCAGCTGGAGCGGACCGGTCGTGTCGAGGCGGACGTCACCGCCCGAGGTCTTGCCCCTGACCTCGCCGAGCCTGCCCTCGCCGAACACCTGGGTCCATGACCCGGTGATGTCGACGCGCGAGCCCGTGGGCAGGTCGACCGTCACGTCGACCAGGCCGGAGGGCCCGATGAAGCGGCGCTCCTTCGTCCTGACGGTCAGCACGCCGCTCACGTACGTGACCTCGGTCTGCTCGGCGGCCTGCACGTCCTTGTCCCGCTTCGGGTTGCCGGGCCGCACCTCGACCACGGTGTCGAGGCGGTCGCTCGCGGTGAACCGGAGGGAACCGGCGCCCACGTGGGCGGTGACCGAAATCGGTTCGGGGGTGTCGAAAGTAGGCATGGCTGTCCCGTCCTCTTGGCTCTCAGGGTGAAGTTCCGGGTGAATTAGGGCGGGCGCGGGTGCGGTCAGCGCACCCAGCCCGTGAAGCTCTGTCCGACGGCGCGGGCCTTCTGCGTCCCACGGGGCCGGGCGTCGCCCTCGACCGCGGCCGACACGGCGCGCACCAGCCACGCGTTGACCGACAGGCCCTCACGGCTCGCGGCTTCCTCGGCGCGCGTCTTGAGGTGGGCCGGGAGACGCAGGTTGACGCGGGCGGTGCCGCCCTCGTCGCCGTCGGCGGGGGTCGGCGCGGCGAGCGGTCCGGCGGGCGCGGCCACCGTTTCCCCGTGCTCGCCGTCGCCGGGCGGCAGCGTCACCACGAAGTCGGGGTCCAGCCCGCGCAGCCGTACGTCGACCGAGCCGGGGGCCAGCTCGCGGGTGATCTCGTCCATCGCGGCGGAGAGCACATTGAGCATGGTCAGACGGCTCGCCGACTCCAGCGGAGCGGTGAGCCGCTCGGCCAGCTCGCGGGCATCTTCTCCGCCCGCCTCGGCGGCCACCGCGAGTTCGCGGCGGAGGGTGTCGACATACGGCGTGAGGTCCATGACGTCATAGTGGCACCACTATGGCGCCACACACAAGCCCAAGCGGCACCCCACATGGAGCGAACCTGGCGACAATCACCATGACCTGGGGAAACACAAGCAAGACAACCTGAGCCAGCATGGCGCCACACACGTCCACGCACCTCGGAGGCGCCGGAATGGCATCACGTGGCGCCACGTGGCACCACGGGAAGACGGGCCCACCGCGCACCGGGACACGTCTCCATAACATCCCCATAACGCACATCGGCCACTTGGCCGAGAATTTGCCATGTGCAAGCAGATTCTTGGAATTACCCGGCCTTCACGCAGGCAAGGCTCAGTTAAGTTAGGTCCGCCTTATCGGGGGAATGACCTGCCCTGCCCCGATGGGCCCGTCCTGTCCCTGAGCCCCGTCTGGAGCCCGCATGCGAGCCGCCCGCACCACCGTCGTCGCCGCCATATCGGCGTTGACGACACTCACCGCCGTCGCAGGCTGCGCCGAGAAGTCCGACGCCAAGGGCTCCGACGCCGTCCAGGTCACGGCGTCGGACAGCGCGTGCAAGGTCTCCAAGACGTCCTTCCCGGCCGGGCATGTGAAGCTCGCCGTGGAGAACAAGGGCGCCAAGGTCACCGAGGTCTACGTCTACGCCCCCGGCGACCGGATCGTCACCGAGCGGGAGAACATCGGGCCCGGCACCAAGGCCGTGATCAACGCCGAGGTGAAGACCGGTTCGTACGAGATCGCCTGCAAGCCCGGGATGAAGGGCCACGGCATCCGCCAGAAGGTGTCCGCGACCGGGAAGGGCAAGGCGGCCAAGCGGGATCCGCGGCTGGACAAGGCGGTGGCCGCGTACCGCGCGTACGCGCAGAAGCAGGCCGACGAGACGCTGCCGAAGGCCCAGGCATTCGCCGACGCGGTGAAGAAGGACGACCTGGAGGCCGCCAAGAAGGCGTACGCGCCCTCCCGCATCGGCTGGGAGCGCACCGAGCCGGTGGCCGAGTCGTTCGGCGACATCGACCCGAAGGTCGATGTGCGCGAGGACGGGCTGGAGAAGGGCCAGAAGTGGACCGGCTGGCACCGGCTGGAGAAGTCGCTGTGGCAGACGAAGAAGATCACCAAGGACGACCATGACCTCGCCGACCAGCTGATCAAGGACCTCAAGGACTGGCAGAAGCGGGTCGGCACGGCCGACATCACCCCCACCGGCATGGCGAACGGCGCCAAGGAGCTGCTGGACGAGGTGCAGACCGGCAAGGTCACCGGCGAGGAGGAGCGCTACAGCCACACCGACCTGGTGGACTTCGAGGCCAACGTCGAGGGCGCCGAGACCTCGTACCAGCTGCTCAAGCCCGTGACCGCGAAAAACGACCCGGCGCTGGCCAGGGCGCTGGACAAGCAGTTCGCCGCGGTGAAGAAGCAGCTGGACGAGTACCGCGAGGGCGATGGCTTCGTCTCGTACGACACGGTCTCGGAGAGCAAGCGCAAGGAGCTGTCGGACGCGGTCAACGCACTGGCCGAACCGCTGTCCAAGCTCGCCGCCGCCGTCGTCTCGAAGTGAGGCCCGGGTCATGACCGAAGAGGCCACGACTTCCACGACCTCCACGACGTCCGCCGTATCCCCCTCGCGCCGCGTCCTCCTCGGCTGGGGCGGTGCCGGGCTCGCGCTCGGCGCCGCGGCCGCGGGCGGCACGGCGGCCGCGCTGAGCGGCACCGACGACGACGCCCGGCCGGTGGCCGACAGCGGCGGCGCGGTGCCCTTCCACGGGGCCCACCAGGCGGGCATCGCCACCGCCGTCCAGGACCGGCTGCACTTCGCGGCCTTCGACATCACCACCGACGACCGCGCCGAGCTGATCGATCTGCTCAAGGAGTGGACGAAGGCGGCGGCCCGGATGACGCAGGGGCACGCGGTCGGCGACGGCGCGGTCGGCGACCTCGTCGAGGCACCGCCGGACGACACCGGCGAGGCGCTGGGCCTCAAGCCGTCCCGGCTCACCCTCACCTTCGGGGTCGGGCCGACCCTCTTCAAGGACAAGAAGGGGAAGGACCGGTTCGGGCTCGCGGGGCGCCGCCCCGAGGCGCTGATCGACCTGCCCGCCTTCCCCGGCGACGACCTCGACACAGCCCGCAGCGGCGGCGACCTGTGCGTACAGGCGTGCGCCGACGACCCGCAGGTGGCCGTGCACGCGATCCGCAACCTGGCCCGCATCGGCATGGGCAAGGTCGCCGTCCGCTGGTCGCAGCTGGGCTTCGGCAAGACGTCCTCGACCACCCCGGACGCGCAGACGCCGCGCAACATGATGGGCTTCAAGGACGGCACCCGGAACATCCCCGGCACCGACGCAGCCGCCCTGAAGAAGCACGTGTGGGTGGGCGAGAAGGCGGGCCCGGCCTGGCTGACGGGCGGCTCGTACCTGGTGGCGCGCCGCATCCGCATGCACATCGAGACCTGGGACCGCACCTCGCTCAAGGAGCAGGAGGACGTGTTCGGGCGGGACAAGGGCGAGGGCGCGCCGTACGGCAAGCAGCACGAGCGCGACGCGCCCAACCTGAAGGCGATGCTGCCCGACGCGCATGTCCGCCTCGCCCACCCGGACTCCAACGGCGGCATCCGCATCCTGCGCCGCGGCTACTCCTTCACCGACGGTACGGACGGCCTGGGGCGGCTGGACGCGGGGCTGTTCTTCCTCGCGTACCAGCACGACGTACGCGAGGGCTTCGTACCGCTGCAGCGGCGCCTGGCGCGCACCGACGCGCTCAACGAGTACATCCAGCACGTGGGTTCGGCGCTGTTCGCCATCCCGCCGGGCGTCCGGGACGCGGACGACTGGTGGGGCAGGGCGCTGTTCACCTGATCTCCCACAGCGCACTTCGGAACGAGAGGAAGGCGAACCCCGTGTTCGGCAATTACCTGATCGGTCTGCGCGAAGGGCTCGAAGCCAGCCTGGTCGTGTGCATTCTGGTCGCCTATCTGGTCAAGACCGGGCGCCGGGACGCGCTGCGGCCGGTGTGGCTGGGCATCGGCGCGGCGATCGTGCTGGCCCTGTCCTTCGGCGCGGCACTGGAGTTCGGCTCGCAGGAGCTGACGTTCGAGGCGCAGGAGGCGCTGGGCGGCTCGCTGTCGATCGTCGCGGTCGGCCTGGTGACGTGGATGGTGTTCTGGATGCGGCGCACCGCCCGCCATCTCAAGCACGAGCTGCACGGACGGCTGGACGCGGCACTCGCCATGGGCACCGGCGCGCTGGTGGCCACGGCGTTCCTGGCGGTGGGCCGGGAGGGCCTGGAGACCGCGCTGTTCGTGTGGGCCGCGGTGCGGGCGAGCAACGACGGCTCCGCGGACCCGCTGATCGGGGTGGCCCTGGGCCTGCTCACCGCGGTGGTGCTGGGCTGGCTGTTCTACCGCGGCGCGCTGCGGATCAACCTGGCGAAGTTCTTCACCTGGACGGGTGGAATGCTGGTCGTCGTGGCGGCGGGCGTGCTCGCGTACGGCTTCCACGACCTCCAGGAGGCGAACTGGCTTCCGGGGCTGCACTCCCAGGCGTTCGACATCAGCTCCACGATCGCGCCGGACACCTGGTACGGCACCCTGCTCAAGGGCGTCTTCAACTTCCAGCCGGATCCCACATGGCTCCAGGTCACAGTGTGGCTGCTGTATCTGGTCCCCACGCTGACCTTCTTCTTCGCCCCGGGTAGGGTGGCGCCGTCCCACGCAGCCCCGAAGGAGCCGCAGCCCCATGACACCCAGGTCACCCCGTCGGCCGTCCGTTCTCCCGACAGCGGCGGCGGTGCTGGCGCTGGGCATGACGCTGACAGGCTGCATGACGGTCCACGGCGAGCGGGAGAACATCCCGTCCGTGGACAAGGCTGAGGCCGCCGAAGCGCTCAAGGACTTCACCGGCACGTACAACAAGGCGTACCGCGAGCTGGATCCGTCGGTGGCGAGCGAGGTGGAGACCGGTCCGCTGGAGTCGATCACCACCGCCGACCTGAAGGCGCAGCACTCCAACTCCCCGCAGGGCAACCCGAAGTACCCGGCGCTGAAGCTGTCCGACGCGAGCTTCCACATCCCCCGGCAGATCGGGTGGCCGAAGTTCTTCGTGGCGGACACCGACAGCAACCGGGACGCCAACCGGTGGCTGGTGGTCTTCACCCGGCAGGGCGCCGACCAGCCGTGGAAGGCCGCGTATCTGTCGATCCTCAGCCCGGACGAGGTACCGGCCTTCGCGACCGACAAGGACGGCTGGGCCAAGCCGGTCAAGGCCGAGGGCGCGGCGCCCCGGCTGGCCGTCCGGCCGGACAAGCTGAGCGGCGCGTACGCCGACTACCTGATGACGGGCAAGGGCGGCACGTTCGCGGACGGTTCGGCGACGTCGGGGTTGCGGGACTCGCGGGCGAAGTTCAAGAAGACGCCGAAGTTCTGGACGCAGTACATCGACACCCCGGCGGCCCGGGGTGGCTCCGAGGCCCCGGTGGGCCTGCGGACGGAGGACGGCGGCGCGGTGGTCTTCTTCACCTCGCACCACCGCCAGAAGCAGACCATGGCGAAGGGCTTCCGGCCCAACCCGGACCCGCAGGTCAAGGCGCTGATGACGGGCGAGGCGAAGCGGGCGGTGACGCTGACCCGAGTAGCCGAGTCGGCCGTCCGCGTCCCGGCGAAGGACGCGGCCGACCCCAAGGTCGTCTTCCTGAACCGCCTGGAAGGCGTAACCGGAGCCAAGGGCGAATAGCAGGGTTGTGGGCAGCGGTTCCGCAGAGGGGGCACCTCCCAGCGGTAGCTGAGGGAGGGGCGGGTGGGCACAAACCGGCCACCGGCCCGCACCCGGCAACGAAACCTCAGCGCCCTATGGGCCAAGCCGCCGACTCAGGCTCCACCTCGGCAAAGCGCCCCGCATCCGTCAACGCCTCCAGCAGCGTCAAGGGATCCGGCAAGGCCCGCTCCGGCCCGAGGAGCCAAGCCACCCGCCCATCCCCCGGCAAGCGGGCAGGCGGCACGAGCACATAGCTGCCGCGGCAGTGCCACCGCAGCCCCGGATGCTCGTCCATCGTCTCGGGGTGGCAGTCCAGCTCGCACGGCCACCACTCGTCCTCGTCCTCCGGCGTCCCGCGCGTCGTCGTGAAGAAGAGCATCCGCGCCTGCCGGAGATCCGCGCCGCTCGTCGCGACCGGACCGACCTCCACCTCCGCGGCCCCCAGCCGCTCCAGGGCCTGCCGCCCCACCTCGATCGGTACGTCGAGCACATCGTGGACGAGACCGGTGGCGGTGATGAAGTTGGCCTGCGGGTCGGCGCGCAGCCAGCGGGCGACCTTGTCCGGGTCGGTCGACGCCTGGGTCGCCCAGGCGAAGGAGACGGGGTGCCGGGCGGGGGTCGGACAGCCGATGCGGTCGCAGGAACAGCCGTAGCCGGAGGGGTACGCGGCGGGCGCGAGCGGGAATCCGGCGGCGGCCGCGGCCATGAGCAGGTCTTCCCGCGCGGCCGCGGCGCCCGCTCCCGAGCCGTTATCGCCGCCCGTAGCGCTTTTCGACCGGCGCAGCCATTGGGTGAACCTGCTCTTGCGTTCCATCTATCGCCTCGCTTCACCGCCGCGACCGGCGGTACCGCCGGTACCCGATCAATGCTGCCACCATCCTGCTCCCGAGGTGGCCGGTGTCCGCATCCGGGGTGACGCCGGGACCCACGTCCGGGTGCCGATATCAGGACATAACTGAACGAGCACCCCTAGCGTTCCCTTTATGATCACCAGGTATTTTCTGACCGGTGTGGCGGTCCTCACCCTTTCCATACCAGCGGCCGTCCTGGCGGACCCCACCGCCCGTCCGGCCGCCACCTCGACCGCCCGCCCGCCGGAACAGCGCCTCGACGATCATCCCGCCGCCGCCCCCGCGCCCCCGCGGATCATCTACACGGCCCACCGCGGCGGCGCCCTCGAAGTACCCGAGAACAGCATGACCGGGCTGACCACCGCCCTGGCCCGCAAGGACGCCCAGGTGGTCGACTTCGACATCCGCACTCTGCACGACGGCACGCTCGTCGTCATGCATGACGCGACGCTGGACCGTACGACGTCCCAGGCCGGGCCCGTGAACGCCCTGACCGCCGCCCAGTGGCGCACCGTACGCCTCCGCCCCGCCCCCGCCCTGCGCGGCGCCTGGAAGCCCGAGCGGCCGCCGACGGTGGCCGAGGCGCTGGACCGGCTCGGCGGCCGCACCACGCTCATGGTCGAGACGAAGGACCCGGCCGGACTGCCCCGGCTGGCCCGCATGATCCGCGACCGGGGCCTGACCCGCTCGGTCTACGTGAACTCCAACCACCCGGACGTGGCCCGCGAGGCCCACCGGATGGGGCTCATGGCCCAGCTGTGGCGGTCCGCCCGGCAGATGCGCCACGACCGCCCGGGCGACTGGCGCGGGATCGTGGACCTGCTGGACGTCGACTACCGGGCGCGGGACGCGGACATACGGCGGGCCATCGCCTCCGGCGTGCCCCATGTGTGGGCGCACACCGTCAACGCCCCCGGTCAGCGCGACCGGATGGTGCGGCTGGGCTGCGACGGGATCATCACGGACGCGCCCAGCCTGATGATCAGCACCCCGGTACGCGCACGGCTCGGCGGGAGCTCCAGCGGGAGCCTCAGCGGGGGCTGAGGCCGCGCAGCGCCATCTCGACCACGGCGTCCGCGTACGCATGGCTGAGCGGCAGCGTCCGCAGCAGCCAGCGGGCGGTGAGCGGGCCGGTCACCAGCTCCAGGGCGACCCGCGGATCGAGGTCCGGCGCGACCTGCCCGGCCCGCTGCGCGGCGCGCAGCCGCTCGGCGTAGAGCTGGAGCGACGGCTCCAGCACCCGGCCCACGAACTCCGCGGCGATCTCCGGGTTCACGATGCCCTCGGCGGCGAGCGCCCGGTACGGCAGGTCGTACGTGGGCGACAGCAGCTCGTCCACGGTCGCGCGCAGCACGAACTTGAGGTCGGCCTCCAGATCCCCGGTATCGGGGAACGCGTACGGTGCCCCGCTCTCCGGCTCCTCCGCCTCTCCCGCGGCCCGCTCCCCGAGGGCGACGAACGCGTCCAGCAGGACGGCCGCCTTGGAGGGCCACCAGCGGTAGATCGTCTGCTTGCCGACCCCGGCGCGGGCGGCGATGGCCTCGATCGTGAGTTTGGGATAGCCCACCTCGGCGACGAGTTCGAGCGCGGCGTCGAGGATCGCGCGGTGCGAACGTTCACTGCGGCGGGTCGCGTTGGGAGCCATGCCGGTCAATGTAGCTGGCCCCTTTTCACCCCGTAGAATCCACGGAATGCACGCCCCGCACGCCGCCCCCACAGCCGAGACGCTGCGCACCGCGCTCGCCGGGCTCCTCGACGGACTGCCGCCCCGCCAGGCGGCCCAGGCGGTCGACCGGCTGATCGCCAACTACCGAGGCCGCACCCCGACCGACACGCCCGTGCTGCGCGACCGCTCCGACGTCGCCGCGTACGCCGCGTACCGGATGCCCGCGACCTTCGAGGCCGTACGCGCCGCCCTCGACGCCCTCCGCGAGCGCGCCCCCGAGTGGGCGCCCGCCTCGCACCTCGACATCGGCGGCGGTACGGGCGCGGCGAGCTGGGCCGTGGCCGCCGCGTGGCCGGACGGGGACCACAGCACCACCGTCCTGGACTGGGCCGAGCCCGCCCTCGCCCTCGGCCGCGAACTGACCCGGGAGTCCCCCGCCGCCCCGCTGCGCGAGGCCCGCTGGCAGCGCCGGGCCCTCACCGCGGATCTCGCGCTCCCCGACTCGACGGACCTCGTCACCGTCTCCTACGTGCTGGGCGAACTCACCGCGCCCGACCGCCGCGCGGTCGTCGGCGAGGCGGCCCGGACGGCGCAGGCGGTGGTGCTCGTCGAGCCCGGCACTCCCGACGGCTATCTGCGCATCCGCGAGGCCCGCGACCAGCTCGTCTCGGCGGGCTTCCGCATCCTGGCCCCGTGCCCGCACAGCGCCGCCTGCCCGATCGAGCCGGGCGCCGACTGGTGCCACTTCGCGGCCCGGGTGAGCCGTTCGTCGCTGCACCGCCAGGTGAAGGGGGGCTCGCTGGGGCACGAGGACGAGAAGTTCGCGTACGTCGCGGCGACCCGCTTCCCCGCCGGCTCCGAGGCCGTATCCCGCGTCACCCGCCACCCCCAGACCCGCAAGGGCCAGGTCCTCCTGGACCTGTGCACCCCCGACGAGGGCCTCACCCGCCACACCGTCACCAAGCGCCACGGCCCCCTCTACCGCGCCGCCCGCGACACCGCCTGGGGCGACGCCTGGCCGCCGCCGGAGGAGTGATCTAGGCCCTGTCCGGCGGATCTTCGCGGGCCCACGACGCCTGGCACGGCACCTCGCCGCGTTGTCGGGATCGCCCGAGTACGACCCGGTACGAGGACGCCCCTCCGCCTTGCGATGCTCCCCCAGCTACCGCTGGGAGGTGCCCCCTGCACCAGACGCCGCGGGCTGATCCACGAAGATCCGCCGGACAGGACCTACAGCGCGCGGGCCAGGGCGGTGGCCGCCGCCGCGCGGGGCGCGCTGTCGCCGGGGCGGCGGCGCGGATGGACCGTGTTGGCCAGCAGGATCAGGTAGCAGTCCCGGGCGCGGTCCAGCACCAGGCTGGTGCCCGTGAACCCGGTGTGCCCGGCCGCGCCGCGGCCCGCCAGCTCGCCCATGAACCACGGCTGATCGACCTCGAAGCCCAGCCCCGGGGCGGTCAGCATCAGGTCCACGGCGGCGGGTGAGAGCACCGGCCCGCCGCCCGTCAGCAGGGCGCGGCACAGCGCGGACAGATCGGCCGCGGTCGAGAAGAGCCCGGCGTGGCCCGCGACGCCGCCGAGGGCGTACGCGTTCTCGTCGTGCACCACGCCCCGCAGCATGCCCCGGTCGAGCTTGCCCCAGGGGCGCCGCTGGTCCTCGGTCGCGGCGATGCGCGGCAGCCAGGACGGGGGCGGGCGGAAGCGGGTGGACGCCATGTCCAGCGGGCCGGTGATGCGGTCGTGGACGAGGTCGTCCAGCGGGCGGCCGGTGGCCCGCTCCAGCACCCGCTGCGTCAGCAGCAGGTTGAGGTCGGAGTAGCGGCGGGCGGTGCCGGGCGCGGTGGTCGGCGGCTCGGCGTACAGCCGGGCCCAGCGCGCCTCGTCCCCCTGGAACTCGTAAAGGGGCAGCTCCGGGATCAGCCCGGAGCGGTGGGTGAGCAGTTGCCGCACCGTGATGCCGTGCTCGGCGGCGGCCGTGCACTCGGGGGCGTACGAGGCGACCGGGGCGTCCAGCGCGATCTCCCCGCGCTCCAGCGAGCCGACCGCCACGATCGCGGTGAACAGCTTCGTCAGCGAGGCGAGGTCGAAGACCGTATCGGCGTGCGCCGGGACCCACCGCTCGCGCGGCAGCTCACGGTCGTACGCGGCGTACCGCACCGCCCAGCCGAAGGCGCCCTCGGCCAGCGGCCCGGCGCCGGTTCCGGCGGTCACCACCGCGCCCGCGCACCAGGGGCGCTCCCCCTCGGGGAGCGCCTCCACGGTGCTCAGGAGGTGGCTCAGGCCACCGTCACGCTCTGCTTCGTGCGTCGCTGCCACGGGCGGCAGAGTCCCATGAAGCAGCCCATGGCGGCCAGCGCGCACACCAGCTGGACGACGGCCATCGGCACCGCCGTGGTCTCGCCCGCGATCCCCACCAGCGGCGAGGCGACGGCCCCGAGCAGGAAGGTGGAGGTGCCGAGCAGCGCGGACGCGGAACCGGCGGCGTGCGGGGTGCGCATCAGCGCCTGGGCGTTGGTGTTCGGCATGGCCAGGCCCATCGAGGACATCAGCACGAACAGGCAGGCCGCGACCGGCCCCAGGCCAACCGTGCCGAAGACCCCGGCGGACAGGACCAGCAGCGCGGTCGCCGCGAGGGCGATCAGCGTCAGCGCCACGGTCAGCACCTTGTCCATGCTGACGCGGCCGACGAGCACCCGGCCGTTGATCTGGCCCATGGTGATGAGCCCGATCGAGTTGAGCCCGAAGAGCAGGCTGAAGGTCTGCGGCGAGGCACCGTAGATCTCCTGGACGACGAAGGACGAACCGGAGACATAGGCGAAGAGGGCGGCGAAGGCGAAGCTGCCCGCGAGCATGTAGCCGGCGAAGACGCGGTCGGCGAGCAGCCCGCGCATCGTGCGCAGCGTCTCGCCGAATCCACCGTCGTGGCGGCGCTCGGCGGGCAGGGTCTCGCCCAGGAAGCGCCAGACGACGAGGGTGAGCGCGGCGCCGATCACGGTGAGGAAGACGAAGACGCCGCGCCAGTCGGTGAAGCGCAGGATCTGTCCGCCGATGACGGGCGCGGCGATGGGCGCGACGCCGGAGATCAGCATCAGGGTGGAGAAGAAGCGGGCCATCGCGATGCCGTCGTACAGGTCGCGGACGACGGCACGGGCGATCACGATCCCGGCCGACCCGGCGAGCCCCTGGAGCAGCCGGAACCCGATGAGCAGGTCGGCGGTGGGCGCGAAGGCGCAGATGGCGGTGGCGATGACGTAGATCACCATGCCGATGAGGAGGGGGCGGCGGCGGCCCCACTTGTCGCTCATCGGGCCGACGACCAGCTGGCCGAGCGCCATGCCCATCAGACAGGCGGTGAGGGTGAGCTGGGCGGTGGCGGCGGAGCTGTGGAGCGCGTCGGTGACCTCCGGCAGGGCCGGGAGGTACATGTCCATCGAGAGGGCGGGGAGAGCGGTGAGCCCGCCGAGGACGAAGGTGACGAGGAGGCTCGTACGGCGCTGCGCGGTCGACGGAGCGGTGACCTGAGGCGCGGCGGCGGAGGGAGAAGAGGGGGCGGGTCTGTCGGCCCGGTCGGGAGCGGCGGCCGTGAGGCCGGGCTGCTGCATGCTGACCTTCCATGAGTCGTTGAATCGTTGTCTATGCTCTCAGCAGAATTGGAGTGCTCACGACCGAATTAGCCAGGGGTGAGGATGTCCGGACCGAAGACCGAGCCCGTGCGATGGGGGATCCTCGCGACCGGCGGGATCGCCGCGTCGTTCACGGCGGATCTGCTGGAGATGTCAGACGCGCAGGTCACGGCGGTGGGATCGCGCAGCCCCGAGTCGGCGAAGCGGTTCGCCGAGCGGTTCGGGATACCCCGCTCGTACGGCGGCTGGGCCGAGCTGGCGGCCGACGACGAACTCGACGTGATATACGTCGCTACCCCGCACGCGGCCCATCGCGCCGCCGCCGGGCTCTGCCTGGAGGCGGGCCGGGCGGTGCTGTGCGAGAAGGCGTTCACCCTGAACGCGCGCGAGGCGGGCGAGCTGGTCGGCCTCGCCCGGGACCGCGACCGCTTCCTGATGGAGGCGATGTGGACGTACTGCGATCCGGTCGTCCGGCGCATGACCGGCCTCGTCCAGGACGGCGCGATCGGCGAGATCCGCGCGGTGCACGCGGACTTCGGCCTCTCCGGCCCGTTCGACCCCACCCACCGGCTGCGCGACCCGGCCCAGGGCGGCGGCGCCCTGCTCGACCTCGGGGTCTACCCGGTGTCCTTCGCGCAGCTGCTCCTGGGCGAACCCGCCGAGGTCCGGGCGCGCGCCGAGCTGTCCCCGGAGGGCGTGGACGTGAACACGGGCCTGCTGCTGGGGTGGGACAGCGGCGCGACGGCGCTGCTGAGCTGCTCGCTCACCGCCGATACGCCGAGGACGGCAGCGGTGACGGGCACGGCGGGCCGTATCGAGTTCCCGCGCGGCTTCTTCCACCCCGAGCACTTCGTTCTGCACCGGCAGGGCCGCGACCCGGAGGAGTTCACGGCGGCGGACGGCCTGCGCGCCTATCAGCGGGAGGCGGCGGAGGTGATGCGCTGCCTGCGGGCGGGCGAGCGGGAATCGCCGCTCGTCCCCCTGGCGGGCACCCTGGCGGTGATGCGCACCCTGGACACGGCCCGCTCGCAGACCGGCGTCCGCTACCCCGCCGACAGCTGAGCCCCGCCGACAGCTGAGCCCGCGCCCGAAGGCTGAACCCGCGGCGCCGGTGGGGGCGCCGCGGGCCATCACCGGTCAGACCTGCTGGAGGCCAGGGTTTCCGGCTTCGCTGACGAACGACGCCGCCGTGGTGAGCGGTGCGCCCGGGGTCGTGACCGCGGAGACCGTCTTGTAGTCGGCCCGCGCCTGCTCGCCGTCCAGCGTGACCGTCACATAGCCGCGCCGCCCGTTGTAGAACTTCATGTGCGGGTTGGCGTTCATGTAGGTGGACCAGTTGGCCGGTTTGTCGGCGCCGTCCTTGCCGCTGGTGATCGACGTGCCGACGAACTCGACGCCCAGGGTCTGGGACGACGGGTTGTTGAAGTCCTTCTTGATGTCGAACGCGTAGTGGACGTGGACGTCGCCGGTCAGGACGACGAAGTTCTCGATGCCCGCCTGCTCGACACCGGTCAGGACGCGGTCCCGGGAGGCCGGGTAGCCGTCCCAGGAGTCCATGGAGAGCTTGGAGCGGTCGGCGGTGGTGTTCTTCCGCCGCGAGAAGGTGACCTGCTGCGGGAGGACGTTCCAGGTGGCGGTGGAGCGCCGGAAGCCGTCCAGCAGCCAGCGCTCCTGGGTGGCGCCGGTGAGCGTGCGCGACGGGTCCTCGGACTCGGGCCCCGGGTACTGCCAGCCGTCACCGTACGCCTGGTTGGAGCGGTACTGGCGGGTGTCGAGGATGTCGAACTGGGCCAGTCGGCCGTAGTGGAAGCGCCGGTAGAGCCGCATGTCGGGGCCGTCGGGCCGCTGCGGCATGCGCAGCGGCATGTTCTCCCAGTACGCCCGGTAGGCGGCGGCCCGGCGGATCAGGAATTCCTCGGGCGGATCGTCGTTGTCGTCGATGTCGCCCGCGTAGTTGTTCTCGGTCTCGTGGTCGTCCCAGGTGACGAACCAGGGGAAGGCGGCGTGGGCGGCCTGGAGGTCCGGGTCGCACTTGTAGAGGGCGTAGCGCAGCCGGTAGTCCCCGAGCGTCATGGTCTCGGTGTTGAAGTGCGCGGGGAGGGTGCGGTCGGTGTAGTTGCGGGCGCCGCCGACCGCGCTGACGGCGTACTCGTACTGGTAGTCGCCGACGTGGAAGACGGCGTCCAGGTCCTCCGCGGCGAGGTGCTTGAAGGCGGTGAAGTAGCCGTCGTGGTACGCCTGGCAGGACACCTGGCCGAAGCGCATGTCACGGACCTTGGCACCGTGGGCAGGGGTGGTGCGGGTGCGGCCGACGGGGCTGGTCCACTTGCCGGCCCGGAAGCGGTACCAGTAGACGCGGTCAGGTTCGAGGCCCTTGGCGTCCACGTGCACGGTGTAGTTGAACTCGGCGTGGGCTGTGGTGGTTCCGCGCCGGGCGACGCGCCCGAAGTGCTCGTCCCGGGCGACCTCCCACTCGACCCGCACGGCGCCCTCCTCGGGCAGTCCGTTCCCCGGCTCGTAGGCGCGGGGCGCGAGTCTGGTCCACAGCACGACGGCGTCGGGCAGTGGATCGCCCGATGCCACGCCGAGCGTGAAGGGGTCTTCGTTGAGCGCGTCCGTACGTACCTGCGCGGCCTGGGCGCTGGGCAGGTTGGTGGAGAAGGCCAGTGCGGCGGCTGCTCCGGTGACGGTGAGGAAGCGGCGGCGGCCCAGACGTGCTGCCGCGGCTCGTATCGCCTGCTGATGTGCGACGTGTGCCATGTGCTCTCCCCTGGCTCGTGGCGTCAGAGGAATTGGAGTGTCAGGGGGAGGCCGCACGTTTGCCTATACACGACGCACACATGTCGGCGGGGTGAGGTCCGTTTCCGGATAGGACGTTTGCCGTCATATACCTGCGCTACGCAGGCATGTGACGTGGCGTACGCTGCCGCCCCATGAACGGAACCGAAGGTGTACGGGTGGTGTCGAAGGTCGCCGTGGTGACGGGCGCGGGCTCCGGGATCGGCCGGGCGGTGGCGCTCGAACTGTGCGAGTCGGGCTGGTCGGTGGTGCTCGCGGGGCGCCGCGAGGAGACCCTCGCGGAGACGGCGCGGCGGGCGGGCGACGGCCCCTCGGTCCTCGCCGTCCGGACGGACGTGACCAGGCCCGCGCAGGTGGACGCCCTCTTCACGGCCGTACGGGACCGCTTCGGCAGGCTCGATCTGCTGTTCAACAACGCGGGCAGCTTCGGCCCGCGCGGGGTGCCGGTGGAAGATCTCCGCCACGAGGACTGGCAGGCGGTCGTGGACACCAATCTGACGGGTGCCTTCCTGTGTGCCCAGGGCGCGTTCCGGCTGATGCGTGATCAGGATCCGCAGGGCGGACGGATCATCAATAATGGCTCGATTTCCGCCCATGCTCCCCGGCCGCACAGCGTCGCCTACACGGCGACCAAGCACGCGCTGACCGGGCTGACCAAGTCGCTGTCGCTGGACGGGCGGGCGCACTCCATCGCCTGCGGTCAGATCGACATCGGCAACGCGGAGACGGAGATGACCGGGCAGATGCGGGCCGGTGTACTCCAGGCGAACGGGGAAGTGCTGGCCGAGCCGGTGATGGACGTGGCGGACGTGGCACGTACCGTGCGGCATATGGCTTCGCTGCCCCTGGAGGCGAATGTGCAGTTCGCGACGGTACTGGCGACGGCGATGCCGTACATCGGTCGCGGCTGACAGGCGATGGGTCATCACCGATCGTAGATAACCCCCGGCCTGATCGAATAATGTGACCGAGCGGAAATTCACCCCAAGAGATCAGCCCCGCCCATAGATCCGATCGCAGACCCCGCAGATACGACCGCCCCACGATCGAAGAAGACCGCATTGCGTTCTCTCCCGCTCATACTGGTCGCCCGACTGCTGCCCGTCGCCGTCCTCGCCGTCGCGGGCGTGGCCATGACCACCTCCAGCTCCGGCGACTCGGACGACACGCGCCCCCAGGCGGCCGACGCCTCCCCGACCCCGTCCGCCGCGAATCCCACCGGGGGCGGGGCCGGACTCACACCGGACGGGGGCAAGGGCGGTGCGAGCGCGGCGGCGCGCTACCCGAAGGCCCCCGCCGAGGCGTGCGCCACGGTCCCGGCCGCCACGGTCAAGAAGCTGGTGCCGGGCGCGAAGACCAGCGGCAACGAGCTGAAGACCAGCGACCTCACCAGCCGTTCCGGCTGCTCCTGGCACGCCCTGGACGGCTTCGACTACCGCTGGCTGGACATCAGCTTCGACGTCACCGGCCGGGCGCCCGCGGGCTCCGGCGACCCGGTGTCAGGGCTCGGCGACAAGGCGACCGTCAGCGACAAGCTCACCAGCGACGACGACCAGAAGGTCCGCGAGGCGGTGGTGACCGTCCGTAAGGACAACGCGACCATCGTGGCCACCTACAACGGCGGCGACTTCGAGAGCCACAAGGCCCCCTCGTCCAAGGTGGTACGCGACGGAGCGATCAGCGCGGCGAAGAATGCGCTCTCCTCGCTCGACGAATGACCGCTTTCGCGTATGTCAATGAACATACGCTGTGTTTCGACAGGACGCCTCGGCGACTGGTTACGATCACCTCACCGTAACCAACCTCTGGAGTTCCGCCGTGTCCGAACCACGCCTGGGCGTTGCCATCCTGACCATGGGCAACCGGCCCAGAGAGGTGGCCGCCCTGCTGGAGTCGGTCGCGAAGCAGGACGTACCGCCCACGCGCATCGTCGTCGTCGGCAACGGCTCCCCGCTCCCCGAGATGCCGGACGAGGTGACCGCGGTCGAGCTGGCGGAGAACCTCGGCGTCTCCGGCGGCCGCAATGTCGCCTGGCAGCGGCTGCGCGCCTTCGGTGACGTCGACGTCGTCATCGACCTCGACGACGACGGGCTGCTCGTGGACCCGGACGTGTTCCGCACCGTGCGCGACCTGTACGCGGACGATCCGCGGCTGGGCATCGTCAGCTTCCGCATCGCCGACGAGACCGGCGAGACCCAGCGCCGCCACGTCCCCCGGCTCCGGGCGGGCGACCCGATGCGCGGCGGCGAGGTGACCACCTTCCTCGGCGGCGGACACGCCCTGGCCGTGCCGATGCTGGATCAGATCGGCGGCTGGCCGGACGAGTTCTTCTTCACCCACGAGGAGACGGACCTCGCCTGGCGGGCGCTCGACGCCGGATGGAAGGTGCTGTACGTCCCCGAACTGCTGATCCAGCACCCCCGCACCTCCCCCGCCCGGCACGCGGTCTATTACCGGATGACCGCGCGCAACCGCGTCTGGCTCGCCCGCCGCCACCTCCCGCTGCCCCTGGTGCCCGTCTACCTCGGCTCCTGGACCCTTCTCACCCTCGCCCGCACCCGCGCCCTCGACGGCCTGCGCGCCTGGGCGGGCGGCTTCATGGAGGGCGTCCGCACCCCGTGCGGCGCCCGGCGGCCCATGCGGTGGCGCACGGTGTGGCGGATGACCAGGCTGGGCCGCCCGCCGGTGATCTGACGCGCCCTCACCGGGCTCAGGTGAGCGCGTCGGCCACCAGGGCGGCGGCCCTGGCCACCAGGGGGTTGTCCGTCGGGCCCTGGGGGTCGTACTTGGTCGAGAGCACCGACAGCACCAGCGGGGTGCGCTCCGGGGGCCAGACGACGCCCACGTCGTTGGCGACCCCGTACTGGGTGCCGCCGCCCGTCTTGTCCGCCAGGATCCAGTCGGCGGGCAGACCCTTGCGGAACCGCTCGGTGTTGGTGGTGTTCGCCACCAGCCAGCCGGTCAGCTTCTTGCGGTCCCCGGGGGTGAGCGCCCGGCCGAGGACGAGGCGCGCGACGGTCTTCCCGATGGCGGCGGGGCTGGTGGTGTCCGTCTCCCGCCATGGTTCGGCCGTGTTCAGCTCCGGCTCCCAGCGGTCGAGCCGGGTCGTCCCGTCGCCGAGGGAACGGCAGAAGCGGGTGATCGCCGTGGGGCCGCCCAGGTCGCGGAGGAGCAGATTCGCGGCGGCGTTGTCGCTCTCGCTCACTGCGGCGGCGCACAGCTGCCCGACGGTCAGCCCGCCCGCGATGTTCTCCGGCTTGCCCGTCACCGGGCCGTAGCCCGCCTTCCGGACGAACTCCTCGGTGTAGTGGACGCGCTTGGCGAGGAATTCGCCGTCGCGGTCGAGATCGCGCAGGACCGCCGCGGCGGCGAGCACCTTGAACACGGAGCAGATCGGGAAGCGCTCCTCGGCGCGGTACGACACCGTCGCCCCGGTGGCCGGGTCGCACGCGAACACCCCCAGCCGGGCCGCGTACTCCTCCTCAAGTGCCCGCAGCCGCTGGGTGATGTCCGCCGCGGACGCGCTGCCCGGTACGGCGACCAGGGTGGCCAGCGCCGTACCGGCGCCCAGGGCCAGCACCTTCCGGCGGGACGGGGCGGGGGGTGTGGTGATGCGCACGGGCAGTCCTCATCTCGTGTGGGGCGTGCTGGTCTCGCACGCGGTCAGTGAAGACCGCCGCTCATCGGCGTGTCGAATACACTCTCGGCTTCCGCGCGATTCCCTCTGGATATCCGCGCATGTCAGGGGGGTTCGTTGCTGACCGAACGGCACTTGGAAATCTTCGTCGCGCTGGCGGAGGAGCAGCATTTCGGCGCCGCCGCGCAGCGCGTGGGCATCACTCAGCCACCGCTGTCGCAGGGGCTCCGCCGGCTGGAAGCGCTGCTGGGCGTACGCCTCTTCGACCGCAACCGGGGCGTGGCCCTCACCGACGAGGGGACCCTGCTGCTGCCCCACGCCCGCCGCGCGCTGGCCGCGCTGGCGGAGCTGCGGGAGGCCGGGGCCCGCGAACGGGCCGACGGGCGGCGGCTGCGGCTCGGGCTGGCCCCCGAGGTGCCGCCGTGGGTCGCGGCGGCCGTGGCCTCCGCGCCGGTCCGGGCCGGAGAGCGCGGCCGTATCGCAGTGGTGACGGCACCGACCGCGACGCTGCTGTCGGAGACCGCGGCGGGGCGGCTCGACGTCGCGGTGGTGCAGCATCCGGCGGTGCTGCACGGCCTGGCGGCGGGCCGGGTGGTGCTCTTCCCGACCTGGGTGCTCACGCCCGCCGAACACTCCGCGGGGCTGCCCGTGGCCGTACGTCCGCGGGAGGAGGCTCCGGCGGCGTACGACCTGTTCGTGGACACCCTGGCCAGCCGGGGGCGGCGCGTGGAGACCGTCGTGGTCTCCGACGAACGCGCCGGGTTCGCCCTGGTGGCGGCGGGTCAGGCGGTGCTGGTCACGGCCGACCACACGCTGACCGCCGACGGCATCGAGCGCACCCGGGCCGTCGACCCGCCGCTGCCGCTGCGGTTGCGGGTGGTGTGGGACGCCCGGCAGCCGGACGGCGAAGGGACCGCGCGGACGGCGCGGCTGCTGGTGGAGGCGCTGTCCCTCCAAGCGGCGTCGCTTGAGGCGGCGGCCGGGCAGGCGGCGGCCGGGGAGACGGCGTCCGGGCGGGCCGCGCACACCGGAGCGTCGCGATGAGCGGCGGGGCCAAGGCGTGGGAGGCCCGGGCGCAGCGCACCCTCCGCGGCATGTTCGCCGACGCCGGGGTCCGGGGCTGGCTGCATGTGGCCGATCTGCGTCGCCCCGAGGCATGCGTGACGATCGACCCCGACGAAGCGGTGCCCGTGGGATCCGTCTACAAGGTGCCGCTGATGGTCGCGTTCTGGCGGCTCGTGGACGCCGGGACGCTCGATCCGTGCGAGCGGATGACGCTCGGCCCGTCGGACCGGATGCCCGGTCCCACCGGCATCTCCATCCTGCGGGACGACATCACCCTCTCCCTGCGCGACCTGGTCGCCCTCATGATGAGCGTCTCCGACAACACCGCCGCCGACGCGCTGCTGCGCCGGGTCGGCACCGCGGCGGTCGACGAGGTGTGCCGGGACCTCGGCATGCCGGACACCCGCATCCACGGCGGTGTGGCCACCACCTTCGCGCGGCTGGTGGCGGAGACCGGGGCGGAGTCGCTGAGCGCGGCGATGGCACGCCTCGCGGACAACGACACCACGGTCTCCCCCGCCGTCTACGACCCGATCCTCAAGGCTTCCGCCACGCCCGCGGACATGGCCCGGCTGCTGCGGGCCATCTGGACCGGCCGGGCCGCCACCGCCGACGCCTGCGCGTTCATGCGCGACGCCATGGGCAAGCAGCCGTGGACGCACCGGCTCGCCTCCGGGTTTCCGTACGACGATGTGAGGGTGTCGGGGAAGACCGGGACGTTCGGGTCGATGCGCCACGAGGCCGGTGTGGTCGAACTCGCCGACGGCAGCGCGTACACCGCCGTGGTGTTCACCCAGGCGGCGCGCGCCGACGCCCGGCTGCCCCGCGCCGACGCGGTCATCGGCGCCGCCGCCCGTACCGCGGTGGAGGAACTGCGCGGCAACGAGGGCACGTGACCGTCACGCGGGCTCTTCTTCCGGCCCCTCTGTCGCCTCTGTCGCTTCCAGCAGTGCGGTCACCTCCTCGGCGGATGTCTCCTGAAGCTCCTCGCCGACGAGCAGCCAGCGGGTGATGCCGACGGACTCCAGGAACGGCAGGTCGTGACCGGCGATCAGCAGCGCGCCCCGGTAGGAGGCGAGCGCGCTGGTCAGCTGGCGCACGCTGGCCAGATCGAGGTTGTTGGTCGGCTCGTCCAGCATCAGCAGCTGCGGGGCCGGGGCGGCGAGCATGGTGGCCGCGAGGGCGGCCCGGAAGCGCTCACCGCCGGAGAGGGTGCCCGCCGACTGTTCGGCGCGCGCCCCCTTGAACAGGAACCGGGCGAGCTGGGAGCGGATGTGGTTGTCGCTGACGCCGGGCGCCCTGCGGGCCACGTTCGCCGCGACACTCAGCCCGTCGTCCAGCACGTCCAGCCGCTGCGGCAGGAACCGCAGCGGTACGAAGGCCCTGGCCTCGCCGGACAGCGGGGCCAGCTCCCCGGCCAGGGTGCGCAGCAGCGTCGTCTTCCCGGCCCCGTTGCGGCCGACCAGCGCGACGCGTTCGGGGCCGTGCACCCGGAGGTCGCCGCCGCGCAGCCGCCCGAAGCGGGGGCGCAGCTCGCTCAGGCTCAGCACCGTACGGCCCGCGGGGACGGCCGTATGCGGCAGGTCCACCCGGATCTCGGCGTCCTCGCGGACCGCGTCCGCGGCCTCCTCGCGCCGCTCGCGCGCCTCCCGCAGCCGGTCCTCGTGCACACCGCGGAGCCCCGCCGCCGACTCCTGCGCCGCGCGTTTGCGGTTGCCCGCGACGATGCGCGGGACGCGCCGCTCGGCCTCCATCTTCTTGCCGCGCCGCTCCCGGCGGGCCAGCTTGATCTGGTTCTCCTCCATTTCGCGCTTCTGCTTGCGGACGTCCGCCTCGGCGGCCCGCAGCATGCGCCCGGCCGCCTCCTGCTGGACGGCCAGCGCCTCCTGGTACGCGGACCAACCGCCCCCGTACCAGTTGACCTCCCCGGACCGCAGCTCGGCGATGCGGTCCACCCGTTCCAGCAGCTCACGGTCGTGGCTGACGACGATCAGCACGCCGGAGCGCCAGGAGTCGACGGCGTCGTAGAGCCTGCGGCGCGCGAACAGGTCGAGGTTGTTGGTCGGCTCGTCGAGCAGCAGCACATCGGGGCGCTCCAGCAGCAGTGCGGCCAGCCGGAGCAGTACGGTCTCCCCGCCGGACATCTCGCCCACGGTGCGGTCGAGTCCGAGGCCGCCGAGCCCGAGCGAGCCGAGTGTCGCCAGCGCCCGTTCCTCGACGTCCCAGTCGTCGCCGACCGTCTCGAAGTGTTCCGTGCCGACGTCCCCGGACTCGATGGCCCGCAGCGCGGCACGCCGCTCGGCGATGCCGAGCGCGCGGTCGACGCGGAGTGCGGTGTCGAGCGTGATGTTCTGCGGCAGGTAGGCGAGGCTGCCACCGATGGTCACCGACCCGCGTACGGGGTGGAGTTGACCGGCCAGCAGCCGCAACAGGGTGGATTTTCCGGTGCCGTTGGTACCGACGAGCCCGGTGCGGCCCCGGCCGACGGTGAGGGACAGCCCGTCGAAGAGTGCGGTGCCGTCGGGCCACTGGAAGGAGAGGTTGGAGCAGGTCACGGCGGTGGCGCCGCCGGGGGTGGCGGTGGGTTGGGTCATGGTGATTCTCGCAGTCGTCAGCGCTGGGATCAGGGCGTCGTATGCGAGCACCACGCGGCGGCCAAGCCGGGAGGGGCGCGGGGGTGCGGGGCCTGTCGGATGAGGGACGGCTGATGCACCGAGGTCGCAGCCACGCGTACGGCAACGCCGTACCGCGTGATGATCGCGAACCTCAGATGCGCAACGTCCACCTCTATCGGAGACAACAGGACGCCCCCACGATAGCGCAGCCACCTTGCGGCGGCCGCGCTTTTTTGGCCCCCGGGCCACGGCTCATGTCCCGGACCGTCCCGCGGGCGGAGCCGGTGGGGGGCGGTGGGGGCGCCCGGGCCGTCAGAGCGGCTCGGCCATCGACGCTATGCGGTGGGCCAGGCGGGCGGCGGCCTCGCGCAGTTCCGGGGGGTCCAGCACCTCCGCCTCGAAGCCCAGCCGGGCCACGTGGACGGCGAGCCAGTCCAGATCGTCGCCGCCCGCGACCAGCACGCACCACCCCTCGTCGTGGTCGTCCTCGACGCGGCCCACCTGGGGCGGCACCAGCTCCCGCACCCGGTCGGGCGGGGCGTGCAGCCGCACCCGGGCGACGTACCGGTACGGCGCCCCGGTCACGGACTGCTGTACGTAGGCCACCGGGTCCGGATGCTCCCTCGCCCGGAAGCGCCACGTCGTCGCCGCCACCTCGCGCATCCGGTCCAGCCGGAAGGTGCGCCAGTCGTCGCGGTCGGTGTCCCAGGCCATCAGGTACCAGCGGCGGCCGGTGGTGACCATCCGTACCGGCTCGACCGTGCGCTCGCGCTCGTCGCCGCCGCGGGCGACGTACCGGAACCGCACCCGCACGGCGTCGCGGCAGGCCCGCGCGAGGGTCACCAGCAGCTCCGCGTCGATCTCCACGCCGGGGCCGACCAGGGTCTCGGTGGCGCCGTGCACCGCCCGCACCTCGGCGCGCAGCCGGGGCGGCATCACCTGGTCGAGCTTGGCGAGCGCCCGCAGCGCCGCCTCGCCCGCCCCGGCGACCGTGCCGCCGGAGGCCAGCCGCAGGGACACCGCCGTCGCGATGGCCTCCTCGTCGTCGAGGAGCAGCGGCGGCAGCCGGGTGCCCGCGCCGAGCTGGTAGCCGCCGCCGACGCCCGCCGTCGCGTGGACGGGGTAGCCGAGCGCGCGCAGCCGCTCCACGTCGCGGCGCACCGAGCGGTCGGTGACGGCCAGCTCGGCGGCGAGTTCGGCGGCGGTCCACGACGTCCGGCGCTGGAGCAGCGCCAGCAGCCGCAGCACCCGTTCGGTGGTCCCCTCGACGGTCATACGTTCATCCTTCCACCGATCACGGAACGATCCTGTCCGCTATCTGCGCCAAGCTGCACTCATGACCGACCAGACGTGGAATCAGACGTGGAACCCCCTGCTGCGGGACCAGCTCGACTGGCACTGGACCCACCAGCTGCGCGACCGGCTCGAAGGACTCACCGACGACGAGTACTTCTGGGAGCCGGTGCCCGACTGCTGGAACGTGCGCCCGCGCGGCACCGGCACCGCACCCGTGCAAGCCGGATCCGGCGCGATGACCATCGACTTCGCGATGCCGGAGCCCGACCCGCCGCCGTTCCCGACGATCGCCTGGCGCCTCGGGCATGTGATCGTCGGCGTGCTGGCGATGCGCAGCGCCTCGCACTTCGGCCGTACGCCGACCGACTACCAGTCGTTTTCGTACGCCGCGACCGCGGCCGAGGCGCTGGCCCAGCTCGACGCGGAGTACGCCACGTGGCAGGCCGGGGTCGAGTCGCTCGGCGAAGCGGGGCTGGCCCGGCCCTGCGGGAAGGCGGAGGGGCCGTACGCCGACCATCCGATGGCTGCGCTCGTGCTGCACATCAACCGCGAGATGATCCACCATCTGTCCGAGGTGTGCCTGCTCCGCGACCTCTACCTGCATACCCACCGGAGCCGACGGGAGGCGAGCTGACATGGCCCGCGACGTTCAGATCACCTTCGACTGCGCCGACCCGGCCGCGCTGGCCGCGTTCTGGGCCGAGGCCATGGGATACCAGGTGCAGGACCCGCCCGAGGGCTTCGAGTCGTGGGACCAGGCGCTGGAGGCGATGGGCGTGCCGCCCGGGAGACGCGGCGACGCCTCGGCGCTGCTCGACCCCGACGGCTCCGGGCCGCGGCTGTTCTTCCAGCGGGTGCCGGAGGGCAAGCGGGCCAAGAACCGGGTGCACCTCGACGTACGGGCCGCGCCCGGGCTGGCGGGCGACGCGCGGATGGCGGCTCTGGAGGCGGAGGCCGAACGGCTCGTCTCGTACGGCGCCACCCGGCTGGAGCGCCATGAGCCCGCTCCCCCGCTCGGCACCGGCCACCTCGTGATGGCCGATCCGGAAGGTAACGAGTTCTGCCTCGACTGATCGGTCGCACCGGCCAGTCGTACAGGGGTCAGTCGTACGGGGGTCAGTCGTACGGGGGTCAGTCGCGCGGCGGGTGCTGCGTGCGGGCCGCGGCCGCGTCGATGACCTCGCCCAGGGTCGCCCGGGAGCGCTGGAGGTCCCCGATCATCCGGTCGATGCGGTCGCGCTCCACCAGGAGGTCGGTGACCAGGCGGGCGTCGGCGGTGGCGGAGGGGCCGCCGTCCTCGTCACGCATGCACGGAAGCAGCTGGGCGATCTTGGAGCTGCACAGCCCGGCCGCGTACAGCTCCTGGATGCGGGCCACGCGGTCGGCCGCGCCCTCGGTGTAGTCGCGGTGCCCGCCGGGGGTGCGCTCCGCGGTCAGCAGCCCCTGCTCCTCGTAGTAGCGCAGGGACCGCTCGCTCACCCCGGTACGCCTGGCCAGCTCCCCGATCCGCATGACGCACCTCACAGCCTTCGCGGTTGAATCTGACACCGATGTTAACTCCTAGCTTGGCGGGCATGAAGGACACACACCCCGCCCCGGACCTCTTCGCCCCGGCCCGCCTCGGCCCGCTGCACCTCGCCAACCGCCTGGTCATGGCGCCGATGACGCGCAATCGCGCCACCGCGGACGGTGTTCCGACGCCCCTCATGGCCACCTACTACGCCCAGCGCGCCTCCGCGGGCCTCATCGTCGCCGAGGCCGCCACGCCCAACGCGGTGGGCCAGACCTACCCGGACATCGCCGCCCTCCACAACGCCGCGCACCTGGCCGGATGGCGTCGGGTCACCGACGCGGTGCGCGCCGCGGGCGGCGGGCCCATGTTCCTCCAGCTCCAGCACGGTGGCCGGATCGGCCACCCCGACACCAGCGGCCTCACCCCGCTCGCGCCCTCCCCGGTCCCGCTCCCCGAACCGCTCCACACCCCCACCGGGAAGCAACCCGCGGTCACCCCGCGCGAGATGACGGCCGACGACATCCGCGCCACCGTGGCCGACTTCGCGGCCGCCGCCCGCCATGCCGTGGAGGCGGGCTTCGCCGGGGTCGAGGTGCACAGCGCCAACGGCTACCTCCTCCACCAGTTCCTCGCCCCGAACACCAACCTGCGCACCGACGCCTACGGCGGCGGCGTCGACCGCCGCATCCGCTTCACCGTCGAGGTCGTCGAGGCGGTGGCCGCCGAGATCGGCCCCGAGCGGACGGGCTTGCGCGTCTCCCCCGGGAACACCGTCAACGGCATCGAGGAGGGCGAGGAGACCGGCGCGCTGTACGCGGCGCTCGTCCCGGCCCTGGCCGACCGCGGGCTGGCGTATCTGCACCTCGGCTTCGCCGACCCGGACTCCCCCGTCTACCGGGACATCCGCGAGCGGTGGGCGGGGACGCTCATCGCCAACCCCGTCCTGCCCGCCGACCGGATTCCCGACGACGGCGGCAGGCACGCGGCCGACCGCCTGCTCGCCGCCGGTGCGGACCTCATCGCCCTCGGCCGCCCGTTCCTCGCCAACCCCGACCTGGTCGAACGGCTGCGCGGCGGCGGCGCCGTCAACCCGGTCCGGAACCGGTACCTGATGTACGTGGGCGGGGAGACCGGCTACACCGACTATCCCGTCGCCCCCTAGGCGCGGGTCAGACCAGCTCCAGGACCCGTACGCCGTACGCGTCCAGCCTGATGTCCGTGACCGGCTCGCCCGTCACGAGGTCGCGCAGTTCGCCGTCCGCGACCGGGCGTACCGTCAGGGCCTGCGCCGACTGGCTGACCAGCCACACGAACCGCCGCCCGTCCTCGTGGACCAGCACATCGGCGCCGACGTACGGGGTGTCGACCGTCACCGCGCGGGCGGCACCGGCGAGTTCGGCGAGCGCCGCGTACAGCCGGTGCGTCTGCTCGGGATTGACGCGGGCGGTACGCGCCGCCATGTGCTCCAGCGGGTACGTGGCCAGCACGGTGCGGCCGCGGCCGGTCTCGTGGACCAGGAGCGCGGGGCGGCCGTGTGCGTCGGTGGCGACCACGCGGGCGCCCTGGGGGACGACGGGGAGGTAGGCGCGGGAGTCCTCGTTGCCCGCGACGGGGAACCGCAGCGTCTCCCCCTTCGCCAGCGGGCCGAAGTCCTCGGTGAAGGTCAGGTCCAGGGTGTCGTCCTCGATCGGCTCCGCCACCCCGTACGACAGCTGCAGCTCGACGCCGAACAGCGCGTCCAGCCCGTCGAACCAGGGGCCGCGGGTGCCCGGGTGCTCACCGGAGCAGAAGGACAGATACACGGTGGCGCCGTCGCGGGCCCGCCGCTCCAGGGCGCGCCGGGTGCGGGTGGTCAGCTGGCGCGTCGAGGGCAGCAGATACAGCGCGACGTCGCCGTCGAGGCCGTCCGCCTCGCGGGTGAGGCCCACCGGCAGGTCGGCGGCGCGCGCGGCGGCGTACGCCTGATGGAGCGAGGTGAAGATGAGCGGCCGGTCGGCGGGGCGGCTGTAGGGGTAGCCGCGCTCCAGGAACGCGGGCACCACCAGCGCCGCGCCCGCGTCCGCGCGGCGGCACCGCGGGTGGTCCACCCGCCCCAGCACCTCTGCGAACGCCCGGAGTTCGAGCAGCGGGGTCTTGGGGGCGCCGGTGGAGTCGGTGATGCCGAAGTGCATCTCGAAGGGGTGGTGGTCGTACGGGGACTGGTCCCACAGGTCGTCGTAGTCGGTGTTGTTCCAGGCGATCCAGCCGGTGGCGCCGCCGAGGAGGGAGTTGTGCAGCGTCTGGCGGTAGTACACGGCGGCGTTCTCGGCGGAGACGGTGTCGGTCGACAGCCCGAACTCCTCCAGCACGACGGGCGCGCCGGTCACCGCGGCCAGCTCGCATTCGAACGCGGCGCGGTGGTGCTGGCGCACCCGGTCGGTGTCGGAGCGGTAGACGTGCGGGCCGACGAAGTCCACGTACTCGGCGGTGTCGCGCAGCGAGAAGCCGTTGTCCCGGCCGGTCACCTCGATGCCCCACGCGCCGTCCCCGAGGGAGACCGGCTGGGTTCCGCCCGCCGCCCGCACCGCGTTGCACATGGCCTGGGCCCAGGCGGTCACGACCTCACTGGACGGCGGATCCACCTGGTAGACGCGGCCGTAGCCCGGCATCTCATTGGTGATCAGCCAGCCCGTGACCGCGGGGTGGTCCTTGAAGCGGCGGGTCATCTGCGACACGAACCACGCCTGGCGGCCGACCATCCACACGTCCTCGTACAGATCGCGGCCGCCGCGCCAGGCCGGATCCCAGTTCTCCCCGGACATGTGGCCGACGATGAAGGTCGGGATGGTCCCCATGCCCGCTTCGGTGTGCGCGTCCAGGAAGTCGCGGAAGCGCGCGCACAACTCCTCGTCGACCCGGTGCGGTTCGGGGTGGAAGTCGGGCCAGTAGAAGAAGGAGCGGGTCATGTTCAGACCGTGCTCGCGCAGCACCCCCAGCTCCTCGCGCACCGTCTTGGGATCGTAGGACCGCCACATCAGGGGCCCGCCGGTGCGGGACCAGAAGTTGGCGCCGAGCCAGGGCAGGACGGCGGGGTGGTGGGTGAGCTGGGCGCTGTGGCGTCGCATGGGCTCTCTTCTGTCGCGTCGGGTCGTACGAGGGCGTGCGCGGCGGGTCAGGGAGGAGCGGGGCCGGTGGAGTCGCGGGCGACGAGGCGGGGCCGCCCATCCAGCCGGGTGTCCCCGGTGTCCTCGCCGCAGCGGGCCAGCAGCAGCCGCGCGGCGGCCGCGCCGACCTGCCGCACCTGCTGGTCGACGGTGGTCAGGCGCGGATGCAGCCAGCGGCCGATCGGCAGGTTGTCGTAGCCGACGACGGACAGGTCGGCCGGGACCCGCAGCCCGGTGCGCTGTGCGGCGCCGATGCCGCACACCGCCATGGAGTCGTTGGCGTACACGATCGCCGTGGGCGGGTCCGCGGCGTCCAGCAGCGCTTCGGTGGCGGCGATGGCCGCGCCTTCGGAGAAGTCCGTGTGCAGCACGGCGAAGGGCCGGAGGCCCGCGGTGCGCAGGCCCTCCTCGAAGTGGCGGCGGCGCAGCCGGGTGTGCTGGAGTTCGGCCGGGCCCGCCACGTAGGCGATGCGCCGGTGGCCCAGCTCCAGCAGATGGCCGACCACCTCGCCCACGCCCGCGCCCTGGTGTCCCAGCCCCACGCCCGGCACGGGCGCGTCGGGGTCGGTCGCGCCGAGCATGACCGCGGGCAGGCCGAGCCGGGTCAGCAGCGCGGGCCGGGGGTCGTCGGTGCGCGCGTCGGTGAGTACGGCACCGTCGACGCGGCCCTCCGCCGCCAGGCGTGCGTACAGCGCGCTCTCCTCGTCGACATCGGTGACCAGATGGAGGAGCAGCCCGTAGCCGCGCGGCGCAAGCTCGCCCTCGATGCCGGTGATCAGCTCGCTGAAGTGCGGGTCGGCGCCGAGGACGTCGGTGGGGCGGCGGACGACGAGGGCGAGCGTGCGGGTACGGGCGCTGCGCAGCGCGGCGGCCGGGGCGCTCGGCGACCAGCCGAGGTCCACGGCGGCGTCCAGGATGCGGCGCCTGGTGGCCTCGGAGAGCCGCCCCTTGTTGTTGAACGCCTGGGACACCGCGGCGGTCGACACACCCGCGACGGCGGCGACGGCCTTGATGGTGGGCCGCCGTCCCTGGACTCGCTGGTCGGGCACCGTGCTCACATCTTCACCGCCCCGCTGATGAGCGCCCGCTGCATGCGCTTCTGCAGCACCGTGTAGACGATCCACACCGGTACGAGGGTGAGGATCGTCCCCGCGGTCAGCACACCGTAATCCGTTCCCGTGATCGCCTTGAGGGTGGGCAGCGCCACCTGGACGGTGCGCTGGGCGGGGTCGGGGCCGATGATGACGAGCGAGTACAGGTACTCGTTCCAGAAGGTCAGGAAGTTCAGCAGCAGCACCGTCGCGATCCCCGGCAGGCACATCGGCGTGTAGACGTGGCGCAGCACGGCGAAGGTGGAGGCGCCGTCGATCCGGGCGGCCTCCTCCATCTCCCCGGGCACGGTCCGCATGAACTGCACCAGGATCACCACCGACAGGGGCATCGCCGTGGCCGGGAGGAACAGCACCATGAAGGTGCGCGTGTGGAACAGCCCGGTCGCCGCGGCCAGCAGGAAGGTCGGGAAGAGCGCGGCGAAGGTGGGGATGAGGAAACCGAGCGAGAACACCTTCTCCAGCGCCGACGCCAGCCGCCCCGTGGACCGGGCCAGCGCGAACGCCGCGGGGATGGCGAGACCCAGCGTGAGGACCAGCGAAAGCCCGGTCACCAGGCCGGAGTTGACGACCGCGAGCCCCAGATCGGCGCGGTGGAAGGCGGTGGAGAAGTTGCCCGGGTCCAGCGACGACGGCGGTGCGAAGGGGCTGGCGAAGATCTCCTCGTTGCTCTTGAAGGCGGAGGCGAGGAAGTAGTAGAGCGGGACGACCAGCAGCACCACATAGGTCCACACCAGGATGTGGGCGGGCAGCCAGGACTTGCCGAGCTTCATGGTGAGCGGCTCCGATCAGTAGTTCTGGCGGAACGTGCGGCGGATGAGCAGGAGGCCGACGAGTCCGGTCAGGAAGAGGAACACGCCCACGGTCTGGCTGTAGCCGAGGTCGGCCGCGATGAACGCCTTCTGGTAGACGAGGAAGGAGAGCGTCGTGGACGAGGCGCCGGGGCCGCCCTGGGTGAGCAGCAGCACGTGCTGGGCGGAGCCGAAGAGGGTCCACAGGAACTGGAGCATGGTCACCACGCCCACGTAGTCGCGGATCACCGGGAAGTGGACGCGCCACATGGTCCGCCAGTGCCCGGCGCCGTCCAGCTGCGCGGCCTCGCCGACCTCGTCCGGCACGCTGGAGAGGCGGGCGGCGAACAGGACGGCCGTGAAGCCGATGCCGCTCCACAGGTCCAGCGCGATCAGACAGCCGAGCGCCGTCGACGGCGAGGCGAGCCACGCATCGGTCAGCGACGCCAGACCCATCGCCTTGAGCGCCCCGTTGACCAGGCCGTCCGGGGAGAGGGCGGCGTAGAACACCATCGCCTTGGCGGGGGTGGAGATCAGCCCCGGGACGAACAGCAGATACCGGATCACCCGGTGCCCCGGCGGCCGCTGCGCCACGTAGTAGCCCAGCATGTACGCGCAACCGATCATCACCGGCAGCGCCACGGCCAGCTGCACGGCCGTGTTGCGCACCGCCTCCCAGAACACCGGATCGCCCCAGACGGTACGGACGTTGCCGAGCCCGGCGAACGTGACCGGCTGCAGCATCCCGGGCCAGTGGAGGGCGGCGACGACGAAGATGGCGGCCATCGGGCCGACCATGAAGACCAGATACCAGACCAGGGCAGGTACGGCGAGGATCGTGCCGCCCTCGCGCACCCGGCGCGGTGCGGACGGGGACGGGACCGGGCGCCGGGAGGCGGTTCCGCCCCGGGTGGGCGTCAGCGTCGTCATGGGGTGACTCCCGGGGGTTCGGGTGGAGGTCGCATGGGGCGGGGCCTACGCGCTTCGGTACGCGGCTTCGAGGGCGGCGCGCACCTTGGCGGCGCCGGTCCCGCGGGTGAAGGACGTGCTCGTCGCGGTGATGAGCGGCTGGGTCGCGGCGGGCGGGACGTACACGTCCGGCAGCAGCGCCTGGCTCACCCGGCCGCCGAGCCGCTGCGCCGCGGCCACCAGCGGGAAGCCGGTGCTCACCGTGTCGGTCCGCAGGGCCATGTCCCGGCCGCTCTCGGTGATGAACCGCGCCACGGTGTCGGGCCGGTACATGAAGCGCACGAACTTCTCGACGGCCTCGATCTTCTTGGTGCCGTTCGGGCTGATCCAGAAGCCGATCAGGGTGTACGTGCGCAGGATCGTGGGCCTGTCGTGGGCCGCGCCCGGCGCGAGCGGCCAGCCGCCCACCTCGGTCCGGCGCGCCACCTTCTCCGGCACCTCGGCCAGCGCCGAGGACATCGCGGATTCGATCGCCGCGGAACCGGTGTTGAACTGGGTGGTCATCGAGTCCGAGGTGAGCCCCTGCGCCTTGTCGACAAAGACACCGGCGTCCCGCAGCTCCACGAAGTAGTCGATCCCCTGCCGCGCGCCCCGGCTCCCGCTGAAGTCCCCGGTGGCGAAGACGTGCTCGGCCTCCTTCTCGGTGAGGAAGGTCTGAATGATCTGCGCCAGCAGCTTCTGCCCGGTCCAGTCGTTGCCCCCCACGGTCACCGGGCCGATGCCCTTGGCGCGCAGCTTCCGCGCGGCGCCGATGAGCGCGTCGCCGGTACGGGGGATCTCGTCCACCCCGGCCCGCTCCAGCAGCGCGGTGTTGTAGGCGATCGGCCAGTTGGTGGCGAAGTACGGGAAGGCCCGCAGCCGCCCCTTGCCGTCGGTCCACGAGTTGAGCGCCACGGGCAGCACGCGCTCCCGCAGCCCCCAGTCGTCCAGATACCCCTCGACGTCGACCGTGGCGCCCACATCCGTCCAGGCCAGGGTCTTGTCGTACAGGTTGACCATGACGACGTCCGGCTCCTTACGGGCCAGCCGCGAGGTCTCGTAGACCTGGGCGAGATCGTCGCCGTTGACGAGGTTCTTGACCTTCAGACCGGGGTTCTCCGCCCGGAAGCGCCGCAGGGCGGCCAGATAGGTCGGGGAGCCCGGCGCGGTGGTGCCCAGCTGGCTGTGGATCACGAGCGTATGGGGGTCGGAATCCTCGGCGGCCAGCGCGGAGCAGCCGGACAGGGCGGGCAGGGCGGTCGCGGTGGCAAGTCCGGACCCGGCGGCGAGAAAGCCGCGCCGACTCAAGCGTGAGCGCACAACGGATGTCTCCAACCAGGGCGGTTAACGGATTGGTTAATCGATATACCGGGGAGGGTGGGAGGACAGTAAGGGCCGCTCCGCCGCCGGTCAACCCTTCGCGCGGCTACCGCACCTCGGGGCCCCGTGTCACACCCGCCTGTGAGAATCCCGGCCATGGATCTCGATGAGCTGTTGCGGTGCCTGGTGGAGGCCGAGTCGGGAGAGCTTCGGGAGGAGCTGACCGGCGGGCGCTACGCGGTGGTGCGGTACGACCCCGACGAGCTGAGCTTCGACGCCGCGGACCTCGCGGAACTCTTCGGCGCCCCGGCCCCGGAGGAAGCGGACGACGAAGAGGACGAGGAAGACGAGGAGGGCCCCTCCTTCGCCCTCGTCGGTGTCGCAACCTCCGTCTACGAGGCGCTGGACCTCCTCGGAGACGAACTCCCCGACGATGAGTCGCTGACGGAACTCGACCAGGAGGAGTGGGCGGAGGAGGCCGCCGGGTTCGGCGCGGAAGCGGTGGGCGAGGACAGGGGCGCATGGGTCGCCCTCCTCCAAGGTCTACGGGACCCGCGGCGCCGTTCCGTAGCCCAGTTGCTCTGCGGCGTCCTCGGCCCGATGGACTTCCTGACCGAGGGGTTCGAGAAGGACGGCTACCTGGGCCATGTGGCGACGTTGCTCCCCGGAGCACGGTTCGTGCTGCATGCCAGCGCCGCCCCGCCGCACCAGGAGGAGGCGTACGCGATCCTCGAACTGCCGCCCCGCGGTACGCCGGATCCGGCCGGGCGCGCCCTGCTGCGGTCGGCGGCCGCCGGGGACCCGGCCGCGCTGCGGGCCGCGCTCGGCGACAGGGCCGACGTGGGCACCCTGGACGAGTACGGCACGACGCCGCTGCACCACGCCGTGGCGGCGCGTACGCCCGCGGCCGTCAGCGCGCTGCTGGCGGCGGGTGCCGATCCGCGCGCCCAGTCCGCCTTCGGCAACTCCCCCCACTTCGCCACCGTCGCCCGCACGGGCTGCCCCCACCCCACCGCCGGCCGGGTCGACGACGATGACCACTGGACCATCCTGTGGTCCCTGCTCAACGCGGGCGCCGACCTCAACGCCGTGAACACCGCCGGCCAGACCCTGCTCGACCTGGCCATCCGTTCGGCCCCCTACCCGGAGCGGCAGATCCGCCTGCTGCTGAACCGGGGAGCCGTCAGCCGCGAACTCGCGGACACCCGCGTGGACTCGCTCGTCGCGAGGCTCCCGTACCGCGACGAGACCTCGCTGCGCGTGCTGCACCACCAGGTCCGCTTCCTGCTCACCACGGACGCGCCGTACGACCACCCCTTGGACGCCCTGCTCACCGGCACCGGCTACTACGAGCACGAGCTCTCCAGTGACCAGCTCGTCGAGCTGGTCGACCTGATGCTGGCCCACGGTGTGCGCGACCGTCCCGGCACCTACGGCAGGACGGCGCGCGAGAGCGCCCAGCAATGGGTCGACCACGGCCTGACCCACTACCAGGCCGTGGTGGACCGCCTCGCCACCGCCGCGGATGGGCCGAGGGAAGGAAAGTAAGGAACTTGCTAGGGACTGTGCCCGCTTAATGCTGTAGGGGGCAGGAGCTCGGGTTCACTTACGGAGAATGATGCGGCAGCAAACGTTCGGGGCAAGCGAGGGTGGTTCCATGCCGTCCGCCGCGGAATCGGTGTCGGGCGCGGACGAGGCGTCTTCGCTGCTACGGCGCAAAATCGACATCAACCTCATGATTCCCCTGCACGCCCTCCTGACCGAGGCGAACGTGACGCGTGCCGCCGAGCGGACCATGGTGGGGCAGCCCGCCATGAGCGCGTCGCTGGCGAAGCTGCGCAAGCACTTCGGCGATCCGCTGCTCGTGCGCGATGGCCGCAAGATGGCCCTGACCCCGCTGGGGGCGTCTCTGCGGGGGCCGGTGACCAGGGCGATCGAGTCCATTCACGCGGTGATGGACACCACGTCCTCCTTCGATCCGGGCCTTCTCGACCGCACGTTCACCGTCGTCGCCAGCGATTACCTCTCCATCGTCCTGCTGAAGCCCTTTCTGCAGACGATCGCGGAGGAAGCGCCGCGGCTGCGGCTGAACATCGTCGCGCCACGCGACGGCATCGTGCCGTTGGTGCGGCGTGCCGAGTGCGATCTGCTGGTGGCGCCGAGTCCGCTCGTGCCGAAGGAGATCCTCAGCTATCGGAACCGGGATCTGTTCAGCGACGAGTTGCTCGTCATCGCCGACAAGGACAACGACCGCGTCGGTGAGATCGTCGGCATCGAGGAACTCCGGCGACTCGGGTACCTGGAAGCCATCCCGCAGGTCTTCCAGGAATCCGGCCCGGAAACCCCCGCCACGAGCGCCGGGCGCATCATCTCCGGGGGTTACTGCTCCGTGGCGATGCACGTGGTCGCCGGGACGCGGCTGGTGACCCTGGCGCAGGCGCGGCTGTTCTCGCTGATCGGACCGGCGTGCGGGCTGCGTGCGGCGCGGCTGGACGCGGAGCTGCCGCCGCTGATCCACACCATGTACTGGCATCACCGCCACACCGCCGACCCGGCGCACATCTGGCTGCGGGACAAGCTGGCCGAGGCCGCGGCGGCGCTGGAGCCCCTGGGGAACGTACTGGCCGGGCTGCCGCACCCGCGGCGGCCCGGCGCCGCCCGCACGCCCCGCCTCGCGCCCTCCGCGCTCGGCGGGACGTAGGGTCCGGGCCTCACGGCGGGCTCATGGCGTACTCGGACGCGGCGGCCAGACCGTCCGCGGTGGCCAGCACGGCGTCCAGCCCCTTGGTGACGCGGGCGCCGCCGATCACGCGATGGTCGATCCCGGCCCGGTGGAGCAGCCCGCCGAGGGCCGATTCGCGCTCCTGCCCCACGGCGATGACGACCGTGTCCGCCGCCACGACGGCTTCCTTCCCCTCGGCGTCGACGGTGTGCACGCCCTCGGCGGTGATCCGTGCGCAGTTCACCCCGAACACGGTGCGCACCCCCCGGCGGCGCAGCGCGTCGAGCGCCACCCAGCGGCTGGACCGTCCCAGCGCGGCACCGAGGCGCTCACCGCGGTGCAGGATCGTGATGCGCCGTTCCGGTGTCGGCAGGTCCGGCGCCGCGCCGGGCACGAGCCCGTACTCGCGGCGGAACCGCTCCGCCGCGTCGGCGGGGTGTCCGGCCTGGCGGGCCGTACGGGCCTCGGTGTGGGCGGCGAAGTGGGCGAGGTCGACGGCGACCCCGCCGCCGCCGATGATCGCCACCCGCTCGCCCAGCGCACCGGGGGCGAACGCCTCCGGGTAGGGCAGGACATGGGGCAGGTCGGCCCCGGGGATCGGCACCGTGCGCGGCCGGACCCCGGTGGCGACGAGTACGCCGTCGTAGGACCGCAGGAGACCGAGATCGGCCTCGGTGATCCGGTGGCCCGGGGTCACGGTGACGCCGAGCCGGGCCAGCTCCGCGCCGAGGTGGCCGACGGCGGCCGCGTAGTCGGCCTTGCCGGGAACCCGGCAGGCGAGCCGGAACTGGCCGCCCAGCTCGGCTTCCGCCTCGTACAGGTCGACCCGGCACCCCGACTCGGCGAGGGTGCGGGCGGCTTGGAGACCGGCCGGTCCGCCGCCGATCACCGCCATCCGCCGCGGCCGGGCCGGGCGGGGCGGGCGGACGCGCGGGAACTCCAGCTCCCGCGCGGCCCGCGGGTTGACCAGGCAGCTCACCTCGGCATCGGACAGGGAGCGATCGATGCACGCCTGGTTGCAGCCGATGCAGATGCCGCTCGGCCGGTCGTCCCGGGCCCTGGCGACGAACTCCGCATCGGCCAGGAACGGCCGGGACATCGAGACCAGCGCCACCTGTCCGGCGGCGAGGATCGACTCGGCCTGCTCCAGGCGGTTGACCCGGTTGCCCGTGATGACGGGCACGGGAGCCACGGCGCGCGCCAGGGTCTCGGCTATCGGCGTCCACACCCCGGGCGGCACCACGGACTGCACGGTGGGCACCGGCGACTCGTGCCAGCCCACGCCGACGTTGAGCGCGTCGGCGCCCGCGGCGACGAGTTTCCGCGCGAACCCGGCGACGTCCTCGGGGCTGTTGCCGCCGTCGAGGAAGTCGGCGCCGGTGAGCCGCACGATCACCGGGAAGTCCGGCCCCACCGCGGCGCGCACCCGGCGCGTCAGCTCCGCGCCGAACCGGGTCCGCCGCTCGGCGTCGCCGCCCCAGCCGTCGTCGCGCAGGTTGGTCAGCGGGGAGAGGAACTGGTCGACGAGATAGCCTTCCGAACCCATCACCTCGACGCCGTCGAACCCCAGTCGGCGGGCGTACGAGGCCCCTTTCGCGAAGTCGGCGAGCGTGGCCTCGACCTCCGCCCCGGTCAGCGCCTGCGGGGTGCACCGGGAGACCCTGCTGTACACCGCCGACGGCGCCACCGGGTGCGGCCCGACGGCGCTCGGGCTCGCATACCGGCCCGCGTGGAACAGCTGCAGGGCGATCAGCCCGCCCGCCTCGTGCACCGCGTCGGCGACCCGGCCCAGCCGGGACCGGAAGGCGGGGTCGGGCAGCACGCCGTAACCGGCGCCGGCCGCGCCCACCCGGCTGACCGCGGCGCCGCCGGTGACGATCAGCCCGGCGCCGCCCCGTACCCGCTCGGTGTAGAACGCGGCCAGCGCGGCGCCGCCGTCGTCACGGGCCTCCAGGCCCAGGTGCATGGGGCCCATGACGATGCGGTGCGGCAGGGTGAGCGTGCCGATCCGCGACGGCTGGAAGACATGGCGGAAGCGCTCGGTGGTCATGGCGTGAGCGGCGGTGTCATGTCCTCGATGTACGGGGGCACCGCCACGGACAGGCCGCCGTCGACGACGATCGTCTGGCCGGTGATGTACTCCGCCCCCGGGGACAGCAGGAACGCCACCGTCTCCGCCATCTCCGTCACGGTGCCCGGCCGCCCCTTGGGGATCTTCGACAGCACCTTCTCGATGGGGGCCATGCCGGGCACGTTGTAGAAGTAGTCGAGCGAGTCGGAGTCGATGAGCCCGCCGCTGACCGCGTTGACGTTGATGCCCCGCCCGGCCCATTCGACGGCCATGGAGCGGACGAGGGCCTCGGTGGCCGCCTTGGCCGAGCCCAGCGCGGCGTACGTCATGTAGGCGCGGGTGCCGCCGTAGCCCGACAGCGTGACGATCCGGCCGCCCTCGGACATCAGCCCCACCGCGCGCTGCGCCCCGAGCAGGAAGGCCCGGACGTTCATCGCGTAGGAGCGGTCGATGTGGTGCAGCTTCAGATCCATGAGCGGCTTGAACGCGCTGGCCGCCGCGTTGTTCACGAAGTGGTCCAGCCGGCCGTACTCTTCGCCCGCGACGTCGAAGAGCCGGTCGATGTCCTCGGAGTTCTCGACGTCGGCGGCCACGGTGATCGCCTGCCCGCCCGCCTGCTCGACGAGCTTGCGGGTCTCCTCGGCCAGTTCGGCGTTCTTCTTGTAGTTGACGACGACGCTGCCGCCGTCGCGCCCGAGGCGGATCGCCAGCTCGCGGCCGATGCCGCGGGAGGCTCCGGTGATCAGGGTGACTTTGCTGTCGCTCATCGATCCGCTCCCAGGACGTCCCGTGCGATCACGGTCTTCTGAATCTCGTTGGTGCCCTCTTCGAACCGCTGCGCCCGGGCGTCGCGGTACACGCGCTCGATCGGGCTGGACTCCCAGTAGCCGATGCCGCCGTGGACCTGGAGCGCCTTGTCGGTGACCCGGGTGAGCATGTCGACGGCGTTCAGCTTGGCCATGGAGGACAGCCCAAAGGCCGCCGCGTCCCCGGCCTGCCACTGCCGCGCCGCGTGCAGGGTGAGCTGACGGGCGGCCTCGATGTCGGTGGCGTTCTCGGCGAGCGCGAAGGAGATCGCCTGCCGTGCGGCCAGCGGCTTGCCGAACGTCGTACGCCCCCGAGCGTGCTCGACGGCCAGCTCCTGGGCCCGGCGCGCGAGGCCGACGCAGGTCATGGCGACCGAGATCCGGCTGGGCGTGAGGAAGCCGCCCAGCGCCACGTCCAGGCCCCGGCCGACCTCGCCGAGACGGTTCGCGACCGGCACCGGCGCCCGGTCGAAGACCAGATGCGCGTGATCGGTGCCCCGCACGCCCATGGTCTCCGACATGGGCCTGACGTCGACGCCGGATACGTCGCGCGGCACCATCAGCGCGACCGTCCCGTCCTTGCCCGTGGTCCCCTCCAGCCGGGCGAACAGGAGCCAGTAGTCGCATTCGACGCCGAAGGTGATGAGGTGCTTCTCCCCGGACAGGAAGTAGGTGTCACCCTCCTGTACGACGCTGCACCGCAGGTCGGCCCCGGTGCCCGCGGTGGGCTCGGTGAGCGTGAACGCGACGGTGGCGTCGGCCGACACCTGGGGCAGCACGAACTGCTTGCGCTGCTCGTCGGTGGCGAACTGGTCGATGGCCCGCCACACCCCGTTGTGGACGTGCACGATCATGCGCAGCGACGCGTGCGACATCGAGAACAGTTCCATCAGCTCCAGGAACCGGGGGAACTCGATGCCCAGGCCGCCGTACTCCTGGGGCGCGGCCAGCCGCAGGTAGCCGCGGTCGCGCAGCTCCTGCTTGAGCGCGGCGGGCACCTTGTGGGTGCGTTCGATCTCCTCCGCGTACCGCTCACCGGGCCCGCGGACGAACTCCTCGATGTCCGTGGCCAGTTGCCGGAAGTCCTGCTCGTCCATGCTCACGCCCCACTCCTCATCAGCTTCTGGATGTCTTCGCGCAGAAGGAACTTCTGCACCTTGCCCGCCGGGTTGCGGGGCAGCCGGTCGATCCGCACCAGCCGTTCGGGCCAGTACGGCTTGGCGACCAGCCGTTCGTCCAGGAAGCGCCGCATCTCCTGGAAGTCGAAGTCCTCGCCCGCCACGACGTACGCGCAGGCCCGTTCCCCGAGCCGCGGATCGGGCATCGCCACGATCGCCACGTCACGTACCGCGGGGTGGGTGTGCAGCAGCTGCTCGATCTCCCCCACGGGCACCTTCTCGCCGCCGCGGTTGACGACGTCCTTCACCCGCCCGCTGATGCGCACGTAGCCGGACTCGTCGATGACGGCGAGGTCACCGCTGCGGAACCAGCCGTCGGCGGTCAGCGCCTCGGCCGTCCACTCGGGACGGTCGTAGTACCCGAGGAACATGCACGGCCCGGAGACCTCGAAGTTGCCTTCCTGTCCGGCGGGCAGCACGGCGCCGGTGTCATCGGTGACGCGCAGGCGGATGCCCGCCAGCGCGCGGCCGTCCGTGCCCCACATCTTCGCCGGTTCGTCGCCGGGCGCGGACAGCGAGCCGAGGCATGTCTCCGTCGTCCCCCACGCGCCGCAGACCGACGCGCCCAGGACCTCGGTCGCCCGCTCGGCCAGTGCGCGCGGCACCGCCGCCCCGGTGGCGACGAAGATCCGCAGCGAGGTCGGGGGCTCCCCGGTCTCCTCGACCGCCTCGACCAGGTCGCCGAGGAACGGCGTCGCGGCCTGGACGAACGTGCCGCCGTACTCGCGCAGCAGGCCGAGGGCCGTCTTGCCGTCCCACGTCGGCTGCAGGATCAGCGGCACGCCCCGCAGGACCGCGAGCCACATGCCGTAGAGGAAGCCGGTCTGGTGCGCCAGCGGGGACGGGACGAAGACCCGGTCCTCGCCGGTCAGTCCGAGGTGGTGGATCTCCATGGCCGCGGCCCTGGTCAGCGCGTCCATCCGGTGCAGCACACCCTTGGGCTCACCGGAGGTGCCGGAGGTGAACAGCAACTGCGCCGGGGCGCCGGGCTCCGGGCGGCGGGCGTCGATCCGGTCGCGGTCCGGCACCCGGCGTACGGCGTCGGCGAAGTCGTGCCAGACCGGTCCCGCCGTTTCCCGCGGCACCGCGTTCCCGCCGATGACCAGGACGTGTTCGAGGGCGGGCGGGTCGTCCACGCGGAGCAGCTCCGCCACTTCGGCCGGATAGTCGCGGCCGCGGAAGCTCGCCGGAACGACCAGCACCCGGGCCCGGGAGCGGCGCAGCATGAAGGCCGTCTCCCGCTGCCGCAGCATCGGCATCAGCGGGCAGCTGACCGCTCCGATACGGGCGACGGCCAGGGCCAGCGCGACGAACTCGGCCTGGTTCGGCAGCTGGTAGGCGACCGGCTCGCCGGGCCGCACCCCGAGGTCGAGCAGGAGCGTCGCGATCCGGTCGACGTGTTCGTCGAGTTCGCGCCACGTCCAGCTCAGCCCCCGTCCGCCGTCGGTGCCCGGGTCGAACACGGCCGGGTCGTCGGGGCGGGTGTCGGCGCATCGGCGCAGCTGGTCCCCGATCGGGACGGTGGCGGCGAGGGCGGGCTCGGTGAATTCGGCCGGGCGGGAAGGTGCCGGGCCGGTGTTCCCGCCGCGGGTCTTCTCCACCGACAGGTCCAGCCCGATGCCGTTCATGTCGTCGAGGAAGCGCGGGTAGGAGATGCGGTACGCGTGCGGGTAGGTCAGCCGGGTCTCGCCCTCGGCCACCGAGCCCGCGGCGGCCAGCGACATGAGCACGCGGTGGTCGTTGTACGAGGAGAGATTCGCCCCGGTCAGCCGGTCGACGCCGTGGCAGAGTAACTGCTCGCCGCGCTGTTCGAGCCGCGCGCCCATCCGGTTGAGCTGCGCCATCGCCGCGACCCGGTCGGACTCCTTGAGCCGCACATGGCCGATGTTGTCGAACACGGTGGTGCCGTCGGCGACCGCCCCGAGCACGGACAGCACGGGCAGCATGTCGGGTACGGCCCGGCAGTCGACCCGGACGGGGTTCAGCCGCGTCCCCTCGTGGCGGACCCGGACCATGCCGGTCTCCGGGTCGGGCGTCATCTCCAGGCCCATGTCGGCGAGGATCTTCAGAACGTCCGCCTCGGGGTGGTCCACCTCGTGCGCGGGTATCGCGGGCAGGCCCCGGAACAGCACGTCTGCCGGGTGCAGCGCCGCCGTGGCCAGGCCGAACGCCGCCGAACCGATGTCGGGGGGCAGGACCACGGTGGCCGGACTGGGCTGCTGGTCCGGGGCGATCTCGAACCGCCGCCCGTCCTCGGAGACGTCGACGTACAGTCCGAACTGCTTCATCATCCGGACGGTCAGGTCGACATAGGACCGCTCGTTGAACTCACCCTCCACCGTGATGGTGCTCGGCCCCGTCGCGAACGGCGCCACCAGCAGCAACCCGGAGATCCACTGCGAGAGGGTGCCCTGGATGCGTACGTGGCCGCCCCTCGGACGGCGCGGCCGTACGGAGATGGGCGGGCAGCCCGTGGGCGAGTCGAGGTCGACGCCGAGGTCGGACAGCGCACGCAGCAGCGGGCCGATCGGGCGCCGCTGGAAGTACTTCTGTCCCACGACGGTCACCGGCGTCTCGGCGAGACAGGCGAGTCCGGCGAGAAAGTACAGGGTCGTGCCCGAGCTGCCCACCGATATCTCGGTCCGCCGCGGCCGGTACGGGCCGCCGTGCACGACGAAGGAGTCGCCGTCCACCTCGATCCGCGTGCCCAGGCTCCGCAGCGCGGCGAGGGTGTGCCGCACATGGCCCGCCTCCGACAGGCCCACGATCCGGCTCACCCCCGGTGCGAGGGACGCCAATATCAGGGCTCGGTGCGCATGATATTTCGAGGCAGGAACGACGATCTGCCCGTTGACCTGATCGGTCAACCGCTTCACCAATAGCCGCAATTCCAGTCTCCCGATCTGGTTCATAAGGGATGTGCATCGCGTTGGCAGAGAAAGGCTGCCCGCCTCGGATTCATCGATCAGGCGCCGAAGATCACGCTATCGGCCGGGACCTGCGTTTGAAAACGACGACTTTCCCATGCCTGACATCACTGGCGTCGATACCTGTTCACGCGGCCACCGCTCGGTGCTGCTCCTGGCCGGACAATCCCGCGGCGAGCCGCAGGATTGTCGAGCGAAGCCACTGCTGCGCGGGATCCGCCGAGGACTGGGGATGCCAGTACATCACTTCGGTCACGGCGGTCCTCGGCGCCTCGATCTCGGCCGCGCGGAGCCCGAGCGCCCTGCCGAATCTGTCGAAAAGCCGCCGCTGCGTGATCGTGAACATCCGCGTGCCGGGCAGCATATGCAGGGCAGAGGTCACGGTCTCCGTGGTGGCGACCGCGTTCCCCGGCAGAAAGGACTTCCGGAAGTGCGCCTCGGCCAACGCCATCGCGGACCCGCCCACCTGCACATAGGGCAGACGCGCGAGATGCTCGGCGAACAGCTGGCCGCCGACGTCGGGATGGTCCTCGGCCACCACCCCGACGAAGTCGTCGGACAACAGCACGTCACCGGGAAAGGCGCAGGCGCCGCCGGAATCCGCCGCCTGATGCCGGAGTACGAGATCGCACTTCTTCTGCCGCAGCATGTCCAGCGGCCCGGCCTGATGCGAGATCAGATTGATGCGCACCTGCGGCGCGCGTTCGGCAACCTCTTCCCACAGCGGGCCCATCAGCAGGACCGCCGAGTAATCGTCGGCGACCACGGTGAACGTCCGCCGGCTGGAAGCGGGGTCGAAACTCGCCGTACCGCCGAGCAAATACCCGATCTGCGACAGGACGTCTTCGAGCTGCTTCACCAGGGAATCCGCCAAGGGGCTCAGCACCCACTCACGGCCGTCCCTGAGCAACAGCGGATCGTCGAAGACGCGACGCAGCTTCGCCAGTGCGGTACTCATGGTCGGCTGCCCCAAGGACAGCCGCTCCCCGGCCTTCGTGACGCTTCGCTCGACGAGGAGCGCGTGCAATGGCACGAGCAGGTTGAGGTCCATGTTGACCAGATTCGGGTTCCTCATTTGCCCCTCCCTCCTTCGTACCGTTGCCGCAGGTCAGCGCTTCTTGGCCACCATGTGGCGGTAGCTGTCGACCGGCGGCATGAACTGCGACGGCAGGACGCCCATCTTCTTCAGCAGCTTGGTGGAACCGCTGTCGTGGTAACCGGCGAACGAACCGCCGACGGCATCCGGCCCCACCCGCTTGGCCATATGGCGCTGGACCATTCCCATGCGCTGCCCCGCCAGCGCCTTGTGGAAGGAGCCGTCAGGAGCCAGCCGCCCGTGAATCGCGGCCTTGACCTCCGGCGAGATGTCGCGCTCGTGCATCCATTCCAGACCGAGGTCCTTCGCCTTCAGCTCCGCCATCTCCGCCTGCCGCTGTGTGGTGAACAGATCGACGTGCGAGAAGTAGCCGCCCGGCTTGAGCACGCGCGCGACCTCGGTCAGGAACGTTTCCAGGTTCGGGTAGTTGTGCGCGCTCTCGATGTTGAGGACGACATCGAACTCCCCGTCCTCGAAGGGAAGCTTCTCGGCATCCCCCTGGACATAGCTCAGACCGTCCCTGCCCAGTGAGGCATTGGCCCGCTTGACGGCCTGCTCCGACAGGTCGAGACCCACCATTCCAGCCGCCTTGGTGACGCGCGAGAGGAAGTTCAGTCCCTCCCCCAGGCCACAGCCGACTTCGAGCACGGACTTGTCCGCGAAGTCGTCCAGGTCGAAGGGCACCTGCTTGAGCGCGAAGAAGTACAGCTCCTCGGAGAACCCGTCGGTGTCGTAGTTCAGGAAATCCGGGATCCTCGCGCTGATCTCCTTGGCGATCTGGTCGTCATGAAACCCCCAGTTCCACAGGATGCCCTTCCTCGACATCTGCGCCTGCATGTCGTAACTGACGGCGATGGAGTTCTTGAGCTTCCCGTCCTTGGCGCTCCCCCGGTTCCGTTCGCCGTTGAGGTTGATCTCGTTGACGCTCGAGAACAGCCCGTACATATCCTCGCGTGAACCCATGGTCTTCCTCTCTTGCTGCGTTCTCTTGCCGCGTTCTCTCGCGGTGTTCTGGTTTTACTTGGTGGGTGCGGGCTTCGGGTTCCCGAGCTGGCGGCGCAGTTCCTCGGCCAGCGAGCCCAATTCATCGGCCCGGACCGCCGCGCCGAAGGCGTTGAAGTCGGGGCGTATCAGAAGGGCCGTCGCCCCGGCCTCGTCCAGATAGGGCAGATAGCGGTCGTCGACGTCGACCACGGTGCCGGTGGCCAGCCCCTTTGGGTCGGTGCCGGAGGGCAGCACATGGACGAACCGGGTGCCGAGCCCTTCGAGGAATTCCGCCTGCCCGGCGTCGAGGAAGAGCCTCGGGTCGACCGACGCCAGCAGCACGAAGCCCAGCCCGACCACCTCGTCGAACAGGCCGGTCCGGTCCCCGCTCGCCACCCGGGCCTGCGGGGTCAGGGCACCGGCCGGGCCGATCGGTGCACCGTCCGCCGCGCAGTGCAGCAGCCCCTCGGACAGCGGGATCGGCGTCGACATGGGCAGCGCCGTCACACCGCTGCGTTCCCGCCCGGCAAGCATGATCGCGTCCCGGTCGGCCGCCGCGACGGGATCGGTGACGCAGATGACCTTGCCCAGTTTCACCGACGTGGTGATGGCGTGCTGGACGTGCGCGCGCCGCTCGGCGGTGTACGTGTCCAGCAGGCGCTCGTCCGCCAGTCCGCGCAGCACCAGGTCGAGCTTCCAGGACAGATTGGCCACGTCCCGGAGCCCCGAACACATCCCCTGCCCCGCGAACGGGGGCATCAGATGGGCGGAGTCCCCGGCGAGCAGGAGCCGTCCGGTGTGCCATTGCCCGGCCCAGCGCGCCTGGAAGGTGTACACGGCGTGGCGCTCCAGCGTCGCGTCGTCGGGGCCGATGTCGAACATGGCGAGCAGGCGCCAGAGGGTGTCCTCCTTCTCCAGCTCCTCGATGCTCTCCCCGGGCAGCCGCATGAACTCGAAGCGGCGGTGTCCGGGCCCGGCCGACACCGCGGTCCGGGGCCGGGCCGGGTCGCAGATCTGCAGGTTGTTCGGCCGGTATTCGCGCGGTTCGTTCAGCACCACGTCGCAGATCAGCCAGTCGTAGAAGAACCCCAGGTCGGTCAGCGAGGTGTCCATGCACTCCCGCACGAAGCTGTTCGCGCCGTCGCATCCGATGACCCAACGGGCGGTCAGCGTGCGCTCGTTCGCGTCGGTGTCCTCCGTGACGATCTCGACGTGATCCCCGTGGTCCTCCAGCTCCACCGCCTCATGGCCACGGATCACCCGGAGGTTGGGGAAGTCCTCGCCCCGGCTGATGAGCGTCGATTCCAGCCCGGGCTGATACATCGCCGTGGCTTGCGGCCAGCCGCAGTGGCCGTCCGCGGCGCTCTCCATGTAGACCAGCGTTTCGCCCGCCGCGTTGCGCCAGCCGTAGTCCCGGGAGTTCTCCCCCACCGTGTCCAGGAACTGCCCGATTCCCATGGTGGCGAGGATCCGGGCGGCCTCGTCGTCGAAGCCGACGGCGCGCGGCATGGGGTAGGGCTCGGGCCAGCGCTCGATGGCCGTCACGCGCCAGCCGCGCTGGGCCAGCATGTTGGACAGCACCTGGCCGACCGGCCCGTAGCCGATGATGGCCACGTCGCATTCGGGTGCGTCGGACTCGGGTCGCATCGTCGTCTCCATTCGACCCGGGCCTCAGCCGTTCCCGGCCAGGATGTCCTTGACGACGCGGTCGTACTCGGCCGGATCGATCAGTGTGCGGATCTTCTCGTAGCCGTCCTCCACCCGCAGCAGCCGCTTCCCGGTCAGCACCAGCTGGCCGTCGGGCAGTGCGCGTCCCCGTAGCGCGGTCCCCGCGAACAGCGAGTCGCCCACGACCTCGTCCACCCCCGTGTGCTGCGGGCTGTCCCACTCGGCGACCTCGCGGGGCCTGAGTTCGAAGCGGTAGACCGGCCGCCAGTCACCGGCCCGGTCCTTGCGTTCCACGACGTGATAGGCGCCCTGTTCGGTCAGCCGGTAGTCGCATCCGTACTGGTGGCTGACCTCGCCGCTCACCCGCAGCGGCTCCAGGTAGGAGGGTCCGGCGAAGCCCACATCGACCAGCCAGGTGTCGCCGTCGAGCCGCACACAGCCGAAGGTGTGCTCCAGGTCGGGGCCGAACCGGCCGTTCGGCCACCGCTGCGAGGCCGCGAGTATCGCGACGTCGTAGCCGAGTTCCGCCAGCAGCCGCCGGAAGAGGCCATTGAGGTCATGGCACACTCCCCCGTTTCCGTTCACGACGATGTCGGTGAACGCCTGGTCGATGTCGATGTCGACCACGTTCCGGAAGCCGGTGAAGCTGTTGATGAAGTGGCTGCTGTCGTAGGCCACCGACATGAGGTGTCCCTTGTGCAGCGCCCGTAAGGTCTCGACGGTGGGCTCGGGCTCCCCCGTGAAACCGATACGGCGCAGATAGGTGTCGACCTCGAACATGCGGATTTCTCTTTTCTCCCGGATCGTCACGCGTTCACGTCGTCCCACTTGACCAACAGCTCGCGCAGTCGCGTGACCACGAGCTCACGCGTCGTGGCGTCGTCCTGTACGGCCCTCGACATGGCGGATTCCAGCTTGTCCAGCTCCTCCGCCACGGATGGCTCGTCCGCCACGGATGGCTCGTCCGCCACGGAAGCCGACGGCACGGCGAGGCCGGGCAGCAGTGCTTCCAGCATCAAGTCGGCGATCATGCCCGCGGTGGGCTGGTCGAAGATCAGTCCGGGTGGCAGCTCCAGCCCGGACAGCTCATTGAGCCGGTTACGAAGCTCCAGCCCGGTCAGCGAGTCGAACCCGATGTCCAGCAGCGCGACACCGTCGCGTACCAGGTCCTTCCCCGCATGCCCCAGCACGCTCGCAGCCTCGCCGCACACCACGTCGACCAGGGTCCGGTGCTGTTCCGGCGCGGACAGCCCGGTCAGGCGTGACCGCAACTCCGCGGCGTCCCGCCCGCGTTGCCGCGCCCCGCCGGGCTCCGGCGCCGTCGCGGTCGTGTGCGCCGCGGCGAGCGCGGCCACCTCCGGGATGCCACGCAGCAGCGGCCGGTCCCGTGCGACCAGGAAGGAGGGCGCGAACCGGGCCCAGTCGATGCCCGCCACCACCAGGTGGCCTTCGTCCCGGCCCATCGCCCGGGCCAGCGCCGATACGGCCAACCGGGGCTCCATGAGCACCACCCCGGCCCCGGCGAACTCGTCCGCCACGGAGGCGTCGACCATGCCCCCACCGGCCCAGCCGCCCCAGGCCACCGCGGTGGCAGGCCGTCCAGCCGCCCGGCGGCGCCGGACCAGCGCCTCGACGAAGGCGTTCGCGGCCGCGTAGGCGCTCTGCCCGGCGGCGCCCCAGGCGGCGGCGCCGGAGGAGAACACCACGAAGGCGTCGAGTTCCTCGTCCGCCAGCAGCTCGTCAAGATGGGCCGCTCCGGCCACCTTCGCCATCCCCACCTCGGCGAACTGCTCGATGGTGATGTCGGCGAGCTGCCGCGGCTCCTGGGCGACGCCCGCCGTGTGGAACACGGCGGTCAGCGGATGGGCGACCGGCACATCGGCGATCAGCTTGGCCAAGGCGGCGCGGTCGGTCACATCGCAGGATTCGATGGTGACGCGCGCGCCGAGCGCGCTCAGCTCCGCCTCCAGGTCGGCCGCCCCTTCGGCGTCCCGCCCACGGCGGCTGATCAGCAACAGATGGTCGGCGCCCAGACCGGCGGCCCAACGCGCGACATGGGCGCCGATACCGCCGGTGCCCCCGGTGATGAGGACCGTGCCGCGCGGGGTCCACGGCGATGACACCGCGTCCGCTGCGTTCGCCGCGCCCGTAGCGTCCGCTGCGGCCCTGGCGCGCTCCATCCGGCGGGCGAAGACGCCCTCGGGGCGGATCGCCACCTGGTCCTCGCCGTCCACCCCCGACAGCGTCGCGGCCAGCTGCCCCAGCGCCCGCTGGTCGGGCTCGGCGGACAGATCGATGAGACCGCCCCACGTCTTGGGGTGGTCGAGGGACAGCACCGTGCCCACGCCCCACGCCATGTGCTGGAACAGGCTCGTCAGCTCGCCGTCCTCCCTGACGGCCACCGCCCCCGTCGTCACGCACCACAGGGGCGCGGTGACGCCCCGGTCGCCCAGCGCCTGCACGAGCGTCACCGTCGCGGCCAGCCCGGCGGACAGGGCGGGGTACGGGTCGTACGAGCGATACGGGCGATCGTCCAGCGCCAGCAGGGACATCACCCCGGACAGGTCGCCTGCCACGGTGTCCAGCCGTGCACCGATGAGGTCGGCCAGCGACTGACGATCCTCATCGCCCACCGTTACGGGCAGGACATCGCCGCCGCGCTCGGCCAGCGCACCGCCGATGGACTCCACCAGCGGACCGTCGTATCCGGCGGGCACCAGCAGCAGCCAGGCGCCGGTGACGGTGGCGTCGGCGGGCGCGTCGATCGGTTGCCACGCGATCCGATACCGCCACTCGTCGACCGTCGACTGTTCCTGCCGACGGCTGCGCCACGTGGACAGGGCGGGCAGCACCTCATCCAGCGCCGCCGTCTCAAGGCTGAGCGTCCGCGCCAGCGCATGGGTGTCGCCGCGCTCGACAACCTCCCAGAACTCGGCGTCGTAGTCGCTGGTGAGGGGTTCGGGGTCGGCTTCGCCTTCGAGCCAGTAGCGCTGCCGTTGGAAGGCGTACGTCGGGAGGTCGACGCGGTGCGCGCCCGTCCCCGCGAACACCTGCTCCCAGTCGACCGCGATCCCTCGAACGTGCAGCCGTCCTATGGCGGTGAGCAGCGCGCGGGCCTCGTCGGCCACATCGCGGCGCAGGGTCGGCACGCCGTCCTGCCCCACCATCGCGGTGAGGACTCCGTCGGGGCCCAGCTCCAGGAACGTGGCCACCCCCTGCGCCCGCAGGGTCTCCACCCCGTCGGCGAAGCGGACCGTGCCACGGACGTGCTCGACCCAGTACTCCGGGGAGCACAGGCGCTGCGGATCAGCCAGCTCACCCGTCAGATTCGACACCACCGGCAACTGCGGATCGCTGTAGGACAGACCCGCTGCGACCTGGCGGAAGTCATCCAACATCGCGTCCATCAGCGACGAATGGAAGGCATGCGACACCCGCAGCTTCTTGACCCGACGACCCTCAAAGCGCTCCGTCACCGCCGAGACTGCATCTTCAGCTCCGGAGAGCACCAGAGACGTCGGTCCGTTGATGGCCGCGATGCTCACGCCGTCGGTCAGCAGCGGGGTGACCTCGTCCTCGCTGGCTTCCACGGCCACCATCACGCCGCCCGCCGGAAGCGCCTGCATCAGCTGACCTCGGGCCACCACCAACGCCGCCGCGTCCTCCAGGGACCACACGCCCGCCACGTAGGCGGCCACGACCTCGCCGATGGAGTGCCCCGCCACGTAATCGGGCCGCACGCCCCACGACTCCACGAGACGGAACAGCGCCACCTCCACCGCGAATAGCGCAGGCTGCGCGAATCCCGTCTCGTCCAGCAGCTCGGACTCGCCGAAGACGACCTCCTTCAGCGACCGGCCAAGGACGACGTCCACGGCTGCGCATACCTGGTCGAACGCCTCGGCGAAGACGGGATAGGCCGCGTACAGCTCACGACCCATGCCGAGCCGCTGAGACCCCTGACCGGTGAAGACGACCCCCAACCGGCCGGAGGACACCTCCTCACCGCGCACCGAGGCCAGCGCATCCCGCGCCGCATCAGCAGAATCCGCCACCACCACCGCACGATGATCAAAATGCGCCCGCGAAATCGCCAACGAGAACGCCACGTCGGCCAGGCTCACCGCGTCGTGATCGCCCAGATAGGCCGCCAGTTGCCCGGCCTGCGCACTCACCGCTTCCGCCGACTTCCCCGACACCACCAGCGGCACCACACCGCCAGACACCACACGCTCGACGGCAGGCTCCTCCACCACCTGCTCCAGCACCACATGCGCATTCGTCCCGCTGATACCGAACGACGACACCGCCGCCCGGCGCGGCCGATCCGTCTCCGGCCACTCACGCGACTCCGTCAGCAGCTCCACCGCACCCGCAGACCAATCCACCTGCGGCGAAGGGGCATCCACATGCAGCGTCTTCGGCAGCACACCATGCCGCATCGCCTCGACCATCTTGATGATCCCGGCCACACCCGCAGCAGCCTGCGCATGCCCGATGTTCGACTTCAACGACCCCAACCACAGAGGTGAGTCGGACGGACGCTCCTGGCCGTACGTCGCCAGCAGCGCCTGCGCCTCGATCGGATCGCCCAGCGACGTACCGGTCCCATGTGCCTCCACCGCGTCGACCTCGACGGACGACACACCCGCATTGGCGAGCGCCTGTCGGATCACACGCTGCTGCGACGGACCATTCGGCGCCGTGATGCCGTTCGACGCACCGTCCTGGTTCACCGCGACGCCTCGGACCACGGCAAGCACCTGGTGGCCGTTCGCCCGCGCATCCGACAACCGCTCCAGCAACAGCAGACCGACACCCTCGGCCCACGCCGTACCGTCCGCACCAGCCGCGAACGACTTGCACCGACCATCCAGAGCAAGACCACGCTGCCGCGAAAACTCCACAAAACTCCCCGGCGTCGCCATCACCGCGACACCACCGGCCAACGCCAGCGAACACTCACCCGACCGCAACGCCTGAACCGCAGAATGCAACGCCACCAACGACGACGAACACGCCGTATCCACCGTCACCGCAGGCCCCTCGAAGCCGAACGCATACGCCACCCGGCCGGTGATGAAGCTGCCCGCGTTGCCGTTGCCCAGGAAGCCTTCCAGCTCTTCCGGTACGCGTTTCACCATGGTGCCGTAGTCGTGGTACATGGCTCCGGCGAAGACTCCGGTCCGGCTCCCGCGCAACGAGGTCGGGTCGATACCCGCCCGCTCCAGCACCTCCCACGACACCTCCAGCAGCAACCGCTGCTGCGGATCCATCGCCAACGCCTCACGCGGACTGATCCCGAAAAACCCCGGATCGAACTCACCCGCATCATGCAAGAACCCGCCATGACGCACCGACGACTTCCCCACCCGGCCAGGATCCGGATCAAAAAGATTCGCCACATCCCAGCCACGGTCCTCCGGGAACAGGGAAATACCATCCCGGCCCTCCGACACCAGCCGCCACAGATCCTCGGGCGAACCCACACCCCCCGGCAGACGGCAGCCCATCGCCACAATCGCCACCGGATCATCCGACACCGGCCCTACGACAGCCGAACCCACCACCGGCTCAGCCGCCACCTCCCCCACCAATTCCCCGCGCAAAAACTCCGCCAACACCACCGGCGACGGATAGTCAAAAATCAACGTCGCAGGCAACCGCAAACCCGAAACCGCATTCAACCGATTCCGCAACTCCACCGCCGTCAGCGAATCAAATCCCAAATCGCTGAACGCCTGCCGCGCCCCCACACTCCCGGCACTCGCATGCCCCAACACCACCGCCACCTCGCCACACACCACATCCACCAACACCCGCCCCTGCTCCTCACGCGACAACCCCAACAACCGACCAGCCAGTCCCTCGTGCTGTGTCGTCGTAGCGGCGGCGGTGGTCTGGGCTGTCCGTCGTGGCTGACGGACCAATCCGCGCAGGATGGAGGGGAGTCGGCCCGCTTGGGCCTGTGCCGCCAGGGCGGCGAAGTCGAACTTCACCGGCACCAACACGGAGTCGTCCGTGCTCAGGCCGACGTCGAAGAGCGCCATGCCCTCGTCGGAAGAGAGCGGCTGTACCCCGCCACGCCCCATGCGGGCCTGGTCGGACTCGCTCATCGTCTCGATCATTCCGCCGGACTGCGCCCAGAGCCCCCACCCCAGGGACACCGCGGGCAGCCCCTGTGCCCGCCGCCACTGTGCGAAGGCGTCCAGGAAGGCGTTCGCCGCCGAGTAGTTGCCCTGCCCTGGGCCGCCGACCGCACCGGCCGCGGAGGAGAACACCACGAACGCCGAGAGGTCGAGGTCGCGCGTCAGCTCATGCAGCATCAGCGCCGCATCGACCTTCGGCCGGAACACCGCACCCAGACGCTCCGCGGTCAGGCTCGCGATCACACCGTCATCGAGCACACCCGCCGTATGCACCACACCCGTCAGCGGCGCATCCGCGGGAATACCCGCCAGCAGCTTCTTCACCGCTCGACGCTTCGATACGTCGCAGGCCACCACAGTGACGTCCGCACCGAGCTGCGCCAGGTCGGCCGTAAGCTCTTCGGCGCCCGTCGCCTCCATGCCACGGCGGCTCACCAACAGCAGCTTGCGCACGCCGTGTCGGGTGATGAGATGGCGCGCCACCAAACCGCCCAGCGTCCCCGTGCCGCCCGTGATCAGCACAGTGCCCTCGGGATCCAGGCGCGGTGAGGGGTCGGCCTCGGCGGGCGTACGTACCAGCCGTGGAATCCACACCGCCCCGCCGCGCACCGCCACCTGCGGTTCGTCTGCCGCGAGCACACCCGCCATCGCGCTGCGCGAATCGTGGTGCTCGTCCACGTCCATCAGCACGATGCGGCCCGGGTTCTCCGCCTGCGCGGAACGCACCAGGCCCCACACCGCGGCACCCGCCGGGTCGGTCACCTCGACATCGCCGGACACGCCGACCGCACCCCGGGTGGCCACCACCAACCGGCTGGCGTCCAGCTCCGGAGCGGCCAGAAACGCCTGGATGATGCCCAGCACCCTGCCCGCCAGGCCCCGTGCGCGCTCGGCGGTCACCACGCCGTCGATCGCGTCCACGACCAGCACGTCCGGCAGCGCCGCACCGGAGCTGACCAGCTCCTCGACGTCCCAGGACATCGACACCGCGCGGGGAGCCACGGCCCCCGCCGCGGCGTCGACCGGCAGCTCCGTCCACTGGATACGGAACAAGGAGTCCGCCCCGGTCGTCGGCCCGGCCGTCTGCATCTGGTCCGCGGCGACGGCGCGCAGCACCAGCGACTCGACCGACGCCACCGGGGCCCCGTCACGGTCAGCCATCTCCAGCGCGACGGATTCCGGGCCGGTCGGTGTCATGCGCACCCGCAGCGCCGACGCGCCGACCGCGTGCAGGGCCATTCCACTCCACGCGAACGGAAGGATGACCTTCCCCGCCTCGGCCTTCCGCTCGGTGAAGGCGCCACAGTGCAACACCGAGTCGAGCAGGGCCGGATGCAGCCCGAACCCGGCCGCCGCCTCCGCCTCGTCCTCGGGCAGAGCGACCTCGGCGAATATGGTCCCGTCCAGGGTCCAGAGGTTCCTGAGCCCCTGGAACAGCGGCCCGTAGGCGTACCCCGCCGCCACCTGCCCCTGGTAGAACCCCTCCAGATCGACGGGCTCCGCGCCCTCCGGGGGCCAGACGTCGAAGGAGTGGGCGGGGGCCGGTACGTCGTTGGCGAGCTGGCCACTGGCGTGACGGATCCACGGCGTCTCGGACACCGCATCGTCGGGCCGCGAGTACACCGCGACCGACCGCACGCCATCGGCCTGCGCGCCTCCGACCGAGACCTGCACCCGCACCGCACCCGTGTCCGGCACCACCAACGGCGCCTCGATCACCAACTCCCGCAACGACCCCGCGCCCACCTCATCCCCGGCACGGACCGCCAACTCGACCAGGCAGGTGCCGGGCAGCAGAACCACATCCGATACGACGTGGTCGGCCAGCCAGGGCTGAGCTGTCAGGGAGAGACGCCCCGTGCCCAGCACACCGCCGGTGTCCGGTAGGGCCACCACGGTACTGAGCAACGGGTGCTCGGCCGCCAATGCCTCATCGGCCGCCGAAACGGCGGACGTCAGCCAGTAGCGCTGTCGCTGGAAGGCGTACGTCGGGAGGTCGACGCGGTGCGCGCCCGTCCCCGCGAACACCTGCTCCCAGTCGACCTCGACCCCGCGGACGTGCAGCCGTCCTATGGCGGTGAGCAGCGCGCGGGCCTCGTCGGCCACATCGCGGCGCAGGGTCGGCACGCCGTCCTGTCCCACCATCGCGGTGAGGACTCCGTCGGGGCCCAGCTCCAGGAACGTGGCCACCCCCTGCGCCCGCAGGGTCTCCACCCCATCGGCGAAGCGGACCGTGCCACGGACGTGCTCGACCCAGTACTCCGGGGAGCACAGGCGCTGCGGATCAGCCAGCTCACCGGTCAGGTTCGAGACCACCGGCAGCTGCGGCTGGCTGTAGGACAGACCGGCCGCGACCTGGCGGAAGTCGTCCAACATCGCGTCCATGAGCGGCGAGTGGAAGGCATGCGACACCCGCAGCTTCTTGACCCGACGACCCTCAAAGCGCTCCGTCACCGCCGAGACCGCATCCTCGGCACCCGACACCACCAGCGAGGTCGGCCCATTGATCGCGGCAATGCTCACGCCCTCGGTCAGCAGCGGCGTGACCTCATCCTCGGCGGCTTCCACAGCCACCATCACGCCGCCCGCCGGAAGCGCCTGCATCAGCTGGCCCCGCGCCACCACCAACGCCGCCGCGTCCTCCAGGGACCACACACCCGCCACGTAGGCGGCCACGACCTCGCCGATGGAGTGTCCCGCCACGTAATCGGGTCGCACGCCCCACGACTCCACCAGACGGAACAGCGCCACCTCCACCGCGAACAACGCAGGCTGCGCAAACCCCGTCTCGTCCAGCAGCTCGGACTCCCCGAAGACAATCTCCTTCAGCGACCGACCGAGGACAACGTCCACGGCCGCACACACCGCATCGAACGCCTCCGCGAACACCGGATACGCCGCGTACAGCTCACGACCCATGCCGAGCCGCTGAGACCCCTGACCGGTGAAGACGACCCCCAACCGGCCGGAGGACACCTCCTCACCACGCACCGAGGCCAGCGCATCCCGCGCCGCATCAGCAGAATCCGCCACCACCACCGCACGATGATCAAAATGCGCCCGCGAAATCGCCAACGAGAACGCCACGTCGGCCAGGCTCACCGCGTCGTGATCGCCCAGATAAGCCGCCAGCCGCTCCGCCTGCGCACTTACCGCCTCCGGCGACTTCCCCGACACCACCAACGGCACCGCACCACCGAAAGCGACACGCTCGGACGCATCCTCCTCGGCGGCGGCCTCGATGATCACGTGTGCGTTCGTCCCGCTGATGCCGAACGACGACACCGCCGCCCGGCGCGGCCGATCCGTCTCCGGCCACTCACGCGCCTCGGTCAGCAGCTCAACCGCGCCCGCGGACCAGTCCACCTGCGGCGAGGGGGCGTCCACGTGCAGGGTCTTCGGCAGCACACCATGCCGCATGGCCTCGACCATCTTGATAATCCCGGCCACACCCGCAGCAGCCTGCGCATGCCCGATGTTCGACTTCAACGACCCCAACCACAGAGGTGAGTCGGACGGACGCTCCTGGCCGTACGTCGCCAGCAGCGCCTGCGCCTCGATCGGATCGCCCAGCGACGTACCGGTCCCATGTGCCTCCACCGCGTCGACCTCGACGGACGACACACCCGCATTGGCGAGCGCCTGCCGGATCACACGCTGCTGCGACGGACCATTCGGCGCCGTGATGCCGTTCGACGCACCATCCTGGTTCACCGCGCTGCCCCGCACCACGGCAAGCACCTGGTGGCCGTTCGCCCGCGCATCCGACAACCGCTCCAGCAACAGCAGACCGACACCCTCGGCCCACGCCGTACCGTCCGCACCAGCCGCGAACGACTTGCACCGACCATCCGGAGCAAGACCACGCTGCCGCGAAAACTCCACAAAACTCCCCGGCGTCGCCATCACCGCGACACCACCGGCCAACGCCAGCGAACACTCACCCGACCGCAACGCCTGAACCGCAGAATGCAACGCCACCAACGACGACGAACACGCCGTATCCACCGTCACCGCAGGCCCCTCGAAGCCGAACGCATACGCCACCCGGCCCGATACCAGACTCCCTGCCGCTGCCGCCGCTTCGTAATCGTGGTACATCAATCCGGTGAATACGCCGGTCCGGCTGCCCTTGAGCCCGGTGGGGTCGATACCGGCGCGCTCCAGCACCTCCCATGACGCCTCCAGCAGCAATCGCTGCTGGGGGTCCATCGCCAGGGCCTCACGCGGGCTGATCCCGAAGAACGCGGGATCGAATGCGTCCGCGTCGTGCAGGAATCCGCCCTCCCGCACGTACGACTTGTCCGGCTGGCCAGGTGTGGGGTCGTAGACCTTGCCGATGTCCCAGCCGCGGTTCACCGGAAACGAGGAGATGCCATCGCCACCGTCGGACACCAGCTGCCAGAGCTGCTCGGGCGAAGCGACGCCGCCCGGCAGGCGACAGGCCATCGAAACGATCGCGATGGGCTCGGCCGCGGCCGCCAGGGCCTGGTCTCGCTCCTCCTTGAGCTGCTCGTTCTCCATGAGCGAGGCGCGCAAGGCGGTGATGAGCTTTTCCTCGGACACAGACATTTCAGTTCCTCCGTAGCCCGCGACGGGGTCAGTTGTTGGTGGTGCCCATCGCCCGTTCGATAAGGCTGTCGACGTCCATGTCTGCGATGAGATGCGATTGGCTCTCTCGGATTTGAGGTGCCGTCGCCCCGGAGTTCATCAGCTCCACCAGCTTTTCCAGCACCCCCAGATCCTGGAATCGCTGGAGCGGCACGGTCGCCAGCACACGGCGCAGTCCGGCCTCATCCACTTCGGAAATGTCACTTATACCCGCCTCCGGCACCAGTTCCGTTCGCAGGTGCTCGGTGAGAACCGCAGGCGAGGGATAGTCGAAGATCAGCGTGGCGGGCAGCCGAATTCCCGTCGTGCTGGCCAGGCGATTACGCAGCTCCACGGCGGTGAGCGAATCGAAGCCGAGTTCGCTGAATGCCTGCCCCGCCGCGATATTCGTCGCATCGGCGTGCCCCAGCACCACGGCGATCTCTCCGCACACCAGCTCCAGCAGCAGTGCCGTCTGCTTCTCGACGGGCAGCGCCGTCAGCCGGTCCGCCAGGGGCTCACCCGTCGGGACACCGCCACCGGCGGCGGCACGGCGTGGCTGACGCACCAGCCCGCTCAACATGAGCGGCAGCTGTCCGGCCCGCGCCTGTTCCGCCAAGCTGATGAAGTCGAACTTCAGCGGAACCAACACCGGTTCCTCAGCGCGCAGACCGGCGTCGAACGACGTCATGCCTTCTTCGGTGGACAGCGGCTGCACTCCGCCGCGATTCATGCGGGCCTGGTCGGCCTGGTCCAGCGAGTTGGTCATACCGCTGATCTCGCCCCACAGGCCCCATGCCAGGGACACGGCGGGCAGCCCCTGCGCCCGCCGCCACTGCGCGAATGCGTCCAAGAAGGCGTTCGCCGCCGAGTAGTTGCCCTGCCCCGGACTGCCGAGCACTCCGGACGCGGAGGAGAACACCACGAAGGCGTCCAGATCCAGATCCGCGGTCAGCTCATGCAGCACCCACGCCGCATCGACCTTCGGCCGGAACACCGCGCCCAGACGCTCCGGGGTCAGGCTCGCGATCACCCCGTCATCGAGCACACCCGCCGTATGCACCACACCCGTCAGCGGCGCATCCGCGGGAATGCCCGCCAGCAGCTCGCGCAGGGAGGCACGATCGGCCACATCGCAGGCCATGATGTCGACCCGGGCGCCAAGGGCCTCCAACTCGGTCCGCAGCTCCTGCGCACCGTCCGCCGCCGCTCCTCGGCGGCTGGTCAGCACCAGGCTCCGCACACCGTGTGTCGACACCACATGCCGCGCAATCGCTCCGCCGAGCGTTCCGGTTCCCCCAGTGATCAACACCGTGCCTTCGGAGTCGAAGGCGGGCGACGTTTCCTGCTGGGGAGAGGCAGAGGTTGCCACGAGTCGTGGCGCGTATGCGGTGCCTGCGCGGACCGCGACCTGGGACTCGTCCGAGGCCAGGATGCTCGCGATCAGCTCCTCGGACGGCTCGCCTCCGTCCACATCCACCAGCACCACGCGGCCGGGGTTCTCCACCTGCGCTGAGCGCACCAACCCCCACACCGCCGCACCAGCCGGATCGCTCACCTCGGCGTCACCCTCAACGCCCACAGCACCCTCGGTGACCACGACCAAGCGGCCGGGCTCGGTCGAGGCCAGGAAGGTCTGCAACGACCCCAAGACCTCGGCACACAGCCGGTGCACTCCCTCGGCACCCTTCTCACCGGACCGGGCCCCCACCACCGTCACAGCAACCGGCTCCGCACCGGCCTGCGCCTCCAGCGCAACCCGCGACCACTCCACCCGGAACAGCCCATCGCTCCCCGCCGCAGCCCTCAGCTGCTCACCGGATACAGCCCGCATCACCAACGACTCCACCGACGCCACCGGCACACCGCCACCATCAGCGATCTCCAACGACAGCCCCTCAGACCCCACAGACGACAACCGCACCCGCAACACCGACGCCCCCGCCGCATGCAACGTCACCCCGTTCCACGCAAACGGCAACAACACCCCGTCGTCGTCCGGCTTGACGAACGCACCCGCGTGCAACGCCGCATCCAGCAACGCCGGATGCAACCCAAACCCCGACTCGCCGCCCGCATCCGAACCCAAAGCGACCTCGGCGAACACCTCGCCATCGCGCCGCCACACCGACCTCAACCCCTGGAACACCGGCCCATAGCCATAACCCCGCGCAGCCAGCTCCCCATACAGGCCCGACACGTCCACCGCCTCGGCCCCCACCGGCGGCCAGACCTCAAAGCCAAACCCGGCAGCCGGGCGCTCATCGCCCAACACACCGCGAGCGTGCCGAGTCCATGCCCCATCAGTCCCAGGCCCCTCGGCCCGCGAGTACACGGCGACCGAACGCGCCCCATCGGCCTCAACCCCGCCGACCGACACCTGCACCCGCACCGCACCCGTGTCCGGCACCACCAACGGCGCCTCGATCACCAACTCCCGCAACGACCCCGCGCCCACCTCATCCCCAGCACGGACCGCCAGCTCCACCAACGCCGCACCGGGCAACAGCACCACACCCGACACCGCGTGATCAGCCAGCCACGGCTGCACAGCCAACGACAACCGACCACTGCACACCACACCACCGGAGTCGGGAACACTCACGACGGAGCTGAGCAGTGGATGGCCCACCGACAGCGCAAGGTCGCCCGCAGATTCGTCCGGGATCAGCCAGTAGCGCTGCCGTTGGAAGGCGTACGTCGGGAGGTCAATGCGGTGTGCGCCCGTGCCCGCGAACACCTGCTCCCAGGCGACCTCGACCCCCCGGACGTGCAGCCGCCCAACGGCGGTGAGCAGCGCGCGGGGCTCATCGGCCACATCGCGGCGCAGGGTCGGCACACCGTCCTGCCCCACCATCGCGGTCAGAACACCATCCGGACCCAGCTCCAGGAACGTGGCCACCCCCTGCTTCCGCAGCACCTCCACCCCGTCGGCGAAGCGGACCGTGCCACGCACGTGCTCGACCCAGTACTCCGGCGAACACAACCGCGCAGGATCAGCCAGCTCACCCGTCAGGTTCGACACCACCGGAAGGCTCGGCTGGCTGTAGCTCAGACCGGCCGCGACCTGGCGGAAGTCGTCCAGCATCTCGTCCATGAGCGGCGAGTGGAAGGCATGCGACACCCGCAACCGCTTGACCCGACGACCCCTTGATTGCAGCTCGGCCGCGATGCGCAGCACCCCGTCCTCACCGCCGGACACCACCAGCGACGTCGGTCCGTTGATGGCCGCGATGCTCTCGCCGTCGGTCAACAGCGGGGTGACCTCGTCCTCGGCAGCCTCGACCGCCACCATCACGCCGCCCGCCGGAAGCCCCTGCATCAGGCGACCCCGGGCCACCACCAACGCCGCCGCGTCCTCCAGGGACCACACACCCGCCACATACGCGGCCACGACCTCGCCGATGGAGTGTCCCGCCACGTAATCGGGCCGCACGCCCCACGACTCCACCAGACGGAACAGCGCCACCTCCACCGCGAACAACGCAGGCTGCGCAAACCCCGTCTCGTCCAGCAGCTCGGAATCCCCGAAGACGATCTCCTTCAACGACCGCCCGAGAGGAAGGTCCACGGCAGCACACACCTGGTCGAACGCCTCCGCGAACACCGGATACGCCGCATACAGCTCACGCCCCATACCCACCCGCTGCGACCCCTGACCGGTGAAGACAACCCCCAACCGGCCGGAGGACACCTCCTCACCGCGCACCGAGGCCAGCGCATCCCGCGCCGCGTCGGCAGAGTCCGCCACCACCACCGCACGGTGATCAAAATGCGCCCGCGACGTCGCCAACGAGAACGCCACATCCGCCAGACTCACCGTGTCGTGATCGCCCAGGTAGGCCGCCATCCGCTCCGCCTGCGCCTGCAAGCCCTCAGCCGACTTCCCCGACACCACCAACGGCACCACCAGCGGCACCACACCACCGGACACCACACGCTCGACGGCAGGCTCCTCCACCACCTGCTCCAGCACCACATGCGCGTTCGTCCCGCTGATACCGAACGACGACACCGCCGCCCGGCGCGGCCGATCCGTCTCCGGCCACTCACGCGCCTCGGTCAGCAGCTCCACCGCACCCGCAGACCAATCCACCTGCGGCGAAGGGGCATCCACATGCAGCGTCTTCGGCAGCACACCATGCCGCATCGCCTCGACCATCTTGATAATCCCGGCCACACCCGCAGCAGCCTGCGCATGCCCGATATTCGACTTCAACGACCCCAACCACAGAGGTGAGTCGGACGGACGCTCCTGGCCGTACGTCGCCAACAGCGCCTGCGCCTCGATCGGATCGCCCAGCGACGTACCCGTACCGTGCGCCTCCACCACATCAACCTCGACGGACGACACACCCGCGTTCGCCAGCGCCTGCCGGATCACACGCTGCTGCGACGGACCATTCGGCGCCGTGATGCCGTTCGACGCGCCGTCCTGGTTCACCGCGACGCCTCGGACCACGGCAAGCACCTGGTGGCCGTTCGCCCGCGCATCCGACAACCGCTCCAGCAACAGCAGACCGACACCCTCGGCCCACGCCGTACCGTCCGCACCAGCCGCGAACGACTTGCACCGACCATCCGGAGCAAGACCACGCTGCTGCGAAAACTGAATGAAGGCGATAGGCGTCGACATGACGGCCACGCCGCCCGCCAATGCCAGGGAGCATTCTCCGGACTGCAATGCCTGGACTGCGGAATGCAATGCCACCAACGACGAAGAACACGCCGTATCCACCGTCACAGAGGGACCTTCGAGGCCAAGGGCATAGGAAACGCGGCCCGAGACCAGGCTTCCCGCGGCTACGGCCTCGGAGTAGTCGTGGTACATGGCTCCGGCGAAGACTCCGGTCCGGCTCCCGCGCAACGAGGTCGGGTCGATACCCGCCCGCTCCAGCACCTCCCACGACACCTCCAGCAGCAACCGCTGCTGCGGATCCATCGCCAGCGCCTCACGCGGACTGATCCCGAAAAACCCCGGATCGAACTCACCCGCATCATGCAAGAACCCGCCATGACGCACCGACGACTTCCCCACCCGGCCAGGATCCGGATCAAAAAGATTCGCCACATCCCAGCCACGGTCCTCCGGGAACAGGGAAATACCATCCCGGCCCTCCGACACCAGCCGCCACAGATCCTCGGGCGAACTCACACCACCCGGCAGACGGCAGCCCATCGCCACAATCGCCACCGGATCATCCGACACCGGCCCTACGACAGCCGAACCCACCACCGGCTCAGCCGCCACCTCGCCCACCAATTCCCCGCGCAAAAACTCCGCCAACACCACCGGCGACGGATAGTCAAAAATCAACGTCGCAGGCAACCGCAAACCAGAAACCGCATTCAACCGATTCCGCAACTCCACCGCCGTCAGCGAATCAAATCCCAAATCGCTGAACGCCTGCCGCGCCCCCACACTCCCGGCACTCGCATGCCCCAACACCACCGCCACCTCACCACACACCACATCCACCAACACCCGCCCCTGCTCCTCACGCGACAACCCCAACAACCGACCGGTCAAGGAGTCGCCGGTGGTGGTGTCGCCGGAGCTGGCGGTGCGGCGCCGTGGCTGGCGCACGAGCCCACGGAGCATCGCGGCCAGTTGGCCCGTCTCCGCGTGGTGGGCAAGGGAGGTGAAGTCGAACTTCACCGGCACCAACGTCGACTCGTCGGCGCAGAGGCCGATGTCGAACTGCGCCATGCCCTCATCGGAGGACAGCGGCTTGATGCCACTGCGGATCATCCGGGCCTGGTCGGCCTGGTCGAGCGTGCTGGTCATACCGCTGGTCTCGCCCCACAGGCCCCATGCCAGGGACACCGCGGGCAGCCCCTGCGCCCGCCGCCACTGCGCGAACGCGTCCAGGAACGCGTTCGCCGCCGAGTAATTGCCCTGCCCCGGGCCACCGAGCACTCCGGACGCAGAGGAGAACACCACAAAGGCGTCCAGATCCAGATCCGCGGTCAGCTCATGCAGCACCCACGCCGCATCGACCTTCGGCCGGAACACCGCACCCAGACGCTCCGGGGTCAGGCTCGCGATCACCCCGTCATCGAGCACACCCGCCGTATGCACCACACCCGTCAGCGGCGCATCCGCGGGAATACCCGCCAGCACATGGCTCAGATCCTCGCGGTCGGCCACATCGCACACGATCACCCGGACGTTCGCCCCGAGCTGCTCCAGCTCGGTGTTCAGCTCCTCGGCTCCGGCCGCGGCCATGCCTCGACGGCTGGCGAGCACGAGGTTGCGTACGCCGTGCTCCGATACGAGGTGGCGGGCGACCACACCGCCCAAGGTCCCCGTACCCCCGGTGATCAGAACCGTGCCCTCGGGGTTCAGCGGGGATGCCGACGTGGCGTTCTTCGCAGTCGTGCGCACCAGCCGTGGCGCGTATGCGGTGCCTGCCCGGACCGCCACCTGGGACTCGTCCGAGGCCAGGATGCTCGCGATCAGCTCCTCGGACGGCTCACCTCCGTCCGTATCCACCAGCACCACGCGGCCGGGGTTCTCCACCTGCGCGGAACGCACCAACCCCCACACCGCCGCACCAGCCGGATCGCTCACCTCAGCGTCACCCTCAACGCCCACAGCACCCTCGGTGACCACGACCAAGCGGCCGGGCTCGGTCGAGGCCAGGAAGGTCTGCAACGACCCCAAGACCTCGGCACACAGCCGGTGCACCCCCTCGGCACCCTTCTCACCGGACCGGGCCCCCACCACCGTCACAGCAACCGGCTCCGCACCGGCCTGCGCCTCCAGCGCAACCCGCGACCACTCCACCCGGAACAGCCCATCGCTCCCCGCCGCAGCCCTCAGCTGCTCACCGGATACAGCCCGCATCACCAACGACTCCACCGACGCCACCGGCACACCGCCACCATCAGCGATCTCCAACGACAGCCCCTCAGACCCCACAGACGACAACCGCACCCGCAACACCGACGCCCCCGCCGCATACAACGTCACACCATTCCACGCAAACGGCAACAAAACCCCATCCCCACCACCGCCGCCCGACTCCACGAACGCACCCGCATGCAACGCCGCATCCAGCAACGCCGGATGCAACCCAAACCCCGACTCGCCGCCCGCATCCGAACCCAAAGCGACCTCGGCGAACACCTCGCCATCGCGCCGCCACACCGACCTCAACCCCTGGAACACCGGCCCATAGCCATAACCCCGCCCAGCCAACTCCCCATACAGACCCGACACGTCCACCGCCTCGGCCCCCACCGGCGGCCAGACGTCAAAGGAGCGGGCAGGGGCCGGTACCTCGTTCGCGAGCTGACCGCTGGCGTGGCGAGTCCACGGCGTCTCGGACACCGCATCGTCGGGCCGCGAGTACACCGCGACCGGACGCGCCCCATCGGCCTCAACCCCGCCGACCGACACCTGTACCCGCACCGCGCCCGTGTCCGGCACCACCAACGGCGCCTCGATCACCAACTCCCGCAGCGATTCCGCGCCGACCTCATCCCCGGCACGGACCGCCAGCTCCACCAGCGCCGCGCCGGGCAACAACACCACACCCGACACCGCGTGATCAGCCAGCCACGGCTGAACAGCCAACGACAACCGACCACTGCACACCACACCACCGGTATCCGGCACCGGCATGACAGTGCTGAGCAACGGGTGCTCGGCCGCCAATGCCCCATCGGCTGCCGAAACGCCAGACGTCAGCCAGAAGCGCTGCCGCTGGAAGGCGTACGTCGGCAGATCGACGCGGCGCGCACCCGTCCCCGCGAACACCTGCTCCCAGTCGACCTCGACACCGCGCACGTGCAGCCGCCCGATGGCGGTGAGCAACGCGCGGGCCTCGTCGGCCACGTCGCGGCGCAGGGTCGGCACACCGTCCTGCCCCACCATCGCGGTCAGAACACCATCCGGACCCAGCTCCAGGAACGTGGCCACCCCCTGCGCCCGCAGAGCCTCCACCCCGTCCGCAAAACGGACCGTGCCACGCACATGCTCGACCCAGTACTCCGGGGAGCACAGCCGCGCAGGGTCAGCCAGCTCACCGGTCAGGTTCGACACCACCGGCAACTGCGGATCGCTGTAGGACAGACCCGCTGCGACCTGGCGGAAGTCATCCAGCATCGCGTCCATCAGCGGCGAGTGGAAGGCATGCGACACCCGCAACCGCTTGACCCGACGCCCCTCAAAACGCCCGACCACCGCCAAGACCGCGTCCTCAGCCCCAGAGAGCACCAGTGACGTCGCCCCATTGATGGCCGCGATGCTCACACCCTCGGTCAGCAGCGGGGCGACCTCATCCTCGCTGGCCTCGACCGCCACCATCACGCCGCCCGCCGGAAGCGCCTGCATCAGCTGGCCCCGCGCCACCACCAACGCCGCCGCATCCTCCAACGACCACACACCCGCCACATACGCGGCCACAGCCTCGCCGATCGAATGCCCCGCGACGAAGTCGGGCCGCACGCCCCACGACTCCACCAGACGGAACAGCGCCACCTCCACCGCGAACAACGCAGGCTGCGCAAACCCCGTCCCATCCAGCAGCTCGGAATCCCCGAAGACGATCTCCTTCAACGACCGCCCGAGAGGAAGGTCCACGGCAGCACACACCTGGTCGAACGCCTCCGCGAACACCGGATACGCCGCATACAACTCACGCCCCATGCCAAGCCGCTGCGACCCCTGACCGGTGAAGACAACACCCAACCGGCCGGAGGACACCTCCTCACCACGCACCGAGGCCAGCGCATCCCGCGCCGCATCAGCAGAATCCGCCACCACCACCGCACGGTGATCAAAATGCGCCCGCGACGTCGCCAGCGAGTAGGCCACGTCGGCCAGGCTCACCGCGTCGCGACCCTCCAGATAGGCCGCCAGCCGCTCCGCCTGCGCGCTCAGCGCGTCCGCCGACTTCCCCGACACCACCAACGGCACCACACCACCGAAAGCGACACGCTCAACCGCAGGCTCCTCCACCACCTGCTCCAGCACCACATGCGCATTCGTCCCGCTGATACCGAACGACGACACCCCCGCACGCCTCGGCCGATCCACCTCCGGCCACTCACGGGCCTCGGCCAGCAGCTCCACCGCACCCGCCGACCAATCCACCTTCGACGACGGCGCATCCACATGCAGCGTCTTCGGCAGCACACCCCGCCGCATCGCCTCGACCATCTTGATCACGCTGGCGACTCCGGCCGTCGCCTGGGTGTGGCCGATGTTGGACTTCAACGAGCCCAGCCACAGGGGACGGTCGGCCGGGCGCCCTTGGCCGTACGTGGCCAGCAGCGCCTGGGCCTCGATCGGGTCGCCCAGCGACGTACCCGTACCGTGCGCCTCCACCGCATCGATGTCCGTACCGATGAGACCGGCATTGGCGAGGGCCTGCCGGATCACCCGCTGCTGCGACGGACCATTCGGCGCCGTCAGACCATTCGACGCACCATCCTGATTCACCGCACTGCCCCGCACCACCGCAAGCACCTGGTGGCCGTTCGCCCGCGCATCCGACAACCGCTCCAACAACAGCAGACCGACACCCTCAGCCCACGCCGTACCGTCCGCACCGTCGGCGAACGCCTTGCAGCGGGCGTCCGCCGCCAGGCCGCGCTGCCGGGAGAACGCGACGAACGCACCCGGGGAGGCCATCACCGCGACGCCACCGGCCAGCGCGAGCGAGCACTCGCCCGAGCGCAGCGCCTGCGCGGCCAGGTGGATGGCCACCAGGGCCGAGGAGCACGCCGTGTCGATGGTGACCGCGGGGCCTTCGAAGCCGAAGCTGTAGGCCACGCGCCCCGAGGTGACGGCGCCCGCGCTGCCCGTGAGCGCATAGCCCTCGGCGCCGTCCTCGCCGTCCTCCAGGCTGGGGATGTAGTCCTGCGGCTTGGCTCCGGCGAACACGCCCACGCTGCGTCCGCGCAATGTGGCCGGGTCGATGCCAGCCCGCTCGAAGACCTCCCAGGACGCCTCCAGCAGCAGCCGCTGCTGCGGATCCATCGCCTGCGCCTCGCGCGGGCTGATGCCGAAGAAGGCCGCGTCGAAGTCGGCCGCGTCGGCGACGAAGCCGCCTTCCCTGACGTACGACTTCCCGGAGCGCTCGGGGTCCGGGTCGTAGATGCTCTCCAGGTCCCAGCCCCGGTCGGACGGGAAGGGGCTGATGCCATCGGTGCCACCGGCGACGAGCTCCCACAGGTCCTCGGGCGATGCCACCCCGCCCGGCAGACGGCAGCTCATGGCGACGATCGCGATCGGGTCCGTCTTCTCGGACTCGATCTCACGCAGCCGCGTATGGGCCTGGGAAAGGTCGGCGAGCGCACGCTTGAGGTAACCGCGGAGCTTGTCGTCGTTCGTCGTCATGGAAGGTTCTCCCCCTCAGGAGGTTCGGGCGGTGGTGCCGACGGTCACGAGGAGCCGAGCTCGCTCTCGGCGAAGTCGAAGAGCTCGTCGTCGGAAGCCGAGTCGAAGTCGAACTCCTCGTCGGCCTCGAAGGCGCCGTCGGCCGACGCCCACCTGGTGGCCAGCGCCTGGAGGCGCTTGACCACCTGTGTTTTCACCGTGTCCTCCAGGGCCGTGGATCCGAACGCCGCTTCCAGACGGTCGAGTTCGGACAGCACGGACACCTCGGGAGTGACCAACTGGTCCAGCAGATACCCGGCAAGAGCGGCAGGCGTCGGGTGGTCGAACACCGCGGAGGCGGGCAGTGTCAGCCCGGTGGCAGCCGTGAGCCGGTTGCGCAGCTCCACGCCGGTGAGGGAGTCGAACCCGATGTCCTTGAAGGCGCGGTCCGGCGCGATGACGTCCTTGCCCGGTCGGCCGAGGACGGTCGCAGCGTCGCCACGTACCAGCTCCACCAGGGTGCGCCGCTGCTCCGGTTCCGGCATCGACGCCAGACGGTCGGCCAGCGAGCCACCGGCAGCGGGGATCCCACCGGCCGCCGCAGGCACGCCCGCGGTGCGGCGAGGCCGGCGCACCAGCCCCCGCAGCATCGGCGGGAGCAGGTCTGCCCCCGCCTGTTCCGTCAGGGAGGCGATGTCGAACTTCACCGGCGCCAGCACCGCGTGCTCGCCACGCAGACCGACGTCGAACAGGTCCATGCCCTCTTCCGAAGACAGCGGTTCGATACCGGCGCGGCTCAACCGGGCCAGATCCGCGTCGCTCAACTTCCCCGTCATGGCGCTGGATTCGGCCCACTGCCCCCATGCCAGGGACACCGCGGGCAGCCCCTGCGCCCGCCGCCACTGCGCGAACGCGTCCAGGAAGGCGTTCGCCGCCGAGTAGTTGCCCTGCCCCGGACCACCGATCATTCCGGACGCGGACGAATACAGGACGAACGCGTCCAGGCCCAGATCGGCGGTCAGCTCGTGCAACACCAGGGCCGCATCGACCTTCGGCCGGAACACCCCGCCCAGCCGGTCCGGGGTCAGGCTCGCGATCACCCCGTCATCGAGCACACCGGCCGTATGCACCACTCCGGTCAGCGGCCTGTCCTCGGGTACGGCGTCCAGCACCGTACGCAGGGCATCGCGATCCGCCACGTCGCACGCGACCAGTGCGACGCTCGCCCCGAGCCCTTCCAGCTCGGTCTTCAGTTCTTCGGCACCTGCCGCCGCCGGTCCACGGCGGCTGGTGAGCACCAGATGGCGGACGCCGTGGGCGGACACCAGGTGACGGGCGACCACGCCACCGAGCGTTCCGGTGCCACCGGTGATCAGCACCGTGCCCTCGGGGTTCAGCGCCCGCTCCGCACCCGCCTGGGCGGACGTCGTGGAGTGCCGAGCCAGCCGCGGCGCGTAGACGTTCCCCGCCCGCACCGCCACCTGCGGCTCGCCCGAGGCCACCACGGTCGCGATCAGCTCATCGGACGGCTCATCCCGGTCCACATCCAGCACCACCACGCGGCCCGGGTTCTCCGCCTGCGCCGAGCGCACCAGACCCCACACCGCGGCACCCGCCGGGTCGGTGACCTCCGCGTCGCCGGACACCCCGACCGCGCCCCGCGTCACCACGACCAGGGGGTGCGTGGCGGACGAGGCGAGGAATGCCTGCAGTCCGGTGAGCACCTGTGCGACAAGCGCGTGGGCGCCCTCGGCCCCGTCCTCGGACGACATCGCCTCCAGCGACGTCACCTCCCCCAAGGCGACGGAACCGGCGGTGCCGACCCGATCGCCCTCGGGCCGTATCGCCACTGGGGACCACTCGACGTGGAACAGCGCGTCCTGTCCGGCCGTCGCCCTCAGTTCCTCGTCCGCGATCGGCCGCAGCACGAGCGAGTCCACCGACGCGACCGGCGCGCCCTCGCCATCAGCGATCTCCACCGACAGCGACGCGGGGCCGGTGGACACGAGCCGCACCCGCACCTCCGACGCGCCCGTGGCGTGCAGGGTTACGCCACGCCACTCGGCGGCCCGGCCCGGAAGCCCGGCAGCCTGTGCCGCGAACTCCAGAAGCGCCGGGTGGATGCCGAAATGCCCGGCAGTGGCGGTGTGCTGCTCGCCGAGTCCGATGTCGGCGAAGACATCGGTGCCGCGAGTCCACACCTGACGCAGCTCTCCGGAGAGGGCTTCCACCGGGGCGGGCTCCGCGTCGGCCGGAGGCCATACGTCCACGTTCGTCGGCGGGTTCGCCTCGGCGGCCGCCAGCGTCCCGGTCGCATGACGGGTCCAGGGCGCCTCGCCCTTCTCGGGCCTGGAGTAGATGTCCACCGGTCGCCGACCGGTGTCGTCCGAGGCGCCCACCGAGACCTGTACCCGTACCGAGCCCGTTTCCGGCAGCACGAGCGGCGCCTCGCTCACCAGCTCCGACAGGGAGCCCGCGCCGACCTCGTCACCCGCCCGAAGCGCCAGCTCGACCAGCGCCGACCCGGGTACGACGGGCACGCCCGACACCACATGATCGGCGAGCCACGGCTGCGCGGCCAACGACAACCGTCCGGTGCACAGCACACCGCCCGTGTCCGGAACGGCCACCACGGCGCTGAGCAGCGGATGATCCATCGATACGTCGCTCATGGCCGGTGTGCTCGCGGCCAGCCAGAACTTCTCCTGCTGGAAGGCGTACGTCGGCAAATCGACGCGGTGCGCGCCCGTGCCCGCGAACACCTGCTCCCAGTCGACCTCGACCCCCCGGACGTGCAGCCGCCCGATGGCGGTGAGCAGCGCGCGGGCCTCGTCGGCCACATCCCGGCGCAGGGTCGGCACACCGTCCTGCCCCACCATCGCGGTCAGAACACCATCCGGACCCAGCTCCAGGAACGTGGCCACCCCCTGCGCCCGCAGAGCCTCCACCCCGTCCGCAAAGCGCACCGTGCCACGTACATGCTCGACCCAGTACTCCGGGGAGCACAGCCGCGCAGGGTCAGCCAGTTCGCCCGTCAGGTTCGACACCACCGGAAGGCGCGGCTGGCTGTAGGACAGACCGGCCGCGACCTGACGGAAGTCGTCCAACATCGCGTCCATGAGCGGCGAGTGGAAGGCATGCGACACCCGCAGCTTCTTGACCCGACGACCCTCAAAGCGCTCCGTCACCGCCGAGACTGCATCTTCAGCTCCGGAGAGCACCAGAGACGTCGGTCCGTTGATGGCCGCGATGCTCACGCCGTCGGTCAGCAGCGGGGCGACCTCGTCCTCGCTGGCTTCCACGGCCACCATCACGCCGCCCGCCGGAAGGGCCTGCATCAGGCGACCACGGGCCACCACCAACGCCGCCGCATCCTCCAACGACCACACACCCGCCACATACGCGGCCACAACCTCACCGATCGAATGCCCCGCGACGTAGTCAGGTCGCACGCCCCACGACTCCACCAGCCGGAACAGCGCCACCTCGACAGCGAACAGCGCAGGCTGCGCAAACCCCGTCTGGTCCAGTAGCTCGGACTCGCCGAAGACGATCTCCTTCAACGACCGCCCGAGAGGAACATCCAGGGCCGCGCACACCGCATCGAACGCCTCCGCGAAGACCGGATAGGCCGCGTACAGCTCACGCCCCATACCAACCCGCTGCGACCCCTGACCGGTGAAAACAACCCCCAACCGGCCCGAAGCCACCTCCTCACCACGCACCGAGGCCAGCGCATCCCGCGCCGCATCAGCAGAATCCGCCACCACCACCGCACGGTGATCAAAATGCGCCCGCGACGTCGCCAGCGAGTAGGCCACGTCGGCCAGGCTCACCGCGTCGTGATCGCCCAGGTAGGCCGCCAGCCGCTCCGCCTGCGCCTGCAGGCCCTCAGCCGACTTCCCCGACACCACCAACGGCACCACACCACCGAAAGCGACACCCTCAACCGCAGGCTCCTCCACCACCTGCTCCAGCACCACATGCGCGTTCGTCCCGCCGATGCCGAATGCCGACACGCCCGCACGCCTCGGGCGGTTCGCCTCCGGCCACTCGCGCGCCTCCGTCAGCAGCTCGACCGCGCCCGCCGACCAATCCACCTTCGACGTCGGCGCGTCCACGTGCAGCGTCTTCGGCAGCACGCCCCGCCGCATCGCCTCGACCATCTTGATGATCCCGGCGACACCCGCCGTGGCCCCGGTGTGGCCGATGTTGGATTTCAGGGCTCCCAGCCACAGGGGCCGGTCGGCCGGGCGTTCCTGGCCGTACGTGGCCAGCAGCGCCTGCGCCTCGATCGGGTCCCCCAGCGACGTACCCGTACCGTGCGCCTCCACCGCGTCGACATCGGCGGACGAGACACCCGCGTTGGCGAGGGCCTGCCGGATCACCCGCTGCTGCGACGGACCGTTCGGCGCCGTCAGACCATTCGACGCACCGTCCTGATTCACCGCACTGCCCCGCACCACCGCAAGCACCTGGTGGCCGTTCGCCCGCGCGTCCGACAACCGCTCCAGCAGCAGCAGACCGACACCCTCGGACCACCCCGTGCCGTCGGCGGCCTCCGCGAACGCCTTGCAGCGGCCGTCCGCCGCCAGGCCGCGCTGCCGGGAGAACTCCACGAACACGCCCGGCGTGGACATCACCGCGACGCCACCGGCCAGCGCCAGCGAGCATTCGCCGCTGCGCAGGGCCTGGGTCGCGGAGTGCAGCGCCACCAAGGACGACGAGCATGCCGTGTCGATGGTGAGCGCGGGCCCTTCGAGCCCCAGCGTGTAGGAGATGCGCCCGGAGGCGACGCTCCCCGCGCTGCCGGTCAGCGCGTAGCCCTCGGTGCCCTCGGCGCCGCCGCCGAGGCGCGGGGTGTAGTCCTGCGATCCCATGCCGGTGAACACGCCCACGTCCTTGCCACGCAGGGACGTCGGGTCGATTCCGGCCCGTTCGAAGACCTCCCACGAGGTTTCCAGCAGCAGCCGCTGCTGGGGGTCCATCGCCAGCGCCTCACGCGGGTTGATGCCGAAGAATCCGGCGTCGAAGGCCGCGACGTCGTGCAGGAATCCGCCGCGACGCACATACGACGTGCCTGCGGCGTCCGGGGCGTCGGAGAACAGATTCTCCAGGTCCCAGCCCCGGTCGGTCGGGAAGTCGCAGACCGCTTCGCGCCCCTCGGACAGCAGGTCCCACAGCTCCTCCGGGGACCGCACCCCGCCGGGCAGTCGGCAGCTCATCGCCACGATCGCGATGGGGTCGTGGGCGGCGGACGAGCCCGGCTCGGCCACGGTATCCGCAGGGGCAGCGGCAACCTCCGTTGCCTGGTCGCCGAGGAGTTCGGTGCGCAGATGGTCCGCCAGCGCCACCGGGTTGGGGTAGTCGAAGACCAGGGTGGCCGGGAGTCGCAATCGGGTGGCGGCCATCAGGCGGTTGCGCAGTTCCACCGCCGTGACCGAGTCGAACCCGATCTCCTTGAACGCCCGTGCCGCCGCCACGGTCTCGCGGTCCGCGTGTCCCAGTACGGAACCCGCCTCCCCGCGCACCAGGTCCGTCAGGGTCCGGCGCTGCTCGGCGCCGGACAGCTCCAGCAGCCGGGCGCGGAGCGCGGAGGCGGTGCCGTCCGTCGCGTCCTCGCTGGTGGCGGCCAGCAGGTCGGTGACCTCCGGGAGGCCGCGCAGCAGCGGCCGCGGCCGCGCCATGGTGAACGTCGGCGCGAAGCGGCTCCAGTCCATTCCGGCGACGACCAGGTGTGCCCGGTCGTGCTCGACCGCCCGTGCCAGTGCGGTGACGGCGAGGTGCGGGGCCATGAGGGTGACGCCGAGCCGGGTCATCTCGGCGGCCATCGACTCGTCCACCATGCCACCGCCCGCCCAGGCGCCCCAGGCGATCGAGGTGGCGGTGCGGCCTCGGGCGCGGCGGCGCTGGGCCAGGGCGTCGAGGTAGGCGTTGGCACCGGCGTACGAGGTGAGGCCGGAACTGCCCCAGGCGGTGGCGCCGGAGGAGAAGAGCACGAACGCGTCCAGTTCGTGATCGGTCAGCACCTCGTCAAGGTTCCTGGCCCCGGCGATCTTGGCGTTGCCCATCTCGACGAACCGCTCCACGTCGAGTTCGGACAGGGGCGCCTCGGTCTGGTTCGCCCCGGCGAGGTGCAGTACGGCGGTCAGGGGGTGTTCGTCGGGGACGAGGTCGAGCAGCCCGGCGACGGCGTCCCGGTCGGCGACGTCGCAGGCGGCGATGGTGACCTGTGCGCCCCGTTCTTCCAGCTCGGCGCGGAGATCGGCGGCGCCCGGGGCGTCGTCCCCCCGGCGGCTGGTGAGGATCAGATGCGTGGCGCCCCGCTCGGCCAGCCACCGGGCCACATGTGCGCCGGTGCCGCCGGTGCCACCGGTGATCAGTACGGTCCCGGCCGGTGTCCAGGGGGTGGCGGGCGGGCCGTCCAGGGGCGCGCGCAGCATACGTCGGGCATAGAGGCCGTCGGTACGGATGGCGAGCTGGTCCTCGCCGTCCGCCGCCGCCAGCGCCGCGCAGAGCAGGCCGATCGTGCGGCCGTCGGCGTCGGCGGGCAGGTCGACCAGACCGCCCCAGGTGTCCGGGTGGTCGAGTGCCAGTACGGTGCCGACCCCCCACATCATGTGCTGGAGTTCGCTGGTCAGCTCGGCGGAGTCGGCCACCGCGACGCCGCCGGAGGTGACCGCCCAGAGGGGGGCGGTGATTCCCGCGTCGCCGAGTGCCTGCACCAGGGTGACGGTGTTGATCGCGCCCCGTGACCAGGTGGAGTGGACGGGGTGGGGGCGGTCGTCGAGAGCCAGGAGGGACAGGACACCGGCCACCGGCTCGTCGGGCAGCAGTTCGGCGAGCTGCTCGCGCTCGCGGTCGTCGGCCTCGATGCGGAGGATGCGTACGCCGCGCTCGGTGAGGCCGTCGAGGATCGCGTCGGTGAGTGTGCCCGGCTCGGCGCCGAGCACCACGAGCCAGGTGCCGGAGGCCGTGTGGGGGCCGGAGTTCACGCGCTCCCAGTCGAGGCGGTAGAGCCATCCGTCGACAACGGACTGTTCGTGCTGTCGGCGCCGCCAGGACGACAGCGCGGGCACCACCTGGTCCAGCACCGAGACGTCCAGTTGCAGGTCGTCGGCGAGCGAGCCGGTGTCTCCGGAGTCGATGGCGGCCCAGAACACCGCGTCGGCCGGGTCGGCCGCCCGCATGGGCTTGTCCCCCGCGTCCAGCCAGTAGCGCTGGTGCTGGAAGGGGTAGGTGGGCAGGGTGACATGCCGGGTACCGTCCTGGTCGAACGCGGCCGTCCAGTCCACGTCCACACCCGCCGCGTACGCCTCACCCACCGAGGACAGGAAACGTCGCAGCCCGCCCTCGTCACGCCGCAGCGAACCCACGACGACGCCATCGACGCCTGCCGCGTCCATGGACTCGCCCAGCACGAACCCGAGCACGGGATGCGGGCTCATCTCGACAAACACCCGCTGGCCACGGTCCAGCAGCTGCCCGGTGACCTCGTCCAGCAGCACCGTCCGGCGCAGATTCCGGTACCAGTACGCGGCGTCCAGACCGGCGGTGTCCAGCACCTCACCGGTCACCGTCGAGTGGAACGGAATAGCCGAGGAGACCGGGCGCACCGAGCCCAGCACCTCCAGCAACTCCGCCTCGATCTGCTCCACCTGGGCCGAGTGCGAGGCGTAATCCACCGGCACCCGGCGAACCCGCACCCCCTCCGACTCCAGGGCCTCCATCAGCGCGTCCAGCGCACCGACCTCACCGGCCACCACCGTGGACGACGGACCGTTGACCGCCGCCACCGACAGCCCCTCGCCCAGCCGGCCCGCCACCACGTCCACCGGCAGCGCCACCGACGCCATGCCCCCACCACCGGCCAGCCGCGAAGCGATCACCTGGCTCCGCCGCGCCACCACCAAGGCACCGTCCTCCAACGACAGCCCACCCGCCACACACGCCGCCGCGATCTCCCCCTGGGAATGCCCCACCACACATCCCGGCACCACGCCGAACGAACGCCACAGCCCGGCCAGCGACACCATCACCGCCCACAGAACCGGCTGGACCACATCCACCCGCTCCAACAGGGCCTCATCGCCCAGCGCGTCGCGGAGCGACCAGTCCACGAAGGGCGCCAGCGCCTCTTCACACGCGGTCATGTGCTCCGCGAACACCTGGGACGAGGCGATCAGTTCGCTGGCCATCCCCACCCACTGCGCCCCCTGCCCGGGGAACACGAACACCACATCACCAGCACCAGCACCCGCACCACCGCCGCTCCCACCCGACAACCCCAGCAGCCCGGACAGGGCGTCACTACGAGAGTCCGCCACCACCACACCACGACACTCAAAGTCCGAACGCCCCACCAGAGACGCGCCCACATCGCGCAGCTCGACCTCGGGGTTGCTCCCCACGAAGGACGCCAGCCGCTCCGCCTGCGCGCTCAGCGCCTCCGGCGACTTCGCGGACAGCACCAGCGGCACCACACCCTCCGGCGCCGGGGCCCGCTCCACGGCCTCGCTCTCCACCCCTTCGAGAATCACATGGGCGTTGGTGCCGCTCAGCCCGAAGGAGGAGACGCCGACGCGGCGCGGCTCATCGCGCCGGGGCCACTCGCGGGCCTCGGTCAGCAGCTCCACCGCGCCCGCGGACCAGTCCACTTCCGGTGTCGGCTCGTCCACGTGGAGTGTCTTCGGCAGCACCCCGTGCCGCATGGCCTCGACCATCTTGATGACCCCGGCCACACCGGCGGCCGACTGGGCGTGGCCGATGTTGGACTTCAGGGATCCCAGCCACAGGGGACGGTCCTCGGCGCGCTCCTGCCCGTACGTCGCCAGCAGCGCCTGCGCCTCGATCGGGTCGCCCAGCGACGTACCCGTACCGTGCGCCTCCACCACATCGACATCCACCGCCGACAACCGCGCGTTCGCCAACGCCTGCCGGATCACCCGCTGCTGTGCCGGACCATTCGGCGCCGTCAAACCATTCGACGCACCATCCTGATTCACCGCGGAACCCCGCACCACGGCCAGCACCTCGTGGCCATGACGCCGCGCGTCCGACAGCCGCTCCAGCAGCAGCAGCCCCACGCCCTCGGAGAAGCCGGTGCCGTTGGCGCCCGCCGCGAACGCCCTGCACCGGCCGTCCGGGGAGAGCCCGCGCTGGCGGGAGAACTCCACGAACATCTGGCTGTCGGACATGACGGCCGCGCCACCGGCGAGCGCCATCTCCGATTCGCCGGAGCGCAGCGACTGCACGGCGAGGTGAATGGCCACCAGCGACGACGAGCAGGCGGTGTCCACCGTCACCGACGGGCCTTCGAGGCCCAGGGTGTACGACACCCGGCCCGAGGCGAAGCTGCCCGCGCTGCCCCGCCCGAGGTACGCCTCCAGGTCCTCGGGAACCTCATGCACCCGGGGGGCGTAGTCGTGGTGCATCAGCCCGGTGTAAAAGCCGATGTTCCGGCCGCGCAGGGAGGCCGGTGCGATACCGGCCCGTTCGAAGACCTCCCATGAGGTCTCCAGCAGCATCCGCTGCTGCGGGTCCATGGCGAGGGCCTCACGAGGGGAGAGCCCGAAGAACGCCGCGTCGAACCCGGTGGCGTCCTCGATGAAGCCGCCCTCGCGCACGTAGGACTTCCCGGGCACGTCGGGGTCCGGGTCGTACATCCCCGCCACGTCCCAGCCGCGGTCCGCGGGGAACTCCGAGATGGCGTCGACGCTCTCGGACACCAGCCGCCACAGGTCCTCGGGAGAGGTCACCCCGCCCGGCAGACGACAGGCCATGCCGACGATCGCGATGGGTTCCCACGCCTTTTCCTCGACCTCGCGCAGCCGCCGAGTGGCCTGACGCGCGGTGGCGACAGCCTTGTTGAGGTAGTCGCGGTACTTCGTGTTGTCCACCATGGAAGGTCAGCTCCTCGCGGGAATCCAGCAGGCCGGGGCGTCGGGAATCACTGAATTCGTCAGGAAATACTGAATTCGTTGTCGATGATGTCGAAGACCTCGTCGTCGCTCACCGACGCGAGATCGTCGTCGCTCTCGCCTCCGGCCGTTGAGTCCGGGCTCCACTTGGCCGCGAGGGCCTGCAGGATCGTGGTGACCCGGCCGCGCACGGCGGGGTCGTCGGCCACCGAGGCGAGCGCGGCCGCCAGCTTCTCCGCCTCGGTCACCGCGTGGTGGACAGCGGGACCGCTCTCCGGGACCAGCCCTTCCCGCAGATGGCGCACCAGGACTTCCGGCGTCGGGTGGTCGAAGAGCAGGGTGGCGGGCAGCCGCATCCCGGTGGCCGCGGACAGCTTGTTGCGCAGTTCTACGGCCGTGAGCGAGTCGAGCCCCAGTTCCTGGAAGGCCCGGCCCGGCTCGATGGCCTGCACGCCGGTGTGTCCGAGCACCACCGCGGCCTCCGCCCGCACCAGGTCCAGCAGGGTGGCCGCCTGCTCGTCCTCGGTGAGCCCGGCGAGTCGTCGGCGGAGCGAGTCGGCCGTGGCGAGATCGGTGCGCCGGGCCCTGGCCTCGGCGGCGACGATGCGGCGGGCCTCGGGCAGGCCCTGGAGCAGCGCGCTCGGCCGGGCGGAGACGAAGGCCGGGACGAACTTCTTCCAGTCGATGCTGGCGACGGTCATCGTGGTCTCGCCGCCGGTCAGCAGCTGCTCCAGCGCGGAGAGCATCGGCTCGGGCGGTACCGGGCCGATGCCCTGACGGCGCAGCTGTGGCGCCGAGGTGGCATCGACCATGCCACCGCCCGCCCAGGCTCCCCAGGCCACCGAGGTGGCGGGCTTGCCGAGGCCGCGCCGGTACTGGGCGAGGGCGTCCAGGTAGGCGTTTCCGGCGGAGTAGGCGCTTTGGCTGCCGCTCCCCCACACTCCGGCGATCGAGGAGAACAGCACGAACGCGTCGAGGGAGTGCCCGTCGAGCAGTTCGTCGAGGTGTGCGGCCCCGGCGGCCTTCGCGGACACGATGTCGGCGAACTCCGCCACGGTGGTGTCGGCAAGTGCGCCGAAGCCGTTGACTCCGGCGGCGTGCACCACGGCCCGGACCTTGTCCCCGTCGGCCTCCAGCCGCGCCAGGAGTTCCGCGAGCGCCTGCCGGTCCGCCACATCGCAGGCGCCGAGGGTCACGCGGGCGCCCATCGCGGCGAGTTCGGCCTGGAGGTCGGTGGCACCGGGGCTGTCCGCGCCGCGACGGCTGACGAGTACGAGGTGTTCGGCGCCCTTCCCCGCGAGCCACTTCGCGACATGGGCGCCGAGTGCTCCCGTACCGCCGGTGATGAGGACCGTGCCCGAGGGCCGCCACGCGGGCTCGTCCGCGGAGCGGTCGAGCCGCGCCCGCTCCAGGCGGCGTACGAACACCCCGTCCTCGCGCAGCGCGAACTGGTCCTCGCCCTCGCAGCCCCCGCCCAGCACGGTGGCCAGCCGCGCACACGCCGGGGCGTCGAGCTTCGCGGGGAGGTCGACCAGTCCGCCCCAGCGCGCGGGGTGTTCCAGCGCGGCCACCTGGCCGAGGCCCCAGTGCGCGGCCTGGGCCGGGCACCGTACCGGGTCGGTGGCGTCGATGGTCAAGGCATCGGTGGTCACCGCGCCCGTGGTCACCGCGCCCTGGGTGGCGGACCACAGGGGTGCGTCGATCGCCGCGTCGCCCAGCGCCTGGACCAGGGTGAGCGTGGCGGCGAGTCCTCGGGTGACGCCCGGCCGGTCGGGGAGCGCGGTCTCGTCCAGGGCGAGCAGCGACAGTACGCCCGCGAGGTCGTGCCCCTCGGCGAGTTCACCGATCCGCTGGGCGAGCGCCGCACGGTCGGTGTCGGCCACCGGCAGCAGGAGGGGCTGCGCGCCGTGCTCGCTCAGCGCGGCCAGGCTCGCCCGTACGACATCGTCGTCCGCGTGCGCGGCGGGAGCCGCGACCAGCCAGGTGCCGGTGGTCGAGGGGGCGTCGGGCACCTCGGCCTGGACCCAGCCGGTCCGGTACGCCAGGCTGTCGAGACCGGACGCGTGGTTCTGGCGCGCCAGCCGGGCTTCGGCGAGCTGTTCCGGTGTGACCTGGCGCCCGATGAGCGCGTCGATCCGCGCGACGGGCATGCCGCTCTGGTCCGTGACGGTCACCTGCCACACGTCGTCGCCCTGGGGTACGAAGTGCGCGCGCAGCCGTGCGGCGCCGTGCGCCCACAGCGTGACGCCGTTCCAGGAGAAGGGCAGGCGGGGAAGGCCGGTGCCGTAGATCAGCGGGGCGTGCAGCGACGCGTCGAGGAGCGCGGGGTGCAGGGCGAACCGGGCCGCGTCCTCCCGCTGCTGCTCCGGCAGGGCCACCTCGGCGAAGATTTCCTCGCCGCGGGTCCACACCGCGCGCAGCCCCTGGAACGCGGGCCCGTACTCGTATCCCCGCTCCGCCAGTCGCTCGTACACCGTGCCGACGTCCAGCGGTACGGCGGTGGCCCCGGCCGGTGGCCAGGCCGCCGGCGGCTCGGCGGGCTCCGGGCTCTCGGCCACCAGGGTGCCGCTGGCGTGGCAGGTCCACTCCGCGTGGGCCCCCTCCGCCACCGTCCCGGACTCGGGCCGGGAGAACACGGACACGGCCCGGCGGCCGGTCTCGTCCACCCCGCCGACCTCGACGCGCACCTGGATGTCGCCGTCCGGCGGCAGGATCAGGGGCGCCTCGATCACCAGTTCCTCGATGACGCCGCAGTCGACCTCGTGGCCCGCGCGGAGGACCAGGTCCACGAAGCCGGTGCCGGGCAGGAGGGCCGTGCCCCACACCGCGTGGTCGGCCAGCCAGGGGTGCGTACGGGTGGACCAACGCCCCGTGAGAACAAGGGCGTGGGAGCCGGGCAGCTCCACTGCCGCGCCCAGCAGGGGGTGGTCCGGTGCGGACAGCCCCGCGGTCGCCACATCGCCCGTCGGACGCTCGGCCCGCAGCCAGTAGCGCTCGTGCTGGAAGGGGTAGGTGGGCAGGGTGACATGCCGGGTGCTGGACTGGTCGAACGCGGCCGTCCAGTCCACGTCCACACCCGCCGCGTACGCCTCACCCACCGAGGACAGGAAACGCCGCAGCCCACCCTCGTCACGCCGCAGCGACCCCACCACGACGCCGTCCACGCCCGCCGCGTCCACCGACTCGCCCAGTACGAATCCGAGCACCGGATGCGGGCTCATCTCGGCGAATACCCGACGCCCGCTCTTCAACAGCGCACCGGTCACATCCCCCAGCAACACCGGCTGCCGCAAATTCCGATACCAATACCCCGCATCGAGTTCAGCGGTATCCAGCACTTCGCCCGTCACCGTCGAATGGAACGGAACCGACGAGGACACCGGGCGCACCGAACCCAGCACCTCCAGCAATTCGGCCTCGATCTGCTCCACCTGAACCGAATGCGACGCGTAATCCACCGGAATCCGCCGGACCCGCACCCCCTCCGACTCCAGAACCTCCACCAAAGCCTCCAGCGGGCCCACCTCGCCCGCGACCACCGTCGACGACGGACCGTTCACCGCCGCCACCGACAGCCCCTCGCCCAACCGCTCCGCCACCACATCCGACGGCAGCGCCACCGACACCATTCCCCCGCCCCCGGCCAGCCGCGAAGCGATCACCTGGCTCCGCCGCGCCACCACCAGCGCACCGTCCTCCAACGACAGCCCACCCGCCACACAGGCCGCCGCGATCTCGCCCTGCGAATGCCCCACCACACCCACCGGCTCGACTCCGAACGACCGCCACAGCCCCGCCAGCGACACCATCACCGCCCACAGAACCGGCTGGACCACATCCACCCGCTCCAACGCGTCCTCGTCGCCCAGCACATCGAACAAAGACCACCCCACAAACGGCGCCAGGGCCTCGGCACACCGCTCCATCCACCCCGCGAAAACCTCCGACTCCCCCAACAACTCCGCCGCCATACCCACCCACTGCGCCCCCTGCCCGGGGAACACGAACACCACATCCCCGGAACCCGCGCTCACGCCCGCGCCCGCCAGTCCCGACAACCCGCTCGCAGCCTCACCGCACGAACCCGCCACCACCACACCACGGCACTCGAAACCCGAACGCGCCACCAACGACGCCCCCACATCGGAAAGCTCAACGGCGGGGTTCGCGGCCAGGAAAGACACCAGACGCCCGGCCTGCGCGCTCAACGCCTCCGGCGACTTCGCCGACAGCACCAGCGGCACCACGCCGCCCGGCACCACCCGCTCGTCCTCCGCCGCCGCCTCGGGCTGTTCGAGGATCACATGGGCGTTGGTGCCGCTGATGCCGAACGAGGACACCCCGGCCCGGCGCGCACGGCCCGTCTCCGGCCACGCACGCGATTCCGTCAGCAGCTCCACCGCGCCCGCCGACCAGTCCACCGCCGACGTAGGCGCATCCACATGCAGCGTCTTCGGCAGCACCCCGTGCCGCATCGCCTCGACCATCTTGATGACCCCGGCCACACCGGCAGCCGCCTGCGCATGCCCGATGTTCGACTTCAACGACCCCAGCCACAGGGGCCGGTCCTCGGCCCGCTCCTGCCCGTACGTCGCCAGCAGAGCCTGCGCCTCGATCGGATCGCCCAGCGACGTACCCGTACCGTGCGCCTCCACCACATCGACATCCACCGCCGACAACCGCGCGTTCGCCAACGCCTGACGAATCACCCGCTGCTGTGCGGGGCCGTTCGGCGCCGTCAAACCATTCGACGCGCCGTCCTGGTTCACCGCGGAACCCCGCATCACAGCCAGCACCTGGTGGCCGTTCGCCCGCGCGTCCGACAGCCGCTCCAGCAGCAGCAGACCGACACCCTCGGACCAGCCCGTGCCGTCGGCGGCGTCCGCGAACGCCTTGCAGCGGCCGTCCACGGCCAGGCCGCGCTGCCGCGAGAACTCGATGAAGCTCCCCGGCGTGGACATCACGCACACGCCACCGGCCAGCGCCAGCGTGCACTCGCCCGAGCGCAGGGCCTGCGCCGCGAGATGCATCGCGACCAGCGACGACGAACACGCGGTGTCCACCGTCACCGCCGGGCCCTCGAAACCGAGGGTGTACGACACCCGGCCGGACACCACGCTGCCCGCGCCACCGGTCAGCACATAGCCCTCGATCTCCTCGGATCCCGTGCCCATGCGCGGCGCGTACTCCTGACCGGCGACACCGGCGAACACTCCGACGTGGCGGTCGGGCAGCCCGGTGGGGTCGATCCCGGCCCGTTCGAAGACCTCCCACGACGTCTCCAGCAGCAGCCGCTGCTGCGGGTCCATCGCCAGCACCTCACGCGGGCTGATCCCGAAGAACCCGGCGTCGAACCCGGCGACGTCGTCGAGGAAGCCGCCCTCCCGTACGTACGAGGTCCCCGACGCGTCCGGGTCCGGGTCGTACAGCCCCGCCAGATCCCAGCCACGGTCCGCCGGAAACTCCGAGATCCCGTCCACACCCTCGGACACCAGCCGCCACAGATCCTCGGGCGAGGCCACCCCGCCCGGCAGACGGCACCCCATCGCCACGATCGCGATGGGTTCCGTCCGTGCGCTCTCGGCCTCGCGCAGCCGCTCACGGGTCTTCTGCAGCTCGGTCGAGACCCGCTTGAGGTAAGCGAGGGACTTGTCTTCGTTCGTCATGGTTCCTCGTCTCGTATGTCCGTAGGGCGGCGGGTCAGGCGAGCCCGAGTTCGTTGTCGATGAAGGCGTAGACGTCGTCCGCCGTGGCCGAGGCGAGCTGGTCCGCGTCGGTGCCGTTCGTCTCGGCCGCGGCCTCGTTGAGCCGCGCGCCCAGGACGCGCAGCCGGGTGCTGATCCGGGCATCGGTGAGGTCCTGGGTGAGGAGGGCGGCCACCGTCGCCTCCAGCGAGTCCAGGGTGGACGCGACCGGGTCGGTGTCCTGGGACAGCTCCTGACGCAGATATCCGGCGAGCAGGGTCGGGGCCGGGTAGTCGAAGACCGCGGTCGCGGGCAGCCGCAGACCGGAGGCCCGGCCGAGGCGGTTGCGCAGTTCCACCGCGGTCAGCGAGTCGAATCCGGCGTCCTTGAACGCGCGGTCGGGCACGATCAGCTCCGGGTCCCGGTGGCCGAGTACGGTGGCGGCCTCCTTCCGCACCACCTCCAGCACGTGGTCCGCCCACTCCTCGGCGGGGAGCGTGGCCAGCCGCTCGGCGAGGCTCCGGCCGGTGGGCGCGCCCGCGCGCGCCGCGCGGCGCGGGGGGCGTACCAGGCCGCGCAGCAGCGGATGCAGTTCGCCGTGCTCGGCGTGGCCGCGGAGCGCCGTCAGATCGAGCCGGGCGGGCACCACGGCCGCGTCGTCGCCCAGGAGCGCCGCGTCGAACAGGGCCGTTCCCTCGTCCGCGGTCAGGCCCACCATGCCGTCGCGCCGGGTGCGCTGAAGGTCGGCCTCGGTCAGCCCGCTGGTCATCTCGCTGGCCAGCGACCAGAAGCCCCAGGCGAGGGAGACGGCGGGCAGGCCCTGGGCGCGGCGCTGCCGTGCGAGGGCGTCGAGGAAGGCGTTCGCGGCGGCGTAGTTGGCCTGGCCGGGGTTGCCGAGGACGCCCGCGGCCGAGGAGAAGAGGACGAACGCGGCGAGGTCCAGATCGCGGGTCAGCTCGTGCAGATGGAGCGCGGCGTCGGCCTTCGGCCGGAACACGCCCGCGATGCGCTCGGGGGTGAGCGCGGGGACCACTCCGTCGTCGACGACGCCCGCGGTGTGCACCACGCAGGTCAGCGGGGAGTCGGCGGGGAGGGACGCCAGCAGGCGGGCCAGCGCGTCGCGGTCGGCGGCGTCGCACGCCTCGATGCGGACGGTGGCGCCGAGCCCGGTCAGTTCGGCCCGGAGTTCCGCCGCGCCGGGTGCGTCGGGGCCCCGCCTGCTGGTGAGCAGCAGGTTGCGGACTCCGTACGCGGTGACCAGGTGGCGGGCCAGCAGGGCGCCCAGGGTGCCGGTGCCGCCGGTGATGAGCGCGGTGCCGTCGGGGTCCGGGCGGCGGGGCACGGTGAGGACGGCTTTGCCGGTGTGGCGTGCCTGGCTGAGGTGGCGGAAGGCGTCCGGGGCGTGGCGTACGTCCCAGGCGGTCAGGGGAAGCGGGGTCAGGGTGCCGTTGTCGAAGAGTGCCACCAGCTCGGCGAGCATCTGCCCGATGCGCTCGGGTCCGGCTTCGGCGAGGTCGAAGGCGCGGTAGGCGACGTCGGGGTGGCGCTCGGCCACGTCGGCGGCGTCGCGGATGTCGGTCTTGCCCATCTCCAGGAACCGGCCGCCGCGGGGCAGCAGGCGCAGCGAGGCGTCCACGAATTCCCCGGCCAGGGCGTCGAGTACGACGTCCACCCCTCGGCCCTGGGTGGCGTCGAGGAATTCCCGCTCGAAGGTGAGGGTGCGGGAGTTGGCGATGTGGTGGTCGTCAAGACCGGTGGCCCGCAGTGTCCGCCACTTGCCGGGGCTCGCCGTGCCGTACACCTCGGCGCCGAGGTGGCGGGCCACCTGGACGGCCGCCATGCCGACGCCGCCTGCCGCGGCGTGGACGAGGACCGCTTCCCCGGGCTGGACGGCGGCCAGGTCGTGCAGTCCGTAGTAGGCGGTGAGGAAGGCGATGGGGGTGGCCGCGGCCTGCGGGAAGGTCCAGCCCGCGGGGATACGGACGAGGGTGCGGTGATCGGCGACGGCCTCGGGGCCGAAGGCCCGGCCGGGGAAGAGGCCCATCACGCGGTCGCCGGGGGCCAGTCCGGTCACTCCGGGCCCGGTATCCAGGACGACTCCGGCGCCTTCGCCGCCGATGGCGGCGCTGCCGGGGTACATGCCGAGCGCGATGAGGACGTCCCGGAAGTTCATGCCCGCGGCGCGGACGCCCACGCGGACGTGGCCTTCGGGGAGGCTGTCCACCGGGTCGGCGGACACCAGGGCCAGATGGTCGAGCGTGCCGGGCTCGGTGGTGTCCAGGTGCCAGGCGCGGGTGCCGGTGGGGAGGGTGTCGTCGGGGAGGGCGAGTCCCTCGGCGGTGGCCCTGACCAGCCGGGGCGCGGCTGCCTCGCCCTCGCGTACGGCGAGTTGGGGTTCCCCGGTGGCGAGCGCCGTGGAGAGCGCGGTGCGCGAGGCGGGGTCCTGGTCGAGGTCGGCCAGGACGATCCGGCCCGGGTTCTCGGACTGGGCGGAGCGCACCAGGCCCCAGACCGCCGCCGCGGCCGGGTCCGCCGTCTCGCCGTCGCGTACGGCGACCGCGCCGCGGGTGAGCACGACCAGCCGGGCCGTGTCGTCCTCCGGTTTGGCGAGGAACGCCTGGAGTTCGGCGAGGACGCGCGAGGTCAGCGCGTGGGCGTGGGCGGTGTCCGGTCCCTCGGCGACGGCTTCGACGATCTGGGCCGCCTCAAGACCGCCGGGTCGCGCTTCGGTGGGCGGAGCGTCGGTGGGCAGGGCGTCGAGGGCCCCCGCCTCGGTGGGCAGCGGTGTCCACGCGGTGCGGAACAGCGCGTCGTGGAGGGGTGCCGCCTCCGCCGGGCGCAGCCGTTCGGCCGCCACGGGGCGGAGTACGAGCGCGTCGACGGTGGCGACCGGGGCGCCGGTCCGGTCGGCGATCCGCAGCGACACCGCGTCGCCGCCGACCGGTTCCAGCTGGACGCGGAGGGCCGACGCGCCGGAGGCGTGCAGCCGTACCCCGGTCCAGGCGAAGGGCAGCAGGCGCTCCTCGCCCTCGGGTTCGGCGATGGCGCCGAAGGCGCTGAGGTGCAGCGCGGCGTCGAAGAGGGCGGGGTGGAGGCCGAAGCGCCGGGCGTCGTCGTGGTGTTCCTCGTCGAGGGCGACCTCGGCGAACACCTCTTTGCCGCGGGTCCACACCGCTCGTACGCCCTGGAACACCGGGCCGTACGCGTACCCGGCGGCGAGCCGTTCGGGGTAGAAGTCGGTCACCGGGCGGGGCTCGGCGTCCGCCGGGGGCCACGCGGTGAGGCCGGGCCCGGCGTCCGGTGCCGCCGCCATCAGGGCGCCGGTGGCGTGCCGGGTCCACGCGGCGGCCGCGGGGTCCGCGTCGGCGGGACGGGAGTACACGCCCACCGGACGGTCGCCGGTGTCGTCCGGGCCGCCGACGCAGACGCGTATGTCCACGGCGCCGGTGTCGGGCAGCGGCAGGGGCGCTTCCATGACGAGTTCGCGCAGGCGGTCCGCGCCGACCTCGTCACCCGCGCGTACGGCGAGCTCGACGAGCGCGGTGCCGGGCAGCAGAACGGTTCCCGAGACGGCGTGGTCGGCGAGCCAGGAGTGGGTGACCAGGGACAGCCGCCCGGTGCACACCACACCGCCGGAGTCGGGGAGCTGGACGGTGGCGGTGAGCAACGGGTGCTCGGCGGGGCTGATGCCCGCCGCGCTCATGTCGCCCGCGAAACCGCCGGTGTCCAGCCAGTAGCGCTGGTGCCGGAAGGCGTAGGTGGGCAGGTCGACGCGGTGTGCGCCGGTGTCCGCGAACACCGCCCGCCAGTCCACGTGGGCGCCGCGCGTATACGCCCGGGCGACGGCCGTGAGCACGGCGTGGGGCTCCGGCCGGTCCTCGCGCAGGCTCGCCACGCACTCGGTCCCGGAGGGCAGGTACTCCTGGGCCATGGCGGTCAGCGCCGCGCCGGGGCCGAGTTCCAGGACGGTGGTCACGCCCTGCTCGCCCAGGGTGGCCATTCCGGCGGCGAAGCGTACGGTGGCGCGTACGTGGTCCACCCAGTACTCGGGGGTGCACAGCCGCTCGGGCTCGATGACCGTGCCGGTCAGGTTGGACACGACGGGGAGGGTGGGCGCGGTGTAGCGCAAGGCCCGGGCGACGTCGGCGAACGCGTCCAGCATGGGGTCCATCAGCGGCGAGTGGAAGGCGTGGGACACCCGGAGCCGCTTGGTCTTGTGGCCGCGGGCCGCGAATCCGGCCGCGAGATCGGTCACCGCCCGCTCGTCGCCGGAGATCACCACGGAGTCCGGCCCGTTGACCGCCGCGATGGCCACCCGGTCGGACAGTTCCGGGGTGATCTCGTCCTCGGTGGCCTGGATGGCCACCATGGCTCCGCCCGGGGGCAGTTCCTGCATAAGCGTGCCACGGGCCGCCACCAGAGTCGCGGCGTCCTCCAGGGACCACAGGCCCGCCACATGGGCGGCGGCCAGCTCGCCGATGGAGTGTCCGGCGACGAAGTCCGGCCGTACGCCCCAGGATTCGACCAGGCGGTAGAGGGCCACCTCGACGGCGAAGAGGGCCGCCTGGGTGCATCGCGTCTGGTCCAGCAGCGCGGCTTCGGGGGTGTCCGGCTCCGCGAACACCACGTCGCGCAGGGAGCGTCCGAGCCGGGCGTCCAGGGCGGCGCACACCTGGTCGAAGGCGGCGGCGAAGACGGGGTACGCGGCGTACAGCCGCCGCCCCATGCCCACGCGCTGGGAGCCCTGGCCGGGGAAGACGACGGCGAGCCGCCCGTCACCGGGGGTGGCGGGCGAGTGCTCGTCGTGGAACGCGGCGAGGGCGGCCAGCGCCTCGTCCCGGGACGCGGCCACCGCCACGCCACGGTGGCCGAACTCCGGCCGTGCGGCCAGCGACGCTCCGACGTCGGCGAGTTCGGCGGCGGGGTGATCGGCCAGGAAGGACGCCAGGCGTTCGGCCTGGGCGGTCAGCGCCTCCGGCGACTTCGCGGACAGCACCAGCGGCACCGCGCCCTCCGGCACCACCCGCTCGCCCTCCGAGGCCACTTCGGGCTGTTCGAGGATCACATGGGCGTTGGTGCCGCTGATGCCGAACGAGGACACCCCGGCCCGGCGCGGACGCTCCGTCTCCGGCCACGCACGCGATTCCGTCAGCAGCTCCACCGCACCCGCCGACCAGTCCACCGCCGAGGTCGGCGCATCCACATGCAGCGTCTTCGGCAGCACCCCGTGCCGCATCGCCTCGACCATCTTGATGACCCCGGCCACACCGGCAGCCGCCTGCGCGTGGCCGATGTTCGACTTCAACGACCCCAGCCACAGGGGCCGGTCCTCGGCCCGCTCCTGCCCGTACGTCGCCAGCAGAGCCTGCGCCTCGATCGGATCGCCCAGCGACGTACCCGTACCGTGCGCCTCCACGGCATCGACGTCGGCGGGGTCCAGCCCGGCGTTGGCGAGGGCCTGCCGGATCACCCGCTGCTGCGACGGACCGTTCGGCGCCGTCAGACCATTCGACGCACCGTCCTGGTTCAGCGCGGATCCCCGTACGACCGCCAGTACTTCGTGGCCATGGCGCCGGGCGTCCGACAGCCGCTCCAGCAGCAGCAGGCCGACGCCCTCGGACCAGCCCGTGCCGTCGGCGGCGTCCGCGAACGCCTTGCAGCGGCCGTCCACGGCCAGGCCGCGCTGCCGCGAGAACTCGATGAAGCTCCCCGGTGTGGCCATCACCGCGACGCCACCGGCCAGCGCCAGCGTGCATTCACCCGAGCGCAGGGCCTGCGCCGCCAGGTGGATCGCCACCAGCGACGACGAACACGCGGTGTCCACCGTCACGGCCGGGCCCTCGAAACCGAAGGTGTACGACACCCGGCCGGACACCACGCTGCCCGCGCCACCGACACCGAGGTAGCCCTCGATCTCCTTGGACGGCCGGTGCACACCCGAGGTGTAGTCGTGGTACATCACCCCGGCGAACACGCCGGTGTGGCTGCCGCGCAGCGTCGCGGGGTCGATTCCCGCCCGTTCGAAGACCTCCCACGAGGTTTCCAGCAGCAGCCGCTGCTGCGGGTCCATCGCCACGGCCTCGCGCGGGCTGATCCCGAAGAACTCCGCGTCGAAGCCCGCCGCGTCGTCGAGGAAGCCGCCCTCGCGCACATACGACGTCCCTGCCACGTCCGGATCCGGGTCGTACAGCCCCGCCAGATCCCAGCCACGGTCCGCCGGAAACTCCGAGATCCCGTCCACACCCTCGGACACCAGCCGCCACAGATCCTCGGGCGAGGCCACCCCGCCCGGCAGACGGCACCCCATGCCCACGATCGCGATGGGCTCGTCCGCGAGAGACGTGGCGGGCCGGGTGGCGGCCGGTGCGGCGGTGTGCTCGCCGAACAGCTCCGCGCGCAGCCGACGCGCCAGGGCGAGGGGGGTGGGGTGGTCGAACGCCAGGGTGGCGGGCAGGCCGAGCCCGGTGGCCGACCGCAGCCGGTCGCGCAGCCGGACGGCGGTGGCCGAGGTGAACCCCAGCTCGCTGAAGGCCCGTTCGGCGTCGATCCGGTCCGCCGCCGGGAGTTCGAGCACCACGGCGGCTTCCGCGCGCACCATCGCGAGCAGCGCGGTGGTCCGTTCGGCCTCGGGGAGCGCGGCGATCCGCTCGCGCAGGGCGGACCCGGCGGTGTCGCCGGGCGCGCCGGGCCGGGCGGGGGCGTCGATCAGGCCGCGCAGTACGGCGGGGACCGGGCCGTCGCGCAGCGCGGCGTGGTCGAGCTTCAGCGCGACGAACGCCGCTTCGTTCCTCGCGCAGGCGGCGTCGAACGCGACGAGCGCCTGCTGCTCGGCGAGCGCTCCCGCGCCGGGCGGTACGGCCCCACCGGGCGGTACGGCACCGTCGACAGGTGCGCCCTGCCACGGGCCCCAGCCCAGGGACAGGGCGGGCAGGCCGTGTGCGCGGCGGTGGTGTGCCAGCGCGTCGAGCGTGGCGCTCGTGGCGGCGGCGTCCCGGTGGTCTCCGGTGGCGCCGAGGGTGCCGGTGGCGGAGGAGAGCGTCAGGAACAGGGACAGTTCGCGGTCGCGGGTCAGCTCGTGCAGGGCGAGCGCACCGGCCACGGCGGCCTCGGGCCCGGCCGCGTGCACCACGGCCGTGAGGGGTGGCCGCGCGGCGTCCAGGGCGGTCCGCAGGGCGGCGCGGTCCGTGAGGTCGCAGACGGCCACGGCCACCCGGGCGCCGAGACCGGTCAGCTCGGCGCGGAGGTCTTCGGCCGCCTCGCCCCCGGGGCCGGGTGCGGTGAGGAGCAGCAGGTGGCGTGCTCCGTGCGCGGCCACCAAGTGGCGGGTGACGGCGGCGCCCGGCACGGTGGCCGATCCGCTGACGACCACGGTGCCCTCGGGGTCGAGGGGCGGCGCGGACACCTCGTCGGGGTCCAGCGACACCCGGGCGAGCCGGGGCAGCAGGACGACGCCGGAGCGCACCGCGAGCTGCGGTTCGTCGCAGGCCACGGCGGTCGCCAGCGATGCCGTGCCGGTCGGGCCGTCCGCGTCGAGGTCGATCAGCGCGATGCGGCCGGGGTGCCGGGTCTGCAGCGAGCGGACCAGGCCCCACAGGGGTGCGGCCGTGAGGTCGGTGACGTCCTCGTGTCCGCCGGTGGCCACCGCGTGGCGGGTGACGACGGCCAGCCGCACGGAGCTGAGCCGGTCGTCGGCGAGCCACGACTCCAGTTCGGCGGCGGTTTCGGCGGCGCGTCGCGTGGCCGGGTCGGGGTGGGCGGGGCCGCCGGTCAGGTCCAGCAGCAGCACCTCGGGCAGCGTGCCGTCCGCCGCCTCCGCCAGCGCGGCGCGCGCGGCCGCCAGGTGGGGGTGGACGTCGTACGCCACGCCCTCGGCGTCCAGCTGCGCGGCCGGGCCGCCGAGCGGGTCCGGTCCCCCGGCCAGGGATCCCCCGACCAGCGCCCAGCGGTGCGGCGGTTCCGCCGTGGGCGACAGGGGGGTGCGCGGAATCCAGTCGAGCCGGAACAGGCTGTCGTGGTGGCCGCTGCTGGACGCGCGCAGCCGGGCGCGGACCTCCAGCAGCTTATGGCGGGTGATCTTGCCCGACGCGGTCCGGGGGATCGCGTCGATCTCGTACAGCTCCTCCGGCACCTTGAAGTACGACAGCCGGTCGCGCCACGCGGTGAACAGCCGCTGGGTGTCGATCCCCTGGGGCCCGGGCACCACGAACGCCACCGGGACCTCGCCGAGCAGATCGTGCGGCTTCCCCACCACCGCGATGTCGGCCACGCCCGGGATCGCCCGGACGGCCTCTTCCACCTCGCCGGGGTGGATGTTCTCGCCCGCGCGGATGATGAGTTCCTTGATGCGGCCGGTGATGGTGAAGTACCCGGCCTCGTCACGGCGGGCCAGGTCGCCGGTGTGGTACCAGCCGTCCTTCAGGGCGGCGGCGGTGGCCTCGGGCTGGTTGTGGTAGCCCGACATGACGCTCGGGCCGCGCACCCACACCTCGCCCTCCGCCCCGTCGGCGACGTCCACGCCGCGCTCGGGGTCGACGAGCCGTACGCCGAGCCCGGGCACCGGAAGCCCGCACGAGCCCTCCACCCGGGCACCGACGGGCCAGTTGACGGTGATCGAGCCGCAGGTCTCGGTGGATCCGTAGGCGTCGATCAGCGGGACGCCGAAGACCTCCTCGAACGAGCGGCGGAGCGCGGCGGTGGTCACGGCGCCGCCGACCAGCGCCACCCGCAGGTCGGGCGCGGTGAAGCCGTGGTCGCGCGCGGCGTCGAGCAGATAGTGCAGCAGGGTGGGGACCCCGGCGAGGAGGGTGGCCCGCTCCTCCTTCAGGGCGCGCAGGACGTCCTCGGCGGAGAGCCCGTCGACGATGCGGGCGGTGGCGCCGACGGAGGCTACCGAGAGCACACAGGCGATATGGGACAGGCTGTGGAACAGGGGCAGCGGCCACACCACGCGGTCCTCGGGGCCGAGCCCCGGCACGGGCACGTAGCAGGCGGCGACCGACCACAGGCAGTTGCGCTGGGTGGACAGCACGCCCTTGGGCTTGCCGGTGGTCCCTGAGGTGTAGAGCATCCACGCCAGGTCGTCCAGGCCGAGGTCGTCCCGGGCGGGGGTGGCGGGGTCGGTGGTGGTGAGGGTCCCGTAGGGCAGGAAGCCGGACGGTGTGGCGGGGGCGGTCTCGTCGTGGACCAGCACCACCGTCAGATGCGGTCGCCGGGGCAGCAGTCGGCCGAGCTGCCCGGCGTGGGCGTGATCGGTGATGATCACTCGGGCGCCGCTGTCGTCGAGCAGATGGGCCAGCTCGGCGTCGGTGCTGCGGGGGTTGACCGGTACGCCGACCGCACCGGCCCTGGCGATGGCGTAGTAGCTCTCCACCGTCTCGACGCGGTTGCCGAGGCATATCGCGGCCCGGTCGCCGGGCTGGAGGCGCAGTTCGGCGAGGTGTCCGGCCAGCCTGCGGGTGCGCAGCTCCAATTCCCGGTAGCTCACGCTGGTTCGGGCATCGCGGTAGGCCGGTTTGTCGCCGAAGCGCCGGGCCTGCGTAACGAGCAGCTCGTGCAGCGGGCGGATCAGCTCCGTGCGCAACATGTCGTTATCCCTCCGGACGGATAAGAGACGGGCATGCCGCGGTGGCAGAAGGGCGCCTCACCCGCTCCAGTCTCGTCACGGCAGGCCCCGAATTACCCCCTGATCACCCCCCTATGTCATCCCTAACTTGATGAGTGATGCAGGTAATGCCCGGGGGTCTTGGATGGCCCCGGTGCACCGGCACTAGATTCGGCGACGGGGAATTCCCGGCATCGCTCATGGAGGGCTGACAGCGCATGACGACGTCCGATCGTCCGCATACCCGCGTCACCGTGGAACTCGGCGACCGTTCCTATCCCGTCGACATTGGGCCGGGTGTCCGGAATTCGCTGTCCGAGGTGATCGCGGGGCTCGGCGCGCAGCGTGTGGCGGTGGTTTCCGCCCGGCCGGAGGACTGGCTGCCCGATCCCGGGGTGCCCTCGGTGGTATTGCCCGCCCGCGACGGCGAGACGGACAAGACGCTGTCGACGGTGGAAGAACTGTGCCGCGAGTTCGTCCGCTTCGGCCTGACCCGGTCGGACGCGGTCGTATCCTGCGGCGGTGGCACCACGACCGATGTCGTCGGACTGGCCGCGGCCCTGTATCACCGGGGCGTCCCGGTGGTGCATCTGCCGACCTCGCTGCTGGCCCAGGTGGACGCCAGCGTCGGCGGGAAGACGGCGGTGAACCTCCCCGACGGGAAGAATCTGGTGGGCGCCTACTGGCAGCCCGCCGCCGTGCTGTGCGACACCGACTATCTGCGGACGCTGCCGGCGGCGGAAATGCTCAACGGTTACGGGGAGATCGCCCGCTGTCACTTCATCGGCGCCGGTGACCTGCGCGGGCTCACGCTGCCGGAGCAAATAGCGGCGAGTGTGGCGCTCAAGGCGTCGGTGGTTTCCGCGGACGAGCGGGACTCCGGACTGCGCCATGTGCTCAATTACGGCCACACCCTGGGCCATGCGCTGGAAATCGTCACGAATTTCCGACTGCGGCACGGGGAGGGGGTGGCGATAGGGACGGTTTTCGCCGGACGTCTCGCCCTGGCCCTGGGCCGGATCGACGAGGCGCGGGCGGCGGAGCACCTGGAGGTGGTGCGGGGCTACGGGCTGCCGTACGCGCTGCCCGCCGACGTCGACCCGGGGCGACTGATCGACGTGATGCGGCTGGACAAGAAGGCGACGGACGGGCTCACCTTCGTCCTGGACGGGCCCGGCGGTCCGGAGCTGGTCTCCGGACTCGCCGAGGAGACGGTCGCCGCGGCGCTCGCCACCATGGACCGGGACACCGCCGACCGGGACACCATGGATCGGGACACCGCGTGAGGCGGCAGGGGTCAGGCCGGGCCCGGTAGTCCCTTGGCCAGCAGGACGGCGCCGTGCAGGGAGGACAGTCCGCCCAGCCGCGCCGGGCGGACCGGCGGCAGCGGATGCCCCGGCCGCTCCAGCGCCGCCGTCCGCTCGGCCACCATCGTCACCAGGTCCGGCATCGCCGCCGCGAAGCCCCCGCCGATCAGCACGAGCGAGGGGCTGAGCAGTTCGGATACGCCGGTCACGGCCGCCGCCAGGGCCGTGCAGCTCTCCCCCAGCGTCGTCAGGGCCCACCGCTCCCCCCGCCCCACGGCGTCGCGCAGCCCGGTGAACGTCACCTCTCCGCCGCGCCGTCGGCCCGCCCGGCGCAGCGTGGCCGGGCCCGAGGCCACCGCCTGGACGCAGCCGCGGCGGCCGCAGTCGCATGGCGGCCCGTCGCGGTCCACGACCAGGTGGCCGACCTCACAGGAGCCGCGGCCCACACCGGGGAGGGGAGCGCCGTTCAGCACGATGCCCCCGCCGATACCGGTGCCGACCCCGAGGTAGAGCAGGTCGGGGCAGCCCGCTTCGTGCGCTTCGGCGAGCGCGGCCAGATCGCCGTCGTCGGCGCAGCTCACCTCGACGTCGCCGAACAGCGCGGACAGCGCGCCGCGCAGGTCCACTCCGGCCCACGCGGGGCGGCTGGGCCAGGCGAGGACCGTGCCGGTGGCGTCGAGGGTGGCGGGCATGGCGACGCCGACGCCGGTGAGCCGCTCGGGGTGGCCGCCGGACAGCCCCCTGACGTGGTGCGCCAACAGCTCCAGGTCAGGCCCGGCGTCGCCGGTGGCGGGCCAGGGGAAGGCGGACTCGGCGATGCTCAGGTCGTCGTTTTCGAGCCGCAGCGCCACCTTGGTGCCGCCGACGTCGATTCCCAGATAACTGATGGCTACCTTCCTCCGGTAGCGGACACTCAGTCCGGCACCTTTTCCAGCAGGGCTCGGGCGGCGAGCCGGTACCCCAGTGCGCCGAGCCCGAAGATGACGCCCGCGGCCAGCGGACCCGTCACCGACTCGTGGCGGAACTGCTCGCGCGCCCAGACGTTCGACAGATGCACCTCTATCCATGGCCTCGGATAGTTGGCGAGGGCGTCCCTGAGTCCCCATCCGGCCATCATCAGGGCGGCCGGATTGATGATGGCGCCGACCGTGTCGTAGTTCCCCTGAATGGTTCGGATGATCTCGGCTTCACCGTCGAACTGGAAGGAATCCACTTTCCAGCCGCGGTCCGCGACCTCTTCGCCGACCCAGCGCTCGATGTCCTCAAGGGTGTCGGTGCCGTAGATCTCGGGCTGACGTGTTCCGAGTATGCCGAGATTCGGTCCGTTCACCAACAGCAGCCTACTCAATGCGTACCTCACCAGGTGGGGTTGGCTGAATTACAGCAGCTAAACGTGGCCGTGGCCATTTGTAGCACGGCGGCCGTGGAGGCGAGGCGAGAAAATGACCGAGCAGGATTGTAAGGGGGGCCATAGGGGGGTCCTCAGGGGAATGACGATTCCCCTGGCGCCGGTTAGCGTGCTATTGCAACCACCGGGGGCGTTTCCATAACGCAAAAGGAGTAGGGAAATCATGGGTAATGGTGTGCGACTGGGATCAGAGCTCCCGGCGTGGCCGCAGTTCGGCGACGAGGAGCGGGTCGGTCTGATCCGGGCCCTGGACCAGGGGCAGTGGTGGCGCATCGGGGGCGGTGAGGTGGACGCCTTCGAGGCCGAGTTCGCCGCGGCCCACGGCGGCGAGCACGCGCTCGCGGTCACCAACGGAACGCATGCGCTGGAACTCGCCCTGGAGGTGCTGGGCGTCGGCGCCGACACCGAGGTCATCGTTCCCGCGTTCACCTTCATCTCGTCCTCGCAGGCCGCGCAGCGGCTCGGCGCGGTGGCCGTCCCCGTGGACGTCGACCCGGACACCTACTGCATCGACCCCGCGGCCGTCGAGGCGGCCATCGGCCCGAAGACCCGCGCCATCATGCCGGTGCACATGGCCGGTCAGATGTGCGACATGGACGCGCTGGACAAGCTGTCCGCCGACTCGGGCGTGCCGCTGGTGCAGGACGCGGCCCACGCGCACGGTGCCCAGTGGCGCGGCAAGAAGGTCGGTGAGCTGGGCTCGGTCGCGGCGTTCAGCTTCCAGAACGGGAAACTGATGACCGCCGGGGAGGGCGGCGCCGTGCTGTTCCCCACCGCCGAGCTGTACGAGAAGGGCTTCGTACGGCACAGCTGCGGGCGTCCGCGCACGGACCGCGGCTACCACCACCGCACCTCGGGCTCCAACTTCCGGATGAACGAGTTCTCCGCGTCGGTGCTGCGCGCCCAGCTCGCCCGGCTGGAGGACCAGATCACCACGCGTGAGGCACGCTGGCCGGTGCTGAGCCGGCTGCTCGCCGAGATCCCCGGTGTCGTGCCGCAGTCGACCGACGACCGCGGCGACCGCAATCCGCACTACATGGCCATGTTCCGGATCCCGGGCATCACCGAGGAGCGGCGCGCCGAGGTGGTGGACACGCTCATCGAGCGCGGGCTGCCCGCGTTCGTGGCCTTCCGCGCCGTCTACCGTACGGACGCCTTCTGGGAGGTCGCCGCCCCGGAGCTGTCGGTGGACGAACTCGCCCGCCGCTGCCCGCACTCCGAGGCGCTGACCCGGGACTGCGTGTGGCTGCACCACCGGGTGCTGCTGGGCAGCGAGGAGCAGATGCACGAAGTGGCCGCCGTCGTCGCCGACGTACTCGCGAGCGCATGAGCGTCCCTTCGTATCGCGAGCGGCCGATCCGGACCGCGGTGGTCGGGCTCGGCTGGGCGGCCGGTTCGATCTGGCTGCCCCGGCTCACCCGCCACGCCGCCTTCACGGTGACCGCCGCGGTGGATCCCGACGAGCGCAGCCGCGCGGCCATCGCCGCGACGCCGGCCGGAGCGGAACTGCCGCTGCTGGCCGCGGTCCACGACATCGACCCCGCCACGGTGGACCTGGCCGTGGTGGCGGTGCCCAACCATCTGCACTGCGCCGTGGCCGCCGAACTGCTGGCCAAGGGCATCCCGGTGTTCCTGGAGAAGCCGGTGTGCCTGACGTCCGAGGAGGCCGAGCGGCTGGCCGACGCGGAGCGCTCCGGCGGCGCGGTCCTGCTGGCGGGCAGCGCGGCCCGGTACCGCGCCGATGTGCGCGCGCTGTATCAAATCGGCGCCCGGCTGGGCCACATCCGCCACATCGAGCTGGCCTGGGTGCGCTCACGCGGCGTACCCGACCGGGGCGGCTGGTTCACCCAGCGGGCGCTGGCGGGCGGCGGGGCGCTGGTCGACCTGGGCTGGCACCTGTTCGACATCGCGGTTCCGCTGCTCGGTTCCACCACGTTCCGGCATGCCGTGGGCACCGTGTCCTCCGACTTCATCACCCAGACGTCCTCGGGAGCCGCGTGGCGCGGCGAGGACGGCAGCGCGGCCCGCTCGGGCGACACCGACGTCGAGGACACCGCGCGCGGATTCCTCATCACCGAGGACGGCCGTTCGGTCGTCCTGCACGCGAGCTGGGCGTCGCACGAGGCGCTCGACACCACCCGGATCACGATCGACGGCAGCGGGGGCAGCGCGACGCTGCACTGCACCTTCGGGTTCAGCCCGAACCGTCTGGAGCGCTCGACCCTGACCCGCACCGTCGACGGCAGCACCCGCCCGGTGGCCGTGCACACCGAGCCGATCGGCACGGAGTACGACCGGCAGCTCGACGCGCTTCCCGCGCTGCTGGCCGATCCGGCGGAGCGGGGCCGCGCGATCGAGGAGGTCCGGCGGACCATCGGTGCCATCGAGCGGGTCTACACCTCGGCCCGGGTCGCCCGGGAGCCCCGGCAGCGGGAGTACATATGAGCAGCGAACCGAACAGCCACGGCCGACCGCCCTTCGACGCGGCCGCCACCCCGGTCACCTCGGTGGTCTTCGACCTCGACGGGGTGCTCGTCAACAGCTTCGCGGTGATGCGCGAGGCGTTCACCCTCGCCTACGCCGAGGTCGTCGGCGAGGGCGAGCCGCCCTTCGAGGAGTACAACCGGCACCTGGGGCGCTACTTCCCCGACATCATGCGCATCATGGGCCTGCCGCTGGAGATGGAGGCTCCGTTCGTCCGCGAGAGCTACCGGCTCGCCCACCGCGTGGAGATGTTCGACGGTGTGCCCGAGCTGCTGTCGGAGCTGCGCGACCGCGGGCTGGGGCTCGCCGTGGCCACCGGGAAGAGCGGCCCCCGGGCACGTTCGCTGCTCGAACAGCTCGGCATCCTCCCGCTGTTCGACATCGTCCTCGGCTCGGACGAGGTGGACCGCCCCAAGCCCGCGCCGGACATCGTGCTGAAGGCGATGGAGGTGCTGGACGCACGGCCCGACCGGACCGTGATGGTCGGCGACGCGGTCACCGACCTGGCCAGCGCGCGCGGCGCCGGGGTCACCGCCGTGGCCGCGCTGTGGGGTGAGACGGAGGAGGAGACGCTGCTCGCCGCGGAGCCCGACGTGGTGCTGCGGAAACCGGCCGAACTGCTGGAGCTGTGCCCGGTGGTGGCGGTTCCGTAAGGCCGGCTCCCTCTCAGGGTCCCCGCGTGGCGGGGCGGTGTGCGTACACCGCCCCGGCACTGCGATGTCCGGCGCCTGACGGCCCCGCTCTCAGGCGCGTTTGGCGAGATCGGCCCGCAGGCAGTCCGGCAGCCCCCGCCTGCTCTTGATGTCGAGCTTGCGGTAGACCCGGGTGAGGTGCTGCTCGACCGTGCTGGGGGTGATGAAGAACTTCTCCGCGATCTCGCGGTTGGTGTATCCCATCACCGCCAGGGAGGCGATACGCCGTTCCGAGTTGGTGAGGGAGGCGATCGCCGATGTCAGCTCCGGCTCGGCGCGCTCGTCGTAACCCCGCATGTCGGGAAGGAGCTCCTGGCACAGCGGCGCCGCCTTGCACATGTTCGCCACATGCCACGCCCGGCGCATGACCATGCGCGAACGGCGGTGCCTGCCCAGGGTGTGGTGGGCGCGGCCCAGATCGGCGAGGGCCCTGGCCAGTTCGAAGGTGTCACCGGCCGCCTCGACGATGTCGGCGGCCTCGCTGAGCAGCTTGGGCCGCTGACCGGGCGAGCTGAAGGTGGCCAGCAGCCGCAGCGACAGCGCGCGGGTGACGGTGTCGTTGACACCCGGCAGCGCGAGCTGATCCTTGACCAGCCGCTTGGCCTGGTCGCGGTTGTTCTGCCGCAGCCACGCCTCCGCCGCGCTGGTGCGCCACGGCACGATGCCGGGCAGGTCCAGGCCCCAGCCGCGCATGAGTTCACCGCAGGTGAGGAAGTCGGCGAGGGCGGCGTGAGTGCGGTCGGTGGCGAGGTAGTAGTGGCCCCGCGCCTGCAGATAGTGCAGCCCGTAGCGGCTCTGGAACAGGGTCACCGGGAAGGACTGGCTCACCAGTTCGGCAGCCGTCTCCAGGTTGCCCATCCTGGTGTGCGCCAGGATCAGACAGCCGAGCGGAAGCCCGACAGCGGTGCCCCACCCCCGGGCGGACACCAGATCCAGCGCCGCCTGGGCCTGTTCCGCCGCGGTCGGCAGATCCCCCTTGCGCAGCGCGATCTCCGCCTCCACCGCGGCGTAGATGGCCTGCCGGGTCGGCGTGGAGGTGGTGTCGCGCCTGCCGTCGGCGTTGTGGCAGCGTGCCGCGGCGGCGCTCAGTTCGCCGCCGTAGACCAGGCTGAGCAGGGCGAGCAGAGTGGACTCCTCCGCCCAGGGGGAGTCGTAGTTCAGATCCGACTGGCCCAGTGCCCGGGTGGTCCGCTCCCGCGTGTCATGGCTGTGCCGGTGGATGAGGCCGCTCGATAAGACGGCGACCGTACGCAGCCCCGGGTCCGCCCCCTTGGCCGTCGGGGTGCTCTGCGGACCGGCCGGTACGGCGCCGCCGTGGAGCCGGCCCGCGAGCGGCGGATACGAACAGGCCAGCCACATCTCCAGGTCCCGCACCTCGTCCGCGACCTCACCGGAGGGCTCGCGCGCGGTGTCCCGTACGAGGCCCAGCAGGTCGCCCGCCTCCTGCGCGCGGTCCAGCCACAGGAGCTGGCGTATGAGGGAGACCGTGTCCCCGAGGCCGAGCCCGCCGCCCCTCGCCGCGGCCGTCAGCGCGGTGAGGTGGCGGGCGGAGGCGGACGGGTTGAGCTGCCATTCGGCCTGGGCGAGCTTGGCCCGGATCGCCGTACGGGCCTTCTCGTCCGGGCTCGATCGCCGGGCCAGCTCCAGGCAGTCCACCGTCAGGCGCACCTCGCCGTGGAGCGACGCGTGCCCCGCCGCCTCCAGCAACAGGGCCGTCGCCCACGGGTCCCGGACGTCGCCCGCCCGCAGGAGATGGCGGGCGACGACGACCGGCGGGGCGCCCCGGCCGTGCAGCAACTGGGCGCAGCGATGGTGCAGGCGCGCCCGGTCCGGGGCGGGCAGGTCGTCGAGTACGGTGCGGGCGATGGCGGGATGCCGGAACCGGCCGTCCCGGAGCATCCCGGTCTCGGCCATGACCTGCAGGGCGCGTGCGACGGTGGTGGCATCGGTGTCGCTGTTGCCGTCGGCTCCGCCCTCGGTGTCGCCGTCGCCGTCGCCGTCGCCGTCGCCGTCGCCGTCGAGCAGCGTGACGAGATCCTCGGGCCAGACGTCGTCGCCGTGGACCGCCATGGCCCGGGCCACGGACAGCATCACCGGATCGCTGCGGTAGAGGCAGCCCAACAGGGCCCGGCCGTAAGCGCGTTGAGGACCGGCGCCGCCCTCGGCCTCGTCCTCGATCAGCGCGTGGAGCAGCAGCGGATTGCCACCGCTGAGGTCGTGAAAGCGCTCGGCGACGGTTTCGTCCATCGCCTCCGTGTGCTTCCGCTGGAGCACTTCGCGCACACCCGCGAGGGTCAGCCGCGCCAGCGGAAGCCGGACGGTGTGGGGCTGCCGGACGATTTCCGCGTGGAAGGGCGAGTGCGCCGCCCTCGGCTCGGGCTGTTCGGCGAGCAGAAGGAGCATGCGCGCCGAACCGAGCCGTCGGACCAGATGCAGCAGACACTGCCGGGACGCCTCGTCCGCGTGTCCGATGTCGTCGACCGACGCCACGATCGGGGTGTCGGCCGACAGGTCGAAGAGCGGGCCCAGCAGGTCGTAGTGGATCTGCGCCCGGTTGCGGTCCACGGCCTCCCGCATGGAGTACGTGGCCGCGGAGACCATGAGTTCGCGCAGTACCGTTGCCGCCCGCTGGCGCAGACCGGGCGGCAGGCCGGGGCTGTCGAACAACTGGCTGAGAACGCCGAAGGGCAGATCACGCTCTCCCGGAGAGCACGTGGCCGTCAGCGAGACGATGTCCGTCCCCGCCGCACGGTCAGCGACCTCGCGCAGAATCGCGGTCTTCCCGAAGCCGATGGCCCCCTCCAGCAGGACGACCCGGCCCGTCCCCATGGCGCAGTCCCTGAGCCAGCCATCGACCCGCATGAGCTGCTCATTTCGTTCGACCAGCACCCATAACCTCCTGATTCATTCCGGACTCGATGATATGAATCCAGTAGGTCAAATCTCCCTAGTTTCGATCACCAAGTACTGGGCAACGTCTTGCACCATGTGGCCCCCACGCACCAGGGTGTGAATGACCCATGGCGCGAATTGGTCCACGGCACGAAGGGCCGGGGTTCACGTCGCCGCGCCCCCGGCATCGCCGCGGCTCCCCGCCCCCTCGGAACTAGAGGGTGTCCCCGCACTCCGCGTTCCACGGAGACGAACGTTGCGGCGAGCTGGTCGTGGAGAGACACCGCGCGGGGGTGGGTGTCGGACGCACACCGCGCGCATGGCGCTCCACCAGGGCGCCCGCCCAGGCACGGCACCCTCGCGCATGCGTACGAGACCAGTCCGCGCCCGTGGCGCGCACGTACCCGCGATTCACTACTTGTGCGGAACGGTGGGTAGGCAACGGTGGAGGTACATCCGGGCGAAAACCCATGACACATCCTCATGACCCGGAAAAGTTTCCCGAGCAACTCTGGCTACGAGTTTCCAAACAGTGGGAGGGGAAGCGCCATGTGGGCCACCACGGAGTTCGGCTCGTTTCATGAGGGCAGGCCCGCGGCCGTCCTGGCTGACGGCAGCGAGCCCAAGCCGGTGTACTTCGACGTCGGCAGCTCGGGCACCGTCCCGTCCACGAGTGACTGGTGGGTGTACGACGGCACGCTGGGCGCACCACGGGCGGCACAGCTGCGGGGCGCGTGCGCGTGTGGCTGGCGTGGGGACAGCGTGTATCCCATCGACTGGGATGAGGTGGTCGACGCCCGGATCGACATGGACATCTCGGGCCCGCACGACGACTGGGAGCAGCACGTCGAGGAGGTCCGGGCGCGGTCGGTTCCGCTGCCGGTGGGGCTGGAGGCACTGCTGACGCAGGTGGAGGAGCAACTGACCGCACTGACGGTCGAGGCACCGCTGGCCGCGCTGAGAGGGGTGGCCATTCTGGAACGCGTCACCAAGCGCGTCGGGCACGAGGCGGCATACGGCGCGCAGGCCGACGAGCTGTCCTGGGAAGCGATCGGGCAGGCGCTGGGGCTCGATGAGAGGACCGCCCGTTCCCGTCTGCTCCACTACGGCCTCAGAAGCTGATCCGGGACCGAAGCGCTGATCCGGAACCGAAGCCCGGAAAGGGCCTCCGACGTGGGTCGCAGGCCCTTCCAAGCGGGTGGCGGCGGACGAGTCGGCCTGTACGCCGGGCCCTGTCTCCCTCCAGGGTCGATCAAGATCTGACCTGCCGGTTTGCCCGCCCCTCGCCGCCGGGACTTCCCAGGGACTTTCCGCCAGGTCCGTGCCACGCATCCAGCAGATCTCGTCGGCACATGACTCGCCCACCAGACCCCAAGCGGAAGCTCGGCGGCCCCTGCCTCCGGGGGTGAATGCCACTAAGAGCGGCTAACACAATGAGCTGAGTCGTCGGTGGGTGATCAGGCAGCAGGCGAGTTTGAGGAACGCTTCGTGGATGTCGGCTCGCCGTTCCCAACGGGTGCGCAGGCGCCGGAAGCCGTGGAGCCACGCGAAGGTCCGTTCCACAACCCAGCGGGCTGGCATGATGCCGCGGGCGCGGACCTGGTTGCGGTAGATGTCGTGGTCGTAGCCGCGGTCGGCGAAGAGTGAGTCGGGTCTGCGGCGGGGGTGGCCGACCCACTTCGTAGTCGCGGGTGGTCAGCTCCAACGCCCGTCCTCCGTCCGGATAGGTCGCATCGTCTTCGCTGGTCAGGATGACTACGGGTATAGAGGTAGACCTACGGTTGGCCCCCTGATCTACGGGGTTTGCCTACGCGGGGTACTTCCGCATGAACGCTTCCACCCCATCGATGAGTCGTCGCACCTGGTCTCGGTCGTAGGTGCCGTAGTCGCCGTGCGCTGCCTTGTTCCGGAGGTCCATCCAGGCGGTGACCTCCTTCTGCTGCAACCCGTCATAGACGTTGGCCTTCTTGAGGTCGGCGTTCATGGTGTCGGCCTTCTTCGGCCTACCTGCCACTTGGGTTACCACGCCGTTCTTCACGCAGAGGGCACGCACGTGGACTTCGAGGGACGTCCCCGTGATAACTGCCGCTGCGTCTTTGTACCCCTTGGCGAGCAGTTGTTCCGCCATCTCCAGGTAGTCCCGGTAGGTGTCTGCATGCACCAACTCAACGACCGATTCAACCCACCCAGAAACGAGGTCATCACGAAGACCAATAGCGACGACGCGTACTTCTCGAAGTCGGTGAGGCTGGATCTTACGGCGCGCAGCGTCCAGTTGCTTCATGTACGCGGAGTTCGGCCGCGACGCACGCTCAATCGCAGCTTCCAACCGGTTACTAAGCACCACGGCGTCCTCTCCATCTTCCAGAAGATGTCGAGTTCCGTTGCGTGTGTAGTTTTCAGATGCCTTGATCAGAAAGTTGAGCTGGTCGACTACCTTCTCAACGTTGGCCATCCCCGTTCCCTTCGTTTTCGCGCTACGCCGGGTACTTGAGCATGAAGTCACGAACGCCGCTTGCTAGCGCCCGAACTTCATTGATGTCGTACTTCTCGTAGCTCCCGTGGGCTGCTTGGTTCCGCAGATCCATCCACGCCGTCACCTGCTTCTCCTGAAGCGTCGCGTAGACGTCAGCCTTCTTGAGATCGGCGTTCATGACGATGGCCTTCTTCGGCGTTCCGTCAGCTAGCTCTGTGTCAACGCCGTTCTTCACGCACAGCGCCCGCACGTGGACCTCAAGGGCCGTCCCGGCAATGACCGCTGCGGCATCCTTGTACCCGGATCGGAGCAACGTCTCCGACATCTCCAGGTAGTCGCTGTGAGTGTCGGCGTGGACCATCTCAACAACAGACTCGGTCCAACCGGCATTTAGGTCATCGCGAAGGCCAAGTGCAATGCTGTAGATCGCGCGAATCCTATTTGTCGTCCGCATATCGTCGCGATGGTGGTCAAGCTGACGCACGTAACTGCTGCCAGGGACAGCCAAGCGATCGATGGCCGACTCAAGCCGACTCGCAAGGAGCTTCGCCCGGTCTGACGACAGCACCCCCTCTGCCCCCCTGCGGAGAATCTCCTGATACTCACCAATCAGGACGTCGAGCTGCTCCACCATCTTGGCTGTGTCCAGCAACGTAGCCTCCAAGCTCAAGTTGATCTCAACGGAACGGATCAGGATATGACCTGACTGTGTCCCTGCACCAGGGAGTTACAGCGGCTAGCACAATGAGCTGAGTCGTCGGTGGGTGATCAGGCAGCAGGCGAGTTTGAGGAACGCTTCGTGGATGTCAGCTCGCCGTTCCCAACGGGTGCGCAGGCGCCGGAAGCCGTGAAGCCACGCGAAGGTCCGTTCCACAACCCAGCGGTAGGTGCCCAGTCCGGTGCCATGCCGGGTTCCGCGCCGTGCGATGGCCGGCATGATGCCGCGGGCGCGGACCTGGTTGCGGTAGATGTCGTGGGCGTAGCCGCGGTCGGCGAAGAGTGAGTCGGGTCTGCGGCGGGGGTGGCCGACCCGGCCGCGGACCGGTGGGATCGCGTCGAGCAGGGGCAACAGCTGAGTGACGTCGTTGCGGTTGCCTCCCGTGAGCAGCCGGCCCGTCCTCGGTCGACCGGCGAGGGGCCCGTGCGCTGCCCCCTTTTAGTGCCCTGACATGGGAGGAGTCGACCACACAGTGGGACCAGTCCAGCCGCGAGGCCGCGTTGAGTTCGGCCAGCAGGACCTCGTGCAGCCGCTGCCACACTCCGGCCTCGTTCCAGTCCCGCAGCCGCCGCCAGCACGTCATACCCGAGCCGAAGCCGAGCTCCTGCGGCAGGTACTCCCACTGGATTCCGGTGTGCAGCACATACAAGATCCCGCACAGCACGTCCCGGGCCGGCAACGGCTTGCGACCCGGATATCGGAACCGCCGCTCACGCTGCGGCAGCAACGGCTCCAGACGATCCCACAGGTCATCGACACGATCCACGGCGACATCCCCACACCAGACCGAACGCTCAACTACTGCCCCGGACACGGCAACCAGGGCCGATCCACCTCATTTTGTTAGCCGCTGTAAGTGACGGGCAGGGTCAGCATCTGGAAAATCGCAATTTGGCGCACCGTCATACCGTGACAATTGAGAGCGTCAGCGCACTCGACCTCACCTGCGAGAGCTCCGAGGACAAGTTCGACGTGACCTGTATTATGAAGAATATGAATGCCCGATGGAATTTCTCATGGAGGGACGGAGAATGGCTGGCCACACGAACTCCTTCCGCTGACGACAACCTTCAGCTTGCTGTCGAGACGCTGGTCATCTCGTTCGGGGAGAGCTGGCAAGCGGTTGATAATTACTTTCAGGTGTGGCGCAATATGGAGCTGGAGCGCGGCACAGAGTATTCTGTCTCCACCCCGAGCGCCCTTGTGTGAAGAATTTCACATGACACGGCGGAGATCGGCGACTTGTATGACCAGTTCGAGGATGTACGCCTGCCTGTCGATGAATTCGTGGCCCTTCTGGTGGATCTTTCGGTGACCATGCGGACCCGGTGAGGCGCTTTGCTTCGCACTCAGCGGGGAGGGTGCGCCCTAGCTCACCGTGCAGGCGTACGTGCTCGGTCTCCGGGTTCACTCACCGACCCGTGCTGGTGCAGCAACGATTCGAGCGACGGCGCATGTATGTACTCGGTCGCGATCCATGGCTGCCCGGCATCGGGATCGGCGTCCACGAGCGCGGCGGCGTGAAATCCCCCGACGCGCCGGATTGCCTCCAACTCCTGGGAGAAGCGCTGACGGAAATACGTCCACCAACGCGGGCTTCACGACCTTGATCGCCACCGCGCGAGGACTGCGGTAGCCGAGGTAAACGACATCCATCGCGCCCGCGAGCGCGCGGGCATGGACAGGCAGGCGATGAACCGCATCGAGCAGGGGCACCAGGCGGCGTCCCTCGACAGCCTCATCCGGATCGCCGACCCCCTCGAAGTACCGCTCGCCGGGCTGGTGCACGGGGTGGAGCCCCGGGCCCCGGAGGGGTAGTACGCCGCAGCGGTCAGCATCTGGCGTACACGCCGACCAGCCGAGCGACTGCCCCGGGTTCCCCGTCCGCGCGCCACGAGGGCGACGCACAGACGGGGCCCGTGCTGGTCAGTCCTCCGGTTCAGGGTCCGGTGCCGGGACGATGAAACCGCGGAGCGGACGCCTCGGCGTCCCGCTCGCGACCTCTGCGTCCTGGCGGGCCCGGATAGCATCTACAACCGTCTGGTACTTCGGGTCTGTCCACTCCATGGCTTCAAGGTAGCGGCTCAGGTGCCCGGGTTCTTGGGCATCGGCGGCGGCGTGGGATTGGGCCCGATGGGACCACATCCGCCCGGCTTCGTGTGACCGCAGTCGGCCGCGACTGAGACCAGCCCATCATTCGGCAGCCGCCACAGGTCGCGGTCGACGCTGTACCCGGTTTCCTCGATGAGCGCCGTCGTGCGGTCGAGGATGTCCTGCGTCTGCCGCTCCGGGTCGGGCCGCTCCGGGTAGTGGTGGACGATCCCGCCGAAGCGGTCGCACAACTCGGCGTAGATGTTCGTGTGGAGGATGAGAGCGTGCCAGCCCTCGTCGACCACGCGGGACGGGGCGATGTCCGCGGTGCGGTACTGGGCTGCGGTAGCGACGAACGCGATGGCTTGGTCGACGATCCGGCCCGCCATGGCCTCGGTCATGCCGGGGTTGTTGTCCGTGACGGTCGCGACGACGGCGGAGTACTCGTCGTTCGCGAGTAAGCGGGTAGCTTCGGTCATGCGCCTATCTCTCTCTGTGTGTGGTGGTGCGCGGTCTCCGTCCCGGTCGCCAGCCGTCCAAGCACGCGATTGGGGCGGGGCTTTCTCTTTCGGCGGGGCCCCGGCATGGAACCGGATCAGCAACGGCCCGCCCGGTCTATGGGGCCGCGGCGGCGACGGCCTCTCGCACCGCGCGGTGCAGTCGGTCGCCGAAGTGGCACCGTTCGCTGTTCCGGCAGTCGGGGCAGTCCATGGCGTGGTCGAGGAATACGCTCCAGGCGGTCGGCTGGGCGACGCGCGGCGCGGCGGCCGTCCGGCGGACCTTCCTCCAACGGCCCTTCACTGCTGCCGCCTGGCGGGCTCGTGGCGGGCGAGGCGGGTGCCGTCGAACGGGTCGCGCTGCTTGGGGAAGGTGGGCGCGCAACTGGGGCAGGCGTAGACGGTGCCGCCCCCGGCGCTCCCGCCGTATCCGATCGCGACCACGACCGGTTGGCGGGTCGGCTTCTGGCAACGGGCGCAGACCTGAGACGTCACCGGGCGCCCTCCTCGTCGGGCTCGGCCAGCGCCCGGGCCACGGCCAGGCACAGCAGATGGAAGTCGGTCAGATACCCGTCGGGGTCCAGCGGGATGCGCCAGTGCAGGCGCGGGCCCTCCGTCCAGTCCTCGGGCGGTACGCCGAGGTACGTGATCTCGGCGCCGTGCGCGCCGAGGGCGTGGATGCCCCTCCGCGGACGGCCCCAGTCCTTGGCGTCACCGCTGGGGATGAACCAGTACATGAGGCTGTAGTCCGCGATGACGGCGCCGGACCGGTTTCCGAGTAACGCGAGGACACATTCGCCGATATCGGCGGGTACGCGGATGACGTCCCAGTACGGGCCGACCTCCACCATTTCTACTTCGTTACGTGGCGGGGTCCAGGGCAGAGCTCTGGTCGTCATGGTCGGCTCCATGCAGACGGATGTGTTGACCGTCACATCGTGCCGACGTGAAAAGGCCGGAACTATCAGAGCCGACTGATAGTCCCGGCCAGAGATTGACGGAGCGTTACGCGCCCAGCCAAGCGCCGAATCCGGTGAACGTCTCCGGCATCGACCGCCGAGCATGCGCCAGACCTGCGTACGTCTCACGCACCATCGGGTGGTACCTGGTCTGCTGCGGAGCCACCTTCCGAGCCTTCTGCAGGCTGCCGAAACTGTCCTCCGTGCGCCCCATCCACAGCTGCGCCCGCGCTACCTCAGCATGGTGGTGAGCCAGCCGCGACGGCGGCCAGTCCTCCGGCAGAGCCAGCCCCTTCGCAGCCGCCACCGCCTCGGGGTACATGTCCCGCTCGGCCAGGGTCGACACCTTGTGGACACCCACGTTGGACGGACCGAAAGCCAACCAATGCGTCTCGATCGCCTCGCCCGTGCGCGTCGCAATTCGCTCGGCCTCAGCGAGGTGCCCGTCCGCCGCGTCCCCGTCCTTACTGCGGGCCGACAGCACAGCGGCACCCAGATGGAGTTGCCCGGTCACCACGTCGCGCTCACGACTCGGCGCGGCCTGCTCCATGGTGGACATCCCCATCTTGATCAACCGGTGCCCAGTGCCGTACTGCGCGGCCCGCAGGTAGACGAGAGCGCGCATGTACTGGCGCATCCCGCTCAGCACCGGGTCGGAGCCGCGCTGAGCAGCCCACTCCACCCGGTCCAGTGCCACGGTGCACAGGTCCGCGTAGCCGAGCTTGGTGGTGACGTCGTAGGCGGTCCGGTACGCGGAGGCGAGGATCTGCCAGGCCCGGTCCGAGCCGTCCTCGTACGCCGCGGCGGTGGCCTCATGGATCAGCCCCGGCAGCTCGGCCGCCGCGTTCTTCAGATCCGTGGCACGCACCAGGGCGCACAACCGCTCGGCGTCACCGTGCAGTTCGTCGAGCCCGCGAGGAGCAACCTCGGGGTCGGCGCCGAGATCGTAGACGTCCAGAGCCTCCCGGATGGGCTGGATCAGGCCGTCAATGTGGTCGTGACGCAGCTCGGCGAGGTAGGGCTGGCCAGTGAGTTCGGAGACGGGCACGGACAGGGCGCGCGCCAGTGCGCCGATGACAGAGGGGCTGGCGGGCATGTTGCCCTGCTCAACCTTGGTGAGGGTTGAGTACGAGACGGCGCTCTTGTTGGCCAGCTCAAGCTGTGTCAGATGGCGGGTTTTGCGCGCCTTCGCGATCCGCGTGCCGGTGTGCTCTTCGATGCTCTGTGGCATGCTGAACTCTCCCGTTCTGTCTCGACATCAGAACGGTACCCCTGGTCGGCTCCGGGGGTACTTCGATCGGCCCCCGCTTGACTGCGGGGCCGACGTGTGTTCGGGCCCCGAGAGCGGGAGCGCCCGCTGGGCCGGTCTTATGATCCACGGCGTGGACATCCCCGACAGACTCATCGCCCTCCAGCAGACCGCCGACGCCGAGCACGACACCCAGTGGAAGCACTGGCGCGACGCCGCGGTCACCGAGCACGCCCGGGAAGCCGGGTTCGCGGTGAGCGCGGGAGCGGGCGTTCGTTCATGATCACCACCTGCGGGAGGCTCGGGGCTGGCGGACGGTGAGCCGGTTGCCGCGGGCGCCGTTGCACCGCAGGTGCGCGCTGCGGGCGTTGGCGGGATCAAGGAAGGCTGCCGCCCCGGCTGAGGGGCACGGCGTGGCACCGAGTGCGCCCTCCAGCTCCCCCAAGACCCCACACCCGACAACCTGGAGCGGGCCCGGCAACTCCTCGCCGCCTCCGGCACTCTGCCGGAGCAGCTTCGGGACCAGTTGGCGGACGTGCTCGCGGCAGCGGCACGAGGGCCCAATATGTGACTCCCGACTGGAACCCCCTCAGAACCCCCTTGGGGGTGGCAAAGAAGCGCTCCCCACCCGGTTTGACCAGGTGGGGAGCGCGGGCGGCGGACGAGTCGGCCTGTACGCCGGGTCCTGTCTCCCGTGGGCCTTGCGGCCCGCGGGGAGGCGGCCATCCATCTAGGACCGACGTTGCCGTCGGCCTCGTGCGGTCTACCCGCGGACTCGGGCGGGCAGCCCTCGATCATCCGCGCAGAGCCGCCTTGCGGTGGCTCCTCTTGACCTTGCTCCGGGTGGGGTTTACCTAGCTGCCCAGGTCACCCTGGGCACTGGTGGTCTCTTACACCACCGTTTCACCCTTACCGAGGACCAAAATCCCCGGCGGTCTGTTTTCTGTGGCACTGTCCCGCGGGTCACCCCGGGTGGGCGTTACCCACCACCCTGCCGTGTGGAGCCCGGACGTTCCTCGGCGGGACCCCGAAGGATCCCGACGCGACCGCCCGGCCGGCTCGTCCGCCGTAGTGACCATGGTACCGGCCCGGGTGGGGCGGCTCAGACGAAGTCGGTCGTCTCCAGCGAGAAGGAGAACGGGGCAGGCAGGTCGAGCTGCTTACCGAAGGGGACCGTGACGTGCTGGCGGTAGTCGGCGCCCTCCGGGTCGCTGAAGAGCGTCACGTCGCTCTTCTCCCGGTCGATGAGGAGGTAGAAGGGGATACCACCGCGCGCGTAGCAGTGGCGCTTGGCCTTGCGGTCCCGGTCCGGCTTGGTCGAGGTGACCTCGACGACCATAGATACGCCCTCGCAGGGCATCCAGGACTCGGCACCCCGGAACAGCCGCAGTTCGGTGGGGGCGAAGGTGCCATCGGGAATCATGTGGTTGCGTACACACAAACCCCCGCGCGGGACCTTGAGGCCCTTGTTGCCGGAGAAGTCCATGTCCGTGACGGACTTCCTGATCACCTGCTTCACGATCACATTGATGTGATCTTCGTGGTCCCCGTCCGGCGGCGGTGTCACGACGATTTCCCCCTCGATCAGCTCGGCCCGGAAGCCTTCCGGCGTATCCAGGGCCAAGAAACCCTCCAGCAGGACGTGGTCGTGGTCCTGCGTGAGCGGTTCGTGTGCCATGGCGCTCATGCCACCCTCTTCCCTGTCTCGCCGCAAGCCTAGGTACCGAGGGGGTCGGTACCCGGCCGAAAGGGTCTTCCTCACTCGATCGTGGCACAGAAGCGCGCACGCCGGGGCGGCTCCGGCGGGCGATCTTGCCCTCTCGACAGGGCGCGGCGGGGCCCTGGACACTGCTTCGACGGCTGGGCGCCAACGCCGATACCAGGAGCGAGGGCATCATGAGCAAGAACAACAGCGACTGGTGGCGGCAGGCCGTCGTCTACCAGATCTATCCCCGCAGCTTCGCCGACTCCGACGGCGACGGGATCGGCGATCTGCCCGGGGTCACCGGTCGGCTGCCGTACCTCGCCGGGCTCGGCGTCGACGCCGTGTGGCTGAGCCCGTTCTATCCGTCCGCGCTCGCCGACGGCGGGTACGACGTGGCCGACTACCGGGACGTCGATCCGCGGCTCGGCACCCTCGACGACTTCGACCGGCTGGTCGCGGAGGCGGACCGGCTGGGGCTGAAGGTGATGGTGGACATCGTCCCCAACCACACCTCGAACGACCACGCCTGGTTCCAGGAGGCCCTGCGCGCGGGCCCCGGCAGTCCGGCCCGTGAGCGGTATGTCTTCCGCGAGGGGCGGGGGCCGGGTGGGGGGCTGCCGCCGACCGACTGGGTGTCGTGCTTCGGCGGGCCCGCGTGGACCCGGCTGCCCGACGGGCAGTGGTATCTGCATCTCTTCGCACCCGAGCAGCCCGATCTCAACTGGGACCACCCGGAGGTGCGCGCCGACTTCCTCACCACGCTGCGGTTCTGGTCCGACCGGGGCGTGGCCGGTTTCCGGGTGGACGTCGCGCACGGGCTGGCCAAGGATCTGGCCGAGCCGCTGCGCGACATCGGCGCGGTGCCCGGCTACGAGCCGGAGGACCTGCCGGAGGACGGCAGCCATCCGCTGTGGGACCGCGACGAGGTGCACGGGATCTTCCGCGAGTGGCGCACGGTGTTCAACGCGTACGACCCGCCGCGGATGGCCGTCGCCGAGGCGTGGGTACGTAACTCCCGACGGGTGTCGTACGCCCGCGCGGACGAGCTGGGCCAGGCGTTCAACTTCGACTTCCTGGACGCCCCGCTCAACGCCCCCGCCCTGCACTCCGTCATCGACGGCGCGCTGTCCGCCGCCCGGGCGGCGGGGGCCTCGGCGACCTGGGTGCTCTCCAACCACGATGTGATCCGGCACCGCAGCCGGTTCGCCCTGCCGGACGATCTGACGAACGCGGGCCGGGACGCCTGGCTGCTGGCCGACGGCCGGGACCCGGAGACCGACCTCGCGCTGGGGCTGCGGCGGGCCCGGGCCGCGACGCTGCTGATGCTGGCCCTGCCCGGTTCCGCGTATCTCTACCAGGGCGAGGAGCTGGGGCTTCCGGAGGTCGCCGACCTGCCCGTGGACGTACTCCAGGACCCGACGTGGGAGCGCAGCGGCCACCGGGTCAAGGGCCGGGACGGCTGCCGGGTGCCGCTGCCGTGGACGCGCGGCGGCACGTCGTACGGCTTCGGCGCGGGCGGCGCGTGGCTCCCGCAGCCGGAGGGGTTCGGGGAGCTGTCGGTCGAGGAGCAGGCGGGGGCGGCCGGTTCGACGCTGGAGCTGTACCGGGAGGCGCTGCGGCTGCGGCGGGAGCTGCGAGGGGACGAGACGGTGGAGTGGCTGGGCTCGGTCGCCGAACTGAGCGCCGGGGTGCTGCACTTCCGCCGCTCCGGCGGCTGGCACAGCGTCACCAACCTGTCGGCGACGGCCGTACCGCTGCCCGCCGTGGGCGAGGTGGTGCTCAGCAGCGAGCGGATCGCGGAGGGGGACGGGCTGCCGCCGTACACCACGGTGTGGCTGCGGGGCGCGGGTGCGTAGGCCGTAGGCTGCGGGGCTGGGGTGGCGCCGACCGGCACCGCCCCCGCGCCGTGCCACCGAAGCTTTCGAGGAGAGACCGTGCTCGTCCTGCTGCCGCCGTCCGAGGGAAAGGCCACGGGAGGCTCCCGATCCCCGCTGGACCTGGGATCGCTGTCGCTGCCGGGACTGGCCGAGACCCGGGCCCGGGTCCTGGACGAGCTGGTCACGCTGTGCTCGGGCGACGAGGCGAAGGCGGCCGAGGTGCTGGGGCTCAGCGCGGGGCTGCGCGGCGAGGTCGCCAAGAACGCGGCGCTACGGTCCGCCGGGACCCGGCCCGCCGGGGAGATCTACACCGGTGTGCTGTACGACGCGCTCGGCCTCGCGACCCTCCCCGCCCCCGCCCGGCGGCGCGCCGCACGCTCGCTGCTGGTCTTCTCGGGGCTGTGGGGCGCGGTACGGATCGACGACCGCATCCCGTCGTACCGCTGCTCGATGGGCGTCAAGCTGCCGGGCCTCGGCGCGCTCGGCGCCTTCTGGCGTACGCCGATGGCCACCGCCCTCCCGGAGGCCGCCGGAAACGGCCTGGTGCTCGACCTGCGATCGGCGGCGTACGCGACGGCCTGGAAGCCGAAGGGGGAGGTCGCGGAGCGCACGGCCACGGTGCGGGTGCTGCAGTCGAAGATCGTGGACGGGGTGGAGAAGCGGTCCGTGGTGAGCCACTTCAACAAGGCGACGAAGGGCCGGATGGTGCGCGACCTCCTGACGTCCGGCACCGAGCCGAAGGGCCCCGGGGAGCTGGTGGAGGCGCTGCGAGGCTTCGGATACGCGGTGGAGGCGACGGCTCCGGAGCGGGCGGGCCGCCCGTGGGCGCTGGACGTGGTGGTGACGGAGCTGTAGCCCTGTGCGGGCGGCGGAGTCGCTGCCTGGGCCAGGCGTCGTTGCAGGGGACGCAACGGGCGTTGCGGGGGGTGTCGGTCGGCCGCAGAATGGGGCCGTGACTGACACCGCGCCCTCGCACTCCTCGCTGCTCGATCTCGCCCCCGTGATCCCCGTCGTCGTGATCGACGACGCGGCGGACGCGGTTCCGATGGCCCGTGCCCTGGTCGCGGGCGGTCTGCCCGCGATCGAGGTCACCTTCCGTACCCCGGCCGCCGCCGATGCCATTCGGGCGATCGTGGCGGAGGTGCCGGAGGCGATCGTCGGGGCGGGCACGGTGCTGAGCCCCGGCCATGTGGACACCGCCGTCGCGGCCGGGTCCCGCTTCCTGGTCAGCCCGGGGTGGACGGACCGGCTGCTGGGCGCCATGCGGGACTCGGGGATTCCGTCGCTGCCGGGCGTCTCGACCACGTCGGAGGTCGTGGCGCTGCTGGAGCGCGGGGTGACCGAGATGAAGTTCTTCCCGGCCGAGCCGTCCGGCGGTACGGCCTACCTCAAGGCGCTCGCCTCACCGCTCCCGGACGCCCGCTTCTGCCCCACCGGCGGCGTCAACGCCAAGCGCGCCCCCGACTACCTCGCGCTCCCCAACGTGGGGTGCGTGGGCGGCACTTGGATGCTCCCGGCGGACGCCGTGGCGGCGGGCGACTGGGGGCGGGTGGAGTCGCTGGCCCGGGAGGCCGCGGCGCTGCGGTAACCCCCAAGAGCGCCTACCGCAGGTGGGACGTGTCGTTCAGGAGGCGGAGCGAGGCGTTGCCGTCGGTGTAGTAGGCCACCGCCGACAGGGACGCCGCCGAGAGTTCCATGCGGAACAGGGACTCCGGCGGGGCGCCGAGGGCCAGGCGGGCCAGGGTCTTGATCGGGGTGACGTGGGTGACGAGGAGCACCGTGCGGCCCGCGTAGCGGGCCAGCAGCTTGTCGCGGGAGAGGGCGACGCGGCGGGCGACCGTGGCGAAGGACTCGCCGCCGCCCGTGGGGGCGGCCTTGGCGGAGCCGAGCCAGGTGTCGAGGTCGTCCGGGTAGCGGTCGCGCACCTCGGCGAAGGTCAGCCCCTCCCAGGCGCCGAAGTCCGTCTCGCGCAGCCCCTCGTCGACGCGGACGTCGAGCCCGAGGCGGGCGGCCACCGCCTCGGCGGTCTCGCGGCAGCGCTTCAGGGGCGAGGCGACGATGGCCTGGACGGTGCCGCGCGCGGCGAGTGACGCCGCGACCAGTTCGGCCTGGCGGTGGCCGATGTCGGAGAGGCCCGGGTCGGCGCCGCCGCTGCCGGAGAAGCGCTTCTCCGGGGTGAGCGGCGTCTCGCCGTGCCGGAGCAGGACGAACGTGGTCGGCGCGCCGAGGTCGGCCGAGCCCCAGCCAGCCGCCGGAGCGGAGGAGGCCAGAGAGGTGGCGGGGGTGTCGCCCGGCTCCGCCTTGGGCTGCCACTGCTCGCCCCGCTTGCCCGCGTCCATGGCCTCGTTGGCGAGCCGGTCCGCGTGCTTGTTCTTCTCGCGCGGGATCCAGTCGTACGTCACCTGGCCGGACGGCAGGAGCCCCTGGGCCTCGGCGGCGAGCGGCCGCATGTCCGGGTGCTTGATCTTCCAGCGGCCGGACATCTGCTCGACGACCAGCTTGGAGTCCATCCGGACCTGGACGTCCGCCTCCGGGTCGAGGGCGTGGGCGGCCCGCAGCCCGGCGATCAGCCCCTTGTACTCGGCGACGTTGTTGGTCGCCGTGCCGATGTACTCGGCGACCTCGGCGAGCGGTTCACCGGTCACCGCGTCCAGGACGACGGCGCCGTACCCGGCGGGCCCCGGGTTGCCCCGGGAGCCTCCGTCGGCCTCGACGATGAAACGACGCCGAGCCATCGCCTACAGTCCCGACTCGGGCGTACGGACCAGGATCCGGCCGCAGTTCTCGCACCGCACCACGGTGTCGGCGGCGGCCGAGCGGACCTCGTTCAGCTCGGTGATGGCCAGCTCCTGGCGGCAGCCGTCGCAGCGCCGCTGGTAGAGCCGGGCGGCGCCGACGCCGCCCTGCTGGTCGCGCAGCTTGTCGTAGAGCTTGAGCAGATCGGCGGGGATGGTCCCGGCGATGACCTCGCGCTCCTTGGTGACGGTCGCGACCTCGGCGTCGATCCCCTCGGTCGCCGCGTCACGCCGCGCCGTGGCATCGGTGATCTTGGCCTGGAGGGACTCCACCCGGTCGGTCAGCTCGGTGGCCCGCTCCTGGGCGGACTCCCGGCGCTCCATGACCTCCAGGACGACGTCCTCCAGGTTGCTCTGGCGCCGGGCGAGGGAGGCGATCTCGTGCTGGAGGTTCTCCAGGTCCTTGGGCGAGGTGACGGCCCCGGAGTCGAGACGCTGCTGGTCGCGGGCGGCGCGCTGGCGCACCTGGTCCACGTCCTGCTCAGCCTTCGTCTGCTCGCGGGCGGTGTCGCTCTCCTCGGTCTGGGAGGCGACGAGGAGGTCGCGCAGCTGGGTGTGGTCGGCGATCAGGGTGTCGAGCTCGGCGTGCTCGGGCAGCGTCCTGCGCTTGTGCGCGAGCTGCGAGAGCCGTACGTCGAGGCCCTGGACGTCGAGCAGGCGGATCTGGTCTGCGGGCGCGGCGTTCAGCGGGGGGCTCCAGTGGTGGTCGTAGGGGACGGAAGAGGTGGGCCCCACCCGGAAGAGGCGGGCCTCACACGGATGAGGCGGACTCGGGCACGAAGGCCCGGAACGGGGCGGCGGCCGCTGCGTGGGCCGTCCAGGGGTCGGTGACCTTACGGGAGACATGGGTGCGCAGGTCCCAGCCGTGCCGGTCGGAGATCTCGTCGAGCTGCGCCGCGGCCTGCTCGGTCCACGGCCATTCGGTGGCCCAGTGCGCGGCGTCCACCAGGGCGAGGTCGCTGTGCTCGCGCGCCTCGGAGGCCGGGTGGTGGCGCAGGTCGGCGGTGAGGTACGCGTCGACCCCGGCGGCACGCGCCTCGGCGAACAGGCCGTCCCCGGAGCCGCCGCAGACGGCGACGGTACGGATCGTACGGTCCGGGTCGCCCGAGACGCGGATGCCCTGCGCGGTGGCGGGCAGCCGGGCGGCGGCGCGCTCGGTGAACTCGCGCAGCGTCTCGGGGCTGTCGAGTTCACAGATCCGGCCGAGCCCCCGGCGCCCGGTGGGGTCGGTCGCGTCCGGCACCAGCGGGCGGACGGTCCGCAGGTCGAGCGCCCCGGCGAGGGCGTCGGATACGCCGGGGTCGGCGCGGTCGGCGTTGGTGTGCGCGACGTGCAGCGCGATGCCGGAGCGGATCAGGGTGTGCACCACGCGCCCCTTGAAGGTGGACGCGGCGACGGTGGTCGTGCCCCGCAGATAGAGCGGGTGGTGGGTGATCAGCAGATCGGCGCCGAGCGCCACCGCCTCGTCGGCGACCTCCTGGACGGGGTCGACGGCGAACAGCACGCGGCCGACCTGGGCATCGGGGTCCCCGCAGACCGTCCCGACGGCGTCCCACTGCTCCGCCCGCTCGGGCGGCCAGAGGGCGTCGAGGGCGGCGAGGACATCGGTGAGAGCGGGCACGGGGGCAAGGCTACCTCCCAGATCACCAGGAAGCCTTGCCCCCGCCTTCACTCAGCGCGACCGCCGCGCGGGGAACGATCTGAAGGGGGATCAGCGGACGAGGTAGCCGCGGAGGTCGTCCAGCACCCGGTCGGCGGCGGTGACGCCGAGGCCCAGGTACCAGGTCTCGTCCTTGACGTTCTCGGCGTGGCCCGCCTTGACCGCCTTGAGCTTCTTCCACAGCGGGTTGGACTCCGCCTGGTCCCGCTTGGTGGCCTTGGGGTCGCCGTAGACCCCGGTGAAGATCCAGTCCGCGTCGGCCTCGTTGATCCGCTCCGGGCCGATCTCCGTGGCCAGGTCCTCGACCTGCTGGTTCTTGGGCCGGGGCAGGCCGACGTCCTGGAGGATCGTGCCGATGAAGGACGCCTTGGCGTAGAGCCGGGTGAACTCCGGCATGAAGCGCAGCATGGTGACGGTCGGCTTCTTCGGGCCGATGTCCTCGCCCAGCTTCTTCGCCTTCGCCTCGTACGCGTCGAGCTTGCGCCTGGCCTCGGCGGTGCGGTCGAGGGCGGCGGCGTTGAGGAGGTAGTTCTCCTTCCAGGTGAAGCCGGGGCGGATGGAGAAGACGGTCGGGGCGATCTGCTTCAGCTCGTCGTACAGCGGCTCGGCGCGCAGCTTGCTGCCCAGGATCAGATCGGGGTGGAGGGCGTTGATGGCCTCAAGGTTGAGGTTGTTGATGGTGCCGACGTTCTTCGGGTTCCCGGCCTCCTTCTTGAGGTAGCCGGGGATGGCCTGGTCGCCCTCGGAGGGCGCGTAGCCGACCGGCTTGACGCCGAGCGACACGACGTTGTCCAGCTCGCCGACGTCGAGCACCACGACCCGCTTCGGCTTGCTCTTGATCTCCGTCTTCCCCATGGCCTGGGTGACGGTGCGCGGGAACTGGCCGGGCTTCGCCTCGGTGCCCAGCTTCGCGGTCTGCTCGGCGGCCTTGCCGAAGTCCTTGCCGCCCTGCGCGACGGACTTGCCCCCGCCGCCGTTCCCCTTCCCGCCGTCCTTGCCGCTGCCGGACGCGCCGCAGGCGGCGAGGGAGAGGGCCCCGGCCAGGGCCAGGGCGAGGGCGGCGCTGCCGCGGCGGTGTACGGACATCTGGTGCTCCAGGAAGTCGTGCGGAAGGTGGCACTTAGGCGTGCCTTACTTTAATCGCACCGCAGACTCGCCACTTACAGCACATTCATCCGCGACCTCTCAGGCGAATCGGACAACGGCCACACGTAAGGGTGGAGTCGACCCCTTATCGACCACCGGGAGGGGGTAGGAAACCTACGTTCAGTGGCCGGAGGTGACTGAACGATGACCGCCTGTGTCTTCGATGCCGCCCTCACCACGGGAGTCGGCTTCCGGCCACGAGAAAGGTCCGCGGAATTCACCATCACCCCGGACCGCTCGTACGGCGCCCGGCTCGCCCTCAGCGGCGACACCGGCTGCTGGTTCCCCGAGCGCTGGACGCTGGACGGGCCCGAGCCGTACGCCGTGCCGCTGCCGGGCACGCAGCCCGAGGAGCCGGACAGCGACGTGCTGCCGCTGTCCGACGGGCAGGTGCTGATCCACCGCCGGGTGGCCGGGCACCACGCCTTCTCGCTGCTCTACCCCACCGGCCCGGGGACGGGCGAGCGGGTGCTCGGCGGCATCGACCGCGCCGACGTCTCGCTGCTGCCGCCCGCGCCCGGCGGCACCTGTGCGTACGCGCTGGGGCGCGGCCCCCGCTCCACCTCCGTCTGGCTGATCCACGGCGGCGCCCGCGGGCTCCAGCACCTGGCCGAGGTTCCCGGGCGCTGCACGGGCGGCGCCTGGCTGGACCGCATGGGGCGGCTGCTCGCGCTCGACCGTGAGCTGGAGGGCCGTACGAAGACCGTCGTCGTCGACCTCGGCCGCGGCGGCGAGACGAGCCCGCTGCTGCAGATCACCGAGCGCAGCAACGACCGGCTGCTGCTCGCCGACCCCGACAGCGGTCTGCTGCTCGTACGGTCCGACGCGCCCGGCGACGAGCGGCTGGGGTGGGGCGTCCTGGGCAGCACCCTCCCGGTCCGCTTCCCGGACTGCCTCCGCCCGCCCGCCCAGGCGACGGCCACCCCCTTCGCGATCCAGCCGGGCCAGATGCTGACGCCGGAGGCGTGCGCGGTGGCCGTCCGCATCGACGCCGCGGCGGGCGGGCGCCCGTGGGTGGGCGTATGGCGGCCGTCCGAGCGGCGGTTGCGCCAGTTCTCGGCGCCGGACGGCTGGCTGGCCGGGGCGGGCCTGTGGAGCCGGGACGGCGAGCTGTGGCTGCCGTACGCGACGCGGCAGGTGCCGTGCGGGCTGGCGCGGGTGTGGCTGCCGGAGTCCGCGGCCCGGCGGCCGACCGCGGCTCCCCGGGTGATCCGGCGGGCCCCCCGCCCGGCCGACCCCCCGCGTCGGGCGGAGCCGACCGGGATCACGCCGTGGCGGAAGGTGAGCGGCGAGGGGGTTACGCATGCGAGTGGGGTGCCGTCTGCGGGGGCGGTCGTCCCTGCGGGCGCGGGCCGGAGCGCGGGCGTGCGCTTGGGCAGGGACGCGAGCCTGGACGCGGGCGCGGGCATGAGCCCCGGCGCGGGCGCGGGCTTGCGCCCGGCAGTGCGCTTGGGAGACGCGAGCGCGGGCACCGCCCCGGGGGTGGGCGCAAACGTGCGCGTGGGCACGGACCCCCGCGCGGGCTGGAGTGCGGGCGCGGGCCTGGGCCCGGACGGCGGTGCAGGCGTCAGCTTGGGCACCGGCTTGCGCGCGAGCGCGGGCATGGGCGCGGACTCGCGCGCGGGTATGCGCGCGGGCGCGGGCGAGGACCCGGGCACGCCCCCGCGCGCGGGGGCGGGCGGGAGACCGGGGGCGGGGTTGGGGCCCGCAGCGGCGCCGGGGGCGGGGTTGAGTGTGGGAGTTCGGTTGGGGGTGGGCTCGGGCGCGGGCGTCACGCGGGTGGAGTCCGGGGTCGAGCCATGGGTCGGGACGGGGTGCTGGCCCGGGGTCGAGCAGGAGACCGGCCAGGAGTCCGGGCTGACCGTGGTCGCCCCGCGGCCCGTCCCCCTTCAGCAAGCGCCTCTCGCCAGGTCAGCGGAGCCCCGGCCACCCCGCTGGGTTCGCGATCACCGCCCTGGTTAGACTCGGTCGCTGGGGCTGGCGCAGCCGGTTGGCAGGCGCGTAACGACGTTTGTGGCGGGCCCCTCGCGCAGAGTACGGAGCGACTTACCGGGGTGACTTCCCACATGTCCGAAGCCCGAACCGACATGCCCCAGGCGCGCCCGCAAGACGCGGCTGCCGCCGAGGCCGATGCCGCCGCAAGCCAGGGCAAGCACCGGGGTCAGCAGGCCGCGGCCGAGGAGCCGCAGGCCCCGGCGCACGGCCGCCACCGCCGCCCGAGCGAGAGCGCCTCGTAAAGCGAGAGCGCCTCGTAAAGCGGTCGGGAGCGCATTCCCCACCCCTCCCTCTCCCACAGCATGCGTTCACGGCTGTGGGAAAGGGAGGGGTGGGCGTCGTTCACCCCGGCGTCCACCCCGATGTCCACCCGGCGTCCGCCCCGGCGCCCCTCACCCCCGCTTCAGGCTCAGCACCTCCAGCGCCGCGAACCCCTCCCCGTGCCGCTCGCCGAAGTACGGCGTGAGCAGGCCGTCCAACTCGGCGAAGCCGAAGACGTCCCCCTTCGCGTCCAACTTCGCGGCCACCCGCGGCCGTTCCACGATCGCCACCATGCCCCCGTGGACCACGAACACCTGGCCGCTCACCCCCGTCGCCTGCGGGGAGGCGAGGTAGCCGACCACCGGGGCCACGTGTTCCGGGGACAGCGGGTCGGGGCGGCCATCCGCCGCGAGCCCGGCGTCGGGGAAGACGTCCTCGGTCATGCGGGTGCGCGCCCGTGGACAGATGACGTTCGCCGTCACCCCGTACTTGGCGAGCGCGCCCGCCGTGGAGAGGGTCAGGCCGACGATGCCGCCCTTCGCGGCCGCGTAGTTCGGCTGGCCGGGCGACCCGGCGAGGAATGCCTCGGACGAGGTGTTCACGATGCGGCCGTGCACCGGGCCGCCCCCGGCGGCCTTGGAGCGTGTCCGCCAGTGCGCGGCGGCGAAGCGGGTGGTGTTGAAGTGGCCCTTGAGGTGGACGCGGATGACCGCGTCCCATTCGTCCTCGGCCATCGAGAAGACCATCCGGTCGCGGAGGATGCCCGCGTTGTTGACCAGGATGTCCAGCGCGCCGTACGTGTCGACCGCGAGCCGCACCAGTCCGCGCGCCACCTCGAAGTCGGCCACGTCGCCCACGTGGGCCGTGGCCCGGCCGCCCGCCGCGCGGATCTCCTCCGCCACCTCCTCGGCGGGGCCGGAGGACGCCTCGCCCGAGCCGTCGCGGCCGCCCTGCCCGTAGTCGTTGACGACGACGGCGGCGCCCAGACGGCCCAGCTCCAGCGCCTCGGCGCGGCCGAGCCCGCGCCCGGCGCCGGTGACGATCGCGGCCTTCCCTGCCAGCGGACGCGTCAGATCTCGATGCATGTGCGCAGCGCCTCCCCCGTCCGCATCTGGTCGAGCGCGTCGTTGATCTCGCCGAGCCGCACCCGGTGGGTGATGAGCCCGGCGAGGTCGATGCGGCCCGCCCGCCACAGCGCGATGGTCCGTTCGTACGAGCGCAGCACGTCGCCGCCGCCGTACAGGGAGGGCAGGATCCGCTTCTCGTCGAAGAACAGCTCGAACATGCTGAGTTGGAGGAAGTCGTCCATCGCGCCCGCCCCGACGACGCACAGCGTGCCGCCGCGCCGTGTGGTCTCGTACGCCCGGCGGGCGGTGGCGGACCTGCCGACGACCTCGAAGACGTAGTCGAAGCCCTCGCCCGCCGTGACGCTGTTCTTGGCGTCGTCGAGCCCCTCCGGGGCAACCGCCTCGGTGGCGCCGAAGCGCAGCGCCGCCTCGCGGCGCGTGGTGACGGGGTCGACGGCGACGATATGGGCCGCGCCCGCCGCCCGGGCGCCCTGCACCACGCTGATGCCCACTCCGCCGCAGCCGATGACGGCGACCGACGAACCGGCCTCCACCCGCGCCGTGTTGAGGGCCGCGCCGAGTCCGGTGGTCACTCCGCAGCCGATGAGGGCGGCGATGTCGTACGGGACGTCGTCGGGTATCGGCACGGCGCAGGAGGCGGGGAGGACGACCTCCTCGGCGAAGGTCCCGGTCCCGGCCATGCCGAAGACCTGGGAGGCATCGTCGCCCGCGCGCTGGAAGTTGGGCGTTCCGGCGTTCATGAACCCGGACAGGCACAGCTGCGACTGGCCGCGCTTGCAGGACGGACAGCCGCCGCAGGCGGGCAGCCAGCACACCAGCACCCGGTCGCCGGGGCTCAGCCCGGTCACCCCGTCGCCGACCTCCACGACCTCGCCCGCGCCCTCATGGCCGGGGACGAAGGGCACGGGCTGCGGCAGGACGCCGCTCATCGCGGAGAGGTCGGAGTGGCACAGCCCGGTGGCCCGGATGCGCAGCCGGACCTTGCCGGGGCCGAAGCCCACGGCCTCGATGTCGTCGAGGACTTCGAGCTTGTCCTGTCCCGTCTCGTGCAGTACGGCTGCGCGCACAGCGGCTCCTCGGGTTATCTCGGTGTGCCTTGGTGTGTATGGGTGTGCCTCTGGTCCGACGTGGTGCGTCCGCGGTTCAGGCGTGGGCGACGACCGTGTCGCCGAGGACGGGCGCGTCGTCCCGCTCGACGGCGGTCGCCGTCAGCTGGACGCGTCCCTCGTCCCGCCACATCCGGATGCGCAGGGTCTCGCCCGGGTACACCACCCCGGCGAAGCGCGTGGTGTACGAGCGCACCCGGGCGACGTCGCCGCCCAGCTCGGTGTCCACGACCGCCTTGAGGGCCATGCCGTACGAGCACAGCCCGTGCAGGATCGGCTTGTCGAACCCCGCGACCTTGGCGAACCCGGGGTCGGCGTGCAACGGGTTCCAGTCCCCGGAGAGCCGGTACAGCAGCGCCTGGTCCTCCCGGATGACCCGCTCGACCGTCCGGTCGGGCTCGCGGGCGGGGATCTCCAGCCGCTCGGAGGGGCCGCGCTCGCCGCCGAAGCCGCCCTCGCCGCGGACGAAGATACGGCTGTCGCAGGTCCACAGCGGGCCGTCCGCGTCGGCCGCATCGGTGCGCAGCACGATGACCGCGGCCTTGCCCTTGTCGTACACCGCGGCGACCCGGGACGTCAGGGTGGCGTCCCCCGCCACCGGGATCGGCCGGTGCGTCTCGACGGTCTGGCCGCCGTGCAGGACGGCCGCGAGGTCGACGTCGATCCCCGGGCCGTTCAGCCCCCCGGCGAGCGCCATGCGGCCGCCCGCGACGGTGGCGAAGCTGGGCAGGACGTGCAGCTCGCTCTCCAGGGTGTAGCGCAGCTCGCCGGGGTCGGTGGCGGGGATTCCGGCGCCGATGCCCAGGTGGTAGAGCTGGATGTCCTTGTGACCCCAGGCGAGGGCGGCGGTCCGGGGCTCGGCGGAGACGGCCTTGGCGGCATCGATGGGCATAGGGCGACAGCACTCCTTGGCGGGAGGGGCGGGAAGACCCCGGCCCGCCCGTCCGCACCGTCGGCCGCGCCGGGGTCGTCACTGGTCGGCAGGGCCGCGCCGCATGTAGAACGCGTTCTAGCCGATGGCACCCATGTATAGCCCAATCCCCCCGGAGGGGGAAGACTGCTGACAGGTCGTCAGCTGCGTCGGTACCCGCGCGCCGGGGGCCGTTCGTCACCACCCCCGGGACAAATGTCACGGCCATTCCCCGACATCCGCATCTGCCCAGCTCACACTGGGTTGCGTAAGGTCCGTCCCATGTATGAGACCGCCGCGGGTATCGAGCGGCTCAAGCCGCCGGGCCGCCGGGCCTTCCTGCCCTGGCTGCTCATGCTCACCCCCGACGCGAGAACCCTCTTCGGGGGCGGAACGCCACTGCCCTGGCTCGCCGGTCTCGGGCTGGTGGCCTTCGCGGGGTGCTACGTGACCGCCGTCTACACCGGCCTCGACCCGCGGCGCCGCCCCACCCGGGCCCCGCTCCTGGCCCTCGCCGGGCTGGCCGCGGTCACCCTCGCCCTGGGCATCGGCTACGCCGGGAACTGGCTGCTGTGCTTCCCGCTGCTGTCCCTGGCCACCGGGATCGTGCTCCGGGGGCGCAGGCACCTGGGGCCCGTCATCCTCAGCTTCGCCGGGGCCGCCGGGATCATCGCGAGCCTGCGCGGCGGGGCCTCGGACTCGTTGACGGTCGGCTACGGCACCGTCCTGTCGGGCCTGGTGACGGCGGCCATCCTGTCCCTCTTCGAGACCGTCGCCCAGCTCCGCGCGACCCGCCAGGAGCTGGCCCGTACGGCGGTGGAGAAGGAGCGGCTGCGCTTCTCCCGCGATCTGCACGATCTCCTCGGGCACACCATGTCGGTCGTCGTGGTCAAGGCGGAAGCCGTACGCCGCCTCGCCCCGCGCGATCTGGAGGCCGCGCTGGGCCAGGCCGCGGACATCGAGGCGGTCGGCCGCCAGGCCCTGACCGAGATCCGCGAGGCCGTTACCGGCTATCGCGAGGGCAGCCTGGACACCGAGCTGGACCGGGCCCGCTCGGTGCTCGACGCCTCCGGCACCGAGGCCGGCGTACAGCGCTCGGGACCGCCGCTGTCGCCGCAGGCGGAAGCGCTGCTGGGCTGGGTGGTGCGGGAAGGCGTCACCAATGTGGTGCGGCACAGCGGTGCGGACCGCTGCGAGATCGACGTCCGCGGGGGCGTCGACCGGGTACGGCTGGTGATCACCGACAACGGGCGCGGCGTAGGCTCCCGTCCGGCCAGCGAGGACGGCAGCGGCGGCGGTACGGGCCTCAAGGGGCTGGCCGAGCGGCTGTCCGCGGCGGGCGGTTCGCTGACGTCCGGCCCCGACGGCCGCCGGGGCTTCCGGCTCGTCGCCGAACTGCCGGTGGATACGGAGGATCCGATGGAGAGCACGGAGGCCGGTCGGGCCCCGCAGACCAAGGGGGTCCGCACCGCGTGATCAAGCTGCTGCTCGCCGAGGACCAGGGGATGATGCGGGGCGCGCTGGCCCTGCTGCTCGGGCTGGAGGAGGACTTCGAGATCGTCGCGCAGGTCGCCGACGGCGACGAGATCGTGCCGCACGCGCTCGACACCGCACCCGATGTCGCGCTGCTGGACATCGAGCTGCCGGGCCGCAGCGGGCTGGACGCCGCCGCGGAGCTGCGCCGGGCGCTGCCGGGCTGCCAGGTGCTGATCCTCACCACCTTCGGCCGCCCCGGCTATCTGCGCCGGGCGATGGAGGCGGGGGCCGCCGGGTTCCTGGTCAAGGACGGGCCGGTGGAGGAGCTGGCGGTGGCGATCCGCCGGGTGCTGGCGGGTGAGCGGGTGATCGACCCGGGCCTGGCCGCGGCCGCGCTCAGCGCGGGCCCCAACCCGCTCACCCAGCGCGAGCGCGATGTGCTGTCGGCGGCGGTGGACGGCGCCACGGTGGCCGACATCGCGGCCAAGGTGCACCTCTCCCCCGCCACCGTGCGCAACTACCTCTCGTCGGCGATCGGCAAGACCCAGACCCGTAACCGCATGGAGGCGGTCCGGGCCGCCCGTCAGAACGGCTGGCTGTGACGGGTTTCTACGAGACCTCCGCGCGGGCCGCGGCAGGGGTACGCGGCAGGGCCACGGCCATCAGCACCACCGCCACCGCGATGATCCCCGTGGCCACGACGAACGCATGGCCGTACCCGGCGGCCAGCGCCTCCGGCCCGCCCCCGCCGCGGGCCGTGATGCGCTCGGCCGCGACGGTCGCCAGCACGGTCAGGCCGAGCGCACCGCCGATCTGCCGCGAGGTGTTGACCAGCCCCGACACCAACCCGGCCTCGGACGGGCCCGCGCCCGAGGTGGCGGAGGCGGCGAGCGGGGTCATCATCAGCCCGGATCCGAGGGACATGACGATCGCGGGGCCCAGCACCGTACCGGCGAAGGTGCCGTCCGCGTCCATCCGGCTCTGCCACGCGTAGCCGACGACGGCCAGCGATCCGCCCGCGATGGCGAGGAACTTCCCGTCCAGCCGGGCCATCAGCCGGGGTGCGAGCTTCGAACCGAGGACGATGGACAGGCTGTGCGGAAGGAAGGCGAGACCGGCCCTGACGGGGCTGAAGTGCAACACGTTCTGCAAGTAGAGCGACATGAAGTACCACATGGCGAACATGCCGCCGCCGCACACCACCATCACCGCGTTCGCCGCCGTGACCGCCCGGATCCGGAACAGCCGCAGCGGCATCAGCGGCTCCTTCGTCCGCGCCTCGACGGCCACGAAGAGCGCGAGCAGCGCCACCCCGGCGAGCAGCGGCCCGAGCGAGGCGGCGGCGCCCCAGCCGTACGGCTCGGTCTGCACGATGCCGTACGCGAGCGCCCCGACGCCCGCCGTGACCAGCACCGCGCCCGGGACGTCGAGCCGTCGCGCCACCCCGGAGCGGCCCTCGGTCAGCCAGAACACCGCGGCCACCAGCACCACCACGCCCACCGGCACGTTGACCAGCAGCACCCAGCGCCAGGACAGATATCCGGTGAGCACCCCGCCCACCAGTCCGCCCGCCGCTCCCCCGCCCGCGCCGACCGCCGCTCCCCCGCCCGCGCCGACCGCCGTCCAGGTGCCGATGGCGCGGGTGCGGGCCGCGCCGTGCGGGAAAGCGGTGGTGAGGATGGTCAGCGTGGCCGGTGAGAGCACGGCCGCGCCGAGGCCCTGAAGGGCGCGGGCCGCGACCAGTTGCCACGGCTGCTGGGCTATGCCGCCCGCCAGGCTGGCGGCGGTGAACAGCCCGAGCCCGGTGAGAAAGACCCGCTTGCGTCCGAAGAGGTCGGCCGCGCGGCCGCCGAGCAGCAGGAACCCGGCGAAGGTCAGCGCGTACGCGTTGACCACCCACTGCAGCGCGGTCTCGCCGAGCCCCAGGTCCGTACGCATGGACGGCAGGGCGACGTTCACCACCGAGACGTCGAGGACCACCACGAACTGTCCGGCGCAGGCGGCCAGCAGCACCGCCCAGACCGGTGGCGAGGCCCTCGGCGGGCGCGGGGCGGAGGCGGAGTCGGTTGTCGGGGGAAGGGCATGCGGAGGGGGAGTTGGGGTGGACATGGCGGCGATGCTCGCATTGTGTGCGGGCCCCACGCATCGGCATTTCTGCGCATTTGCGGACGGTTGCCGGTCCTAGGACCACCGTCCTACCCGGTCGGCGCCGGGTCGCGGGGCAGTCCGAGCAGCCGTTCCGCGACGACGTTCAGCTGCACCTGCGTCGTACCGCCCGCGATGGTCAGACAGCGCGACATCAGAAAGCCGTGCAGGGCCCGCTCCCCCGCGCCCTCACGCACCGCGCCGTCCGGGCCCAGCAGCTCCAGGGCGAGTTCGGCGACCTTCTGCTGGTGGGCGGTCTGGACGAGCTTGCGGACACTCGCGCCCGCACCCGGCTCCACACCGGACACCTGGCGCAGGGTGGTCCGCAGCCCGATGCAGGCGAGCGCGTGGGCCTCGGCCATGAGCCCGCCGACCCGCTCGCGCACCACGTCGTCCGAAGTGGCGGCGGCGTAGGCGATCAGCGCCTCCAGACCGGTGTCGAAGGTCAGCTGGTCGGCCATGTGGACGCGTTCGTTGCCGAGGGTATTGCGGGCGACCGCCCAGCCCGCGTCCACCTCGCCCACCACCGCCTCCGGCGGGAGCAGCACCTCGTCCAAGTACACCTCGTTGAAGAGGGATTCCCCGGTGATCTCCCGCAGCGGTCGGATGGTGACCCCGGCCGTCCGCTTCATGTCGACCAGGAAGTAGCCGAGCCCCTTGTGCTTGGGTGCCGTGGGGTTCGTACGGGCCAGCAGGATGCCGTAGTCCGCCGACCTGGCCCCCGACGTCCACACCTTCTGCCCGCTGACCCGCCACCAGCCCTCCGCGGTCCGCTCGGCCCGGGTGCGCAGGGCGGCGAGGTCGGAACCCGCGTCGGGTTCGGAGAACAGCTGGCACCAGCGCAGTTCGCCGCGGAGCGTCGGCAGCAGGAAGCGCTCGCGCTGGGCGTCCGTGCCGTACGCGAGGAGCGAGGGCACCACCCAGGTGGCGACGCCCAGATCGCTGAGGGCCACGCCCGCGTCGCGCAGCTCGCGCTCGATGGCGAGCTGTTGCAGGGGGCCCGCGCCGAGGCCGTACGGGGGTGGCAGATGCGGTGCCGCATACCCGGTGGGCGCCAGCGCGCGCCGGGCGGCGCCCGGGTCCAGACCGCGCGCCGTCGCGAGGGCGGCGCGGGCGCCGCGGCGGTGGGTCTCGGCCTCGGGCGGGAGGTCGAGCCGCAGTTCGCGCCGGGCGCCGGTGGCGGCGAGGCGGGCGGCGCGTAACCGGTGGTGTGCGCCGGTGCCGAGCAGCGCGCGGGCCGCGGTGGCGCGGCGCAGATGGAGGTGGGCGTCGTGTTCCCAGGTGAAGCCGAGGCCGCCGAGGATCTGGACGCAGTCCTTGGCGCAGCCGTACGCGGCGTCCAGCGCGGTGGCGGCGGCGAGCGAGGCGGTGAGGCCGCGTACGGCGCGGGGCTCGCCCGCCGGGGTTTCGTCCGCCGGGGCTTCGTCCGCCGCCCGGGCCGCGTCCCAGGCGAGGGCGCGGGCCTGCTCGACGCGGACGAGCATGTCCGCGCACAGGTGCTTCACGGCCTGGAACTGCCCGATCGGCCGCCCGAACTGCTCCCGCGTCCGCGCGTGCCCGACCGCCGTCTCCAGCGCCCAGCCCGCGGTACCGCACGCCTCGGCGGCGAGCAGGACGGACGCCAGGTCCGTCACCAGCGCGGGGTCGATGTCCAGCACCCGCCCCTCGGGGACGGCCACGCCGGAGGCGCTTACCTCGGCGGTCGGGCGGGTGGGGTCGGCGCTGTCGTGGACGCGGAGGGTGAGGGCGGCGCGGTCGACGGCCAGCCATACGGTCGCCGCGCCCCGGGCCGCGGCGAGCACGAGCACGTCGGCGTCCCCCGCGCCCAGGACCGGCGGCGCGCATCCGTCGAGGACCAGCCCGCCGTCCGCGCCGGGTGCGGCGGTGAGCGACCCGGCGCCGAACGCGACGGCACCGGCGCGGGTGCCGTCGGCGAGGCCCGCGACCAGTTCGTCCCGTCCGGCCCGGTGCAGTACGGCGGAGGCCAGCACGGTGGGCAGATACGGCCCGGGCAGCGCGGCCCGCCCCGTCTCCTCCAGGACGACGGCGAGGTCCGCCAGCCCTCCGCCGCCTCCGCCGCGCTCCTCCGGCAGATGCGGGCCGAGCAGGCCCTGTGCGGCCATCCCGGGCCAGTACGAGGCCCTGCCCCCGGCCCCGGGCGCGGCGTCGAGCGCCTTCCGCACCGCCTCCGGCGGCACCGCCCGCCCCAACCACCCCCGCACCGCGCGCGCCAGCTCCTCATGGTCTTCCGTGACCCCGATGCCCATGGCGCGGATACTAGAACCCGTTCCAATCTGACGGAAGGTCAGCCGCGGCACCGGTTTGTGGGCAATCGTTCCGCTGGGCGGAACGGGTGGGCACAAACCGGCCACCGGCCCGCACCCGGCAACGAAACCCCCGCCAAAGGCGGCCCCGGCCGCACCACCCACCGGCCCGCACCCGGCAACGAAACCCCGGCACCCCATACGGCAGGATGACCCCGTGACTCACCCCGCCACCGCCGTCCTGGACGCCTTCGAAGCGGCCAAGGGCTTCATGCCCACAGACGAGGGCCTCGCCCTCCACGCCGCCGCCACCGACGCCGGACGCATGGGCCTGCCCCTGCTCGAAGTGGGAACGTACTGCGGCCGCTCCACCATCCTCCTCGCCGACGCCGCCCGCGCAGCGGGAACCATTGCCGTCACCGTCGACCACCACCGCGGCTCCGAGGAGCAGCAGCCCGGCTGGGAGTACCACGACCGGGACGTCGTCGACCCCGAGGTCGGCCGGATGGACACGCTGCCCACCTTCCGGCGCACCCTGCACGCCGCGGGCCTCGAAGACCACGTGATCGCCGCCGTCGGGCGGTCCCCGCAGGTCGCCGCGGTGTGGGGAAAGCCACTCGGGCTCGTGTTCATCGACGGCGGGCACACCGATGAGCACGCGACCGCCGACTACGAGGGCTGGGCACCCCACGTGGCACCCGACGGCCTCCTCGTCATCCACGACGTGTTCCCCGACCCGGCCGACGGCGGCCAGGCCCCGTACCGGATCTACCGCCGCGCCCTCGCCTCCGGCGCGTTCACCGAGGTCTCCGCGACCCGCTCGCTGCGCGTGCTGCGCCGCACCGGGACGACCCCGCCCGCCTGACGGCCAGCCGATAGCATCGCCGACGTGTCCAACGGCAGCTTCTTCTCCGCCCCCGGCCGCCGACGCGGCAGCACCCTCGCCCTCGCACTGGCGGTCCTGGCCGCCCTCGGCGGCTGGCTGCTGTGGGACAACCTGGGACAGGACGACAACGGCGGCGGCACCCCCGCGTCCTCCCTCCCGACCGTCTCGTCCACCTCGTCACCACGGCCCCCTCAAGCACCACCGGCCTCGCCCACACCGAAGAGCGACGACAGCCCCCTCACCGGCAAGGTGATCGTGCTCGACCCCGGCCACAATCCGAACAATCGCGATCACACCTCCGAGATCGCCCGCCGCGTCGACATCGGCACCAACAAGAAGGAATGCGACACCACCGGCACGTCCACGAACGCCGGTTACGCCGAGGCATCCTTCACACTCGATGTTGCCCGCCGCGCCCGCGCGCTCCTCGAAGCGCGCGGCGCGACGGTGAAGTTCACGCAGGACGGCGACCGCCCGTTCGGGCCGTGCGTGGACGAGCGCGCGCGGATCGGGAACAGCGCGCACGCCGACGCCGTGGTGTCCGTCCACGCGGACGGCGCCCCCGCCGGGGAGCACGGCTTCCACGTCATCCTGCCCAAGTCCGTACGCGGCGGCGGTGCCGACACCTCGAAGATCGCCGCGCCTTCCCGGCTGCTGGGCGAACGCGTGCGCAGCGAATTCATGGATGCCACCCACAGCGAGCCCGCCGACTACATCGGCGACGGCAGCGGGTTGAATGTTCGCGGCGATCTTGGCGGTCTCAATCTCTCCACGGTTCCGAAAGTGTTCATCGAGTGCGGCAATATGCGCGACTCCAAAGACGCCGCGGAACTGACCGACCCGAAGTGGCGTGAGCGCGCCGCCCTCGGGATCGCGCAGGGCATTACGGACTTCTTGAACCGCTAAGTCTCCGACAACCGAACGCGAGGTCACGACCGGGATACCGATGCCCCACCCCCGGTCTCATCAGCTTGATTCCCCCGTACGATGGGTCCACCCCCGACGCCTTCGCGCCATCCGCGCCTGGCGGCCAGCGTCCGTATACAAGAAAATGACTAAGGACTCACGTTGAACATCCGCTCGCTCACTCGAGGCGACGGAGTGGTGATCGGAGCAGCGGTGTTGCTCTTCATCGCCTCCTTCCTCGACTTCTACTCGGCCGATTGTGACGGCAGCTCGTACTGCGACGAGATCGACATGCCGAATGGCTGGGACACGGACACGCTCATGGTCGTGCTTCCGTCGGTGTTCCTGATCGGGCTGATCGGCGCGGGGCTGGTCATCGCCGGGCGTTTCCAGCCTGAGAGCCGTAAGGTCAGCGGGCTCACCCTCGACCAGTGGGGCGCCGGTTTCGTCGTCGTCGCCGCCTGGGACTCGCTGTGGTCGCTCATGGTCACGCCGGACAAGGGCAGCCCGGGTGTCGGCGCCATCCTCGCGCTGGTGGCGACCCTCGCCATGGCCGCGGCGGTCATCGCGACCCCGCGCGTCCCGGCCCTCAAGGCGCCGCTGATGAACGCCGCGGCTCCGGCGGCCCCGTCCCCGTACGGCGCCCAGGCCCCCTACGGTGGGCAGGCCCCGTACGGCGCGCAGGCCCCGCAGCCGGGCTACGGCTACCCGGGCCCGGGCGGCGCCCAGCCCGGTCAGCCGGGCCAGCCGGGTCAGCCCTCGTTCGGCGGTCAGCCGGGCCAGCCCGGTCCGGCCGCTCCGGCCCCGGCGGCGGGCGGCTCCGACTTCACGCCGTTCTGGTTCGCCGTGCCGGTGGCCCGGCCGCTGTACGCCGAGGACGGTTCGTCGAGCACCATCGCCGAACTGGCCCCCGGCACCTGGTACCTGGCGGTCGAGCAGCGCGGTCAGGCGCTCGTCGCGCAGACGCAGGACGGGCGGCGCGGCGTCCTCCAGGACACCACGGGGATCCAGCGCGGCTGATCCCACCCGCCGCACACGGCCCCCCGCCCGGCACACCGGGCGAGGGGCCGTTGCCATGTGCGCACCCCGGCCGTACAGTCCAGGCGACATACGGCCTGACACGTAGTCAGAGAGGGGTTGTCATGCGGCTCGGCCTGGCGCTCGGCTACTGGGGCCGCGGCCCCGACCCCCGCCATCTGGAACTCGCCCGGCAGGCCGAGGAGCTGGGCTACCACTCCGTGTGGACCGCCGAGTCCTGGGGCTCGGACGCCTTCACCCCGCTCACCTGGATCGCCGCCCACACCTCCCGTATCAAACTCGGCACGGCCATCGCCCAGATGGCCGCGCGCACCCCCACCGCCACCGCGATGCAGGCGCTCACCCTCGACCATCTGTCCGGCGGGCGCATGATGCTCGGCCTCGGCCTGTCGGGGCCGCAGGTCGTGGAGGGCTGGTACGGACGGCCGTTCCCGGCGAGCCCGCTGACCGCCACCCGTGAGTACGTCGACGTCATCCGGCAGGTGCTGCGCCGCGAGGCGCCCGTACGGCTCGACGGGCGCTACCACGCGCATCCGTACGCCGGACCGGACGCCACCGGCCTGGGCAAGCCCCTGAGGCCCATCGTCCACCCGCTCCGCCCCGACCTCCCGGTGCTGCTCGGCGCGGAGGGGCCCAAGAACATCGCCCAGACCGTGCGCATCGCCGACGGCTGGCTGCCGCTGTACTGGTCGCCGCAGCGGACCCCGCTGTACGAGGCGGCCCTCGCCGAGGCGCCCGACGGCTTCATGGTGGCGCCGATGGCCCAGGCGCGGGTGTGCGACGACATCGCGGAGGGGCTGCTGCCGGTGAAGGCGATGCTCGGCTTCTACATCGGCGGCATGGGCCACGCGGCCCGTAACTTCCACGCCGATCTGATGGCGCGCATGGGCTACGAGGACGAGGCGCGCCGGGTGCAGGAACTGTTCCTCGCGGGCCGCCGCGAGGAGGCCATCGCGGCGGTGCCGGACGCCTTCGCCGACGAGGTGTCCCTGATCGGCCCGCCCGGGCGCATCGCGGAGCGGCTGGAGCTGTGGCGCCAGGGCCCGGTCACGGACCTGCTGGTGATCGCGCCGGACCCGGAGACGCTGCGGGTGCTGGCCGATCACGCGGCGTAAAGCGTTTGGGAACGGTTGACGGGGCAATCCGTTTGAGCATGTCCCGAACTTATCGCTACGGAAACAATCAGGCGGCGACCGTCGTGATGGTCGTCGCGGACATCACGGCCGTGATCCTCGGCCTGTGGATCGTCTTCGCCCTTCTGGACGCCAACCCCGCCAACGACCTCGTGACCGTGGTCCGCGACGCGGCGGGGTGGCTCGCGGGCTGGTCCCACGACCTGTTCACGATGGACACGGACTGGCTGCGGACGGTCCTCAACTACGGCCTGCCCGCGGTGGTCTACCTGTTCATCGGCCACGCCGTGGCGGGCCGCATCCGCCGCGGCTGAGGCGGATGCGGGCGCCCGCGGCGGGGCGCGCGCGGCGGCCGACAAGCTGAACGCCGCCCACGGGGAACGGCCGGGCCCGCGAGGCCTTGTGGGCCCGGCCGGACGGACGTTGCCACCGCGGCTACGAGGACGCTGTCCGGTCGGCGGGGTGCGCCTTGGCCTCCTTCGAAAGAGCTTCCATCCAGGGCGTTTTGGCGAACTCCTGGAGCAGCACGTCGACCCTCTCCTGAAGCCTGGTGAACCTCTTCGGGTCGCCTGCCCCGAAGAGGCCGCCGCGCGGCGCCGCGTCGTCGCCCAGGTGGTCCTTCACCCACGCCTCGACCGTGTCCAGCTTCTCGAAGCGCCTTCGTTTGAGCATGACCGCGACCTGGGAGAGCGCCTCGAAACCGCCCTCACCCGAGAGTTCCAGGGGCTCGGTCGCCATGGTGATCTCAAGCGGTTTGAAGACGTTCTTTTCCAGCTCGGTGGACTTGTCGCTGTACTTCCTGGCCTGATCGAGGTAGTTCATGAACCTGGCGAGCTGCGTCCGCGCGAGTCCGCCGAAGACCCGGGCGGTGTAATCCACTTCGCCTCCCGGGGTCATGCGCAGGCGACGGCTGCGGAACTCCGCGATGCGCGCGTCGCCCATGTCGGTCGTGCTGACGCGATTCTCCTGGCTGAGGACCTCCCAGCCGTCCGGGCCCTTCCACAGCATGTTCGTCGTCTCGAAGCTCCGCCCGTCATCGGGGCTCTCGTACTCCTCGGGGCCGAACCAGTCCGTGGGGGCCCGGTCCCGGCGAAAGTCCCCGGCCAGGTCCAGGTGGCTGGTGGGGGACGGATAGTGCCAGGCGGTGAAGTGGCCCTGCTGTGCGCTGCCCGTCACGGCGAAGGCGCAGCCGTTCATGGTGGCGGTGAAGACGAACTCGGATCCGGGGCCCCGGTCCTGCTCCCCCGGGTCATGGGGGATGTCGGTGTGACCGACGGACGTGTCGGGCTCCTTCGGCCTCTTGTTGAGGTACGGGACGTACGACGAGGCGAGATACTCGTTCGCGGGCCCCGCCGACGGCAGCGCGGCGTGTCCCACGAGCGGGGAGAGCAGGGAGTCGCTGCTGCCGAACGCCTCGACGTACTTCTCCACGGCCGGGGCCAGCAGGTAGGCGGGCCTGCCCTCCTTGCTGCGCCGGCGGTCGGGGACCAGGACGAACCAGTGCCGACTCCACCGGCCCATCTGATCCGCGAACGTCTGGCAGTCCAGCGGGAGCTCCGGCGCCCGCTGCTTCATGCCCAGGGCGAAGGCGAGGGCCAGGGCGGAGTCCGAGAGGAACTTCTTCGGATCCCGCACCAGAGCGGCCTGGGCGGCGTGTTGTCCCGCGGCCTGATCCGCGGCCGCGTGGGGCTGCTCCTGCCCTCCGAGGGCCTTGCCCACGGCCGCGTTTCCCATGGTGCGCTGCAGCACGGCCAGCGTGCCCGCCGCGGGGTGCCCGGCATGGACCGTGTGCGGGGCGCACTCCCGCTCGGCCGTGACGGGGCTCCCTGCCCGGCCACGGAAGACGGCGGGCGGCTCGGCCCGCTCCCCCTGCTGGTGCCTGTACACGCCCGTTCCCTTCGCGCTGTGACGGTTGCCCCGTTCAAATGTGCGGAAGAGGGCCCTTCGGCGAAAGGCACGCGGGGGACGGACCGGGGGCAGCGTGCGCTGCCCCCGGGAGTGTCGGAAAGGTCCTAACCGCAGCAGTCCGAGTCCAGCCCCCGCGGCAGGTGCTCGCCCCCGAAGACGGCCGTGGTCGCCTCGTCCCCTCCCAGGGCGGCCACGGCCAGCAGCAGGGAGCCCGCGGTCCAGGTGGTGCGCTCCTCGGGCCAGATGGCGTCGTCCTCGTAGACGTACCCCGTCCAGTACATCCCGTCGTCCGCGCGCAGCCGCCGCTGGATCCAGCGCAGGATCTCCACCGCGCGGTCGGACTCGCCCATCACCCACAGCGCCAGGGCGAGTTCGCAGCTTTCGCCGCCGGTGACCCAGGGGTTGGGCGAGACGCAGCGGATGCCCTGGCCCGGGACGACGAAGCGGTCCCAGCCCGCCTCGACGCGGGCGGTGGCGGCGGGGCCGGTGAGGGCTCCGGCGAGGATCGGGTAGTACCAGTCCATCGAGTAGCGGTTCTTGTCGAGGAAGCGCTCGGGGTGGTGGCGTATCGCGTGCCCCAGCAGCCCCGCCGACAGCTCCCAGTCCGGCTGCGGGTCCTCGCGGTGTTCGGCGATGGCGAGCGCGCAGCGCAGGGCCTGGTAGATGGAGGAGGAGCCGGTGAGCAGGGCGTCCGGGTCGACGGTGCCGTCGGCCTTGCGCCGCCAGCCGATCTGGCCGCCGCTCTGCTGCAGGGTCAGCACGAACTCGACGGCGGCGAAGACGGTCGGCCACAGCCGGTCGAGGAACGTGTCGTCGCCGGTGGCCAGATAGTGGTGCCAGACGCCGACGGCCACGTACGCGCAGAAGTTGGTCTCGCGGCCGCGGTCGGTGGGCGCGTCGGCGGCCACCCCGGCGGGGGTGTCGGGGTAGGCGGCGTACCAGGAGCCGTCCGGGTTCTGGTGGTCGGCGAGCCAGCGGTACGCGGCCTCGGCGCGCTCGTGCTCGCCCGCCGCGTCCAGCGCCATCGCGGACTCGACGTGGTCCCACGGGTCGAGGTGGTGGCCGCGGAACCACGGGATGGCGCCATCCGCGCGCTGGACGGCGGCGATGCCCTCGACGGTGCGCAGGGCCTCCTCGGCGGTGAGGATCCCCGGCAGCGCCAGCCGTTCGGTACGGGGGCCGGGGCGCGGGCCGCGCGCGGTCACGCCCGGTCCTCGCGGGAGGCGTGGGGCTTGGTCGCGTACGCCACGAAGCTCTTGCCGATCAGCGGGTTCAGCGCCTGTTCGGCGACCCGCGTGGCCAGCGGCTTCTTCATGATGTCCCAGACCAGCAGCTTGTGGTAGGCGCGCACCGGCAGCGCCTTGTCGTTGTCCACCCCGAAGGCGCACTTCAGCCACCAGTACGGGCTGTGCAGGCCGTGCGCGTGGTGGGTGCCGTACGGCCGCAGCCCGGCCTCGCGCATCCGCTCCAGGAGTTCGTCGCCGCGGTAGATGCGGATGTGGCCGCCCTCCACCTCGTGGTACGCGTCGGACAGCGCCCAGCACACCTTCTCGGGCCCGTAGCGCGGCACGGTGACGGCGATCCGGCCGCCGGGGCGCAGCACCCGCACCATCTCGGCGAGCACACCCTTGTCGTCGGGTATGTGCTCCATCACCTCGGAGATGATGACGACGTCGAAGCTGTCGTCGGGGAACGGCAGGGCCAGCGCGTCGCCCTCCATCGCGGTGGCGGTGGCCCCGGCGGGGGCCTCGCCCGCCTCCTTCATGGCGGCGAACCACTTCGCGACCTCGCGTATCTCGTCGCCGTTGCGGTCGAGCGCGACGACCCGCGCACCGCGCCGGTAGCACTCGAAGGCATGGCGCCCGGCGCCACAGCCCAGGTCGAGGACGCGATCGCCTGCGGCGAGGGGGAAGCGGGAGAAATCGACGGTCAGCACGGGGGTCTGCTTTCGTCAGGCGGGGTCGTGGGGCTCGTGTCAGGGCTCGGGGAGGGCGGTCAGCGCGTGGCGCGGGTCCGTGCGGCGCGCGCTTGCGCGCCGACCGCCGCGCGGTAGTGCTCGACGGTGCCGCGGGCGGCCTGCTCCCAGGTGAAGCGGCTCAGCACCCGCTCCCGTCCGGCGGCGCCGAGGCGCTTGCGCAAGGCGGCGTCGGCCAGCAGCCGGTTCAGGGCGGCGGCGAGCGCGCCCGCGTCGCCGGGCGGTACGGCGAGGCAGGTCTCGCCGTCCGTCCCCGCCACCTCGGGGATCGCGCCGCCGGTGGTGGCGACCAGCGGGGTGCCGGTGGCCATGGCCTCGGCGGCGGGCAGCGAGAACCCCTCGTACAGCGAGGGCACGCAGGCGATCTGGGCGCCGCGGATGAGGCCGACCAGTTCGGGGTCGCTGATGCCCTTGACGAACTCGACGGCGCCCTGGAGCCCGTAGCGGGCCATGGCGGCGGCCACCGGCCCCTCCTCGGGGCGCTTGCCGACGACGACGAGGTGGGCCTCGGGGTTCTCGGTACGGACCTTGGCCAGCGCCTCGACGAGGTGGACGAGACCCTTGAGCGGCACGTCGGCGCTGGAGGTGGTCACGATCCGCCCGGGGATCACGGGCACGGCGGGGTCGGGCGAGAACAGCCCGGTGTCCGCGCCGATGTGGACGACGTGCACGCGCCCCGGCCGTACGCCGAGGTGGTGGACGATCTCCCGGCGCGAGGAGCCGGAGACGGTGAGCACCGAGGGCAGCCGCCGGGCCACCCGCTTCTGCATGCGCGTGAAGCCGTACCAGCGCTGCACGGAGAGGCGGCGCTTCCAGCCCTCCGCCGCGTCCAGCTCCAACTGGCGGTCCACGGTGATCGGGTGGTGGATGGTGGTGACGAGCGGGAAGCCGGTCTGCTCCATGCCCAGCAGCCCGTAGCCGAGGGTCTGGTTGTCGTGGACGACGTCGAACGCGCCGCGCCGGGCGGCCAGATGGCGGCGGGCGCGCAGGCTGAAGGTGAGCGGCTCGGGGAAGCCGCCGGTCCACATGGTGGCGACCTCCAGGGCGTCGACCCAGTCCCGGTACTCCCCGATCCTGGGCGTACGGAAGGGGTCGGGCTGGCGGTAGAGGTCGAGGCTGGGCAGCCGGGTGAGGGTGACGCCGTCCTCGGCGTCGAGCACCGGGTACGGCTGGGCGCCGATCACCTCGACGGTGTGGCCGAGCCGGGCGAGTTCGCGGGAGAGATGACGTACGTAGACGCCCTGGCCTCCGCAGAACGGGTTCCCCTTGTAGCTCAGCAGCGCGATGCGCAGCGGCCGGTCGCCGTCCTGGGCCCGGTCCTCCGCCGCGGCGGTGGGGGGCACCGTCCGAAGCGGGTCGACTCCGGTCTCCTGCGCGGCCTCTGCGGTCACTCGCGCCCCCTCCTTGATGAACTTCAGCGGGAGCGTAGCCGCTCACGATTATTTAGAACAAGTTTCACTAACAGATAGCCCGAGAAGTCTCGAAGATACCTGGCGAACCTCCCGCTCCCGGCGCCGGGGCGGGTGATCCCTACCACTCGGTAGCCCCTTGCGCGCGAGACCTTCTTCCGGGGGCATGGCCATATCGACCCGAGCCCGACAAACACCCCTTCCACCGGCCGGGCGGCGGGCTCGAGCGACACGCGACCCTAGAACGAGTTTCACTGACTCGCGCCCCTAGGCCGACCCTGCCATCATGCACGGTGTCCGTTTGTCAACCGCAGCGCAGACACTATGCATCCGAAGTGAGACAAATGACCGCAGAAGTCAAGCCAGCCTCCCTGCAGCTGACCGAGCGGCAGGAGGCGCGCCGTCGGCGCATCCTGCACGCCAGTGCCCGGCTGGCCAGCCGGGGCGGCTTCGACGCGGTCCAGATGCGCGAGGTGGCCGAGCACTCCAGCGTGGCGCTCGGCACCCTCTACCGCTACTTTCCGTCCAAGGTGCATCTGCTGGTCGCCACCATGCAGGACCAGTTGCAGCACATGCACGAGACGCTGCGCAAGCGCCCGCCGACCGAGGAGGATCCGGCCACCCGGGTCGCCCAGACCCTGATGCGCGCCTTCCGCGCGCTCCAGCGCGAACCCCATCTCGCGGACGCCATGGTCCGGGCCCTCACCTTCGCCGACCGCTCGGTGAGCCCCGAGGTGGACATGGTCTCCCGGCTCACCACCACGATCATCCTCGACGCGATGGGCCTGGAGGGCCCGCCGACGGCCGAGCAGCTGTCCGCCGTGCGGGTCATCGAGCACACCTGGCACTCGGCGCTGATCACCTGGCTGTCGGGACGGGCCTCGATCGCCCAGGTCAAGATCGACATCGAGACGGTCTGCCGACTGATCGACCTGACGGCCCCCCACAACGGGGCGCGGTAGGGGCGCATGCGGCGCACAATGCGCCCCCGGGGCGCGCAGAGGCAGCAAGATGTGCGCCCGCACGCCCCCCTTTGGCGCAAATTTCGCGTTCACGGATTGGCCAATCCCGGTATTCATGAACGGCGCGCGACAGAGCGACGACGGCGTGCGACGGAACAACGTCTACAGGGGGTGAAGAACTCCGTGATACGAGTTCTTCTGGTACATGATTCATACCTGCTGCGGTCCGCGTTGGCCGCACTGATACAAGCCGAACCTGAGTTCGAGGTGGTTTCCGCCGCCTGGCGTGACGCGCGTAGCAGAGCCCGCTCCTTACAACCGCACGTCTGCGTGGTCGACACGGACTGCCCAGGATCCGACAAGGCCGCGCGCAAGGGCGAGTTGGGCAAGCTGATGGCCGAGGCCCCGGCCGTGGAGAGCGGCCCCGAGTCCGGACTGCTCGTACTGGCCAACGCCGGGCGCCCCGGCCAGCTGCGCCGCGCGCACAAGGCCCGCGCCCTCGGGTACATCGACAAGAACGCCCCGCCCCAGCGGCTGCTGGACGGCATCCGGCATGTGGCGAAGCGGGAGCGGTTCATCGACGACTCGCTGGGCTACAGCTTCCTCAAGGCGGCGGAGATCCCGCTGACCGAGCGCGAGCTGGGCGTTCTGTCGCTGGCGGCGGACGGTGCCTCCATCGCGGAGATCGCCCGGACCCTGCATCTGTCCAACGGGACGATACGCAACTACCTGGCCGCGATCACCCGGAAGACCGGGGCACGGAACCGAGTGGACGCCATCCGCATCTCACGGTGTGAGGGCTGGGTCTGACGGTCGCCCCGGGGCGGCCTTGACGGCGGTGCCGGTCTCCGTATCGGTGCCGTCGTAGCCGCCGCCGGGACCGATGTTGCCCCGATGGTGGAGGCCGTCTTAGACGGTGTCGGAGAAGACGTACGCCATACGACGGATCAGCACCCACCGAAACGGCCCCACCACCCCCGTAGGACGCGTCTGCCACTCGTCCGGGTTACCGACCACCGCTACTCATCAGGCGGGAACACCTGTTCGCCGCCTCCGAGCAGCCGGATCGCGATGGCCTCGACCGGGCACCCCTCGGCCGCCACCAACACCGCCTCGGACGCGTCCGCCTCCGGCTCGACCGGATGCGACTGGCGCGCCGCGTCCAGCCGGAATCCGCCGGGGGCGCTGCTCACGCAGAACCCCGAGCCGATGCACACGCCGCGGTCGACCTCGACCCGCCAGCGGTCCCCCATCAGCCCTGCTCCCCGTCCCACCCCTGCGGCAGGTGGATCATCTTGTGCTCCAGATACGCCGCCAGCCCCTCGGGGCCGAACTCCCGCCCCAGGCCGGAGTTCTTGTAGCCGCCGAACGGCCCGAGCATGTCCAGGCTGAAGGTGTTCACGGAGTACGTACCGGTGCGGACGCGCCGCGCGAAGTCGATGCCGTGCGCCACGTCCGCCGTCCATACGCTCCCCGACAGCCCGTAGTCGGAGTCGTTGGCGATCCGGGCCGCCTCCTCCTCGTCCCCGTACGGCAGCAGGCAGATGACCGGGCCGAAGATCTCCTCCCGGGCGATGCGCATCGAGTTGGCGACGTCCCCGAACAGCGTCGGCTCCACGTACCACCCCGTGGCCTGCGCCTCGGGGCGTCCGCCGCCCGTCAGCACCTTGGCGCCCTCGCGCTGCCCGAGCGCGATGTAGTCCAGCGAGCGCCGCTGCTGCCGCCGCGCCACCAGCGGGCCGACCTGGGTCGCCGGGTCCAGCGGATCGCCGACCACCAGGGCCGAGGCGGCGGCCGCGAAGCGCTCGGCCAGCTCGTCGTAGTGGCCGCGCGGGGCGAGGATGCGGGTCTGGGCGACGCACGCCTGCCCGTTGTTCATCCACGCGTTGGGCACGATGCCCGCGACCGCCGCGTCCAGATCCGCGTCCGGCAGGATCACCGCGGCCGACTTGCCGCCCAACTCCAGGGTCACCCGGGTCAGATGGCGCGAGGCCACCTCCATCACGCGCTTGCCCGCCGTCACCGACCCCGTGAACGACACCTTGTCGACCCCCGGGTGCCCGACCAGGTACTCGCTGACGTCCCGGTCCGCCGGAAGGATCGACAGCACTCCCTCCGGCAGCCCCGCCTCGGTCGCGATCTCCGCCAGCAGATACGCGTCCAGCGGCGTCTCCGGCGACGGCTTGAGGATCACCGAACACCCGGCCAGCAGCGCCGGGGCCAGCTTCGCCGCCGCCACGAACTGCGGCACGTTCCACGGCACGACGGCCGCCACCACCCCGACCGGCTCCCGCCGCACCAGCAGCGGCCCGAGCACCCCGGCCCGGCGCTCCTCGAAGGTGAAGTCGCGCGCGACCGTGATGGCCGAATCCCACACCATCATCGCGCCGAGCGCCTGGGCGAGGACGCTCCAGGAGTACGGCGAGCCGTTCTGCGCGCTGATGACCTTCGCGATCTCCTCGTGCCGTACGGCGACCGCGTCCTTGATCCGCGTGACGACGGCGATCCGCTCCTCCAGCGAGGTACGCGGCCACTCCCCCTCGTCGAATGCCCGCCGCGCCGCCGCGACCGCCCGGTCCACATCGGCCCGCGCGGCGTGCGGCACCCGCCCGATGACCTGTTCCGTATGCGGCGAGACGACCTCGATGGTCTCCGCCCCGGCCGGATCGACCAGCGCCCCGCCGATGAAGAGCTGCCCGTACTCGATGAGGTCGCCCATCGCTGATGCCTCCCGCCGATACCTGACGATGCATCAGAACTGATACCAGTTCCAGTTATAGTCAGCAATGCATGCGCTGCTGCGGCCCGGCCGCACGCGCGGAAAGGGGACCCCCGTGCCAGAGGCGACCGGCGTCACCGACCACGGCGGCGGGGTGTGGAGCATCCCCGTCCCCATCCCCGACAACCCGCTCGGACACACCCTCGTCCACCTCCTCGACACCGACCGCGGGCCGGTCCTCATCGACACCGGCTGGGACGATCCCACCGCCTGGGACACGCTCACCGCCGGGCTGGCCGCCTGCGGCACCGACGTCTCCGAGATCCACGGCGTCCTCGTCACCCACCACCACCCCGACCACCACGGGCTCTCCGGCCAGGTGCGGGAGGCATCGGGCGCGTGGATCGCGATGCACGGCGCCGACGCGCACGTCGTACGCCGCACCCGCGAGGCCGAACCCACCCTCTGGCTCGACTACCTCGCCGAAAAGCTGGCCGCGGCAGGCGCCCCCGAGGATCATCTCGCCCCGCTGCGCGCCGCCCGCGCCGAGGGGCGCCCGAGCCTCCCGGGGCAACGCGCCGCCCTCCCCGACCGCGAGATCGCCCCCGGCGAACTCCTCGACCTCCCGGGCCGCCGCCTCCGCGCCGTCTGGACACCGGGCCACACCCCCGGCCACGTCTGCCTCCACCTCGAAGAGGCCCACCCCGCCGCCGCCCGCGGCCACGGCCGCCTCTTCTCCGGCGACCATCTCCTCCCCGAGATCAGCCCGCACATCGGCCTGTACGAGGACCCGGCCGACGCCACCCGCACCGACCCGCTGGACGACTACCTCACCTCCCTGCGGCGGGTCGCCGCCCTCGACCCGGCCGAAGTCCTCCCGGCCCACCAGCACGCCTTCACCGACGCCCCCGCCCGCGTCCGCGCCCTGCTGCACCACCACGAGACCCGCCTCGCCGACCTCCGCGCCCTCCTCGCCACCCCGCTCACCCCCTGGCAGCTCGCCGAGCGCATGGAGTGGAACCGCCCCTGGGCCGACATCCCCTACGGCTCCCGCAACATCGCCGTATCCGAGGCCGAAGCCCACCTCCGCCGCCTGGTCAACCTGGGCCGGGCCGAACCCGTCCCCGGCACCGACCCGATCGCCTACCGGGCCCGCTGACCCCGCTCGTGCACCATGGACGGACCGACGAACGAGAGGGCCCCGGATGTCCCGCCACCACGACCGCAAGCACCGCATCGTCACCACGTTCCAGCGGCGCATCGGCAACCCGCTGCTCTCCCGGCTGCCGTTCCAGACCCTTCTGGAGACCACCGGCCGGGTCTCGGGCCTGCCCCGGCGCACCCCCGTGGGCGGACGCCGCACCGGCGACGCGTTCTGGTTCGTCTCGGAGTTCGGCGACAGGTCGCAGTACGTACGGAACCTCCGGGCCGACCCCAGGGTCCGGGTCCGCATCAACGGCACCTGGCACACCGGCACCGCCCATCCCCTCCCCGAGGACGACCCCCGCGCCCGCCTCAAGACCCTCCCCCGCTACAACAGCGCCGCGGTCCGCGCCCTCGGCAACGACCTGCTGACCGTGCGCGTCGACCTCACCGGCTGAGCGGCGCCCGAGGCGCTATGTTCGGCCCATGCACACCACGAGGGTCTCCGGACATGTGCGGGCTTCGCGGGCGGCCGTCTACCGGGCGCTGGTGGACGGGCGCGCGATCGCGACGTGGCGGGTGCCGGACGGGATGAGCGGCCGGGTGCACGAGTTCGAGGCCCGCGAGGGCGGGAGGTTCCGCGTCTCGCTCACCTACGACGCGCCGACCGGCACCGGCAAGTCCGCCCCGCGCACCGATACGTACCACGGCCACTTCGTGGAACTCGTACCGGACGAGCGGGTGGTGGAGGCGATGGGGTTCGAGGCCGAGGATCCCGCGCTGCGCGGCACGATGACGATGACGACCACCCTCACCGACGCGGACGGCGGCACCGATGTCGTCATCGTGCACGAAGGAATCCCCGACAGCGTGCCCGCCGCCGACAACGAGGCGGGCACGCGCATGGCGCTCGCGAAGCTCGCGCGGTTCGTGGAGGCGGGGGGCACGTGACGCGTCGGCGGGTCAGGGCGTGTCGGTGACCGTGACCGGCTCGTCGTTGTTGAGCTGCCGCACGAGCTGCTTGACCTTGGCCTGGTCCCACTGGAGGTTGCCGCCGACGCTGCCCGCGGTCGGCATGTTCAGCGACTTGCCCCCGCTGCCGGTGACGTCCTTCATGGCGAGGAACATCTGGGCCAGGTAGTACGGGTTCATGTCCTTGTCGACGATCAGGGTGTCCAGTCCGGCTCCCATGGCGGGGTAGAGCTTGAAGGGGTTCAGCACGGTGCCGGGCGCCGCGGTCTGGGAAGCGAGGGAGGACAGGAACTTCTGCTGGTTCTTCGTGCGCTCCAGGTCGCTGGCGGCGAACGCGTGCCGGCTGCGGACGAACGCGAGCGCCTGCTGCCCGTTCATCGTCTGCTCGCCCGCCTGGAAGTCGGCACCGGCCTGCTTGTCCTTGAAGCCCTTGTCGAGGTTCATGTCGACGCCGCCGATGGCGTCCACGATGCCCGCGAAGCCGGAGAAGCCGACCTCCGCGTAGTGGTCGATGTGCAGGCCGGTGTTGGCCTCGACGGTGCGGACGAGCAGCTGCGGGCCGTCCATGGCGTACGCGGCGTTCAGCTTGGTGGCGCCCATGGGGCCCTTGATCTCCCCGGACTCCGACCCGCGGAACTTCGGGATGGTGACGTTCGAGTCGCGCGGCAGGGATATGAGCGTCGGGCCGGAGGATCCGTCGTGCAGGATCATCATCGAGTCCGTGCGCTTGCCGTCGGCGGAGCCCGTGTGCAGGTCCTTCTTCTGCTGGTCGGACATGCCCTCGCGACTGTCGGACCCGACGATCAGGTAGTTGGTGCCGTCGCCCGCCTCGGGGCGGTCGATCACCTGGCTGAGGTCGACCTCCTTGCGCAGCTTGGAGTCGGCCCAGAAGTACGTGGCGACCGAGGCGACCAGCAGGACGACGACCAGGGTGATCAGGACGCGTTTCACGGTCCGGCCGCGGCGTCGTGGTCGGTACGGCTCATCGACGTATCCGTCGTCGGGCCGCTGAGACGGAACGCCGTACTGAGGCGGTACGCCGGGATGCCCGCCGGGGGCCTGGAAATTATCGACTCTGCTGTCGTTCCATGAGCTCATGCCCGGCAGTCTGCATTACTCATGGGGAGAAAATCCAAATCGATGAAGGAGACAACCGAATGGCACGACAGAATGACACCGATGCAAGAAAGGGCAGCAGCGCGTACGGCTCCACCGCACGTCTGGCGATCTTCCATTCTTCGGTGCGTTCGGTGACCCTCCGGTGGTCATGTGATTACGGCGCCGGATTCCTTTGAGGTGACCTCATCGTCGTCAGCGCCAACCGCTCCGGAAGTGTTACCCGGGCGCCGCGGGGCACCCCCGGCAGGTGGGAATGCCCCGGCGAGCGCGAGGCTGAGCGCGAGGTCAGAGCCGCCGCACCCAGGCGGCGGCACCATGACCGATAGCGAGGTAAATCACCGCAGGCAGGGCGTAGTTGAAGAAGACGCGCACACCTTCGGGTTCCATCGTGAAGATGTCCTGCGACCATCCGGCGAGCCAGTCCGCCACACCGTGCACGAAGTCGACAAAGACATTCGCCTGGTTGGCGTCGAGCAGGTACAGCAGCAGCCACAGCCCCAGGAAAACCGCGGCGATGTCCGCGAGGCTGTGAATGATCAAGGCTGTCCGATCCGCCCCGCGACCACTCGAATTGCCTGCTCGGCGTCGGTTGGTGGGGGCGTGGGGATCACCCTGATAGGAAGCATTCGGGTGGTGTGGGTACGAAGCGTTATCCGCTATGTGGCCATGGGGGTTGCTCATGGGCCTCTTTTTACCGGGCCGAACCCGCCGAAACGGCCTTCACGCTCGTTTCACACCGATGTTTTCGACGCGTTACCAATTCTTTTGGCGAGGGGTGCGGCTCGGTTTTTCAACTCGGCTTTTCGGTCTTGGAGTTGTCATGGATACCGCCGCGCGGGGCGGACGGACCGGACGGGGACGCGGCGTCGTCGGCGGGTGAAGCGTCCGGTTAAAGTGGGCGGGAGAACTTCATCCGCGTTCGTTCAGGGGAAGTCGGTGGAAGTCCGGCGCTGACCCGCAACCGTGAGCACGCGCCCGTGCGGGCCGTGCGAGCCGGAGCACCTGGGCGGGCGCGACGCAGGAGGCTCCCGCCGTCCGGGTGTCCGGCGGCGGCACCGTCGTGGGATGCGGAGCTGAGCCCGGCGCCATCGGCGCGGCGGAGTGTTCCGTACGCGGGTGGGCGGCCGTGCGTGGCTGCGTAACGCCCCTGATCGAGAGGCACCCCAGCCATGAACGTACGCCGCAGCGTCGCGGCCCTGGCCATCTCCGCCGCCCTGTGCGCGACCGTCGCGCCCACGGCCGCCTTCGCCGCTTCCACCGCTTCCACCGCTTCCGCCGACGACGGCAAGCGCCCGGAGGGGCTGTACGGCACGAAGGACCCCAAGTTCGACGGGGTCTGGCGGCAGTCGCTCGCGCTGCTCGCCCAGGACACGGTGGGGGTCAAACCGGCCAAGTCGGCCATCGACTGGCTCGCCGGGCAGCAGTGCGCGGACGGCGGCTTCGCCGCGTACCGGGCGGACACCGGCAAGGCGTGCGACCCGAAGAAGGGCGAGTTCACGGACGCCACCTCGGCCGCGATACAGGCGCTGGCCGCGGTGGGCGGCCGGTCGGCGGCGGTGGAGAAGGGCATCGGCTGGCTCAAGCACAGCCAGAACGAGGACGGCGGCTGGGGCATGAACCCCGGCGGCACGAGCGACGCCAACTCCACCTCGGCCGCGGTCGGCGCGTTCGCCGCGACCGGCCTGGACCCGGTGGAGGTCGCGTCCGCGGCGAGCGGCAAGACGCCGTACGACGCGCTGCTCGGGCTGCAGCTGGACTGTTCGGCGAAGGCGGGGCAGCGGGGGGCGTTCGCGTACACCTCGGGGAAGGGCGAGCCCGCCGCCAACGACCTGGCCACGGTGAGCGCGGCGCTGGCCACCCGGGGCTCGGGCTTCGTCTTCGACCCCGTGGGCAAGGACGACGACAAGAGCCCCAAGGCGCTGGCGTGCGACGCGAAGGGCGGCGGGAAGGGCGGCGGCACGGACCGTACGCCGGAGGACGCCTCCGAGGCCGCGCTCTCCTACCTCTCCACCACCATGTCCGGCAACGGCATGCACCTGAAGTCCACGACGCCCGGCGCCGCCAAGGCCCAGCCCGACTTCGGCGCCACCGCCGACGCGATCATGGCGCTGGCCGCGGGTCAGCACAGCGCGGCCGCGGCCAGGCCGCTGCAGTGGCTGCAGGGCAAGGACAGCGGCGCGGCGGCCTGGGCGAAGGGCGACCCCGGCGCGCTGGCCAAGCTGGTGCTCGCGGCGCACGCGGCCGGTGGGGACCCGCGGCACTTCGGCGACGCCGACCTCGTACAGCAGCTCAACGCCACCGGCCCGGCCCCTGCCGAGGCTTCGGACAAGGCAGACGAGAAGGATGAAAAGGGTGGAACGGGCAGCGTCTGGTGGATAGTCGGAAGCTGCGCGGTGGCCGGTGTGGGCATCGGTTTCCTGCTCAGCGGCCGTAAGAAGCAGCAGTTTTGATGGTCGGCCGTTCGGCGACCGCCGTCCTCCTGTCGCTCATCGCCGCACTCACCGTGCTGGCCGGTGCCGCGCCCGCGCAGGCCGCGGGATACCGCTACTGGTCGTTCTGGCAGCGGGGCGGCGACGGCGGCTGGACGTACGCGGCGCAGGGCCCCTCCGCGGCCCGGCCCGACGACGGCGACATGATCGGCTTCCGCTTCGCCGTCAGCGAGGACTCCCGGGACGCCGCCCGGCCGCGGGGCGCGGCCCGCTTCGCCACGGTCTGCGACGCGGACACGCCCGCCAAGGGCGGCTCGAAGCGGATCGCGGTCGTCCTCGACTTCGGCACCGCACGGGACGCGCCGGACGGCCGTACGCCGCCGAAGTCCCGTACCGCGTGCGCGCGGGTGGCCGAGGACGCGACGGCCGGGGAGGCGCTGGCGGCGGTGGCGAAGCCGCTGCGCTACAACTCCTCCGCGCTGCTGTGCGCCATCGCGGGCTACCCGAAGGCGGGCTGCGGCGAGGCGGTGTCCGCCCACAAGGGGGACGAGGAGACCGACGGCGGCCCGTCGGCCGGACTGATAGGCGGCGCGGCCGCCGTGCTCGCCCTGGCCGCGGCGGCGGTGTGGCAGACCCGCCGCCGCCGGACGTGAACGGGATGGGTGCGGGGGCGGCGGGGGCCTTGCGTCGTACGGCGCGCCCGTACCGTACGCCCGGCGGGCGTGGGGCCGCGCCGCGCCATCCGGGGGCGTTGCATGCCGGGGCGTGGTGGGTGTGGGCGCTGGGGCTGGGGACGGCCGCGTCCCGGACCGGCAATCCGCTGCTGCTCGGGCTGATCGTCGCCGTCGCGGGCTATGTCGTGGCGGTGCGCCGCACCGACGCGCCGTGGGCGCGCTCGTACGCCGCCTTCCTGAAGCTCGGGCTGGTCGTGCTCGCGATCCGGCTTCTCTTCGCGCTGTTCTTCGGCTCGCCGATCCCCAGCACCCGCGTGCTGTTCACGCTGCCCGAAGTGCCGTTGCCCGACTGGGCGCAGGGGCTACGGATCGGGGGGCGGGTCACGGCCGAGGGGCTGGTGTTCGCGCTGTACGAGGGGCTGCGGCTGGCCACGCTGCTGGTCTGCGTCGGCGCGGCGAACGCGCTGGCCAGCCCGGCGCGGCTGCTCAAGTCGCTGCCGGGCGCGCTGTACGAGGCAGGCGTGGCGGTGGTCGTGGCGATGACCTTCGCGCCGCATCTGGTGGCGGACGTCCGGCGGCTGCGCGGGGCGCGCAGGCTGCGCGGCCGCCCCGACCGCGGGGTGAAGGCGCTGCTCCAGGTGGGGCTGCCGGTGCTGGAGGGCGCGTTGGAACGGTCCGTGGCGCTGGCGGCGGCGATGGACGCGCGCGGTTACGGCCGCACCGCGCAGGTCCCGCCCGCCGTGCGCCGTACGACGGCCGCGCTGACGCTGGGCGGGCTGCTCGGGGTCTGCTGCGGTACGTACGGGCTGCTCTCCTCCGAAGGCGCGGCCTACGGGCTGCCGCTGCTGCTGGCCGGGCTCGCCGCCGCGCTGGGCGGGCTGTGGCTGGGCGGGCGGCGGTCGGTCCGCAGCCGGTACCGGCCGGACCGCTGGGGCGCCCGGGCCTGGCTGGCGTCGGGGTCGGGGGTGGCGGTCGCGGCGCTGATGATCTGGGCGGCCTCGTACGCACCGGGGTCCCTGAATCCGCCCGCCGTTCCGCTCACCGCGCCGGACCTGCCGCTGTGGCCCGCTGGGGGCGTGCTGCTGGGACTGCTCCCGGCGTTCGTCGCGCCAGCGCCAGCCGTGCCGTACGAAACCCAGGAGGTCACACAGTGATCCGCTTCGAGCAGGTGTCCGTCACCTACGACGGCGCCGCCCGGCCCGCCCTCCACGGGGTGGAACTCACCGTGCCCGAGGGCGAACTGGCCCTGCTCGTCGGCCCCTCCGGAGTCGGCAAGTCGACACTCCTGAACGCCGTCTCCGGGCTGGTGCCGCACTTCAGCGGCGGCACCCTGCGGGGCAGGGTCACGGTCGCGGGGCGGGACACCCGTACCCACAAGCCCCGCGAACTGGCCGATGTCGTCGGCACCGTGGGCCAGGACCCGCTCGCGCACTTCGTCACCGACACCGTCGAGGACGAACTCGCCTACGGGATGGAGTCGCTGGGCCTGCCGCCCGACACGATGCGCCGCCGCGTCGAGGAGACCCTCGACCTCCTGGGCCTCGCCGAGCTGCGCGCGCGGCCCATCGCGACCCTCTCCGGAGGGCAGCGGCAGCGGGTCGCGATCGGGTCGGTACTCACCACCCACCCCCGGGTCCTGGTCCTGGACGAGCCCACGTCGGCGCTCGACCCCGCCGCCGCGGAAGAGGTGCTGGCCGTGCTGCAGCGGCTGGTGCACGACCTGGGCACGACCGTGCTGATGGCCGAACACCGGCTGGAGCGGGTGGTGCAGTACGCGGACCAGGTGATCCTGCTGCCCGCCCCCGGCGCGGCCCCGGTCGTCGGCGAACCGGCCGAGATCATGCCGGTCTCGCCCGTGCAGCCGCCGGTCGTGGCGCTGGGCGGCCTCGCGGGGTGGACGGCGCCCGTCCCCCTGTCCGTACGGGACGCGCGCCGCAAGGCGGGAGCGCTGCGGGAGCGGCTGGCACCGCTCGCCCCGCCGGTACGAGGCGAGGCGCCGGACGGGACGCCCGTGGGCCGGACCGAGCGGCTTTCCGTACGGCACGGGCGCGTCGAGGCGCTACGGGACGTCAGCCTGGCGGTGCGGCCCGGTGAGACGGTGGCGCTGATGGGCCGCAACGGGGCAGGGAAGTCGACGCTGCTGGCCGCGCTCGTCGGGATGCACGAACCGGCCGCCGGGACGATACGTATCGGCCCGGACGGAAGCGCCCCGCACCGCACCCGCCCCGCCGAACTCCTGCGCCGCGTAGGGCTCGTACCGCAGGAGCCGCGCGATCTGCTGTACGCGGACACGGTGGCGGCCGAGTGCGCGGCCGCCGACGAGGACGCGGGGGCGGCGCCCGGCACCTGCCGGGAGCTGGTCGGCACCCTGCTGCCCGAGGTGGCGGACGGCACCCACCCGCGCGATCTGTCCGAGGGGCAGCGGCTCGCCCTCGCGCTGTCCGTCATCCTCACCGCCCGCCCGCCGCTCCTGCTGCTGGACGAGCCGACGCGCGGACTGGACTACGCGGCGAAGGCCCGGCTGACGCGGGTGCTGCGCGGGCTGGCGGCGGACGGCCACGGCATCGTGCTGGCCACGCACGACGTGGAGCTGGCGGCCGAACTCGCCCACCGGGTCGTCATCCTGGCCGACGGCGAGGTGGTCGCGGACGGGCCGACGGCGGAGGTCGTGATGTCCTCCCCCGCCTTCGCCCCGCAGGTCGCGAAGATCCTCGCGCCGCTGCCGTGGCTGACCGTGCCCCAGGTGCGCGAGGCGCTGGAGGGGGCGCGATGACCGGGCCCCGCACACCGGCCTCCCGCAGACCAGCCACCCGCGTACGGGCCATCCGGCTCGGGCCGCGCTCGGTCGTCGCCCTCGCCCTTGTCTCCGCGATCGGCGTCGCCGCCTTCACCTGGCCGCTCCTCGCGCCCGCCCACTCCGGCGTCACCGCCCACGCCGCCGACGCGCCCTGGCTCTTCGCCGCGCTGCTGCCGCTGCTGCTGGCGGTGGTCGTGGCGACGATCGCCGACACCGGTCTGGACGCGAAGGCCATCGCGATGATCGGGGTGCTGGCGGCGGCGGGCGCGGCGCTGCGGCCGCTGGGCGCGGGCACGGCGGGCATCGAGCCGATGTTCTTCCTGATGGTGCTCTCGGGGCGGGTGCTCGGCCCCGGCTTCGGCTTTGTGCTCGGCGCGGTGTCGATGTTCGCGTCGGCGCTGCTCACGGGCGGCGTCGGGCCGTGGATGCCGTACCAGATGCTGGCGATGGGGTGGGTCGCGCTGGGCGCGGGGCTGCTGCCCGGCGCCGGGCGGCTGCGGGGCCGCCGCGAGGTGGCGCTGCTCGCGGCGTACGGGGCGATCGCGTCCGTGGCGTACGGGACGGCCATGAACCTCCAGGGCTGGACGCTGACGCAGGGGATGTCCTCGGGGATCAGCTATGTGCCGGGCGACCCGGTCGGCGCGAACCTGGCCCGCTTCGTCGCGTACTGCCTGGCGACCTCGCTCGGCTGGGACCTGCCGCGCGCGGTGGTGACGGTGGCGCTGACCCTCACCCTCGGCGTGCCGATCCTGGGGGCGCTGCGACGGGCCACGCGCCGGGCGGCGTTCGAGGCGCCGGTGGCGTTCGAGCGCACATGACTGCGCAGGGCATACGACGAGCGGGCCCGGTGGGCAAAAATTCGCCCCAGGACCCCCCGTCACCGCCCCCCCCCCGGTGGAAAAACCGCACGTCCCCCCGGGCGACCCACCAGCCATCCCCCAA
>NZ_JBVIVI010000001.1:730297-836017 GCF_055595765.1 Streptomyces sp. NPDC040405
GGGACCCAAGCGCTGGGAGGTTTGAAGGGCCTGGGGGGTGTCAGAAAAAAGAGGACGGAAGAGGAAAGAAAAAAAGGGGGCAGGGTGCGCAAAGCTGCGCACCGGGCCCGCTCGTCACTGCCCGCTCACTGGTGGAAGACCCGCGCGTCCCACTGGGCGACCCACCGGCCGTCACCGAACTGGAGGTTGGCCGTGCACTTGTAGGTGTCGCCGTCACAGTTCAGGGCCGTCACGGGGACCGGCGCCTGCACCGACTTCGCGGACTTCACGGAAGCGCTCCGGGCCGCGCTCTGGTGGAAGACCCGCGCGTCCCACTGCGCGACCCATCGGCCGTCACCGAATCGCAGCCCGGCCGTGCACTTGTAGGTGTCACCATCGCAATTGAGGGTCGTCACCGGGACCGGCGCCTTCACCGACTCCGCGGACTTCACAGAAGCGCTCCGGGCCGCGCTCTGGTGGAACACGTTCGCGTTCCAGTCCGCGGCCCACCGGCCGTCGCCGAACCGCAGCCCGGCCGTGCACTTGTAGGTGTCACCGTCGCAGTTGAGGGTGGTCACGGGGACGGGCGCGGCGGTGGCGGCCGGGGCGACCGCGGTCGAGACCATGAGCAGGGCTCCCAGCCCCAGGAACGTACCGGTGAGCATTCGGCGAGCAGACATGTCGTCGCATCCCTTTCGACTCCGGCCATATAAAAGGTGATATCAAAACAAATCACCTCAATAGGCCGATCTGATGACATGTCAGAGACTAGCTTCACACCGGTCGAGCATTGCTTGAGCGCTCTGCAGAGCATCGCTTGAGCGCTAAAGCCGCTGAATGATCGTCCCCGTCGCCAGCGCCCCGCCCGCGCACATCGTGATCAACGCGAACTCCTTGTCCGCCCGCTCCAGTTCATGCAGCGCCGTGGTGATCAGCCGCGCCCCCGTCGCCCCCACCGGGTGGCCGAGCGCGATGGCGCCGCCGTTGACGTTCACCTTCCCCAGGTCCTGCTCGAAGACCTGTGCCCAGGACAGCACGACCGACGCGAACGCCTCGTTGATCTCGATCACGTCGATGTCCTTGAGCGTCATCCCGGCCTTCCCCAGCACGGCCCGGGTCGCGTCGATCGGACCGTCGAGGTGGTAGTGGGGGTCGGTGCCGACCAGGGCCTGGGCGACGATCCGGGCGCGGGGCCGCAGCTTCAGCGCGCGGGCCATCCGCTTGGACGCCCACAGCACCGCGCACGCGCCGTCCGAGATCTGGGAGGAATTGCCCGCCGTGTGCACGGCGGTCGGCATGATGGGCTTGAGCCCGCCGAGCGCCTCCAGGCTGGTGTCGCGCAGCCCCTCGTCCCGGTCGACGGCCCGCCACATGCCCTCCCCGGCCGCCTGCTCCTCCTCGGTGGTGGGCACCTGCACCGCGAAGGTCTCGCGCTTGAAGCGCTCCTCGGCCCAGGCCCGGGCCGCGCGCTCCTGAGAAAGCAGCCCGAGGGAGTCGACGTTTCCCCGGGTGAGCCCGCGCCGCCGCGCGATCCGCTCGGCGGCCTCGAACTGGTTGGGGAGGTCGACGTTCCACTCGTCGGGGAACGGCTTGCCCGGCCCGTGCTTGGAGCCGCTGCCGAGCGGCACCCGCGACATGGCCTCGACGCCGCAGCCGATGCCGACGTCGATGACGCCGGTGGCGACCATCGTGGCCACCATGTGGTTGGCCTGCTGGGAGGACCCGCACTGGCAGTCCACGGTCGTCGCCGCCGTCTCGTACGGAAGGCCCATGGCCAGCCAGGCGTTGCGCGCGGGGTTCATGGACTGCTCCCCGGCGTGGGTGACCGTGCCGCCGACAATCTGTTCGACGCAGTCGGGCTGGATGCCGGTGCGGGCGAGGAGTTCGCGGTAGGTTTCCCCGAGGAGATAGGCGGGGTGGAGGTTGGCGAGCGCGCCCCCGCGCTTCCCGATCGGGGTGCGCACGGCTTCGACGATGACGGGTTCCGCGGCCATGACTCGTCCTCTTCTCCATCGCGTCCGCGGGGGCTCCCGGCAGCGCCCGCGCCAGAACTAGTACGCGTTCTAGTTCTTCGCTCAGTCTGCTGAGGCCCGGCCTGACGGCGCAAGGGTTGTGCACAGGGCGAGTTGAGGCATCCGACTCAAGAAGGGCCGCCATGGCCCTTGCTAGTTATAGAACCCGTTACTACCTTCTGGACACTTTCTGATAGGCCGTCAGATCTGGAGTGGCCGATGTCCTGTCCAGCGCTCCCCGAAGGCTTCGACTTCACCGACCCCGACCTCCATGAGCACCGGGTGCCACTCCCCGAGTTCGCCCAGTTGCGGCAGACGGCCCCCGTGTCATGGATCCCCCAGCGGCACGGCATCGCCGGGTACGAGGACGACGGCTACTGGGCCGTCACCCGGCACGCCGACGTCAAGGAGGTCTCGACCCGGCCCGAGATCTTCTCCTCGCACCGCAACACCGCGATCATCCGCTTCAACGAGCACATCCAGCGCGACCAGATCGAGGTCCAGAAGCTGATCATGCTCAACATGGACCCGCCCGAACACACCCGGGTCCGCCAGATCGTCCAGCGCGGCTTCACCCCGCGCGCGATCCGCTCCCTGGAGGACGCCCTCCACGACCGCGCGGAACGCATCGTGGCCGGGGCCAAGGAGCACGGCACCGGCGACTTCGTCACCGACATCGCCTGCGAACTCCCCCTCCAGGCCATCGCCGAGCTGATCGGCATTCCCCAGCAGGACCGGTCCAAGATCTTCGACTGGTCCAACAAGATGGTCGCGTACGACGACCCGGAACTGGCCATCACCGAGGAGATCGGCGCCGAGTCGGCCATGGAGCTGATCTCGTACGCCATGAACCTGGCCTCGGACCGCAAGCAGTGCCCCGCCAAGGACATCGTCAGCGCCCTGGTCGCCGCCGAGGACCAGGGCAACCTGGGGTCCGACGAGTTCGGCTTCTTCGTCCTGCTGCTGGCCGTCGCGGGCAACGAGACCACCCGCAACGCCATCAGCCACGGCATGCACGCCTTCCTCACCCACCCCGAGCAGTGGGAGCTGTTCAAGCGCGAGCGCCTCGCCACCGCCCCCGACGAGATCGTCCGGTGGGCCACCCCCGTGATGTCCTTCCAGCGCACCGCGGTCCAGGACACCACGCTCGGCGGCCAGTCCATCCGGGCGGGCCAGCGGGTCGGCGTGTTCTACTCCTCCGCCAACAACGACGCCGAGGTCTTCGACCGCCCCGAGGTCTTCGACATCACCCGCGACCCCAACCCCCACCTCGGCTTCGGCGGCGGCGGGCCGCACTTCTGCCTCGGCAAGAGCCTCGCCGAACTGGAGATCCGGCTGATCTTCAACGCCATCGCGGACACCCTCCCCGGCATCCGCCTCACCGGCGCCCCGAGGCGGCTGCGGTCGGCCTGGCTGAACGGGATCAAGGAGCTGCGGGTGACCTACGCGTAATCGCCGCCCGGCGGCCTCACTTGAACGGCACGTTGATGCACGCCACCCGGTCCCCGGCCATGCCCGCCCGGCCCGTCTGGGTGGCGGTGCCATGCTCGTGGATCACCACCGAGCGCGCCTCACCGGCCCTGAAGTGCCACTTCACCAGGGACTTGGCGCGGCCGTCGCCACTGCTGTTGGTGGTGGTGTCGAGCCACATCTCATTGCGCGCGTTGGCGTACTTGGGATTGGTCGACGGCTGCTTCGGGTCCTTCACGTTCTGGTAGTGCGGGCCGGACGAGTCGGGCGTGGTGCCGCACGGCCGGGTGTGCACGTGTATCCCGAAGTGGTGGTCCGGTTCGACCCCGCGCAGGGCCAGGAAGACGAACGTGCCGCGCGGCGGCATCCCGTGCTTCCCGTGCTCTCCCTGCTCTCGCATCTCGTGGTTCCTCATCTCACCGTGCCACTTCCCCGGGAGCCGCAGCTCCGCGACGAGCACCACGGCGCTCGTGGGCACGAGCGCCCTGTCGTACGTCACCGCGCCACGGTCGCCCTGGGCCTGCGAGGCGGGCCGGAACTTCTCCAGGACGAACGCCGTGGGGTTCGGCGACGGGTGCGGGTCGGCCGTCGCGCTCGGCGCGGCGAGCGCGGGTGAGATGACGGTCATCGATGCGGCCAGCGTCGCGGCGGCCGCCGTTACCAGGGACATCCTCAGATCCCTCCTTGGTCGGGACCCCCGAGACTTCCTGGCGTTTATACCGCTTTTCTCAACGCTAGACCGGTGCCCCGGACCCTTCAACGCGAGGCATCGGCCGGTTCCGCGGCATCCGTCGGATGGGGGACCTCCGCCACCTGGGACGTTTCGCCCGGCTCCCCGGCGCGTGGCCTCCGTACCAGCGCCCGGGCGCGCTCCCGTGCGCCCCGGGCGCCCGCCGACAGCATCTCGGTGACCGAGCCGTTCGCCTCCTCGACCGGCTTCCGGCCGACCCCGAGCAGCACGTACTGCAGACCGAATCCGGCCGCGACGACGGCCGCGCCGCCGACCGCGTCCATCACATAGTGGTTCGCCGTGCCGACGATCACCGCGACCGTGAGCAGCGGGTACAGCATGCCGAGGATCTTCATCCAGAGGTACGGCGCCACCAGCGCGATGACCACCCCGCACCACAGCGACCAGCCGACGTGCAGCGACGGCATGGCCGCGTACTGGTTGGACAGCTTGGTGAGCGCGCCGAAGTCCGGGTTGTTCAGATCCTGCGGGCCGTGCGCCGTGTCGACGTACCCGAGGCCCATCAGCCGCGGCGGGGCCAGCGGGTAGAGCCAGAAGCCGACCAGCGCGAGCATCGTCGCGAACGCGAGCGGGGTGCGGGCCCAGCGGTAGGTCGCGGGGCGGCGCAGATAGAGCCAGCCCAGCAGGGACAGCGGGATGAGGAAGTGGAAGGTGCTGTAGTACCAGTTCATGCCGTCCCGCAGCCACGGGGTGTCCGCGACCAGCAGGTTGAACCAGTGCTCGATGTCGATGTGCAGGAAGCGCTCGAGGGACAGCACCTGGTGGCCGTGGCCCTCGGCGAGGCTGCGCTCGTCTGGCGCGTGGGCCCGGATCCACGAGTACGCGAAGTAGCCGACGCGGATGAACATCAGCTCCAGCAGCAGGTTCGGCCGGGACAGCGGCCGCCGTACGAAGCGCAGCAGCGGCACCCAGGCGAAGCGGCCCCGGTGCGGCTCCTGGACCGGCGTCGGCTCAGGGCTGTCCCACTGCGGGGAGGTCCGGGAGACGAACGGCACCAGACAGGCCGCGGCGAGCGCGGCCAGCAGCGGCGCGTTGTAGCCGATGTGCCCGGCGATCTTGATGTCGGGCAGCAGCGCGGTACGGCTCAGCGTCATCACCAGCACCACCAGCACCGGCCACACCAGCCGGTCGGTGGCCCGGCGGCCCACCCGGCCGACGACTGCGAGCAGGATCCACAGCTGCTGGTACTGCCAGGAGGTGGGCGAGACCGCCAGCGCCACACAGCCGGTGATCGCCGCGGCCAGCAGCAGCTGCCCGTCCCGCGCGTACCGCACCGCGCGCCGCAGGCCGACGACCGCGACCGCCACCGCCAGGACCGCGAGCAGCGCCAGCTCGGCCGGGCCCGCCAGGCCGATGCGCAGCAGCAGCCCGTGCAGCGACTGGTTGGCCAGGCTGTCGGCGGGCTCGCCGAGCCCGGCGCCGCCGAGGTGGTGGACCCAGTACGACCAGGAGTCGCGCGGCATGGCGGCCCAGGCCAGCGCGGTGCACACGGCGAACGTCGCGCCCGCGAGCGCGGCCGAGCGCCGCCGCCCCAGGAGCCACAGGACGACGCCGAACAGCAGCAGCGCGGGCTGGAGGGCGGCGGCCACGCCGATGAGGACGCCCGCCTGTCGGCCGGAGGTCCGCGGCAGCACGGTGAGGACGACCAACAGCACCGGGATGATGCTGGTCTGACCGAGCGTGAAGGTGCTGCGGACCGGGAGGGACAGCGTCAGCAGGCACAGCGCCAGCGGCGCGGCCAGCAGCGCGGTGCGGCGGGAGACCGGCCCCGGCAGGGCGCGCGCGGCGGTCAGCCCGAGGACGACGACGAGCAGCAGGGTGCCGAACGTCCAGGCGACGCCCAGGCTCTGCTCGGCGGCCCGGGTCAGCGGTTTGAGCACCAGCCCGGAGAACGGGGTGCCGGTGAACGCGTCCCCGTCGTAGAGCGAACCGCCCACATGGAGGACACCCTGTTCGCCGATCCAGGTCTCCAGGTCGGTCAGCCGCTCGTCCGGGGGCAGCCGCAGCACCGCCGCCGCCTGCCGGACGGCGAGCAGACCGGCCAGCAGCCAGAGGGCGGCGAGCACCATCATCGTCCGGGACGTCCGCGCCCCGAGGGCACCCGGGCCCGCCCCCGTGCCCGGGGTACTCCGCAGTCCGTTTCGCTCCACGTTCGCCACGCCCTGCCGCTCCCCCACTCGCCCTCTTCACCTGTTCGCAACGTCTGAGACCCTACTGAGCCCATTACTCAGACGCGTCACATCCCCACTTCACCTGACTGTCGCCCATGGTTGGCCGAAAGCTGTCAGGCTTTGGCGGGAGTGCGTCTGTACGGAGGGACTCGGCACGGTCCGGGCCAATTTCATCAGGGCTGCGGGGTCCGCCGCGAATCGGGACCCGCGGCATGCTGGAACGCCCCCGGAGTGATCCCGAAACACCGCACGAACCAGCGATGGAAGTGACTTTGGTCGGCGAACCCCGCCGCGGACGCCGCCTCCGCCGCCGTACGACCCGCCACCAGAAGTCCGCGCGCCTGGCGCAGCCGCAGCTGCCGCTGGAAGTCGCTCGGCGCCATCCCGTACTCCGCCCGGAACGCCCGGTACAGGGCGAACCGGCTGCACCCCGCCGCCTCCGCCAGCCGCTCCGCCGAGATCTCCGTCCCGTACTCCTCCTCCAGCAGCGCCCGCGCCCGCCGCGCGGCCCACGCCTGCCCGCCGCTCCCGGCCGGCAGCCCCCTGGCCCGCATCGGGCGGGTGGCGCTGCGCCGCACCATCGCGCCGACGGCCGCGATCAGCCGCTCGTCCCGGACGAGCGGACCGGCGCCGCCGATCAGGGCGGTGTGCAGCCGTAACAGGGCGCGCCCCAGGACCGGGTCGTCCAGCACGGGCTGGTCGAACAGCGGCAACGGCACCTGCCCGTCCGCGCTGGCCCGTACATCCGACAGGACATTCCGCACCACATCCGGGCCAATGTGCATGATGCGGTACTTGTACCCGAGTTCGGCGGCCGCTTCCCCGTCATGCGGATCGTCCGGGTTGAACACCATCACCATCCCCGCCCCGCTGGTGCGCAGCGCGCCCCGGCAGCGGAAGCGCTGCGCGCCGATCTCGGTGACGGCGAAGGAGTAGGTGTCGTGGCTGTGCGGATGGAAGCGATGGCTGAAGAAGTGCGCGTGCATGGCCTCGACGGACCGCTCCGGGTCGCGCCAGTACCGCGCCCAGTCGCCCGACCCCCCGCCGACCTCCGTGCCTCCCACACCCATCACCCCATTCTGCCGTCTCGCACCAGCGTTCAATACGGGGCCTCGCGGCCGGGGCGAAGGTGACGGCATGCGATTCGACACCAAGATCGCCGTCATCGTCCGGGACGACCTCGCCGACTGGCAGAAGCTGAACGTGACGGCATTCCTCTCCAGCGGACTCTCCCACGCCACCGACGACATCGTCGGCAAACCGTACGAGGACGCCTCGGGCAACACATACCTCCCGATGTTCCGCGAACCGGTCCTCGTCTACGCCGCCGACGCCCCCGGCCTCTTCCGCGCCCACACCCGCGCCCTCACCCTCGGCCTCCCGACGGCCCTCTACACGGAGGAGCTGTTCGGCACCGACAACGAGGACGACAACCGCGCCACGGTCCGCACCGTAGAGGCCCCCGACCTCAACCTGGTCGGCCTCGCCCTCTACGGCCCGCGCGGCCAGGTCGACAAGGCGACGAGGGGCCTGCGACCGCACCGCTAGGGATCACCGAAGACCATGCGGTGCCCGCGCGCGGTGTCCATGTACTCCCGCACCCGGTGGATCAGCCCGTCCCGGAGCTCGAAGACGAAGCAGTAGTCATTGGCGTAGTGATGGCCGTTCGCGAGCGTCGCCGTCATGGTCTCCTCCACGATCACCCGGTCACCGGCGGTGTGGACACCGTGGAAGGTGACGGCGACGTCGCGCACGAAGAAGCGGGGGAAGTCCTCGGCGAGGAAGCGCACGATGGCCTGCCTGCCGACCATGTGACTGGGCGCCTCCAACGCGACGGCAGTCGCGTTCCCCGCGGGCGCCAGCCACTCGGCGTCCTCGGTGAAGACCGCGGAGATCTGCTCGGCGTCATGGCTGGCGAACGCCTTCCAGGCGTTCCGGATGATCGTCTCGTTGTGTGGTGGCATGCCCGCGAACCTAGAAGGGCGCGAGCGAAGAGGCTGGCGCGTTTCCGACATCGCCACCCCGGAGCGCGGGAAACGACACACTCGAACTGTAGTTCCAAGGGTGAATGTCCGGCTCCGGCACGGCATTCGGGCTCGGGGGCTGGCACTCTGCCTCAAGTGCGAGGGGCGTGAGGGTCGGGGCCGGGGGGCTGGCATGGTAATCGGGCACACTGCGGGCGACGCGTTCGCCGATCCCACCGCCGCGTTGCGGTTCGCCGATGGCGACCGGCCGCTCAGGGCGCCGCGTCACGTGGCGTGTGTGATGGACGGCAACGGCCGGTGGGCGGCCCAGCGGTCGCTGCCGCGTACGGCAGGTCATCGCGCGGCGGAGACGACCGTGATCGACGTCATCGAGGCGGCCCGGGGCGCGGGCGTGGAGTGGCTGAGCCTGTACGCCTTCTCCACCGAGAACTGGAGCCGGCCGAGTGCCGAGGTCGACTATGTGATGCGGCTGGTGCGCGGGGTGGTGCGCAAGCACGCGCCACTGCTGCACGCGCGGGGGATCCGCTGCCGTTTCCTCGGGGTGGGCGACCCCAGGATCCCCCGGGCGCTGGCCCGCGACTTCGCCGACCTGATGACCCTGACCGGCGACAACCGGGGCATGACCTTGACCATCGCGTTCGATCACGGCGGGCGGGGGGACATCGTCGCGGCCGCGCGGTCGCTGATCCGCGCGGGTGTGGCGGCCGAGGCCGTGGACGAGCGGAGTTTCGCCGCCCATCTGCCCTTACCGGACACCCCCGATGTGGATCTGGTCATCCGGACCTCGGGGGAACAGCGCATCTCCAACTTCATGCTCTGGCAGGTCGCCTACGCGGAATGGGTCTTCCCGACCGTGCTGTGGCCCGACTTCCGCGCGCCGCACTTCCTCGAATGCCTGCACACCTACAGGCAACGCCACCGCCGCTTCGGTGGCGTGCTGCCCGAGCAGAACGGAGACTCCCGACCGTGACCATCGCAGACGGCGGACACCCCGGCAGCGCCCAGGACGGTGCGGCCGAGTTCGACGGCGGTCCATCAGGGCCGGGCACGGCGAACGGACAGGCGCCGTTGTTCGGCGCGGGCTCGCAGTTCCAGGAATTCGTCAACGATCCGCGCTGGGCGCTGGCCATGGTCCGGGCGACCGTGCTGGAGGCCGCGCACCCGCAGATCGGCGCCGCGCTGATCGACAACTCCACCTTCGTCACCCACCCGTGGCGACGGCTGCGCAACACCTTCCGCAGCTTGCAGCGCATGTTCGGTGACGACGAAGACGTACGGCTCCGGGAGGCGGCACGGCTGAACCGTCTCCACACACGGCTCAACGGAACCGACCCGCGGGGCCGCCCGTACAGCGCGATGGACCCCGCCGTACGGGCCTGGGTGGTGGCGACCATGTTCGAGAGCACCGTGACCATGTGCCGACTGAGCGGCCAGCCGCTCGAACAGCACGCCATGGAGCGGCTGTACGCCGAGTTCCGGGCGTACCTGGCCACCATGGAAGAGTCGTCCGGTCACCTGCCGCCCGCCCTCTCCGAGTTCTGGCCCTACTACGACCGCGTGGTGGCACAGGAGCTGGAGAACACCGAGGCGATGCGGATCATCCTCTACAAGCTGTTCGACCATCTGCCCGCTCCGGCCCTGCTGGGCGGGGTGCCCACGTTGTGGGCCACCGGCCGGGCCGTCGTCGGCCCGCTCATCGGGGCGATCACCGTCGCCTCGCTCCCGGAGCCCTTCCGCCGCCGTGCCGGGCTGCCCGAGATGCCCGGTGCCCGGGCCCTGATGCAGGGGGCCTATCTGGCCGTCGGCCTGGCCCGGTTCCTGCCGGACGGCTGGATCCGGGCCGACGCCATCGCCGACCTGCTGGCTCTCTCGCCCGACAGTGACGACCCGCGCGCCCGGGCGGTCACCGCCCTGCACGACAAGATGCGGCGGGCCGGTGCCCTGATCCGGCTCATCACACCTCTCTCAGCACAACCGGAACCCGTCTCCCGCACCGCCACCGAACGCAGTGCGGAGGAGTTCTTCCGCGAGGTACTCGACCAGACCGGCGACGGGTACCTGGACTGGCCGGACCTCGCCGCCATGGCCCGCGAACTGTCCACCCGCCTCGACCTGGAGGAGCCCGGGGAAACAAGGCTCTACGACGCCTGCGCCGACTGGTGGCGTGAACTCCAGACGGCACTGGACACCGACGGTGACGGCCGCGTCAGCGCCCGTGAGTACGCCGCCGCCGTCCCCTCCCTGGCCGGCCCCGCCCTGATCAAGGTCGCCGAGGTCCTCTTCGACGCCACCGACAAGGACGGCGACCAGCGCATCAACGCGGACGAATACCGGACGCTGTTCTTGACCGCGTTCCACCGCGACGCCGTCGGCACCGACCGCACCTACACGCGCGGCGCCTTCATCGGGGACTTCCTGTCCTTCATGTCCGGCCGCCGGCGATCGACGCCCTACGATCCTCTGCTCACCCAGGCGTGAGCCGCCCAGGCGCCACCGCCCTCGGGGTCGGGGATGAGGCAGGATGGGCCCATGAGCATCGTCAAGATCAATGTGCTGACCGTTCCCGAGGAGCAGCGCGAGGTGCTGGAGAAGCGCTTCGCCTCCCGCGCCGGGACCGTGGAGAACTCCGACGGCTTCGAGTGGTTCGAGCTGCTGCGCCCCGTCGAGGGCACCGACCAGTACCTCGTCTACACCCGCTGGCGCAGCGAGGAGGACTTCCAGGCATGGATGGAGGGCCCCATGAAGGCCGCCCACCAGCGCGGCGGCGAGGACGCCCCCCAGCAGAAGCCCGCCGCGGCCGGCTCCACCCTCTGGTCCTTCGAGGTCGTCCAGCAGGCTTCCCCGAAGCAGAGCTGACGCCCCCGCCCCGCCCATGAGCTGATCGCCACGGCCCCTCTCCCGGGTCTCGCGATCAGCCCATGGCGTCCCGGCCGGTGGGTGAAACCGGCGCTGTCCTGAACTCATCGGTGGGGGTCAGGGCCCTGGTGCCGTGGGAGGGACGGTTCATCTAGGGTCACCTTGTGTACGGGAGTGTCAGAGAGAAGCCGGTGCCCGCCCGTGGGGATGGGCAGCGCATTCTGGTCGTCGACGACGAGTCCAGGATCGCCGAACTGCTCTCGACCACCCTGGAGCTGGCCGGGTATCAGGTCGGCACCGCGGCCACCGGGGGTGAGGCGCTGGACCGGGTGGGGCGGGAGCGGCCGGATCTGGTGATTCTGGATGTGATGCTGCCCGATCTGGACGGGTTCACCGTGTGCAGACGGCTGGTGGCGGCCGACGAGGACCATCCGCCCGTGCTCTTCCTCACCGCGCGCGACTCGCTGGATTCGCTGGTCACCGGGCTGGGCATCGGCGCGAACGACTACGTCACCAAGCCGTTCCGGATCGCCGAGGTACTGGCCCGGGTGCAGGTGCTGCTGCGCGGGCGGCGGCGGCGCGGGGCGCGGGAGGAGGCGCCGCCGCGGTACGCGGATCTGGAGCTGGACGATACGACGCGGCAGGCCCTGCGCGGTCGCCGCGCGCTGGAGCTCACGCCCGCCGAGTACCGGCTGTTGCGCTATCTGCTGGTCAACGCCGGACGGGTGGTGTCCAAGGAGCAGATCGGTGAGCACCTGTGGTTCAAGGACCACCGGGCCTACGGGGACAACGCCATCGAGAAGCTGATCTCCCGGCTGCGGCACAAGGTCGACGAGGACGGTCCGGCGCTGATCCACACCCGCCGTGGCTTCGGCTACTGGCTCGGCCAACTCACGGCTTGATGAGAGGCGCCATGGACGACGGCCGGCCCGAGGACGAGCGGCAGCAGCGCGTGGAGGTGCTGCTGCACGAGCTGCGCACCTCGCTGACGACCATCCGCGGCTGGGCCGAACTGCCCTTGCAGGGGCTCAGCGACGACCCCGCGCTGATGGTGCGCGCCCTGCGGCGCATCCAGGAAGAGGCCGACCATATGTACGAGGCGACCCAGCGGGTGTTTCCCCGTTCGGACGTCTCGGACGTCTCCTGGGAGCGGGCGTCGCGCCTGGAGCCGGTGGATCTGCGGGACGTCGCCGACGAGGCGGTCGCGGACCTGGGGCTGCTGGACCCCGAACGCCCCATCACGCGCGAGAACTCCGGCCGGACGGCGCTCGTCGCCGACAACCGGATGCTGCGGCACGCCGTCCGCAATCTGCTGGGCAACGCCCTGCAGCACACCCCCGCCGGAACCCCGGTGACCGTGGCGGTGCGCGGGCCGGTGCGCGGGCCCGGCGGGGAGCCGTGGGTCGAGTTGTCGGTCGGCGACCGGGGGCCGGGCATGGACGCGCGGGCGATCGCCCGGCTGACCACGCCGTCCCCCGAGGACGGCCGCGGCGAGCCGGGGGACGGCCTCGGGCTCACCATCGTGCGCAAGGTGGTCGAACGGCACGGCGGCGAGGTGGCCGTGAGCAGCGCACCGGACCGCGGTACGACGGTCACTGTGGCCTTGCCCACAGTCAGCGTTTCGTCAGGCAACTGACCGGGCGGCGTCAGGTCGGGGAGGTTCGCTGGTCATCACGTCCCCGGTGCACACAGGTTCAACGCTCCGCTCCTGTCGGAATCCCCCACCCGAGGAGAGACATGACCGAGACGCTGGCAGAGAACACGGCCCAGTCGGAAGAGCAGATTCCCGCGTACCCGATGCCGCGGGCGGCGAAGTGCCCCTTCGACCCGCCGCCGACCGCGCAGGCGATGCACGCCGAACGGCCGGTCGCGAAGGTGCGGATGTGGGACGGCAGCACCCCGTGGCTGGTGACCGGGTACGCCGACGGGCGCGCCCTGCTCGCCGACCCGCGGGCCAGTTCCCAGGCCACGCTGCCCGGATTTCCGCATCCGAACGCGGGCTTCCGCGCGAACGCCTCACGGCGGCGTTCCTTCATCTCCATGGACGACCCCGAGCACGCGCGGATCCGCCGCATGGTCACCGCCCCGTTCGCCATCAAGCGGGTCGAGGCGATGCGGCCCGCCATCCAGAAGATCACCGACGACCTGATCGACGCGATGCTGGCCGGGCCCGACCCGGCCGATCTGGTGCGCGCGTTCGCCCTGCCGCTGCCGTCCCTGGTGATCTGCACACTCCTCGGAGTGCCGTACGAGGATCACGACTTCTTCCAGCAGAACAGCTCGCTCATGATCAACCGGCAGTCGTCGGCCGCGGAAGTGATCGGCGCCAACGACGCGCTGACCGACTATCTGGACGAGCTGGTGGGGGTCAAACTCGCCGAGCCCGCCGACGACATGCTCTCCGAGCTGGCCACCCGGGTCAGGAACGGTGAGCTGACCCGCCGCGAGGCCGCCACCATGGGCGTACTGCTGCTGATCGCCGGTCATGAGACCACCGCCAACATGATCGCCCTCGGCACCGTCGCCCTGCTGGAGAACCCCGACCAGCTCGCCGTCCTGCGGGAGACCGAGGAACCGAAGGTGGTCGCCAAGGCCGTCGAGGAGCTGCTGCGCTATCTGACGATCGTGCACAACGGGCGCAGCCGGGTCGCGCTGGAGGACATCGAGATCGGCGGCGAGACCATCCGCGCCGGGGACGGCATGATCATCTACACCGGCACCGGCAACCGGGACGCGGAGCTCTTCCCCGAGCCCGACCGGCTGGACATCAGCCGCGACGCCCGCCGCCACATGGCGTTCGGCTTCGGCGTCCACCAGTGCCTGGGCCAGCCGCTCGCCCGGGTGGAGCTTCAGGTCGTCTACAGCACGCTCTACCGCCGTATCCCCACGCTGCGGCTGGCGACCGGCGTCGACCAACTGTCGTTCAAGCATGATGGCCTCGTGTACGGCGTCTACGAACTGCCCGTCACGTGGGCATCGTGAACAAAGGATCCGAGGGAGTCACCATGCGAGTCGAAGTCGATGTTCCCAAGTGTGTCGCGTCCGGTCAGTGCGTGATGATCGCGCCCGACGTGTTCGACCAGCGGGACGAGGACGGGATGGTCGTGCTGCTGGACGAGCGGCCCGGCGCCGAACTCCACGCCGACGTACGGGAGTCCGCGATGATATGCCCGGCGGCGGCCATCCGGGTGGTGGAGCAGGATTGAAGCGCGTCCTCGTGGTAGGTGCCTCCGCCGCCGGGCTCGCGGCGGCGGAGACCCTGCGCCGGGAGGGGTACGACGGCACCGTCACCCTCGTCGGCGACGAACCGCACACTCCGTATGACCGGCCGCCGCTGTCCAAGCAGATCCTCGACGGGCGGTGGGACGCCGGACGGCTGCCGCTGCGCGGCCGGGACGAACTGGACGCGCTCGGGCTCGACCTGCGGCTCGGCGTCGCCGCGACCGGGCTCGACGCGGCCGGGCGGACGGTCGCGCTCGCCGATGGGGCCGAGGTCCCGTACGACGGGCTGGTCGTCGCCACCGGCGTACGGCCGCGCCGACTGCCCGGGGACGGGGGCGCACATGTGCTGCGCACCCTGGACGACGCGCTGGCACTGCGCGACCGGCTGGCGGAGGGCACGCGGCTGGTGGTGGTCGGCGCCGGGTTCCTCGGCGCCGAGGCGGCCGCCGTCGCGCGCGGGCTGGGCGCGGAGGTGACCCTGCTGGAACCGGCGCCGGTACCGCTGGCGGCCGCGGTCGGCGAGGACGTCGGCCGGGTGCTGTCGCGGGCGCACCTCGACCACGGTGTGGATCTGCGCACCGGGGTCACGGTGACCGAGGTGACCGGCGGCGGGGTCCGGCTGGCGGACGGCGCGTGGGTCGCGGCGGACGAGGTGCTGGTCGCCGTCGGTTCCGTACCCAACACCGAGTGGCTGGCGGGCAGCGGGCTCACCTTGGGCAACGGGCTGGTGTGCGACGAGTTCAGCGCCGCCGCACCCGGTGTCTACGGGGCAGGCGACGTCGCGTGCTGGCACAACCCGCTGTTCGGTACGGCGATGCGGATCGAGCACCGTACGAACGCCACCGAGCAGGGCATGGCGGCGGCCCGCAATCTGCTCGCCCCGGCGCCGGAGGCGCGGCGGCCGTATCAGCCGGTGCCGTACTTCTGGTCCGACCAGTACGGCATGCGGATCCAGGCGTACGGCCAGCTGCGCGGCCATGACGAGGTGGCCGTGGTGGAAGGCGCCCTGGACGAGGGGGCGTTCCTGGCCGCGTACCGCCGCGAGGACCGGCTGACCGGGGTGCTCGCCGTGGGCGTACCGCCCCGGGTGCTGCGCGGCTGGCGGCAGTCGATCGCCGCCGGGGCGCGGTGGGCGGACGCGGTGCACCGGGCCACGACGGCGGCGTGACGCCCCGCGCGGGCGGGGCGGGGACGGCGCGGGTCAGACCGCGTCCGGTCCCCGCTCCCCCGTGCGGACGCGCACGAAGTCGTCCACCTCGACGGCCCACACCTTGCCGTCGCCGATCCGCCCGGTGCGGGCGGCGGTCACGATGGCGTCCATGACGGCGTCGGCCTCGGCGTCCTCCACGACCACCTCGATGCGCGCCTTGGGCACGAAGTCGATGCGGTACTCGGCACCGCGGTAGACCTCGGTGTGGCCGCGCTGGCGGCCGAAGCCGCTGGCCTCGGTGACGGTGAGGCCCTGCACACCGATCTCCAGCAGCGCCGTCTTCACATCGTCCAGCTTGAACGGCTTGACGATCGCGGTGATCAGCTTCATGCGGTCGGGGTCCTGTCGGAGTGAAGCGGTGGGCGATGGGCGGCGTTCTGCGGCACGCCGTGGCCCAGAACCCCGTGATCATAGGCGCTCTCGGCGTGGACGGCGAGGTCGAGTCCGGACCGCTCGTCCTCCTCGGCGGCCCGGAAGCCCATGATCCGGTCGATGGCCTTCCCGATGCCGTAGGTCATGACGAACGCGTACGCGCCCACCGCCAGCACCGCCACGATCTGCTTGCCCAGCTGTCCCGCGCCGCCGCCGGACAGCAGCCCGGCCGGGCCGCCGGTCATCACGGAGGTGGCGAACACGCCGATCAGCACGGTGCCGACGATCCCGGCCACCAGGTGGACGCCGACGACGTCGAGCGAATCGTCGTAGCCGAAGCGGAACTTCCAGCTCACCGCGTACGAGCACAGCACCCCGGCCGCGAGCCCGATCAGCAGCGCCCCGGCGACGCCCACGGAACCGCACGACGGGGTGATCGCGACCAGCCCGGCGACCGCGCCGGACGCGGCGCCGAGGGTGGTGGCGTGGCCGTCGCGGAGCTTCTCGACCACGAGCCAGCCCAGCAGCCCGGTGCAGCCCGCCGCCTGGGTGTTGATGAACGCGGCGGCCGCCATGCCGTTGGCCCCCAGCGCCGACCCGGCGTTGAACCCGAACCATCCGAACCACAGCAGCCCGGCGCCGAGCAGCACCAGCGGCAGGTTGTGCGGCCGCATGGCCTCCTTCCGGAAGCCGATCCGCGGCCCGAGCAGCAGCGCCAGCGCCAGCCCGGAGGCCCCGCAGTTGACCTCCACGACGGTGCCGCCCGCGAAGTCCAGCGCCCCCAGCTTGTCCAGGATCCAGCCGCCCGGCGCGAACACCCAGTGCGCCACCGGAACGTATACGAGCAGCGTCCACACCGCGACGAACGCCACCCACGCCCCGAACCGCGCCCGGTCCGCGATGGCCCCGCTGATCAGCGCGGCCGTGATGATCGCGAAGGTGAGCTGGAAGGCGGCGTGGAGGAACGTCGGCACACTCCCGGTCAGCGACGTCGGCCCGATGCCGCGCATCCCCACATGCTCCAGCCCGCCGAGCAGCCCGGCGCCCCCGAGATCCTTGCCGAAGGCGAGACTGTAGCCGACGAGCAGCCAGATCACGGTGACGACGGCGATGGCGACGAAGCTCATCATCAGCATGTTCAGTGCGCTCTTGGCCCGCACCATGCCGCCATAGAAGAGGGCGAGCCCGGGCGTCATGAGCAGCACGAGCGCGGTGCTGGCCAGCAGCCATGCGGTGTCGCCGGCGTTGAATCCGGTCGGCATGTCGTTATGTCACCTTTCCTGTCGGCGTGGCACGCATCGACGGGTGCTCGATGGTGCTCGACGGCCACCAGGGAAGGTTCACGTCCGGGCGTTACCGCTTGCGCACGGACGTGTTTCCTCGATGTTTCGTATTGCGTCGGCGTTTCGATTCATTCACCGCCTAGGCGCGCTGAGCCGCTCGCCGGGCGGCGATCCGGCCCGCCGCGATGTCCGCGGCCAGGAACGCGGCCAGCGGGATGCCCAGCAGCGGCAGGTAGTAGCCCACCACCGCGATCCCGACGGTCAGCGCGGCCAGGACGTACACCGGCACCTGCCGCCAGGCGCCGCGCGGGAGGGGGCGGCCGAAGGCGCCGGTCCGGCCGCGCTGCCACCACATGCGGTAGCCCCAGACGATGAGCAGGATCAGGGAGAGGGCGAGTGCCGCCAGGGCGAGCTGGTTGACGATGCCGAAGAGGACTCCGGTGTGGAGGTCGATGCCCCACCGGCTCAGCTTGGCCAGCAGCGGATAGTCGGCGAACCGCACGGTGTCGGTGACCTCGCCGGTGGCCGGGGCCACGGCGACCGCGTCCTGCTTCTCCGGCCAGCTGCGCTGGATCTGGCTGACCGTGTACGCGGCGCTCGGGCCGGACGGCGGCACGATCTCCACCGGGTCGCCGAGGCCCTTCGACCGGGCGGCCCGCAGCACGGTGTCGTAGCCGACGTCGGTGGTGTGCTGCCCGCCGCCCGAACCGCCCATGTCCATCCCGGGCATGCTGCCGTGACCGGCGTGTTCACCGGTGAGCCCCGAGGCCACGGCGGGTGTGGACTGGCCGACCGCGGCGCGCAGGTCGGTGACGTTCGCCCCGGCGTACGTGGACCAGGTGAGCCCGGTGGCGGACAGGAAGAACAGCCCCGCCGCCACCCAGACGCCGAGGCCGCCGTGCAGGGCCAGGGTGCGGCGGCGGCCGGCGGCGGGGGCGGTCGCGTCGGCGGTGGGGGCAGTGGCGTCGGCGGTGGCACGGCGGTTACGGCGGCGGCGGGCGAACCAGAGCAGCAGCCCGCCACCGCTGATCACCCACAGCCAGCTGGCGGCGAGTTCGCTGTAGAGACGGCCGGTCTGGCCGAGGTGCAGATCGCGGTGGAACTCGTCGATCCAGGTGCGCAGCGGCAGGGCGCCGGTGCTGCCGTACTGCTCCAGCGCGCCGCGCACCTTCGCGGTGTACGGGTCGACGAAGACGGCGCGGGTATGGCCCTCGGCGACCCCCGGCACCCCGGAGAGCAGCACCCGGGTGGTGGCGGTGTCGTCCGGCGACGGGCGCACCGCGCTGATCGTGCCCTCCGGGTGCGCCTTGCGGGCGGCGTCGATCTGCCGGGAGAGGGGCAGCTTGGCGTCACCGGCCGGAACGCGCAGCTCGTGGCCGTAGACGACCTTCTCCGCCTGGTAGGAGGCCGCGTACAGCAGTCCCGTGGTGGCCGCGATCAGCAGGAACGGGGCGACGAGGACACCGGCGTAGAAGTGCAGCCGCAGCACCAGCGGGCGCAGCACGGACCAGGCCGAGCGGGCAGGGGTGTCCCGGTCGGCCACGTCGCCGTCGGCGGCGACGGCGGCCGGGGCGACGTGTTCCTCGGTGGACATGGTGGCCCTCCTGGCTCAGGGGTGGTGCGCGGCGTGCTCGTCCAGTAGTCGGAGTGAGGGGGACTGGAGTTCCGGCGACTTTCTGTGACCTGAGTCACATGCCTGTGCGTTTTATCAACTTGAGACGAGTTCGCACCGTCACCCGAGGTGGGTGGCACGATGACCGGCATGACACCCGGCCCAGCCCTGCGCACCACACGTGCCGCGATCTTCGCGGTGGTGTGTGTGGTGATGGCGGCCCTGGGCCATGCGGTGATGTCCGGCGGAGCCGTGCCGGGGTGGATGCTGGGCGCGGCGTTTCTCGCCACCGCCTCCGCGGCATGGTGGCTGACGGGGCGGCAGCGCGGGGGCGCGATCGTGACCGGGGCGACGATGGGGGCGCAGCTCGCGCTGCACCTGTTGTTCCACTTCTCGCAGTCCCCGCAGGGCGCGCGGGCATCCATGGGACATGGCGCGCACGGCGCGCATGGCGGCGGTGACATGAGCGGCGGCCCCGGCATGGAGGGCATGCGGGGCATGGCCGGGATGGCCGATGCGCATATGGCGTCGGCGGCGGACGGCATCACCCCCGGCATGCTGCTGGCCCACGCGCTGGCCGCGCTGGTGTGCGGAGTGTGGCTGTGGTGCGGCGAGGCCGCCGCGTTCCGGCTGGCCCGTACGCTCGCGGCCGCCGTCTTCGTACCGCTGCGCCTGGTCCTGCGGCTGCTGGGCGCGGACGCCCTGCCGCTGCCCGTCCGCCGCCTTCCGGCGCGACCGGGAGCCGGGCGCGCGGTGCGCGAGGCGCTGCTGCACTACGTCGTCGCCCGGAGAGGTCCCCCCGAGGGTCTGATGCGCATCTGACCCGCCTGTCCCGACCGGTGACGGGCGGAAGCCCATCACTTCGGAGGACAACAGGCGATGACCCCTGCCCTCGTACAGGACCGTGATCAGCAGATCACCGCATGGGCGCTGGCCGCCCGCGACGGCGACGCGGACGCCGTCGAGCACTTCATCCGCGCCACCCATCCCGACGTCTGGCGCTTCGTCGTCCATCTGAGCGCCGATGTGCACGGCGCCGACGACCTGACCCAGGAAACGTATCTGCGGGCGCTGGCCGGGCTGCCCCGGTTCGCCGGGCGCTCCTGCGCACGCACCTGGCTGCTGTCGATCGCCCGCCGTACGGTCGTCGACCGCTACCGCGCGGCGGCCGCCCGCCCCCGCATCGCGGAGACGACCGACTGGCGGACGCTCGCCGAACGGGCCCAGCCCGCCGGGCTGCCCGGCTTCGAGGAGGGCGTGGCCCTGCTCGAACTGCTGGCGACGCTGGACGCCCCGCGCCGCGAGGCGTTCGTCCTCACCCAGCTCCTCGGGTTCCCCTACGCCGACGCCGCCTCGGCCACGGGCTGCCCCGTGGGGACCGTCCGGTCCCGGGTGTCCCGCGCCCGCGAGCACATGACCGCGCTGCTGCGGACAGCTGACCACTGACAGCTGACCGAGAACAGCTGACTGATATCAGGTGACCGGTATCAGGTGACCGGTATCAACTGACCGCTGACACAGATCAGCTGACACATTTCACTATCTGTCATCCGTTTTGAGGAGTCTCGCTGATGTCAACCATGCGTACGATGCGCCGCGTCGGTGCCGTGAGCGCCGCCGCGCTCGCCGCGACGCTCGCCTTCGCCGGTCCCGCGTCCGCCCATGCGGAAGTCACGGCCTCCGACGCCCGGGCGCTGGCCAAGGACGTCGTCCTCACCTTCACGGGCGAGGCCGAGTCGGAGTCCGGCGGCTTCACCGAGGTGCGCGTGGTGCTGCCCGAAGGCATCGCACCGGGGGACGTCGCGCTGGACGAGGCGCCCAAGGGCTGGAAGATGAAGCCCAACAAGGACGGCTACACCCTCAGCGGGCCGAAGCTGGCCGTGGGGACGAACGCCGTCCACAAGGTCAAGGTGCGGCAGCTGCCCGACGCGAAGTCGCTGGCGTTCAAGACGATCGAGACCTACAGCGACGGCAAGGTCTCGCGGTGGATCGAACTGCCCGGCGACGGCCCGGAACCGGAGGAGCCCGCGCCGGTCCTCGAACTGAAGGCGGCGGCGGCCGGGTCCAAGCCGTCGAAGTCTCCCTCCCCGTCCCCGTCTCAGGACGCCGGGGACAAGACGTCGGAGAAGACGTCCGACAAGGCATCGGACAAGACGGAGCAGAAGGCGGACGAGGAAGAGAACAGCAACGCGGGCGCCGCGACCGCTATCGGCATCAGCATCGGCGTCCTGATCGTCGCGGGCGCGGGGCTGTGGGTGTTCAAACAGCGCCGCCAGGGCTGACCCGGCCCGGCAGCCGCTTGTAGAAGAAGCTGCAGTCCTCCAGAGCGCCGTCCGGGTCCGCGGCGTAGTCGGGGACGATGCCGTAGCGGGTCCAGTCGGCGGCGAGGTAGACGCGCTCGGCCGGGCTGCCGGTGACGGTGTCCAGCATCAGGAGGGTGACACCGGCGGCGCGGGCGGCCGCCTCTGCGGTGGCCAGCAGCGCCCGGGCCAGGCCCCGGCCACGGGCGGCGCGGTGGACTGCCAGCTTGATGATCTCCGCGCGGTGCCCGCCGTTGGGCTTGCGGGCCAGGACCAGGCTGACGGTGCCGACGATGCCGCCCGCGCCCTCCGGGTCGCGGCAGACCCAGACGAGCAGACTGCCGTCGGCCACCACCGGGGCCTGGGCCTGCCACCACGCGGCGGCGTCGTCGTGGCCGAAGGGGGCGAGGAACCCCATGGAGGCGCCGCCGCCGACGGCGTCGGCCAGGACCTCGGCGAGGCCCTTGACGCTGTCGGGGAACGTCTCGGCGGACAGGAGGTCTATCGGGGGCATGGCGGGCTTCCTCTCCCGGAGCCGGATCCGGACGCACCGCCGGTTCCGGAACCGGCGGTGCGTCCGGCGCGGCGTCACAACTGACCGCCGCATCATCGCAGTCCAGCCGCGCGCGCACGCGAAGAAGGCCGCCGCCCGGAGCAAGGTCCGGGCAGCGGCCCCGGGGAGGGGAGGCTGCTGGCTCAGACGTCGAGCAGCCGCTCCAGGACGTTGCGGTAGCCGCGCATGGCCAAGCGCAGCTCCTCCGTCTCCGCGGTGCCCGTGGTGCCTTCGTGCCAGGCGGCGCGGAGGGTGTGGCGGCGTTCCGCGAGGAGGTCGACCAGGCGGGCCGAGATCTCTTCGAGGAGGGCGTCCGCCTCTTCCACCGAGCCGCGCGGGGCGTCCACGAAGCCGCTGACCGCGTACCGCAGACGCTGGTTCAGCTGGTCGTGCTCGCTCGTCGGCAGGACGGGGAAGCTGGGGCCGTCCGGGGTGGCCGTCCGATCCGTGACGTCGCCCATCGGCACGCCGACAGGCGGCACTTCGGGCTGGGGCGGCACTTCGTGCTTCTCCAAGCCGTGCCGCCGGTGGCCGTTGCTGTGCTCGGGGCCGGGTTCCGCGGGGCCGGGTCCGGGGACGGAACCGGGTCCGGGGCCGTAGCCCGCTTCCAGGCCGTGGTTCCGCTCGGGGCCGTGGTTCGTCATCACGCACCCGCCTTCCCGATGTTCCAGCCGTGGGACTTCCGGCCCCTGCTGACCCCCTCGTGCCCGTCCGGCGCGTGGTGGGGCGGCTTCACCAGCTCCTCGAAGAAGGGCCGGGCGTGCACCACGGCCTCGCGCAGCTCCTCGGTGTCGGCCCGGCCCTCACGGGCGCGGGCGGCCGCGGCGTGGAGCTGCCGGTAGCCCTGCACACAGTCCGCGTGGTGCACGGACAGCGCCGCGACCTGCTCCTCGTAGCGGTCCGACGGATAGCCGCGGTCCCGCGCGAGGCGGGCGAGCAGCTGGTCCGCCCCGGCCACCGCGTGCTCCGGGGACTCGATGAACTGCTCCTGGGTGCCCACCCATTCGGCCAGATAGCGCTCGCGCAGCTCTCCGGGGAGGGGTTCGGTCTTGAGGTCTCGATACCGCCGCAGCCGCGTCTCGAGTTCGCGCTCCGCCGCCTTGGTGTCGCCCGCGTGCTCGGCGACGTTCAGGTCGTACTCGGGCCCGAAGTGGCGTCGCAGAGCATTCCTCCCGCCGCCCCCACGCGCACGTACGAAGCCCGCGGCGAGCACGGTCGCCAGAACGACCGCAGCGGCAACCACGATGATGATCGCGCCAGTTGACATGGTCTGCTTCTGCCTTCCCGCAGGTGCCCCGCTGTTCGGGGGCTCTGCGAGGCCGGGTAGCCCACTCCCCCGCGCTCAAACCGCGTCACATCGCGATGCGTGCGACGACGGGCGAGTGTCAGGATGCCGCTCATGCCCCGTACACCCCAGGCGCCGAACGCCCACAGCCCGTCCCGCAGCCTGTCCTGGGCCGTCGCCGCGCGGCCCGTCACCGACCCGGTCGCGGTCACGCTGCTGCGCGAGTACATGACCGACGTGGCCGACCGCTACTACCGGCTCCACGAGGGCCGCGACGCGACCTCCGAGGAGGTCGAGCGGGCGCTGCGCGAGATGCCCAGCGACGACCTGGCCCCGCCGGACGGAGTGCTGCTGGTGGCGCGGCACGGCGGCGAGGCGGCCGGTTGCGCAGGGCTGCGGCGGCGGGACGCCCGTACCGGGGAGCTGAAGCGGGTGTTCCTGCGCCCGGGCAAGCGCGGGCTCGGCGGCGGCGCCGCACTGCTCGCGGGCATCGAGAGCGCGGCGGGCGAGCTGGGCGTCGTACGGATCGTGCTGGACACCCGGCGCGATCTGGTCGAGGCGCGGGCGCTGTACGCGCGCCACGGCTACCGGGACGTACCGGCGTTCAGCGAGGGGCCGTACGCCGAGGTGTGGATGGCCAAGGACCTCGCGTAAGCGCGGCGCTCACACCGCCTCGGCGGCTCACACCGCCCCCGGCGGCTCCCGGCGCCAGGGGCGCTCGGCGTCGGAGCCGCACATCTCCGTCGTCAGCTCGTCCACCAGCTCGACCAGATCCGTCGGCCGGTCCGGTGACCACCAGTCGCCCAGCAGCTCGGCCAGCGACGCCTCGCGCGCCCGGAAGAGGCGGTCCGCGGCCTCCCGGCCCCTGGGAGTCAGGGACAGGCCGAGCCCGTACCGCACGCCGAGCCCGCGCTCCTCGATCTGGCGCGCCGCGCCGGTGATGGCCCGCAGCGGTACGGGCGTGCGCTCGGCCAGGACGGCGGGCTCGACCGAGCCGTAGTGGCGGATGCGCAGCAGCATCCAGCTGGCGGCCGGGAGCAGGTCGAGCCCGGCCCGCCGGGTGATGTCGACGTAGATCTTCCGGCGGCCCTCGCGGCAGCCCAGCAGCGACAGGGCCCGCGCGCATTCGTCGTACGAGGAGCGCTGCACGGGGTTGCTGGCCAGGACCTCGCTGGCCTCGGGCGCGGTGACGCTGCCGCGCAGCGGCTCCTCCCGCAGGAACCAGGCGAGGACGAAGGCGAGCAGCACGACCGGGACCGCGTAGAGGAAGACGTCGGTGATGGAGAGGGCGTACGCGTGCACCACCCCGGCCCGGTCGCCCGGTGGCAGCCGCCCGAGGGTGCGGTGGTCGGCGGCGAGCCCGGCGGGGGTGATGCCCGGCGGGAGCGACCGCCCGGCGAGCGCCTCGGTGATCTTGGGGGTGAGGTTGCCCGCGAAGATCGAGCCGAAGACGGACACGCCGAAGGAGGCGCCGATGGAACGGAAGAAGGTCGCCCCGGAGGTGGCGACGCCCAGGTCCTGGTAGCTCACCGAGTTCTGCACGATCAGCACCAGCACCTGGATGACCAGTCCGAGCCCGCAGCCGAAGACGAAGAAGTAGACGCTGGTCTCGACGACCCCGCTGCTCTCGCGCAGCTGGTGCAGGAGCAGCAGCCCGATGCCGGTCACGGCGGTGCCCAGGATCGGGAAGACCTTGTAGCGGCCGGTGCGGCTGACCAGCTCGCCGGAGACGGTGGAGCACAGCAGCATGCCGAGGACCATCGGCAGCATGTGCACGCCGGAGAGGGTCGGCGAGACGCCCTGGACGACCTGGAGGAAGGTCGGCAGATAGACCATGCTGCCGAACATCGCGAAGCCGACGACGAAGCCGATGACGGCGCAGAGCGTGAAGGTGCGGCTGCGGAAGAGCTTCAGCGGCAGCACCGGTTCGGCGGCCCGCCGCTCCACGTACACGAAGGCGATCAGCAGGACGACGCCGAGCACCGCGAGCCCGACGATCTGCCAGGACCCCCAGTCGTAGGTGACGCCGCCGAGCGAGGCCATCAGCACCAGGGCGGCGGCCACCCCGGCGATGAGGCCGGTGCCGAGGTAGTCGATGGTGTGCGGGGTGCGGCGGACCGGGATGTGCAGGACGGAGGCGATCACGAGGAGCGCGACGACGCCGACGGGGATGTTGATGTAGAACACCCAGCGCCAGCTGAGCTGGTCCACGAAGAGCCCGCCGAGCAGCGGCCCCAGCACACTGGTGCAGCTGAAGACGGCGCCGAAGAGACCCTGGTAGCGGCCGCGTTCACGGGGCGGGACGATATCGCCGACGATGGCCATCGACAGCACGATCAGCCCGCCGCCGCCCAGCCCCTGCAGCCCGCGGAAGCCGATCAGCTGGCCCATGTTCTGGGCGAGCCCGCACAGCGCCGAACCGGCCAAGAAGATGACGATCGCCGCCTGGAAGAGCCTCTTGCGCCCGTACTGGTCGCCGAGCTTGCCCCACAGCGGGGTGGCGGCGGTGGAGGCGAGCAGATACGCGGTCACCACCCAGGACAGATGGTCGAGACCGCCGAGGTCGCTGACGATGGTCGGCAGCGCGGTGGAGACGATGGTCTGGTCGAGCGCCGCGAGCAGCATCCCCATCAGGAGCGCGCCGATGGCCACCAGGACCGTGCGCTTCGGCCGCCCGTCCTCGGGGCCCGGAACCACGGGGTCCGGGGCCGGAGTCGGGCGGCCGGCGTCCTGCGCCATGACGACTCCTCGGACTTCTCGGCTGCTCGCCCTCCCATCCTCTCCCCAACGCGCCCTTTATGCCCTGTTACGGTCGGCCGGGCCGGGTTCGTCCGTGACGCACCCGGCACCCCTCCTGACGACGAACACATGCGCGGAAGACGATCAGATGCGCATAATCGCTGCGAAATACAGGGAGGGAAAATTACGTGACGGCAGATTCCTGCCCGCACTGCTACGCACCGCTCCGCGCGAACGGCCGACCCAGCTGTGCGTGCGCCGAGCGTGCGACGGGGGCGGACCCGGCGACCACCGGGCCCATGACCGGCCCGGCGAGCGGCGATACCAGTGCGCAGGCAACCCATGACCAGACGACCGAGGCCCGGGCGGCCGACGCGGGGCGAGGCGACGACCAGCCGCGGGCGGTCCGTCCGTACCTCAGGCTGTCCGGCGAGAGTGAGAGCGGCTCCCGCGTACGCGACGTCGGGAGGTTCTTCCGTAAGGCGCAGCGCGACGCGGAACCCGGTCCGGCCCCCGTGCCGCGGTCCGCTCCGGAGACCGGCGGGAACGGGGACGCCGCCGACGAGACCCAGGTGATCGACCGCATCGCGCCCATCACCCCGGTCGACCGCATCACCCCCGGCGGGCCCGTCGACCGCACCCGGGTGATCGACCGCATCACCGCGGCGGGCCGCCGCGACAGCCGCGCCCCGGGGGCTGCCTCGGGAGCCGCCCCGGGAGCCGCCAAGGGGGCCCTCAAGGGAGACGGGCACGGCGGCGGGGCCGACCACGAGACCGTCAGCAGCGCCGATGGCGGCGGTGGCCGCCGCCGCAAGAGCCGCCGCAAGCCCGTCGCCACGGCGGTCGCGGGGGCCGCCGCGGTGGTCGTGGCCGGAACGCTGGCCTTCACCACCGGCCTGCTGGGCGGCAACAGGGACAACGCGGGCAAGCACGGCGACGGCGCGCTCGCCGATACGCAGACCAGCGTCCCGGACGAGCCGCCTGCCGAGGACGAGGGCAATACCCCGTCCCACAGCTCCTCGCCGAGCAAGAAGCCCCGTCCCACGCAGTCCCCCGCGCAGCCGCCGAGCACGAGCCGGGACCAGGACCGTGCGGCACCACCGGCGCCCCGTACGCCCACGGCGGCGCCCACGAAGCGCCCGACCGCCGACCCGAAGCCGGACAGGCCCAGCACGCCGGACAAGACGCGGCAGCCGACCGAGCAGCCGTCCGACGAGCCCACGAAGACCCCCGAACCCACCGGCCCGCCGGTGCTGAGCGAGGGCGACAGCGGGGCCGAGGTCACCGAGCTGCAGAAGCGGCTGACCCAGCTGCTGATGTTCATCGGCTCCGCGGACGGCGAGTACGACGACGGGGTGAAGGACGCGGTCGCGTCGTACCAGGACCGGTACGACATCAAGGGGGACCCGGAGGGGGTCTACGGCGAGAACACCCGCCGCGACCTCGAATCCCGGACCGACGAACCGTAGAAATCGAGGGCCGGACGCAAGACGGAACCGAAAGACACCCCCGGCCACTGGCGTACGGGCGGACTGCTTTGTATCGTGGAGGAACAAAGTGGTTCCGCCCGTTTTCCCTGACCGGCGGGCGGAGCCACTTGGTGTCTCTTTCGGCCCGCCCGTCCACCGCCGCGCCCTGGAGTCCCCCATGCCGCTCACCGCCCGCGCCCTGCTGCTCGACATGGACGGCACGCTGGTGAACTCGGACGCCGTGGTCGAGCGCTACTGGCGGATCTGGGCCACCGCACGGGGGCTGGACCCCGGATACGTCCTGCGGGTGGTCCACGGCCGCCAGGCGCACGCCACCATGGCGGCGCTGCTGCCGGACCGGCCGGTGGAGCGGAACCTGGCCGACAACCAGTGGATGCTCGAACGGGAGACCTCCGACCTGGACGGCGTGGTGCCGATCACCGGAGCGCCCGCCTTCATGGCCGCGCTCGCCGGTCTGCCGCACGCCCTCGTCACCTCCGCCGACGACGGCCTGGCCCGGGCCAGGATGGGCGCGGCCGGACTGCCGCTGCCCGCCACCCTGGTGACGGCGGAGCGGGTCGGGGCGAGCAAGCCGGACCCGGAGGGCTTTCTGAAGGGCGCCGCCGAACTGGGCTTCGCGCCGCGGGACTGCGTGGTCTTCGAGGACTCGGAGGTCGGCATCGCGGCGGGCCGGGCGGCCGGGATGCGCGTGGTCGGCGTAGGACCGCGGGCCGCGGCCCACGCGCCGGACGCCCACGTACGGGACCTGGCACAGGTGCGGGTCGAGGCACTGCCCGGCGAGGGCGGCCTGCGGCTGCATCTCGCGGACCTCCCGGACCCCGCGGACCCCGCGGGCCTCCCGGGCTGAGCGCCCCGGCACCCGTACACCGCCCAAGGGCGGCTCAGCGGCTCAACGGCTTACGCCGCGATCGCCTCGTACAGGCTGAAGCCGCCCAGCGCCAGCATCACCAGCGCCGCGATCTTCGTGATCAGCCGCAGCGGTACGTACTTCATCAGGGTGCGGCCGCCCAGGATGCCCAGCCCCGCGACCGCCCACAGGGCGAGCACCGCGCCCACGCCGACCGACAGCGGATCGTCGTAGCGGGCGGCGAGGTTGGCGGTCATGATCTGGGTGAGATCGCCGAACTCGGCGACCAGGATCAGCATGAAGCCCGCCCCGGACACCTTCCAGAAGGACTGATCGGCGGGCTTGGTGATCTCCTCCTCCTCGTCATCCTTCTTCAGCAGCAGGATCGCCGCGCCGCCGAGGAAGAGCACGCCGACGACCGTCTGGAGCAAGCGGTGCGGCAGCAGGCCGAGCACGCTGCCCGCCGCGATGGCGATCCCCACGTGGAGGGCGAAGGCGGCGGCGACGCCGGCGAAGACGTACGAGGCGCGGTAGCGGGTGCCGAGCATCAGCCCGGCCAGGGCGGTCTTGTCGGGCAGCTCGGCGAGGAAGACGACGCCGAAGACCACGGCGGCGACGGTGAAGCTGAACACGGGCTGGATACCTCTTAGGGTCGGGCCGCACCGAGGGGCCCGGGGAAAGGGGTCGCTTCGGCACGGCAGCGTCGGACACTGCGGCCGAAGGTCTCGCTGGCGTACGCGGGCCCGCCTCACGCGGCGGTGGCCTCGTACGCTCCGGGCGCCGGCCCGCACCTCATAGGGGCGGGCAGTATGTCGACGGTCCGGCGAGGAGCTACTCCCCTTCTGCTGCCGACCAGCGTACGGGATGCCCCCGGCGCGCAGGCCAGCGGGTCACCACCCACATGCGCCCCTGGGGTGGAACAGCGGCACGCGGGCCCGGCGCGGCGGGCGACGGCGGCGCCGGGGCGCAATCACTTACCCCTTCGATTTCTGAAGCCCCTTGCGTTGACATGACCGCGTCGCCACTCTGTTACCTGGCGCCTGCCCCACGTCCACCTGGCGCCATGACGATGGCCGCGTTGCCGTGGCCAACGACCCCCCACTTCTAGGGAGTTCGCATGTCTCACATGCACGACCGTCGGCGCGTCTACGCGCGTCGCGCCGCCGTCTTCGGCGGGTTCGCCGGGCTGCTGGGCACGCTGGTGCTCAGCGGACCGTCCGCCCAGGCCGCCCCGCCCACCCCGCCGAGCGCCGCCACCGCCCGCACCCAGCTGGCCGCGCTGACCGTCAAGGCCGAGGGGTCGTCCGACGGTTACAGCCGGGACAAGTTCCCGCACTGGATCACCCAGAGCGGCTCCTGCAACACCCGTGAGGAGGTCCTCAAGCGCGACGGCACGAACGTCCAGACCGACTCCAGCTGTGCTTCCACCAGCGGCACCTGGAAGTCCGCGTACGACGGCGAGACCTGGACCGCCGCCTCCGACGTGGACATCGACCACGTCATCCCGCTCTCCGAGGCGTGGAAGTCCGGCGCCAGCAGCTGGACCACCGCCCAGCGCCAGGCCCTCGCCAACGACCTGACCCACTCGCAGCTGATAGCCGTGACGGACAACGTCAACCAGGCCAAGGGCGACAAGGACCCGGCCAAGTGGCTGCCGCCGCTCGCCTCATACCACTGCATGTACGCCCGCATGTGGGTCTCGGTGAAGTCCACCTACAAGCTCAACATCGACTCGGCGGAGAAGTCCGCGCTGAGCGGCATCCTCAACGGCTGCTGATCACCCAGCGGAACCGCGAGGCCGTCTCCGACGTTCCGTACCGTACGACGCGTACGGTACGGACGCGGAGCGACGAGGAGGGCCGGATGGCCGGGCTGCGCCTGGGACCACTGCTGCGGCACGTGGACTGGGAGACGGGGACGGACGCGACCGTCTGGGTGGAGGCCGACCGGCCCTGCGAGGCCGAGGTGCGCTGCGCCGACGGCGCGGGCGGCACGGCCCGCACCTGGCGGATCGCCGGACATCACTACGCGCTGATCCCGGTCACCGGGCTGCGGCCGGGCGGTGAGACGGCGTACCGGGTGCTGCTGGACGGCGAGCAGGTGTGGCCGCTGCCGGACTCCCGCTTCCCGGATTCCACGATCCGCACGCCCGACGTGTCCGGCGGCGTCTCCGGCGACACGTCCGGCGACGCTTCCGGCGCCTCAGGGCCCGTGCGGGTCGCCTTCGGCTCCTGCCGGTGGGCCGCGCCGCCGTCCGACGCCTCGCACGACCCGGTGGGGCCCGACGCGCTGGACACCCTCGCGCACACCCTCGCCACCTCGCCCGGGGCCCCGCGCCCCGATGTGCTCGTGCTGCTGGGCGACCAGGTGTACGCGGACGAGACGTCCGCCGAGACCCGCCGCTGGCTCGCGACACGCCGCGATCTGTCGGAGCCGCCGGGCGACCAGGTCGCGGACTACGAGGAATACACGCGGCTGTACTACGAGTCCTGGCTCGACCCCGAGGTGCGCTGGCTGCTGTCCACCGTGCCCAGCTGCATGATCTTCGACGACCACGACGTCATAGACGACTGGAACACCAGCGAGGCGTGGCTGAACCGGATGCGCGCCACGCCGTGGTGGCGCGAGCGCATCCTGAGCGGGCTGATGTCGTACTGGGTGCACCAGCACCTGGGCAACCTCTCCCCCGCCGAACTCGCCGCCGACGGCCTGTACGCGGCGGTACGGGACGCCGAGGACGGTACGGAGGCGCTGCGGGCCTTCGCCGACCGCGCCGACGCCGACCCCGCGTACACCCGGTGGAGCTACCGCCGCGACTTCGGCCCGGTGCGGCTGCTGATGGTCGACACGCGCGGCGCCCGGGTGCTGGGCGAGGGCACGCGCGCGATGGTGGAGGCCAAGGAGCTGGCCTGGGTGCGGCAACAGGCGCTGGACGCCGCCGGGAGTTACGACCACCTCCTCATCGGCACCTCCCTGCCCTGGCTGCTGCCGCACTTCGTGCACGACGTGGAGGCGTGGAACGCCTCGGTGTGCGGCGGCCGTCGCGGGGCGCGCTGGGCGCGTATCGGCGAGGACCTGCGGCAGCGCGGCGACTTGGAGCACTGGGCCGCCTTCCCCGAGTCCTTCGACGACCTGACCGATCTGATCGCCGAGGTCGGCGAGGGAGCCGACGCGCCCGCCACGATCAGTGTGCTGTCGGGCGACGTCCACCATGCGTACATCGCCGAACCGGACTGGTCCCGCTGGCCGCGCCGCCCGGTCAGCGCGGTCCGCCAGCTGACCTGCTCCCCCGTGCACAACAGCATCCACGCCTCGATCCGCCTCGGCTTCCGCTTCGGCTGGAGCCGGGCGGGCCGCGCCCTGGGCCGCCTCTTCACCCGCCACGGCCGCGTCCCGGCGCCCCGGCTGCGCTGGCGCAAGACGGGCGGCCCCTGGTTCGGCAACCAGCTGATGACGCTGACACTCCAGGGCGGGGCCGTGCGGCTGCGTCTGGACCAGGCGGTCCAGTCGGCCCAGTCGCCGGAGCCGCAGCTGACCACACCGTTGCGGACGTCCTGGCCGGAGGGCCGAGGAGCACCGGTGGAGTGATACGGGACACAACGGAGGCAGACGTTCCGCTCCGCGGGTGGAAACCCGCGGGGCGAACGGCATGATGGGCAAAATCCTGCGTCACATCTGCCCCGGGAGTAACACCTTGGCCGGAGACCCCCACGCCATAGCCATCGTCGGGGCCGGTCCCCGCGGCACCAGCGTGCTGGAGCGCCTCTGTGCCTCCGCGCCGGAGCTGACGCCGGGGACCAGGCTGACCGTGCACCTCGTGGACCCGTCCCCGCCGGGCGCGGGGCGCGTGTGGCGGACGGCACAGCCGGGCGAGTTGCTGATGAACACCGTCGCCTCGCAGGTGACCCTGTTCACCGATGAGAGCGTCGAATGCGACGGGCCGATACGCACCGGGCCGAGCCTGTACGAGTGGGCCACCACGGGCGACAGCGCCCCCGCCCCTTCGCTCGGCCCGGACGACTATCCGAGCCGCGCCCTCTACGGCAGCTACCTGGAGTGGGTGTTCGCCGAGGTCGTCCGCACCGCCCCCGACACCGTCACCGTCCGCCCCCACCCGGCCCGGGCCACCGGCCTGGAGGAGGCGCCGGACGGCACCCAGACCCTGGCCCTCGACGACGGCACGCGCCTCGGCGGACTGCGCGCCGTCGTTCTGGCCCAGGGCCATCTGCCCCGCACCCCCGACGAGACGGAGCAGCGGCTCGGCGCCCACGCGGCCCGGCACGGGCTGCGCTACTACCCGCCCGCCAACCCCGCCGATGTCGACTTGTCGCCCATCGCGCCCGGCGAGCCCGTGCTGCTCCGCGGCCTCGGCCTCAACTTCTTCGACCACATGGCGCTGCTCACCGAGGGCCGCGGCGGTTCGTACACCGCCGCTTCGGAGGAAGCTTTCGCGGAGCTGGTCTACCACCCCTCGGGCCGCGAGCCACGGCTGTACGCGGGCTCCCGCCGCGGCATTCCGTACCACGCCCGCGGCGACAACGCGAAGGGCGCACACGGCCGTCACACCCCGTTGCTGCTGACGCCGGACGTCCTCGAAGGCTTCCGCAAGCGCGCGGACTCCGGCGAGCCGCCGGACTTCCTCGCGGAGGTGTGGCCGCTGGTGGCCAAGGAGGCCGAAACCGTCTACTACGAGGCCCTGCTGTCCCGCCAAGGCCCGGGCGTCCCACGACACTTCCGACGTCACTTTTTGGCCACTTCTCATGGCTCCCCCGAAGAGGCCGCCGTGCTCCTGGAGTTCGGTATTTCGGCAGCCGGGCGGTGGTGCTGGGAGACGGTCTCCCAGCCCCATCGTGAACAAAAGTTCACCACGCGTGACGTCTTCCGGCGGTGGCTGCTGGCCTACGCACGCGCCGACGCGGCCCACGCCCGGCTCGGCAATGTGACCGGTCCGGTCAAGGCCGCGCTCGACGTCCTGCGCGACCTCCGCAACGAGGTGCGGCTGATCGTCGACCACGGCGGGCTCACCGGGGTCTCGCGCCGGGCCCATCTCGACCGCTGGTACACCCCGCTGAACGCGTTCCTGTCGATCGGCCCGCCGCGCCGCCGGATCGAGGAGATGGCCGCACTGATCGAGGCGGGGGTACTTGAGATCCTTGGTCCGGGTCTGGACGTCACATCCAAAATACCTGATGGGCCATCAGATCGACCGGGCTTCGCCGCCCGCTCGACCCAGATCCCCGGCCCCGCGGTCGTCGCCCGGACGCTGATCGAGGCGCGGCTGCCGGAACCGGATCTGCGCCGCACCGCCGATCCACTGCTGAGCGGACTGCTGAGCGCCGGGCAGTGCCGACCACACCGAGTAGAGGGCTACGAGACGGGCGGACTGGACGTCACCCCGGCCCCCTTCCGGATCGTGGACGCGCAGGGGCGGCCGCATCCGCGGCGCTTCGCGGTCGGGGTGCCGACGGAGGGCGTCCACTGGGTGACCGCGGCGGGGGCGCGCCCCGGCGTGAATTCCGTCACCCTCTGTGACACGGACGCGGTGGCGCGCGCCGCGCTGCGCCTCTCGACGACGCCCGAACCGCCCCGGAAAATCGCGCCGATGTGCGCCGCGGGGCTCTGAGGAGCGGCCCGGACGCGGCCCCGAAGGCCCTTCCCGGGCGCCCACATTGGCAGGAACTTGAACTTGCAAATAAAAATGAGGGGAACCTAACCTAGCGTTCCCGCTGTTTCTCCGTCCCCAGGAACAAGGAGCAATCCCCTCATGTCCCCCGACACCTCCCCCCGCTCCATCGGAGGTCTGCTGGACACCGGCAGACCGTACGCACTCTCCCTTTTCCGGATCGTCGTCGGCCTCCTCTTCTTCTGCCACGGCGCCTCGTCGCTGCTCGGCTGGATGGGCGGCATGATGGGCACCGGCAAGACCGTCGAGGCCGGTATCTGGCCCGGCTGGTATGCCGCGGTGATCCAGCTCGTCGGCGGCGCGCTGGTGATGCTGGGCCTCGGCACCCGCACCGCCGCGTTCATCTCCTCGGGCTCGATGGCCTACGCGTACTTCCACGAGCACCAGCCGGAGAAGCTGTGGCCGCTGCAGAACGGCGGCGAGCCGGCGGCCATGTTCTGCTGGGCGTTCCTGCTGATCATCTTCACCGGCCCGGGCCCGTGGGCGCTGGACCGGATCTTCGGCTCGTCCCGCGCGTCCTCGGCGGCGGCCGAACCGCGGCGGCAGCCGAGCGCGGTCTGACCGGCGAGGCGCAAACGTCCCGACCGTGAACGTGCGGTGAATCGCGCCATGCGGGACCACGTGTCCCGCATGGCGTGATTCGAACAGCATCGTCACCCCTTACCGCTATCCTCAACGGTCACAGGCGTACGCTGTATGGCTGTAAGGCCGCTCCCGACCGCCCCGCGCGGAAGAGGACGCGGCGGCGGGGGAACGGGATCGGGAGAAGAACGTTGTTGGAACATTTGGGGTCGCTGACCAACACCCCATGGATCTACGCAGTCATCGCAGTCTCGGTCCTACTCGACGTCTTCCTGCCCGTTCTGCCGAGCGGCTTCATCGTCATCACGGCCGCCACCGCCGCCGCGGGCACCACAGTCGACCCGGTCGGCGTGGTGCGCCAGGCCGACGCGGCCGACTTCCCCGCGATGTTCGCGCTGCTGCTGTGCGCCGCGACCGCCTCCGTCCTCGGCGACATGGTCGCCTACCGGCTGGCCTGGCGCGGCAGCGACCGGCTCGACCGGGCCATCGCCCGCTCCCGCCGACTCACCTCCGCCCAGGAGAAGTTGGGCACCGCGCTCGTGCGCGGCGGCGGACCGCTCGTCGTCATAGCGCGCTTCGCCCCCGCCGGGCGGTCGGTCGTCAGCCTGAGCGCGGGCGCGGCACACCGTCGGGTGACGGAATTCCTGCCCTGGTCGGTGGTGGCCGGTCTGGCCTGGGCCGCGTACAGCGTGGCGCTCGGCTACGTCGGCGGCCAGTGGCTCGGCGCCAGCTGGCTGGGCACGGCGGTCTCGGTCCTCGCGCTGTTCGCGGCGGGCGCGGGTGCCGCGTATGTGATGAAGCGTCCGGCCGAGGACGAGGCCGGGCATCTGACGGTGGCCGCGGGCCCCGTGCCCCCGGTCCCGGCCCCGTAGCGGCCCCGGCCCCGTAGCATTCCTGGCCCGTAACCGCACCCGTCAGGTACGTTCACGCCTGTCCTGGCGCCGTTTTCGCGGTCGATTACGGATCGCCCGGGAATTGCCGTTACGGTCCTCCCCATGCGACTCAGGCGTCCCACGCGTCACTTCGTCCCCCCGGCCCCGGCTCCGGCCCCGGCATGCTGAGCCGCGCGGCCGGGATGTTCGCGGCGTTCGTCGTCGGCCTCGCGCTGGTCGTCGCCGCCGTCCTCGTCGTACGGCAGATCATGACGCCCTCCGAGCCCGAGCTGCCCACCATCCCGGACGCGCGGCGTCCGATCGTGGAGCGGGCGGCGAAGGTCTGCTCCCCGCTGAGCGTGCCGCTGCTGGCGGCGCAGATCCACGCGGAGAGCGGCTGGCGGCGGGACGCGGACTCCGGACACGCCCAGGGCATCTCGCAGTTCGCCCCGGACACCTGGAAGGAGTGGGGGCGGGACGGCAACGGCGACGGCAAGGCCGACGTCTGGGAGCCCCGGGACGCGATCCCCTCCCAGGCGCACTACATGTGCCATCTGTACGGCGTGGTCGAGGAGCTCCCCGGCAACCGGACGCGGCTCGCCCTGGCCGCGTACAACGCCGGACCGGGCGCGGTGCTCAGGGCGCGCGGCGTCCCGACCATCCACGAGACCCGCGGCTATGTGGACCGGATCGTCAACACGCTGCTGCCCCAGTACCGGAAGAGCGAGGCGCGCTATCAGCGGAGCGAGGCGAAGCGCGATCGCGCGCACTCCGCCTCGCCGTCCGCCTCCGCCTCGCCCACCCCTACGGACCCCTCGCCCCGCTCCGCCCTCTCCGCCCCCTCCGCACGGACTACGCGCCACCGGCTATGAAGTCCTCCACGGCCCGGACGAGTTCCAGCGGCGTCTCGTCGGCGGGGTAGTGCCCCGCCGACGCCAGCTCGACCAGGTCGGCATTGGCGTACCAGCGCAGCCAGGTCCGGCGCATCACCTCCGCGGTGAGCGCCGGATCATGGGAACCGACCACCACCCGCACCGGCAGTTCGGCGCCGTCCACGTCCTCGTGGAAGTCCTCCAGCGCCCAGGAGTCCAGCCACGCCCGGAACGCCTTGGCATCGCTGTGCTCCACCGAATGCCGGACCATCAGGTCGAGCCAGGCGTCCGGATGGCGGCCGCCGGTGGTGAGGTCGATGATCGCGCGTCGGCACTCGGGCCGGTCGGCGGCCGAGGCGAACAGCTCCCACTGCTCACCCTCCATCGGCACCCCGCTCGCCGGTACGGGGGCCACCCCGACCAGCCGCCGGACGCGGTGCGGGGCCGCCGCCAGCACGCGCTGGACGACGGCGCCGCCCATCGAGTGCCCGAGCAGCGAGAACCGCTCCCACTCCAAGTGGTCGGCGAGCGCGAGCAGATCCCGGCCCGCCTCGCTGGTCGTGAACGCTCCGGGGATGTCACGTGCCTCCCCGTAGCCACGCAGGTCGGGCAGTACGTAGGTGAACGCGCGCCGGTCGATGTGCGGCAGCATCGCGGCGTAGGCGGCGCGGTCCGAGAACCAGCCGTGCACCGCCATGACATGGTGCGGGCCTTCGCCGACGGTCTCATACGGTGGAACGAGGGGTGGAACGAGCGGTCCCATGGCACCTCCGGTCCCAGTCGAATGCGGGCACGCGGCGCGCGCCCATTTGGTGGACAACGGTGGCGTCTCGCGCGGAAGTGGGCAAGGCCGGTGCGCATATGCGCTGGGCCTCACCCGTACGGGTCACCCATACGGCCCACCCTGACGGCTCACCCGTACGGCGGGCGGCCCGGGCCGGTCCGCGTGTCCGCCCCTGCCCACCGGGCCGTCCGTAGTGTCATGGCCGCTGTGGTGGGCGATGGCCGGGGCGACGAGCGCGAGACCGACGACGTGGTCGGCAACGCGGGCGGCAGCGCGTCCGGCCATGCGGGCGGCGGCAGCGGGACGATCCGACGCCACGTACCCGCGCCCCTGCGCGGCGCCGCCCTGACCCTCGCCGTGGCCGCCGTCTACTACGCGGGCGCCCAGCTCGGTCTGTTGCAGGAACTGGTACGCGGTCAGGTCACCCCGCTGTGGCCGCCGACCGGGATCGCGCTGGCCTGCCTGCTCCTGCTCGGCCCGCGCAGCTGGCCCGGGACCGCCCTCGGCGCCCTCGCGGTCAACGCCCCCATCGGCCCCGCGCCGCTCGCCGTCCTCGCGATCGTCGCGGGCAACACGCTGGCCCCGCTCTTCGCCTTTCTGCTGCTGCGGCGGGCGGGCTTCCGTACGGAACTGAACCGGCTGCGGGACGCGCTGGCCCTGGTCTTCCTCGGCGCCCTGGCCGGAATGCTGATCAGCTCCACGCTGGGCACCGCCGTCCTCGTCCTCACGGACGCCCTTCCCGCGAACGCCTTCTGGCCCACCTGGTCGGTCTGGTGGACCGGGGACGCGATGGGCGTCCTGGTCGTCACGCCCCTGCTGCTGGCCGCCCGCCGGGCCCGCCTCCCGCGCGGCGTCTCCCCGTACCGCTGGCTGGAGGCGGCCGCGCTGCCGCTGGGCACGGCGGCCGTCATGCTGGTGGCCACCCGTACGGCCGCCAGCCTGCTCTTCCTCGTCTTCCCCTTCCTCATCTGGGCGGCCCTCCGCTTCCAGCTCCCCGGCGCCGCGCCCTGCTCGCTCATCGTCACCGTCCTCGCGATCCAGGCCACGGCCGAGGGCGTCGGTCCCTTCGCGGGCCACTCGCTGCTGACCCGGATGGTCACCCTCCAGGCGTTCAACGGCTCCACCACCCTGACCGCCCTCCTCCTCGCGGCGATCATCGCCGAGCGCGACCACACGCGGCGGCAGATCGAGCAGGTGTGCGTCCAACTCGCCGAAACCGTGGTGCGGCTGACCCCGGGCGAGCCGGAACCGGGCCGATAGCGGCGCCGTCTCCCCTCCGTACGCCTGCTGATCCGTACGCCGTTTACCGGGGTGCTCCGCACCCTTGACCGCGAGGGGACCCATGACCGCGCACGCCACCCGCCACCTCTATCTGACCCGGCACGGCGAGGCGACCCCGGACGAAAGCGCGCTGACGGACGACGGCCGCCGCCAGGCCGCTCTGCTCGGCAAGCGGCTCCGGAACGTCCCGCTGACCGCCATCCACCACGGCCCGCTCCCCCGCGCCGCCCAGACGGCACGCCTGATCGCCGCCGAGCTCGACGGCGTACCGGCGCACGCGTGCGAACCGGCCGGGGACTACGTCCCGCATACGCCGGAGCGCGCCGAACTGCCGCCCGACTCCGCCGACTTGTTCCTCGACTTCGTCCACCGCGTCCCGGCGGAAGAGCGTGCCCTCGGCCCGCGGCTGGCCAAGGAGGCGCTGGCGCGCTTCACGGGCCCGGTGCCCGGCGCCGAGGACCGCCACGAACTGGTCGTCACCCACAACTTCCTCATCGCCTGGCTCGTCCGAGCCGCGCTCGACGCCCCGCCCTGGCGCTGGCTGGGCCTCGACCACGACAACGCGGCCCTGACCGTCCTCCGCTACCGCCCGGGTTTCCCCGCCACACTCCTCACCTACAACGACACGTCCCACCTGCGGTGAAGGCAGGACGAAGGCCGGACCCGTGCTGTAGGGCCCGGCCTTCCGCATCCGAGTCACGCGCAGCCCAGCAGCGTGAATAAGGACAGGCATCACCGTACGGCCACCCACCGACAACCGCCTGAGCCTGTGGATAACCCACCCCGACGGGTCCCCACCGCGATCAAGCCCAGCTCCAGCGCCGCGGGGCACACTCGTCATATCCGCGCGGCCTGCGTGCCCACCTCCCGTTCCGCGATAATGAACACCCCGGAGGCAGCCAGTGATCGCCGAGAACAAGCACAAGGGCGATCCCGCCCCGATCAAACCGTGGTCGCCCCCGCCGCCTCCCCCGCCGGACGGCGATCAGCCGTCGAAGCAAAGGTGAGGACCCGTTGACCGAGCGGTGGCAGGAACGCCACATCGCACTCCTGGACGCGCTCACCGCGTCCGGGGCCCTGTCCACGGACTGGCGCGGCGCGTTCGAGGCCGTGCCGCGCCACCGCTTCATCCCCTCGGACATCTGGGAGCAGCAGGCCACCTGCGTGCCGGTCACGACGGACGACGCCTGGTGGGACCTGATCTACCGCGACGTACCGATCGTCACCCAGGTGGACGACGGACGCGGCGACGGCCCGGGGCTGGCGACCTCGTCCAACTCCATGCCCACCATGGTGGCCCGGATGCTCGGCGCGCTCGACATCGCCGCCGGGTACCGCGTACTGGAGATCGGCACCGGCAGCGGCTGGAACGCGGCGCTGCTCGCCGAGCGGCTGGGCAGCGAGAGCGTCACCACGGTCGAGGTCGATGAGGTCCTGGCGGAGAGAGCCGCGAAGGTCATCGAGGAATCGGGTTACCACCCCGGCGTCGTATGCGGCGACGGTGCGCGCGGCTGGGAACCCGCGGCACCGTACGACCGGATCATCGCCACCTGCTCCGTGCGCCGCGTCCCCCACGCCTGGGTACAACAGACCGCCGTGGGCGGGATCATCGTCGCGCCGCTGGCCGGGGACTTCTGGTCCGGCGCCCTGGTACGGCTTGAGACGGCCGCGGACGGCACGGCCCGCGGCCGGTTCGTCGGAGGCGCCAGGTTCATGCCGATGCGCTCCGAACGCCCCCGGCCGGACGCCCCCGTGGACAGCGGCACCGGCCGCCGCGGCACCCCGGGGTCACTGCCCCTCGACGCGCTGGCCGATCTGGGCTTCGCCCTCTACGCGGGCGCGCGGCTGCCGGGCGTGGTCATGGCCGACGGGACGCAGGATGGTGCGTACCAGATGTGGCTCCACGACCGGGAGGGATCGGCTGCCACGGTCAACGCCCAGGAGACGTGGAGTTACGGCCCCCGCGACCTGTGGCAGGAAGTCACGGCCGTATACGACGACTTCGTTGCCGCCGGAAGCCCAGGCGCCGACGCGTTCGAGCTGACGGTGACCTCCGAGGGCCAGCGGGTATCACTGCTCTCTGGCTCACAGGGCCGCTGACAATTCCTCGCGCAGCCCCTCCAGAGCCGTGTGGTCGTCTTCGGTACCGGTGTGCGCGGCGGCGAACCAGCGCGCGTACTCGTCGATCTCGGACAGCCGCCAGTCGTGCGCGAACAGCTCGACCATCGCGGGGTCGGCGTGCGGGCGGTCGGCCGCGCTCGCGGCGAGCAGGTCGGCGTAGTCCCGTTCGCGCGCTGCGAGGGCCAGCGACTCCCAGTCGACCAGCCTCAGCCCGTGGGCGTCCACGACCTGGTTGTCATTATGCGGCTCGCCGTGGGTCGGCACCCAGGAGTCCTGGTGCGCGCGGGCGAGGTCGGCCAGTTCGAGGTACCGGCCCGTCCAGCGCGTGATCGCCTCGTCCCGGTCGGCGATCGCGGTCCGGGCCTCCTCCGCCAGCGGGCCGGACGTCCAGGGCCGGGCGGTGCGCGCCCGTAGCGCGTCGGCGAACCCGGGGCCGACCCGGGGAGCCCAGCGCCGCAGGCCGTCCGGCGGCGCGGCACCGTGCAGTGCGGCCAGCGCGGCGAGGACATCCTGGACGTGGTCCGGCTCGCGCGCCTCCGCCTCCGTCGGGGACCGTCCCTCCAGCCACGGCGTCACGCTGAGCACCCGGCTCCGACGTCCACGGTGAACCGCCCGGACCGGGCGGGCAACGGCGCGCACGCCGTGTCCAGCCCTACGGCCCCCAGCGCCGCGGCCCCCGCGTACGCGGCCTCCAGCGACGCCGCGGTATGCCGGGGCGCCAGCTGGTCCAACGTGACGAACAGCGTCGTCCCGCCCCCGGCCGTCCGCCAGTGGTGCGCGCCGAATCCCCAGGGCAGGTAGCCCACCTCGGCGGCCTCGGGCAGCCAGTGCGCGGCGACCGCACGCGCGACGGTGTCGTCGTTGATGAAAGAAGGACGGGACAGCACAGGCCCCACCCTAGAAACCACGCGGCACGCCCTCACCGGATTTACCCGCTCGACCGCTCAACTGAGTCGTTGTCAGCACCGGTGGACCAGCCCTAGGTTGGCGGGGCAGACGATGCCGACGGAGGAGTCCGGATCATATGGCTCGCACGCGCTGGCACCCGCCGGAGAGCTTGTTCAACGCCGCGAACCGCGTCGTCCGCCCGCTGCTCAGGTCCCGGCTGCACCCGCTGGTGAGCGGTCGGCTCATGCTGCTCACCTATGCGGGCGCCAAGACCGGGCGCACCTACGCGATCCCGGTGGCCTATTACCTATGGGCCCCCGACGAGCTGTGGGCCTTCGGCGCGCGGACCGGCTGGATGAGCAACTTCCGCAACGGCCGCACTGTACGACTGCGGCTGCGCGGCCGCGAGGTACGGGCCGAGGCCACGGCCGTCGAGGACCGGGAGCAGGTGGCGGGCCTGCTGGAGGAACTCGTCCAGCGCAAGGGCCCCGGCGCGATCCGGGACCCGTACGCCGGGCTGCCCCGCGACCGCCACCCCACACACGAGGAGGCGCTGGCCGCGGCGGAAAGGGTGCGCATCGCGCGATTCCGGCTGTCGGCCGAGTCCTGAGCACCGCTCAGGGGCGGTCGAGCCGCAGCCGCTCGGCCTTCGGCAGACCCGCGACCACCAGGTCGTAGGAGTCCTCGATCAGCTCCCGGACCAGCTGGTCCGGAAGATCGCCGTCCACCGTCACGGTGTTCCAGTGGCGCTTGTTCATGTGCCACCCCGGCACGATCAGTCCCGGGTGATCAGCGCGCAGCCGCACCGCGACCTCGGGCTCGCACTTCAGATTCACGGTGAGGGGACGCGCGTCCAGGGTCGACAGCGCGAAGATCTTGCCGCACACCTTGAAGGCCGAGATCTCCGGCACCCGGGGGAAGGGGAACTCCTCCGCGGCCGCGTTGAAGGACACGCAGAAGGAGCGCAGCTGCTCGGGGGTCACTCCGGGTTCTCCTCGATCTCGGATCTCCACTGATGGCACTCGGCCTCCATCCTCCACCATGGGCATGCTTCGACCATGCATGAGCCCTCAGCGAACGGCCGGGCAGCCGTGAGTGCGGTCGTGCAGGCTGCCCGGTATGGAGATCGTCGAGGTACTACCGAGACTGCGCATGCTCCGCTTCCCCGTGGGGGCGGCCTACCTGTGGCGGGACGACGACGGGCTGACCCTCATCGACACCGGGACGGCCGACCGCGCGGCGGAAATCGAAACCGCCCTCGACAGTGCATTGCGGCGGATCGTGCTGACGCACTGGCACGAGGACCACACCGGCTCGGCGGCGGAGCTGGCCAACCGGCACGGAGCGGAGGTGGTCGCGCATCGGCTGGAGGCCCCGGTGATCCGGGGCGAGGCGGCCGGGGCACCACCGGTGCTGGAGCCATTCGAGGTACCGATCAAGGCGGCTCTCCCGACGCTGCCGCCCGCGCCGCCGTGCCGAGTGGACCGCGAGGTCGAGGACGGCGAGGTGCTGCCGTTCGGCGGCGGCGCGGTGGTCGTCGCGGTGCCGGGCCACACGGACGGCTCGATCGCGCTCCACCTGCCCGGGCCAAGGGTCCTGTTCACCGGCGACGCGGTCGCCAACGTCGGCCGGACGATGCTGGGCGTCTTCAACACCGACCGCGCCCGGGCCTTCGAATCGCTGCACCGGCTGGCCGAGCTCGACGTCGAGGCGGCGGCATTCGGCCACGGCGCCCCGATCACGCACGGCGCCGCTGCCGCCCTGCGGGAAGCGTCGGCCGCAGCCAAGTGACGCCCCCGATGTCGACCATCGCCCGAGACCCGACAGCTGGCGCTTGGCGCTGTGCCCCTCGTACGGCCTTCGCCGTGTCAAGGAAGCGCGCTGGTTCCTACCGGAACGGGGCTGTTCAGGCGTCCCCGCTGGGTTGGCCGCGGGTACCGTTCTGGGTGTCCAGGGCAGAACGGAGTTCAGCATGCCGCGGAGCAATGAGGAACACACCGGTACACGGATCGCGGACTACCGGAAGCTGCGTCAACTCACACAGACCGCCCTCGCGCAACGAGCGTTCCTCTCCCGGGGCACGATCGCCAAGGTCGAGCGGGGCTTGGCGCCAGCCACGCCCTCTGTCGTAGCCGCTGTCGCGCGCGTTCTCCAGGTCGACATCGCCGTGCTCAACGGACAGCCGTACATGTCCGAGTTGCGGCAGGACCATCTCGACCGCCTGATCTCACCCCTGTCCGAGGCTCTCGACATGTACGACCTCGGGCCGGACCCTCACATCACCCCCAGGCGCATCGACCAGGTAGAGAGCGACGTCCGAGCGCTCTGCGACGGGGCCTCAGCCACCGAGTACAAGGTCATTGGGTCGAAGCTGCCTGGCCTGCTCGGCGAACTCACCACCATGGTCGCCCTCCTGTCGCCCGGTGAGGGCTACCGGCGCGCGGCCTCGTCGCTGAGCTGGTGTTACTGGGTCGCCTACGAGTTCGCTTACCGGGTCGGCTACCACGACCTGGCGTCCATCGCTCTGGAGCGGATGGGCTGGATGGCTGAGCAGGCACAGGACCCGCTGTTGCTCGCTATCCGTCTGAACAAGCGGTCGAGCATGCTGCTCCGCCGAGGGAACAATCAGATGTCGCTACAGGTCATCACGCGCGGCCACCGACTCATCGACCAGACCGAGCAACCCGAGTCCGTGGAGGCCCTGGCGGTGGTCGGCAGCCTGCACCTTGCGTCGGCCATCGCGGCTGCCCAGGCGCGGGACGCTGATGCCGTCACCGGATACATGGGCCTCGCACGTGAGACGGCCAAGAAGATCGGTCGGGACGTACCGGACGTCTACTGGTCGTCGTTCGGCCTGACCAACGTGCAGCACTTCGATGTCGCGACGAACGTGGAGCTGGGCGAGCTGGGCGAGGCGGTGAAGCTGTCCAAGAAGCTGCACTTCCCGGACACGCATCCGCGGATGCGTGTCGGCCGGTACTACATCGAGATGGCCCGGGCCTACGCGCAGATGGGGAAGACGGAGCCTGCCGAGCGATTCTTGCTCCGGGCACGCAAGGTCGCTCCGCAGCAGGCCCGATATCACCCGCTGATGCGGGAGACCCTCGGCGTCCTGGTGCGCCGTCAGCGGCGGGCTCCTGAATCTCTGTCCTCGTTGGCCGCGTGGGTAGGCATGTAGCAGTCGTGAGGGGCGCCATTGTTCCGTATCCGGGAACACTGACGCCCCCGCAAGTCGACACGATGTGACGGACAATGAACCGTCCGTGCATGGAGTCGACCATGACCACCAGAGCCGAGCAGTGGACACCGCCGACCGGGCCCGAGCCCGAAGCCTTACCGACAGGCCGGTGGTGGGACGCCGTCCGCGCTGCGGAGGATGTCGGCGAACGCGCCCTCGATGTCCTCGGCGATCAGTCCGGCGCCGTCATCAAAGACCGCTGCAACACCCTCTACTGGCTCATCGCGCCCGGCACAGCCGCCGCCTGGAGCCTGCGCGGAGTCACCGTCCTCACCCACACCGAAGGCGTCACCACCTACCTCGGCGTGCCCCCGGCCGACCGGCAGGCCCGCCCCGGCTCGTACTGGCGCATCCCGTTCACCCGCGGCCGGTACCTCACCGACCCGCACCTGCTGTACAAAGCCCTGGTCAGCGTCCTGCTCACCGAGCCCGGCGACGGCCAGGAGAGCGACCGGTGATGCCGCAGGTCTGCGCCCGCTGCCAGACGACCACCAGCCAGCCCGTCGTGGTCGCGATCGAGCACGGCGCCAGCCTCGGAGGCCGCACCCTCTACGCCTGCCCCGGCTGCGCACCCACCTTCCCCAAGCAGCGCGACCCATTTCCCACCAGGCGGGAGCAATGACGCACCGCCAACAGGTCACCACGACCACGGCTGACCTCGACCCAGCCGTGCTCACCCGCGAACGGCTCCAGGGAGCCTGCGACTCCGCCCCGCCCGAGCCGACACCCTGGGGCCGGTTCCTCGACCACGCCGTGGGCTGCACCGGCTGCCGGGCCGGGCAGCGGTGCGCCGCCGGAGACGGGCTGCACCACGTGGTGCGGGAGGCCGTCGCCGCCGCTGCCCTATGACCGGACAGACAAGCCCCCGCCCCGGACGCGCGCTTGGACGGCCAGCGACCGGGACGGAGACGGTGCAGCACCCCAACTCAGAGAGAGGAAGGCACATGCGTGACGTTACTGCGTTACTGGATCGACCACAGCGGGCCGAGGTCGTCGGGACCGTCCTGCGGGACAACCCTGAGCTGACCGAGGAACTGGCGGGCCGGATCGTGGACGAGGCGGTGAAGTTCGTCGCCGCGGCGGCGGGGGCCTCCGAGCCGCTCGCCCCGTCGCGGATCGTGGACGAGGGCTGGCACGCCCTGATCCTCCACACCCGCACGTACCGGCAGCTGTGCGACAAGGTGGGCATGTTCGTCCACCACGTCCCGCAGGCCCCGGACCCGGAACGACGCGACCCCGGGGCGCTGACGCGAACCCAGCAGCTCATCGTCGAGGCCGGGTTCACGCCGGACGATGCGCTGTGGCTCGCGCCCACCGATACATCGATCCCGGTCGCGGCCAGCTGCCAGCACGGCCCCGGCGGCCCCGAGGGCAGCTGCACCGGCGACCCGGACGGCGACGGTCCGAGCGGCCCGAACTGATGAAGGGCTGAGCGGCCGGGAGCCGCGCCCGTACCATCGTCACAGGAGGTGGCCATCATGGCGCAATGGGTGAATCCCGAGAGGGTCGAACTCGTGGAACTCGTGGACCAGCTCCGGGAACCTGCCCCACATCCAGAGGAAGCCTGCGGCTGCAAGAAGCGGCGCGGCCTGCCCGCGACGGTCTTCGTGGAGCCGGGCGGCAAGATCCTGACGGTGGGGTGCAACCGGTGCGACGGTACGGGCATCGCCCCGTAGCTCGGCGGTAGAGATCGGTCCCGTCCGTGCGTCGCCCCCGCGGCGTGCGGGCGGGGACTCGGGGCGGCGGGAGGGGGAGCAGCCCCGTCCCTCTGAGCTCAACGTATGGGGTGAGTACGCGTGTTCGCGAACGTTACACACCCTTGCATCCACCATGATCACCTGGGGATGTGGACTCTACGTGGACTTTGGGCATGAAGCGGCCTCCTGATCCGGGTGGACCAGAGGGCCAAAAACAGGCTCTGACCTGCTATCTAGCAAGGGTGGGCGCAGACGGATTCGAACCGCCGACATCTGCCTTGTAAGGGCAGCGCTCTACCGCTGAGCTATGCGCCCGAGGGGAGCTGCCAGCCTACCCTGTTCGCCGGGCGGCGCCGCAATCCGGTTGTGGCGGGGAGAAAGCCGAAGACGCGAACCGTACCGACCTCTGTGTTCGTCCCTGGTGGGTGGGAGAATGACATTCGGGCCCGGGCGATCCAATGGGAGAGGTAAGTGGCGGCGACACCTGCGCGGCGGTGGTTCGGGGGACGCGGGGAGAGCCAGCGGGCGGAGGCGCAGGCGGCGAAGGATGCCGCGGCGGCCGCGTTCTACGAGCTGGACACCGCGCAGCGGGATCTGCGGATCTCGATCGAGACGATTACGGCGGTGGACGACTCCCCCGGCGCCCGCCGGGCCGCCGCCGACTTCGCGGCGCTCGGGGAGCGGATCGACCAGGTCAGCCACGACTACATCACCGCGGTGGACGCGCATGACCTGGACCGGGACGGGCTGGACGCGGCGGCGGCCGGGCGGGCGCGGGCGGAGCTGACCCGGGCCCGGGACGAGCTGCGGCGGACCAAGGCGGATCTGGACCGGTTCGGGCAGGGGCTGGGGTCGCTGCTGCAGCAGGCCGAGACGCAGCTCGCGCGGCTGGCCCCGGCGGTGGAGCGGGCGCGGCAGGCGCTGCTGGCGGCCACGAACGCGCTGGACGAGGTGCGCGGCTCCGGGCTGCGGGCGGACGATCTCGCGGCGCGGCTGGCGGCGCTGTCGCCCGAGCTGACCAAGCTGAACCAGGGCGCCGGGCAGCATGGCGTGCAGGAGACCATCCGGCGCGCGGACGATGTGCTGCGGCGGGCGGAGGCCGTCCGCGGGGAGGCGGACCGGCTGCCGGAGCGGGCGGCCGAGATAGACCGGCGGCTGGTGTCGCTGCGTACCCGGGCCCAGGCGATCACCACCCGGGCCGCCCAGGTGGAGCCGGTGCTCAGCGAGCTGCGCCGCCGCTACAGCGCGGCCTGCTGGCAGGATCTGCAGTCGGTGCCCGGGCAGGCGGCGCGGGATGTGGCGCAGGCCGAGGCGAAGCTCGGCGAGGCGCGGACGGCGCGCGAGGAGCAGCGCTGGCCGGACGCCACGGCCCTGCTCGGTACGGTGCGGGCGTTGCTGAACACCACGGACGAGGCGGTGTCGGCGGCCGGGGACCGGCTGCGGCGGCTGGACGAGGTGTCGTTCAACCAGGACAAGGAGATCGAACGCACCCGTTTCGCGATCCGCGACGCGCAGCGGCTGGCGATGGCCGGGCGCAGCACTCCCGACCCGCGCCACGCCCGCCCGCTGGACGACGCGGTGGCGCGGCTGGACCGGGCCATCGCGGGGCTGGAGGGGCGGCATCCGGACTGGTGGCACTTCCTCACCGAGACGGAGGCGGTCCGGCAGACGGCCGCCCGGGTCGTGCAGGAGATCCGGGATGACCTGGGAGGCGGGCCCGGGCACTGAGCCGGGTGCCGGGAACGGGGTTCTGGGGGCGTTCGGGCTGGTTATGCTCCTGACATGCCTCGCTACGAATACCGCTGCCGCGCCTGTGGGACCACCTTCGAGCTGAACCGGCCCATGGCCGAGTCCTCGGCGCCCGCCTCCTGCCCGGAAGGGCATGGCGACACGGTGAAGCTGCTGTCGGCCGTCGCCGTCACCGGCGGCTCCGCCTCCTCCTCCGCACCGGCGGCGCCCGCCGGTGGTGGCGGCGGATGTTGCGGGGGCGGGTGCTGCGGCTGATCCTGGGAGGTACGGCATAGGGGGTGCGTAAACGGCACGTATCCCCACGTACCGATCGCGGTACGGCCTCGCCGGTTTAGGAGGCCGACATGGCTACTGGCCGTCCCTCCCCCATCGGCCCGCACCCCGCGGGTACCGCGCGGCATTTTCCGGAGCGGATCGGTGGGCACACCAAGCTGGATGAGCATCTGCCGGTCGACCACCGGCTGAGCCGGGTCTACCGCCTCGGCGCAGGGCTGATGGGTCTGGTCCTGGTGGCCTTCGGGATCCTCGGTCTGACCGACAACATCGGGTTCTTCGACATCGGCGGCGCGACCGCCGCCGGGCTGAACACCAACGGCGCGCTGAGCGTGCTGTCCATTGCCATCGGCCTGCTGCTGTTCATCGGCATGGTCATCGGCGGCAACTTCGCCTCGACGCTCAATCTGGTGCTCGGGCTGCTCTTCCTGCTGAGCGGATTCGTCAATCTCGCGCTGCTGGAGACCAGCTTCAACTTCCTGGCCTTCCGGCTGCAGAACGTGCTGTTCAGCTTTGTGGTGGGGCTGATGCTGATGTGGTTCGGGATGTACGGGAGGGTCAGCAGCAAGCTGCCGCATGACAACCCGTACTGGATCTCCCGCCACCCCGAGCAGGCGCGGCGCGAGGCCCGGGCGCGCGAGATCATGGCCGCCCGGCGGCGGGCCGCGGAGGCGGGCGCGGAGGGCGGCACCGAGAGCGGCGAGAGGGCCGTCGCGCACACCGAGCAGGCCGCCGACCGGGCAACCGGCGAAGGGCAGCCGCCCGGGAAATGGGGGAAGCTGGACCGGGCGCCGGGCCAGGAGGAGACGAGCCCGGCCGGGGGCCGCCACTGGCGGCCCCATCTGCCCCGCCGCCACCCCCGCGACCAGCGGGTCAGCGGCGGCGAGCCAGAGTCAGGCCGTCGGCGACCGTGAGCATGACCGCCTCCATGCGGTCGTCGGCCGCCACATGGTCGTTGAACGCCTTGATCGCGGCGCCGCCACCGGTGGCCGCCGGGTCGATGACGTCCGCGTGGTAGAACACGTTGTCCGCGACGATCAGCCCGCCCGGATTCATCCGCGGCACCAGCTCCTCCCAGTACGGGACGTAGTTCTCCTTGTCCGCGTCGAGGTAGGCGAGGTCGATGTGCGGACCGGCGGGCATCGCGCGCAGAGAGTCCAGAGCGGGCGCGAGCCGCAGGTCGATACGGTCGGCGACGCCCGCCCTGGCCCACGCCCGACGGCCGTACGCGGTCCACTCCTCCGATACGTCGAGGGCGACCAGCGTGCCGTCGGCGGGCAGCGCCTGCGCCATGGACAGCGCGGAGAAGCCGGTGAACGTACCGACCTCGACGATGTGCCGGGCACCGGTCAACCGCACCAGGAACGCCAGCAGCGGGCCCTGCTCCTCGGCGGACTGCATCCCGGCGTACTGCGGCAACTGTGCGTGCGTCACCTCGACCAGTTCGCGCTGCACGGGGTCGAGCGGCGGGTTGTGGGCCAGCATGTAGCCGTACAACTCGCTGGTGATCGGGGTGCTCTTGCTCTCGGCCACGAGGCCCCTTTCGTCAGTCAGTGCGGTCCGTTCCGTTCCGGTCCGGTCCGTCCCGGCCCGACTGTAGCGCGGACGGCCGCGCGGGGCCGGGACCGCGCCCCGTACCCCGCACGGCAGACGGCGCTGCTCAGCCCCGGCCGCGGGAAACGGCGCGGATGACCTCGCGGCGGGCCTTCGCGCGGTGCAGGGAGGCGTGTTCGGACAGGGCGCGGGCGATTGCCTCGCCCGCCGCCACGCCCTGCTCCTCGACCGCCGTGACGTGCGGTGCCGTCCAGCCCGCGGCGGCCAGTTCGCCGTGGCCGGGGCGCCAGGCGTGGTCGGCGGCCGCCAGCAGGTCGGCGTCGAGGAGCGAGTCGCCCGCGGTGAGCACCTCGTCCGCGCCCGTGCGGCGCTTGACCTCGGCGACGGCCGCGCTCTTGGTGAGCGGCTTCGGGACGGCGTAGATCTTGCGGCCCTGGAGCGAGACGGTCCAGCCGCGCGGCTCCGCCCACGCCGCCAGCTCCTTGAGGTACTCGTCGGGCAGCAGCTTCCGCTCCACGACGAGATACGCGAACAGGTCCTCCGCGACCCGCTCCTTGAGCAGCCAGGCCGGGTCGGCGGTGGCGGTGAGGTGGGCGCGGACCTCCTCCAGCGGGGCGCAGGCGTCGGCCAGGGCGCTGCGCACGCCCGCGTGCCACTCGGGGTCGGACTCGCCGTCGACCAGCAGATGGCCGCCGTTCGCGCAGATCGCGAAGCGGGGGGCCGGGCCGGGGAGATGGACGCGCCGGTACTGCTCGGGGGTGCGGGTGGTCGTCGGTACGAAGATGTCGGTGCGGGCCAGTTCCGCGACCAGCCCGGCCGCGGCCTCCGTCAGGTACGACAGGGGCTTGCCCTCGTACACCTCGACGCACAGCAGCCGGGGCGCCTCGGCGTCGGGCATGTCCAGTCCGAGCGCCGCCGCCGAGTAGATCAGCGTACGGTCGAGATCACTTGCCACCAGAACGGTCATCGGGCCGCCTCCACCAGGTGTGCCAACACGGTCATCTCGCCGCTACCGCCTTGCCGTCCGCGCCCGTGGCGCCTCGTGTGTAGCGCGGGTGGATCAGCCCCACGCAGGTGTACGGCAGGCCGTCCGTCTCCTCGACGGGCACCCCGCGCTGCTCGGCGAGCATCCGTACATGGTCCAGATCCGCGCCCGCGCCCCGCTTCGCGAGGATCTTCCACGGGACGCGGCGCAGCAGCACGCGCGTCGTCTCGCCGACGCCCGGCTTGACGAGGTTGACGTCGTGGATGCCGTACTCCTCGCTGATCCGCTCGACGGCCCGCCACCCCTCCCAGGTCGGGGTGCGGTCGGCGGCGGCCAGCTCCTTCGCGTCGGCCGCCACGCCGTCGGCGACCTCCTCGAAGCGGGCCGTGACGGCGTCGAGGAAGTCGCCGGAGAGGTCCGCACCGGCCAGCTCGCGGTAGAACTTCGCGCCGTGGAAGTCGTCCGGTCCGACGAGGTCGGCGCGGAGCACGGTGCGCGATATCAGCCCGGAGACGGTCGAGTTGAGGCACGCGGAGGGGACGAGGAAGTCGTCGCGGGTGCCGTAGGTGTCCACGCAGCGGCCCGGGTCGGCGAGGACGGCGATCCGCGGGTCGAAGTCCGGGTACGGGGCGAGGGCGTCCGACAGCTCGCGGGTGATCGCGCCCTTGCCCGTCCAGCCGTCGACGAAGACCACGTCGGCCGGGTCGTGATGGTCGGCCAGCCAGCGCAGCGCGGCGGTGTCGATGCCGCGGCCGCGCACGATGGAGACCGCGTAGTGCGGCAGGTCGAGCCCGTGGGCGTGGCGCGCCCAGCGGCGCATCAGTACGCCGACAGGGGTACCGGCCCGGGCGAGCGAGACGAGGACGGGGCGCGGGGAGCGCTCGGCGAGCACGGTCTCGGTGACGGCGCCGACCGCCCGGGCGATCCGGCCCGCGGAGGCCGCGAGCGCGGCCCGGAACAGCTCCTGGTAGTCCTCGCTGGGCTGGTACTCGACGGGCAGCGACTCGGCGTAGTGCGCCCCGCCGCTCTGGATCGCCTCCTCGCGCTCCTCGGTGGGGGCTTCGAGGGTGACGTGGGAGAAGTCCTGGAGCAGCCAGCCGACGTCGTCGGGGGCGTAGGAGGAGAACGCTGGCCCGCGCAGGGGCTCGGGCGGCGGTTGGTGCATGGAGAGGGCCTGCCGTTCGGGGACGGGAGCGGGGGCGGAAGCGGTGGGGGGTGGTGGTACGTACGAGGGGACGACGGCCAGCAGCAGCCGGTCGGTGTGCCCGGCCAGCCGCGCGAGCAGCCCGTCGGGGGCGTGCAGCGCGGGGGTGTCGGCGGCCGAGTCGACGACGGCGACGACCGCGTCGAAGCGGCGCGCGGGGTCGGCGCCGGGCGCCACGTTGTACGCGTAGCGCGGCCCGGGCCCGTCGGCGGGGGCGTCATGGGCGGGGAAGGTGAGCGCGGTACGGATCGCGTAGCCGGGGTCGTCCACGGCGAGCACGGGCGACCGCGTGGTGGTCGAATACCGCACCTCGGCCCCGTCGAGTACGCCGTCCAGCGCCCCGGCGAGCCGCAGCGGCGCGTACATCAGCTCCTCGAAGCCGAGCACGAGGACGCTGCGCGGCGTGGCGGAGAGGGGTTTCCGCTCCGGCAGCCCGGGGGCCTCGTCGGTGCCCACCGCCCCGGCGGGCGCGGACTCCGCCCCGGCGGGCGCCGAGCGGTCAGCGGGCGCCCCGCCGTGCGGCGAGGTCGGGGCCGCATCCGTCTGATCCGGCTGACCGGTGGTGGCGGTCAGCGCCTCCGCGATACGTGACGCCATGGCCGGAAGCGCGGCCTCCAGGCGGGCGCGGTGGGCGGGGGTGAAGCCGTGGCGGCCGCCGTCCGGCAGCCCCTCGGGCCAGCCCAGCCCGACCCGCACGGCCCCCGGGCCGACCGGAGCCGCCCCCGGAGCCCGCGCGCCCGGGTCATGGGCGGCCGGGTCGTGGGCGGCCACCAGGCCGCGGCCGCGGTCCAGGACGTCGGGCGGGAGGTGGACCGTGCCGGTCGCGGCGGAGACGAGGTCCACGCGGGCGCCCAGGTCGGACGCGAAGGCGTCCAGGTGGGCGCGGTCCTCGGGGGAGCGCATGTCGACCAGGGCGACCACCACATAGTGGTCGCGGGGGAAGCGGCGGTGGAGGGCGGCGATGGTGTTGAGGACGGTGCGGCCGGTCGAGAACTCGTCGTCCACCAGGACCAGCGGGCCGTCCGTGGCCAGCAGCCGGGGGTCTTCCGGGAGCAGCAGATGGGACGTGGCGTGGCTGTGCTCCTCCTCGAAGCCGCCCACCGTGGGCACGCCCGCGACCGGGCGGCGGGTCGAATGCAGATACGGGGCGAGGGCCAGGCCGTCCGCGACGCTGTGGCCGAGGCCGGTGGCCGTCTCGGCGTAGCCGAGGACGACGGCGCGGGCCGCCGCCGCGTCGCCCAGCAGGGCGCGCACCTCCTGCCCGAGCGTCACACCCGCGCCGTGGACGGCGGCGGGGCGCTGGGGGATGTGCTTGCCGAGCACGTTCGACACGAGCAGATGCGCCCGCTTGGGGTTGCGCCGCAGCGCGAGCCCGAGCAGCCCGGGCAACTGCCCGTCGCCGTCGAGCCGTACGCCGAGCCGGTCCGCGACCCACTGTCCCGACCACACCACGCTGTCTGCCTCGTTTCCTCTCGCGCTCACGCGGTCCGCAGGCCCGCGGCCAGCAGTTCCACGAAGCTCACGTCGTCCCGGGAGACGCCGAAGACCTCGGCGCGCTGCAAGGTCCGCTCGGCCCACGCCCGGTGGGGTTTCACCTCGTTCATTTTGTTGGTGTACGCCGAGCGCAGCACACCGCCCCCGCCACGCTCGGGTTCGAGGATGTCCACCGCGTCGCTGAACTCCTCGTGGCTGACGACGGACAGGGCGTGCACCGGGGCGACATGGGTGGGGTGGATGCAGGTCTTGCCCTGCAGCCCGTTGGCCCGGTCCAGCTCGATTTCGCGCAGCAGCCCGTCCATGTCGTGCTCGATGAGCGCGGCGCGCAGCGATTCGGCGCGCCCGGAGAAGGGGCTGAGCCGCAACTGCGGCTTGAACATGCGCTCGTGCTGCTTGAAGTACTCCCACACCGGCCCGGTGACGGTGAATCCGGTGCCGTCGGCCCGGCCCAGCATGTTCACCACGTCGCCGATGACGGAGGCGACGAGCTGGACGTCGTACGCGGTCATGTCGGGCGCCCGGCGCAGCCCGTACGCGGAGCACAGGTCGGTCACCCCGAGCCGCAGCGCCAGCACCCGTTCCCGGTATTTGTCGACGATCCGGCCGATCCCGGCGAGGGTGTCGGTGCGGGTTTCGCGGTGCATCAGCTCGGGCGACTCCAGGACCGGCATCGCATACAGCCGCCGGCCTCCCAATACCTCGGCCACCTCACGGTTTTCGGCCGATATCAGCGCCTCTAGAAACGGAACGCCGCGTTCCTCGGTGAACTTGGGGAGTACGAATCCGGACAGCAGCCGGACGGCCGGTCCGAGCCGCCGGACGAGGCCGACGATCTGCTCGGGGGTGCGGACCCGGATGAACAGCAGTGGCAGATCGGCGTCCATGCCGCGCCCGTCGAGGGCCGCGAACTGCCGCACGAGATTCTCCTCGGCGCCCGGCACCTCGGCGTCGTGGATCGAGTCCTCCAGGCACAGCACCATGGAGACAACGCCCCGACCAGCCTGTTTGACGATGTCGTCGGCGAGGGAGGGCCGGGTGGCGGGACTGTAGAGGGTGGCGCCGAGAGCGACGGCGAGAGTCCGGGCCGGTGAGTCGACCGAAAATTCGACGGGCTGCTGATGGAAGAGACGCGTCCGCACCTCGTCCGGCAGATGTCCAAAATGCCGCATGTTTCTCCCCGCACTGCCGGTTCCCCACCCGGGCCACACGACCCTCGGGTGGCCGATTATCGTACGTCCGAGCCCGGGTCAAAAGTTCCCCAAGGGCGTGAAAATCACGTAACTCCTGTGCGTCGCTCCGGTATCCGGCATGCCCGTCCCGCCACATCCCACCAGCGCCGACCCGGCACCCTGCGTTGTCCCCGGACCCTGCGGGAGGGCAGGATTACGGCCATGACGCACGCGATGCTGAAGGGATCGAACATCCCGCTGGAGGCCACGGCCATACGCGCGGTGCTGCGCTGGACCCCCGGCACGGACGTTCCGGACGTCGACGCCTCGGCGCTGCTGCTGGGCACGGACGACCGCGTGCGCTCGGACGAGGACTTCGTCTTCTACAACCAGCCACGGCACCCCTCGGGCCTCGTCCGGCACCTGCCCAAGAAACAGGCGCCGGAGGGGCTGACGGACACCATCGAGGCCGATCTGACCGGGCTGGGGCCGGAAGTGCACCGGGTGGTGCTGGCCGCGTCGGCGGACGGCGGCACCTTCGGACAGGTACGGGATCTGAGCCTCCTGCTGTACGACGCGTCCCCGTCGGCCGCCGAGGAGCCATTGGCGATCTTCGCGGTGCTGCCGGAGACCGGCAAGGAGGCCGCGCTGGTCTGTGGCGAGCTGTACCGGCGGGGGGACAGCTGGAAGTTCCGGGCGCTGGGGCAGGGCTATGAGTCCGGTCTGGTCGGGCTGGCCACGGAGTACGGCATCTCGGTGGACGACGGCGAGGCCGCGGACGCGGTCCCGGACCGGGGCACCGGAGGGGGCGCCGACGAGCCGGAGGCCCTCGGCGGGGCCGAGCCGCTCTCCCCGCCCGCCGCACCGACCCCGAGCCAGGCCGATACGGCCGCTCTGCCGCCGCAGCAGCCACAGCCGCTCCCGCAGCCCGACCCCTGGGACCCGCAGGCGACCCAGCCGCTCTCCGCCGCGCCGGGCGCCACACCGACCGGCGACGGGGACTACTACCTGCCGCCACAGCCGCCCGTACCGCCGCAGGCGGCGCCGCACGCGCCGGCACCGGCCTATCCGCAGCCGCCCGCCCAGCCCCCGGCACAGCCCGCGTACGGCTATCCGCAGCAGCCGTCGTACGGATACCCGCAGCCGCCCGCGTACGGATACCCGCAGCAGGTGCAGCGGACCGATCCGCCGCCCCCGCCGCCGATCCCGATGCCGTTCCCGGACCCGAACTTCGCCCTGCCGCCGCAGGGGCCGCAGTTCCAGAAGCGCTAGCGGCACCCCGTGACGGCGGCGGCTACACCTTCGACTTGTAGCCGCGGCCCCACTGGAGGCCCCACCCGTACAGCCGGTCCAGCTCGGCCTGGAAGCCGTACACGTACTTCACCTCGCGGCGGACGACGATCTCGCCCTTGACGTTCTCCAGCATGACCACGGCGCACGAGCGGGCCTGCGGGGCCCGCTCGTCGAGCGCGATCTCCACCCGCGGACCGTTGCTCGGGAAGAGCGTGACCATGCCGTGCGTACGGTCGAAGGCGGGGGTGCCGTCGTAGATGTAGACGAAGACGAGCAGACGCTTGATGTCGTCCTTGTGGTCCAGATTGATGTAGATCGTCTCGCCCATGCCGGAGCCGAACCGGTCATCCCCGCTGAGCTTGACGTACGGCGCCTCGTTGAGGTTGCCGAAGAAGTCGCCGAGTGGCTGGACCACGCCCTTGGCGCCGCTCTTCAGCTCGTACATGACGGCCAGGTCCAGGTCGACGTTGACCATGGCGGGCCCCTGGGCCTGCACCACCTGCGGCTTGAACATCTGCAGCGGGTGGCGCAGCAGGCTGGGCCCCCTGCTGTTGAAGTCCGAGGTGCGCATCTGCCAGGACAGATTGATCCGCAGGTTGCCGCTGGCGGCCCCCTGTTTGGTCAGCGAAATGGTCGAGTTCCGCTTGGTCAGCTCGACAGCTCCGGTCGCGTCGCCGCTCTCGAACTCGCGCCACGCGGACCGCCCCCAGTTGCTCCAGAACGCCATCGTGCGCACCCCCACCCTTCGTGGCTCCCACTGCCTCAACACCGCTCCATGAGCAGCGGGGCGGCCGGGAGGTCGGTAGACCTCGGCCGCCCCGCTGAGAGCGTTCCTCAAACGCCGGTGCGTCACACTCCGGAGGTCAGACTCCGGACGTGACTTCCGCTTTCTCCTCTGATCCGGCTCCGCCGCCGCGTCCTTCCTTGCGGTTGCGGATGACCGAGGACCAGTACGAGGCGCCGATGAGGGCGACGCCCACCACGCCGGTGATGACCTCGTTGATCTCGTACTTGATGGTGACCAGCAGGATCACCGCCAGCGCGCCGATCGCGTAGTGCGCGCCGTGCTCCAGGTAGACGTAGTCGTCCAGGGTGCCCTGGCGGACCAGGTAGACGGTCAGCGACCGGATGTACATCGCGCCGATGCCCAGACCCAGCGCCATCTCGAAGATGTCGTTGGTGATCGCGAAGGCGCCGATCACGCCGTCGAAGGAGAACGAGGCGTCGATGACCTCGAGGTAGAGGAACATGAAGAACGCGGCCTTGCCGGCCAGGCCGACCACCGTGGCGCCGCTGCTGCCACGCCCACCGCCGTTCAGCTGGGCGGTCTCGGCGGGCTTCTTCTCGTCGGCCCCGTCCTTGTCGCCGTCGCCGTCCTCATCGTCTTCGTCCTCTTCGAGCTTGTCCTCGAAGAATCCGGAGATCCCGTTGACGATCAGGTACGTCATCAGACCGGCGACGCCGGACAGCAGCACGGTCGCGCTCTTGTCGCCGCCGCTGTGCGCCACGTCGGTGGCGAAGGTGGTGGCGGTGACCAGCAGCACGGCCAGGGCGATGACGGCCGAGAAGGTGTCCAGCTTGCCGAGCTTGGACAGCGGCTTCTCCAGCCAGCCCAGCCAGCGGATGTCGCGCTCCTCGAAGATGAAGTCGAGGAAGATCATCAACAGGAACATCCCACCGAAGGCCGCGATCGCCGGGTGGGCGCCCGTCACCAGGTGTTCGTACTTGTCCTTGTCGTTGATCGCGAGGTTCACGGCCTCGATCGGGCCCAGCTTCGCCGTGATGGCGACGATGACCACCGGGAAGACCAGACGCATGCCGAAGACGGCGATGAGAATGCCGATGGTCAGGAAGATCTTCTGCCAGAAGGCATTCATCTTCCGCAGGATGCCCGCGTTGATCACCGCGTTGTCGAATGAGAGCGAGATCTCCAGGATCGAGAGGATCCCGACGATCGCGAGCCCCTTCCACCCCCAGAGGACGCCGGCCAAGGCCAGACCGATCGCCGTGACGGCGAACGACCAACCAAAGGTTTTGAGGAGCACTGGCAACCCAATCCTTCTTCGTACGGTCTCCCCCGCGCCTGGTTACGCGGCTTTACGAAACGTTGACCCCGAAGTCTAGAGCGATGCCCCGGAGCCCCGACGCGTACCCCTGCCCTACCGCACGGAACTTCCATTCACCGTGGTACCGGTAGACCTCGCCGAAGATCATCGCGGTCTCGCCCGAGGCGTCCTCGGAGAGGTCGTAGCGGGCCAGCTCATTGCCGTCCGCCTGGTTCACCACCCGGATGAACGCGTTGCTGACCTGCCCGAACGTCTGACGCCTGGCGTCGGCGTCATGGATCGAGACCGGGAAGACGATCTTGTCGACCCGCTCCGGGACCTTGGTGAGGTCGATCAGCAGCGACTCGTCGTCGCCGTCGCCCTCCCCGGTGAGGTTGTCGCCGGTGTGCTCCACGGAGCCCTCGGGGCTCTTGAGGTTGTTGTAGAAGATGAAGTAGTCATCGCCGAGCACCCGCCCGGACCCGCACAGCAGCGCGCTGGCGTCGAGGTCGAACGGTGCTCCGGTCGTGGAGCGCGCGTCCCAGCCCAGGCCGACGAGCACCTGCGTGAGATTCGGCGCGGCCTTGGAAAGGGAGACATTGCCTCCCTTGGCGAGCGTAACGCCCATGATCCCTCCCCGGGGTAGTGCGATGGAGCGACGCGCGTCCGGCGCCGCACTCCCGCCCGTCGAGTGCAGGGGTGCGGCGCCGGACGTGGCGGCCGCGGCGGGCCCGGCCAATGCCTTCGGGGATCTCCCCTTGGGCCCGGCCGGGCGCCACGGCCGGTTCAGACGTTGACGCCGAAGTCCTGCGCGATGCCACGCAGCCCCGAGGCGTACCCCTGACCGATGGCGCGGAACTTCCACTCCGCCCCGTTCCGGTACAGCTCACCGAAGACCATGGCGGTCTCGGTGGAGGCGTCCTCGGAGAGGTCGTAGCGGGCCAGCTCATTGCCGTCGGCCTGGTTCACCACGCGGATGAACGCGTTGCGCACCTGGCCGAAGCTCTGCTGACGGGTCTCGGCGTCGTAGATCGACACCGGGAAGACGATCTTGGAGACCTCGGCCGGTACACCGGCCAGGTTCACCTTGATCTGCTCGTCATCGCCCTCGCCCTCACCGGTGATGTTGTCACCGGTGTGCTCGACGGAGCCGTCGGGGCTCTTGAGGTTGTTGAAGAACACGAAGTTCTGGTCGTTGCCGACCTTGCCCTCGGTGTTGGTCAACAGGGCACTGGCATCGAGGTCGAAGTCAGTGCCCGTGGTGGTGCGGGCGTCCCAGCCCAGACCGACGACCACCGCGGTCAGGTTAGGGGCTTCCTTGGTCAGCGAGACGTTGCCGCCCTTGCTGAGGCTGACTCCCACGAGTCCTCCCAATAAGGTTCGTCAGGAGCACTTCGTGCCCCTATCTCCATGAAGGTTTCCCACCAGGATCAACGCGTCGATCCTAGTGAGCGGTTCCCGCCCGAAACAGGTGTATCCCTGCTCGATTACAGGCTTTCGAGGGCCTTGGCGTAGTCGTTGAGGTCCCGGGCGTCCGGCAGACCGTTGACGACCGTCCAGCGGACCACGCCCTCCTTGTCGATGACGAAGGTGCCGCGCACCGCGCAGCCCTTCTCCTCGTCGAAGACGCCGTAGGCGCGGCTGGCCTCGCCGTGCGGCCAGAAGTCCGACAGCAGCGGGTACTCGAACCCCTCCTGCTCGGCGAAGACCCGCAGGCTGAAGGGCGAGTCGTTGGAGACCGCCAGCAGCTGCACGTCGTCGTTGACGAACTTCGGCAGCTCGTCGCGGAGCGCGCACAGCTCGCCGGTGCACACGCCGGTGAAGGCGAACGGGTAGAAGAGCAGCACGACGTTCTTCTCGCCGCGGAAGTCGGAGAGCCGGACCGACTCGCCGTGCTGATTCTTCAGCTCGAAGTCCGGAGCCTTCGTACCGACCTCTATGGCCATGGGAGCCATCCCTTCACATCAAAGTCTCGACTGATCACGGCCCACCCTACGCGCCGAGCCCCCCACCGAAAGGGAACGGCGGGGGGCTCGGGTGTGTAGGTCCTTCGGCCTCAGCGCTTGCCCGAACGGGCGGCCTTCGGAGTGACCAGGCGGCTGCCGGTCCAGTCCTTGCCCGCGTTGAAGCTCTTCGTCTGGGACAGGCCCGCGGTGGTCGCGGCCTCGTTGATGTCGCTCGGCTCGACATAGCCGTCACGGCCGGTCTTGGGCGTCAGGAGCCAGACCGGTGCGCCGTCGTCGATCATCTGGATGGCGTCCACCAGCGCGTCCGTCAGGTCGCCGTCGTCCTCCCGGAACCACAGCACAACGGCGTCGGCCACATCGTCGTACTCCTCGTCGACGAGCTCCTGGCCGGTGATCTCCTCGATGGCCTCGCGGAGCTCCTGGTCGGCATCGTCGTCGTAGCCGATTTCCTGGACCACCTGTTCGGGCTGAAAACCCAGCCTCGCGGCAGGGTTGGTCCGCTCCTCCGCGTGGTCCGCGGTCGCGCTCACGGATTGCCTCCTGTCATCTTTCGTTCACTCTTCGGATCTGGGGACCCCGCGCGCGTACGCGAGGGCATGGGGCGTAGTCCACACGGGCCGGGCGGATCGCGCAAGTACCCGGCCAGCGATCCCGCCCAAACGTTGACGTGTCGCCGCAACTCCCATCAGGGAGGAACGGCACGGAACGGCACGCGGCTGCCCGGATTACCCCGTTATGCCCAGCTTACGTGTGTGTATCGACACCCTACGCCGCCCGGAGCCGAACGGCCGTACGCAGGTGCCCCCGGACGTGGGCGTAAGGTTGCGATTTGGCCGTCGCGACGCCGACCGCACTCCGGCCGGCACCGTCCGGCTCGGTGAGCGCCCGTCCCAGCAGGTGTTGGTTACCACTCGGTAGAGGTGACGTATCCCGCACCCGAGGTACACGATGGAGACCGGCGCGACAGCAGCAGAGCACGAATCCATGTGCGTGCACAGCACGACCGAAAAGTGAAGGAATAGCGTGGCTTCCGGATCCGATCGCAACCCGATCATCATTGGCGGCCTTCCCAGCCAGGTCCCGGACTTCGATCCCGAGGAAACCCAGGAATGGCTCGACTCGCTCGACGCAGCCGTCGATGAGCGAGGCCGGGAACGTGCCCGCTACCTGATGCTTCGCCTGATCGAGCGCGCCCGCGAGAAGCGGGTGGCCGTGCCCGAGATGCGCAGCACCGACTACGTCAACACCATCGCCACCAAGGACGAGCCGTTCTTCCCCGGCAACGAGGAGATCGAGCGCAAGGTCCTGAACGCGACCCGCTGGAATGCGGCGGTGATGGTCTCCCGTGCCCAGCGCCCGGGCATCGGCGTCGGCGGCCACATCGCCACCTTCGCCTCGTCCGCCTCGCTGTACGACGTGGGCTTCAACCACTTCTTCCGCGGCAAGGACCAGGACAGCGGCGACCAGATCTTCTTCCAGGGTCACGCCTCCCCCGGTATCTACGCCCGCGCCTTCCTGCTCGACCGGCTGTCCGAGGACCACCTGGACGGATTCCGTCAGGAGAAGTCCAAGCTCGGTCACGCGCTGTCCAGCTACCCGCACCCGCGGTCGATGCCGGACTTCTGGGAGTTCCCGACCGTCTCGATGGGCCTCGGCCCGCTCGGCGCGATCTTCCAGGCCCGGATGAACCGCTACATGGAGGCGCGCGGCATCGCCGACACCTCCAACTCCCACGTCTGGGCGTTCCTCGGTGACGGCGAGATGGACGAGCCCGAGTCGCTCGGTCAGCTCTCCCTGGCCGCGCGCGAGGGGCTGGACAACCTCACCTTCGTGGTCAACTGCAACCTGCAGCGGCTCGACGGCCCGGTGCGCGGCAACGGCAAGATCATGCAGGAGCTGGAGTCGCAGTTCCGCGGCGCCGGGTGGAACGTGATCAAGCTGGTGTGGGACCGCTCCTGGGACCCGCTGCTCGCCCAGGACCGCGACGGTGTGCTGGTCAACCGGCTGAACACCACGCCGGACGGCCAGTTCCAGACGTACGCCACCGAGACCGGCTCGTACATCCGCGACCACTTCTTCGGTGACGACCAGCGGCTGCGCAAGATGGTCGAGGGCATGACCGACGACCAGATCCTGCACCTGGGCCGCGGCGGTCACGACCACAAGAAGATCTACGCGGCGTACGCGGCGGCCAAGGCCCACAAGGGCCAGCCGACCGTGATCCTTGCCCAGACCGTCAAGGGCTGGACGCTCGGCCCGAACTTCGAGGGCCGCAACGCGACCCACCAGATGAAGAAGCTGACGGTCGACGACCTCAAGGGCTTCCGCGACCGGCTGCACCTGCCGATCCCGGACAAGGAGCTGGAGTCCGGCCTCCCGCCGTACTACCACCCGGGTCCGGAGTCCGAGGAAATCCAGTACATGCACGACCGCCGCAAGTCGCTGGGCGGCTACGCGCCGACCCGCGTCGTGCGCGCGAAGCCGCTGCAGCTCCCCGGCGACAAGGCGTACGCGCCGGTCAGGAAGGGCTCCGGCCAGCAGCAGATCGCCACCACCATGGCCTTCGTGCGGCTGCTGAAGGACCTCATGCGGGACAAGGAGATCGGCAAGCGCTTCGTGCCGATCGCGCCCGACGAGTACCGCACCTTCGGCATGGACTCGCTGTTCCCGTCGGCCAAGATCTACAACCCGCTGGGCCAGCAGTACGAGTCCGTCGACCGTGAGCTGCTGCTCGCCTACAAGGAGTCGCCGACCGGGCAGATGCTGCACGACGGCATCTCCGAGGCGGGCTGTACGGCCTCGCTGATCGCGGCCGGTTCGGCGTACGCCACCCACGGCGAGCCGCTGATCCCGGTCTACGTCTTCTACTCGATGTTCGGCTTCCAGCGCACGGGTGACCAGTTCTGGCAGATGGCCGACCAGCTCGCGCGCGGCTTCGTGCTGGGCGCGACCGCCGGTCGTACGACCCTGACCGGTGAGGGCCTCCAGCACGCGGACGGCCACTCCCAGCTGCTGGCCTCGACCAACCCCGCGGTCGTCGCGTACGACCCGGCGTTCGGCTTCGAGATCGCCCACATCGTGCAGGACGGTCTGCGCCGGATGTACGGCGAGAACAGTGAGGACGTCTTCTACTACCTCACCGTCTACAACGAGCCGATCCGCCACCCGGCCGAGCCGGAGGACGTCGACCGCGAGGGCATCCTCAAGGGGCTGTACCGCTTCAAGCAGGGCGAGTCGGGCACCCACCCGGCCCAGATCCTCGCCTCCGGTGTCGCGGTTCCGTGGGCGGTCGAGGCCCAGCGGATGCTGGCCGAGGACTGGGACGTCCGCGCCGACGTCTGGTCCGCCACCTCCTGGAACGAGCTGCGCCGCGACGCGGTGGCGACCGAGGAGCACAACCTGCTCCACCCGGAGGAGGAGCAGCGCGTCCCCTACGTCACCCGCAAGCTCAGCGGCGTGGAGGGCCCGAAGGTCGCCGTATCCGACTGGATGCGCGCGGTCCCGGACCAGATCGCGCGCTGGGTGCCGGGCACGTACCAGTCGCTCGGTGCCGACGGCTTCGGCTTCGCCGACACGCGCGGCGCGGCTCGCCGCTTCTTCCACATCGACGCCGAGTCGATCGTGCTGGGCGTGCTGACGGAGCTGGCGAAGGACGGCAAGATCGACCGCTCGCTCCTGAAGCAGGCCATCGACCGCTACCAGCTCCTGGACGTGGCCGCGGCCGACCCGGGCCCCGCGGGCGGCGACGCGTAGGCATCACGCGACGGCATTGACGTGAAAGGGCCGGGGGGGGTGGGAAAACCACCCCCCCCGGCCCTTTGTCGCACCCTCAGCCCAGGGCACGGTCCCGACGGCCCACCGTCCGCCCGGGGTCCAGGGGCTTGCCCCTGGTTCGGGAAGGGGCGGGGTGGGGAAAAGTCCGGCCCCGCCCCCGCGTGTCACCGCTCCCAGATCTTGAAGGCCCGTACCTGGTAGGCCGTTTCGGGGCTCCAGGAGCCGGTGGGATAGGTGCGGAATTCGCCTGTCTCGGCGCATTCCGCGCTCTGGTACGCCGTCACGGGCCGTCCCGTGCGGTTGGCCAGGGACGCGGCCGAGGCGCCCGACGGCAGGGGGACGCAGCTTTCGATGTCGGTGCCGGCCAGCTCATGGACCTGGCGCGCCCCCGTGAAGGCCGCCTTGTGCCAGAGGCACAGCTGCCCCGTGGCGCAGCTCCCCAGCCGGGGCCCGGGCGCCGCCGCGTGGGCGGGGGCCGGGGCCAGGGCCGGGGTAAGGGCGCAGGCCAGGGCGAGGGCCGCCGTGGCGAGGCCGGTCTTGTGCGGCGGAACGGTCTTACGCATGTGGATCACTCCCCGTGTGGAACACGTACAAATGCGAACGGGAGCCAGCCTGTCGGCCGGCTCCCGTTCCCACCACGGGGTCGATCAAGGTCCACCCGGATAGGGGGCTTGACCCTGAGAGGTCAGATGTGCACGCCCCCGCCGCCCGCTTCCGCGTTCTCACCGCGCTTGGTGAGCGCCGCGACCAGCGCCGCGACCGTCGAGACCACGGCGGCGACGGTGAAGGCGAGCCCCATCCCCGACACGAACGTGTCATGCGTGACGCTCGTGATCTTCGCGAGAATCTCCGGCGGGGTGCCCTTGGGCGCGGGCGGCATGCCGACCGCGACGGCGTCGGACGCCTTGCTCGCCTGCTCCGGCTTCAGGGGCGGCAGTCCCGCCTTGGCCCACTTGTCCGGCAGTGTGTCGTCCACCCTGCCCGCCATGACCGCGCCGAGGACGGCCGTACCGAGGCTGCCGCCGACCTGCATGGCGGCCTGCTGGAGGCCGCCCGCCACACCGGCGTGTTCGAGCGGCGCGTTGCCGACGATGACCTCGGTGGCGCCGACCATCACGGGGCCGAGGCCGAAGCCGAGGAGGGCGAACCACACGGACATCTCGACCGTGCCGGTGCCGACCTCCAGCCGGGAGAGCCCGAACATGGCGACGGCGGTCAGCGCCATGGACGTCACCAGCGGCCCCCGCGGCCCGAACTTGGTGATCAGCCCGCCGGCGATCGGCGAGGAGACGATCATCGTGGCGGTCAGCGGCAGCAGGTGCAGACCGCTGTTGACCGGGGACATGCCGTGCACGTTCTGCAGGTAGAAGGTGACGAAGAACAGCCCGCCCATGAAGCCGAAGGCCATGAGCACCATCAGGACCGTCCCGGCGCTCAGCGGCACCGAGCGGAAGATGGACATCGGCAGCAGCGGCTCGGCGGTCCGCTTCTCCCAGAACACGAAGACGACGAAGAGGACGACCGAGAGGCCGAGGAACCCGAGCGTCTTGGAGCTTCCCCACTGCCAGTCGGTCGCCTTGATGAGCGCCCAGATCAGGCAGAACATGGCGCCGGACAGCAGCGCGATGCCGGGGACGTCGAAGGACCGCGGGGCGTTCTCGGCCCGGTGGTCCACGAGGATGACCAGGCCGAGGACGACGGCGAGGATGCCCACGGGCAGGTTGATGAAGAAGACGGACTGCCAGTTGACGTGCTCGACGAGCAGACCGCCGACGATGGGTCCGGCGGCGGTGGAGGCGCCGATCACGCCGCCCCAGACACCGATCGCCATGTTGAGTTTCTCGGCGGGGAAGGAGGCGCGCAGCAATCCGAGCGCCGCGGGCATCAGCAGCGCTCCGCACAGGCCCTGGAGCACCCGGAAGCCCACGACGAGCGCCACGTCGCTGGAGAAGCCGATGGCGGCGGAGGCGGCGGCGAAGCCGACGACGCCGATGAGGAAGGTCTGCCGGTGGCCGAAGCGGTCACCCAGCTTGCCCGCGGTGATCAGCGCGACCGCGAGGGCCAGCAGATAGCCGTTGGTGATCCACTGGACGTCGGCGAGCGAGGCGCCGAGGTCCTTCTGAATGGCCGGGTTCGCGATGGCGACGATCGTGCCGTCGAGGGCCACCATCGTCACACCGATAGCGACGGTGAAGAGCGTCAGCCAGGGGTGGCCCCGCAGCCCCTTTGGGGGATCCGATATGGGAGGTTCCGGCGCCGGATCGGCGACGGTGGTCTCAGACGTCATGCTCGGAGGCTAATGTCAGCGTCTGACAATTGACAAACTGATTCATCAGCTGGTCTCTGTCGAGTTGGCCACAGGTATGGTGGCCTGCCGAAACGCGACAGAAAGCGAGTACGAGAGGTGACAGCGGACGAGGCGGTGGCGCCGCCACCGACCGGACTGCGCGAACGCAAGAAGCAACGAACCCGCGGCGCGCTGGTGCGCTCGGCGCTGGATCTGTTCACCTGTCAGGGGTACGACCACACGACGGTGGACGAGATCGCGGAGTCGGTGGACGTCTCGCAGCGCACCTTCTTCCGCTACTTCGCCAACAAGGAGCAAGTGGCCTTCGCCACCCAGGACTCGGCGGAGTCGCACTTCTTCGCGGCGCTGTGCGCGCGCCCCGCCCACGAGGCCCCGCTCGCCGCCCTGCGCAACGCGGTCCTCGACTCGTGGGGCAACATCGGGGAATCCATCGAGCAGTTGGTTCCGGCCGAACTCCATATGCGGATGTACCGGGTGATCGAGTCGACGCCCGCGCTGCTCGCCGTCCACTTGCGCCGCACCGCGGAGCTGGAGGAGCGGATCGCCTCGGAGATCGCCCGCCGCGAGGGCCTCGACGTTTCCGTGGATCCCCGGCCGCGGCTGCTGACCGCGATGTTCGGCGGCGTGATCCAGATCGCGGGGAAGCTGTGGGGGGAGGGCGACGACGACTCCACGGACGCCCTGCGGCACATCACCGCGTTCCACCTGGATCATGTGGGTCCGGCCCTCGCCGAGAACTGGCACAGCGAGCAGCCAAACCGACAAGAGCCACTAAAGGCATCAAATCCGACATAAGGTTCCGTCAAAATCACGCTCTCAAACGTGATGTAAATCACGGCATTTGGCACCTGTGGGCGCGCTTCTCCTAGGGTGTCCCGCGGTGACTTCCTTCTCGGAGCTCGGTTCTCCCTCCCCCGGTTCCACCGCCTGGCGCGCACTGCTCGCCCTGGCGGTGGTGTTCGTCCTGCTCGCCACCACCGGCTGGACGGCCATACGGAGCCACAGAGGAGCCTCGGATCCGCTCTCCGCGTCGGTCGGCGCCTGGCGCCACGGCAGCCTCGGCGGTCACGCCCTGCCCGATCCGTACGCGTCGCCGCGCTTCCTCGGCCGCTGGATGGATTCGCTCACCAAGGCCCAGCGCGACCGTCTCGTCCATCGCTACCCGCTGGTCGTCGGCAACCTCAATGGCGCTCCGGCGGTACTGCGCTACCGCGCCAACCGGATCGCGCTGACCCAGGCGCGAAACACCGAACGCCGACGGATGCACGACAACGAGCTGACCCCGCTCGGGCGCCATGACGCGGGGCGGCGCATGCATCGGTACGAGGACCTGCTGAGCGGACAGCGGCAGATCCTCTCGTTCGACCCCTCGGGCCCCGGCCGCGCCGCCGAGGTCTTCGGCGACCTCGCCCGCGCGCGCCGCATCTCGGTCGTGGTGCCCGGTGTGGACACCAACATCCTGACCTTCCAGAAGTCGGACCGTCCGTACACCGCCACCGTCGGCATGGCCCGCGCGCTCTACCACAACGAGCGCACCGAGGCCCCGGACACCAGGACCGCCGTGATCGCCTGGGCCGACTACACCTCACCGGCCGGTATCGGCATGGACGCGGCCACCGGCAAGCTCGCCGCCCAGGGTGCGCTGCGGCTGCGCGCGCTGGTCAACGCGCTGCCCCCGCCGGCCCGGGTCTCGCTGATGTGCCACAGCTACGGCTCGGTGGTGTGCGGGGTGGCCGCCCGCGATCTGCCGTCCAAGGTCACCGACATCGCGGTGGCGGGCAGCCCCGGCATGCGCGCCGACCGCGCCGCGGAGCTGGGCCCCCACCGCCGGGTGTGGGCGATGCGGGACTCCGGCGACTGGATCCAGGACATTCCGCATCTGGAGGTCGGCGGCCTCGGCCACGGCGCCGACCCGCTCTCCTCCGGCTTCGGGGCCCGCGTCCTGTCCGCCTCCGGCGCCCAGGGCCACGCCGGGTACTTCACCCCCGGCACCACCAGCCTGGACAACTTCGCCCGGGTCGGGGTCGGCCGGGTCAAGACCGTGAGCTGCGGGGACGGTTCCGCGTGCACCGCCGGACTGAGCTGACCCGCGGATGAGGGCACGAAAACCGGGCGGTGGCGACGCGGAGACCGCGCGCGGGGCCCGGGGTGGACGTTTGACGCGCGTAGCGCCCAAGGGGGGACGGGCGGGCCACCGCCGCATACGATGAGCCGCATGGGTGATGTGCTGGCCGGTTTTCAGACCGTCTGGGAGTTCGACACCGACTCCGTGCTCATCCGCTTCGAACGGGGGATCCGCACGCCGAAGCTGCTTCAGGCGCTCGGCGAACGGCACATCCCCTACGAAGCGCTGTCCGCGGTCGATCTCGCTCCTGGTAAACGCGGAACTGTGGTGCTGCGTGCGGTGCCCAGACCCGGCGCCGATCCGCTGATGGACGTTGCCGACGGGCAGCTCAAGGAGGGGTACGACCCGTACCGCCTGGTGCTGCCCGCCGAGCGCGCGTCCCTCGCCGAGTACTACGCCGAGCAGATACGCGCCGCGCTCGGGCCCGGCACGGACACCGCCGTCGAATCCCATCTGGTGGCGGCTCCCCCGCCGCCGCTGTCCTTCAAGGCGTACGACGGCAAGGCGTCCTTCGACGGCAAGGCGGTGTCGTTCCGCTGGTTCTGGACGGGCGCGTCCTCGGCGAAGTGGAAGGCCGGGGACCAGCGGTTCCGGATCGACGAGCTGGCCGGGGTGGAGTGGCACTCGCCCGAGAACCGGGGCTCGGGCGGCACGGCCGCGAAGGCGTCGGGCACGGCACCGGCGGAGGATCCGGAGGCGCCGGGAGCGGACGCGGGCGGCCCGGCGGGCAAGAGCACGGCCGGGAAGGCTTCCGGATCCAAGGGCTCCGGCACCAAGAGCGGCGGCTACGGCCATCTGCGGCTGGTGCCGCGCGGCGCCGAGGACCACCCCGCGGGCCGTCCCGACCACGACCCGGCGGCCGTGGTGTTCGGGATGGGGTACGGGCTCGTCCACGAGTCCCTGCCGTTCGCCGCCGCCGTGCTGGAGGCCGTACGGGCGTCCGCCCCCGCGCCGAGTGCCGAGAGCTCCCCCGCGCCCGCCCGCGCCCCGGCCCCGGCGCGCCGCGACCCGGCGGACATCGCCGACCGCATCCGCCACCTCGGCGAGCTGCACACGGCGGGGCTGCTGACGGACGAGGAGTTCAGCGCGAAGAAGGCCGAGCTGCTGGCGGAGCTGTAGGCGGGGCTGTGGGCGGGGAGGGGGTTCAGGGGGGCGTGCCCCCTACCCAGGTATGAGCCATAAATCGGCTCCCAGGTATGACGTGCGTCAGGGCCGCCGACCCTACGCTGAGGCGACCATGTCCTCCTCCTCGTCCGCCTCCCCGACCGGCTACTCCACCGCGCACGAAAGCCTGGCCGCGGTCGCCCGGCGGCAGGTGAGCGGCCTCGCCCGGGCCCTGGTGACCCCCAGCTATCCGGCGACCCCGCTGCTGGCCGGATCCTCCCGGCGCTGGCTGCGGAGGGTGCCGTACGGCGTCGCGATGATCCTCACCGCCATCCTGGTCCCGGTCACCGCCCGCCTCCTGACCGAGGACTACGGGGTGAGCGGCGGCTTCGCCACCCTGCTCGGCTTCGCCCAGGCCACGCCGCTGCTGCTGTCGGTCACCCGCCCCCTCCAGGCGTGGTGGATCGTCCTCCTCGCCGATGTGACGACCGCCCTGTCGGTGCTGGACGCCGTCGGCCTCCAGCACCGCATATGGCCGTGGCAACCGCCCGCGATCATCGGCTACCTCTTCCTCCTCCTCGCCCTCGCGCTGCGCGAGCCGCGCCGCACGCTGGTGGCCGTATGGCTGGTCACCGGGGGCGCCGGGCTCGCCCTCGGCTGGGCGTTCCAGACCAGGAGCGACGGCAGCAATGTGCTGCTGTTCGTGCTCAGCGGCGTGGTGCTGCTGGTCGGCGGCGCGCTGCGGGAGCGCGGGGACGTCCAGCGGCGGCTGGCCGAGCAGGAGACCATCAGCGAGGCCGAGCGGGCCCACCGCACGCTGCTGGAGGAGCGCGCCCGTATCGCGCGCGAGCTGCACGACGTCGTCGCCCACCACATGTCGGTGATCACGGTGCAGGCGGACAGCGCGCCGTACCGGATCGGGGGGCTGCCGCCCGAGGCGGAGCAGGAGTTCGGCACCATCGCCGCCACCGCCCGCGAGTCCCTCGCCGAGATGCGGCGGCTGCTGGGCGTGCTGCGCAGCGAGGAGACGCGCGGCGAGCGCACCCCGCAGCCGGGGCTGCGCCAGGTGCCGCAGCTGGTCGAGGCGACGGTCCGGGCGGGGATCCCCACCGAGCTGTCCATCAGCGACGACGTGGCCGGGCTCGGCGCGCTGCCGCAGGCCGTGGACCTGTCCGCGTACCGGATCGTGCAGGAGGCGCTGGCCAACGTCGTACGCCACGCCCCGGGCGCCGCCACCCGCGTCTCGGTCTCGGCGGCCGAGGGCGGCTCCGGGCTGACCCTCCTCATCGTCAACGGCCCTCCCGCCGAGGCCCCGGCCAAGCCCCTGGAGACCAGCGGCACCGGCCACGGTCTGGTGGGGATGGTCGAGCGCGTCCGCCTCGTGGACGGCATGCTCGACACCGGTCCGCTGCCGGACGGCGGCTTCCGGGTGGCGGCCCGCCTCCCCCTCGTCGACCTGGAAGAAACGGACTCATGACCATCCGCGTGATCATCGTCGACGACCAGGCCATGGTCCGGGCGGGCTTCGCCGCGCTGCTCGCCGCGCAGAGCGACATCGACGTGGTCGGCGAGGCCCCGGACGGGCGCCAAGGGGTGGACGTCAGCCGCAACACCCACCCGGACGTCGTGCTCATGGACGTCCGCATGCCCGAGATGGACGGCCTGGAGGCCGCCCGCCAGCTCCTCGAACCGCCCCGCGGCGTCGTCCACCGCCCGAAGGTGCTCATGCTCACCACCTTCGACGTGGACGACTACGTGTACGAGGCGCTGCGCGCCGGGGCCAGCGGCTTCCTCCTCAAGGACGCCCCACCGGCCGACCTGATCTCGGCGGTCCGCGTCGTCGCCGCGGGCGAGGCCCTCCTCGCCCCCTCCGTCACCCGCCGCCTGATAGCCGAATTCGCCCGCCAGCGCCCGGCCCCCCGCCGCAACAGCTCCCTGCTGCGCCGCAGCGGCCTCACCCCGCGGGAGACGGAGGTCCTGGAGCTGATCGCGCGCGGCCTGTCCAACCAGGAGATAGCGGAGTCGCTGGTCCTCGCCGAACAGACGGTAAAGACCCACATAGGCCGGGTCCTCGCCAAACTCGGCCTGCGCGACCGCGCCCAGGCGGTGATCTTCGCGTACGAGTCGGGCCTGGTGACCCCGGGCAGCGGTTAGGTCCTGTCCGGCGGATCTTCGTGGATCAGCCCGCGGCGTCTGGTGCGGGGGGGGCACCTCCCAGCGGTAGCTGGGGGAGCATCGCAAGGCGGAGGGGCGTCCTCGTACCGGGTCGTAATCGGGCGACCCCGACAACGCGGCGAGGTGCCGTGCCAGGCGTCGTGGGCCCGCGAAGATCCGCCGGACAGGGCCTAACGGCGCGACTCCCGCCCAAGGACGACCCCGCGCCCGGCGTAGAACCGTCCGAGATCCGCCCAGGACACCTGGTGATACTCCTGGGAACGCCCCGGGAACCCCGACGGATTGTGCAGCACGACCCCCTGGGGCCCGGCCCCCACCGCGAGCACCAGATGCCCGCCCCGCCTCGGGGGCTCCGGACCGAGCGAACGGATCGAAGGGTGCACCGACAGCATCACCAGCCGCCCCCGCGCCACCTCGGCCCCGATGTCCCCGACCCCCAACTCGGGCCGCGCCTCGGCGTACAGCCCCCAGCGCCGGACGACCCAGTCCGCGAACGGCGCGTAGATCAGCCCCTTGACGGTGGTCTCGCCGGTCCGCACGTACGCCCCCGCGTCGAGGGCGTCGCGCAGCAACGGAATCGACGGCGGCACGGGATGCCCGAAGTGGTCCAGCGCCATCCGCAGACAGGCCATCCCACAGATGCGCGCCGCCCAGAACCCGTATTCCTCCCGGCTCCCGGCCCCGCTCTTCTGCCACAACGGATCATCAACCGCCGCCCGAGCGCCCGCCACGAACTCGGGCACGAGGTCCGCGGATTCCCACTGCGCGTAGTAGGGCACGTGATGTGTCGTCGGCGAGGCGTCAGTCATGGCCCACAGTCTGCCCGGCCCCTGGAAGGAACCCTGTGCCCGACATTTTGGTCCGTCCCGCAAGCACCGCCGACCGACCCGTGGTGGAGCGGCTGTGGCTGATGTTCCGCCACGACCTGTCGGAGTACGACGGGGTCCTCCCCGATGCCGAGGGGACGTTCCACGCCGAGCGACCCCGCACCGCCCTCGCCGACGCCGACTGGGCGGCGTACGTCTTGACCATCGACACCCGCCCGGCCGGTCTCGCCCTGGTCCGGGGGCTGACCGGTCCGACGCGCGTGCTGAACACCTTCTTCGTCGTGCGCGGCGCCCGCCGGGCGGGGATCGGCCTGGGCGCCGTGCAGCAGGTGGTGGCCCGGCACCCGGGCCCCTGGGAGGTCGCCTTCCAGGACGCCAACGCGGCCGCGGTCCGCTTCTGGCGTCGCGTCGCCACCGAGATCGCCGGGGACGCCTGGACCGAGGAGCGCAGGCCGGTGCCCCATCGGCCGGAACTGCCACCCGACGTCTGGATCTCCTTCGACCACCGCTGAAAGGGAACCGAACCATGGGAATGTCCAGTTTCTGGGCGGTGGGCGCGCTTGCCGCGGAGGACATCGCGGAGTTGGCGCACCGGGCGGGGCCGGCGATCGAGGCCGCGGCGGCCCGCCCGTCCGCGGTGGCGGCCTGGGAGCGCTGGGAGCGGGATGCCGCGCAGGGTGGTGGCGCGGTGCCGGTGCGGGGGGCCGACCGCAACCACACGGAGGCGGCGTGGCACCTGTTCGAGATGGTCAACGACTCCGCCTTCGAGGCCCTGGACAGCTCCTGTGAGCTCCACGTGATGGAGTGGTGGGACCGGTTCAGCGACGATGTCGATCCGTTCATCGAGGCCTACCGCAAGGACAACCCGGTGGCGGCCCTCTTCCACGGCCTCGGCCCCGCGCGGGCGGCGGCGCTGCCGGGCTGGGCGGGCGACGCGGTGCTCACATCCGCCGAGGTACGCCGTCTGTTGCCCGCGGTCGAGGCGGCGTTCGCCATGACGGGGGCGGAGCGCACTCGAGTGCTGGCCCGGATCGACGACTGGCCGCACCTCCAGGAGGAGCCCGAAGAGCTGCTCGACCAGCCGCTGCGGGTGTGGCGGGACACGGCCGGGGCCGGGATGGGGCTGCTGGCGTCCCGCATCTGGTTCTGAGGACGACGCGTCCGCGGGGCCTCGGCACCCCCTACCCCGGTATGACATCCGACTTGGCACCGGGGGTTGACGCCCCGCCAGCCGTCCGCTCCCTACCTTTCCCTCCGTCACCGAACAGAAGAGGGAAACCGCGGCCATGTCCCAGACGCTACGCACCAGGCACTACGCCCGGCGCCTGATCACGGCCGCGCTCACCATCACCGTCATGGCGGGCACGGCCGGTTGGACCGTGGCGCACGAGGAGCAGGCCGTCACGGGGCCGCCGCCGGGGACCGGGCGGTGGCTGGCCGATCACTCGCTGGGCGGGCGCGAACTGCCGGACCCGGAGAGCGTGTCGCCCGCCCGCATCGCCCGGTTCTTCGACGGGCTCGGCCACGCCCAGCGGCAGGCGCTTGTCATCCGGCACCCCCAAGTCGTGGGCAACCTCGACGGGGCGCCGCTCGCGCTGCGTTACGCCGCCAACGCGCGGGCCATCCGGGCGGCGCGGGACGCGGAGCGCAGGGCGGATCCGCGCAGTGCGCTGGCCGAGCGGTACGACGCGCTGCTCAGGCCCGGGCGGCAGATCCTGGCGTTCGACCCGCGCGGGCGTGGACAGGTCGCCGAGGTGTACGGGGACCTGGCGACAGCGGAGCGTACGGCGGTCGTCGTACCGGGGTCGGACATCGATCTGGCTGACTTCGACCGTACGCACGACCGGTACGGCGCCCCCGCCGGGATGGCGAAGTCGCTGCGGGCGCAGCTGACCGAGGACGCGCCGGGCACCCGTACCGCCGTGGTGGCGTGGGTGGGGTACACCACCCCGGTCGGGCTCGGGCCGGACGCGGCGACCAGTCGGCTGGCGAAGGCGGGGGCGCCGCGGCTGGACCGCTTCCTGGCGGGGCTGGCGGTGACCACGGCGGGGACCGCCGACGCGCCGCCCACCGTGTTCTGCCACAGCTACGGCTCGGTGGTGTGCGGGGTGGCCGCGGCCGCGATGGACCGTACCCGGGTGTCCGATCTGGTGGCGTTCGGCAGCCCCGGCATGGGCGTGGACGACGCCGGGGAGCTGGGCACCCAGGCGCGGGTGTGGGCGGCGCGGGACGGCTCCGACTGGATACGACGGGTCACCGGCTACGACTTCATGGGGCTGGGCCACGGCGAGGACCCCACGGCCGCCGGCTTCGGCGCCCGCGTCGTGTCCGCCGACCACGCCGACGGCCACACCGGCTACTTCGCCCCGGGCACGGACTCGTTGCGCAACTTCGCGCGGATCGTGCTCGGCGACTTCGGGGCGGTGCGGTGCGGCCACGGCGCGGCGGACGAGGACTGCCGTCACGACCTCGTCTGACACCTCGCGTGACGCCGGACGGCCTACTCGCGGTCCTGGCTCGTCGACGCCATGTTCGCGTAGCGCGCGCCCGCGACCTTGCCCGCGATCGGCTCCAGCGCGGCCAGCTCGTCCGCGGTCAGCTCGATGCGGACCGCGGCGGTGTTCTGCTCGACGCGGGCGCGGCTGCGCGTGCCCGGGATCGGGACCACGGCCAGCCCGTGCGCCTGGGCCCGCTGCTGCACCCAGGCCAGCGCGACCTGGGCGAGTGTCACGCCGCGCGCGGTGGCGATGTCGCGGAGGGGAGCCAGCAGCGCGGCGTTGGCGGCCGCGTTGTCACCCGTGAAGCGGGGCTGGTTCCGGCGGAAGTCGTCGTCGGTCAGCTCCTGCTCCGCGTTGACGAAGGAGCCGGTCAGGAAGCCACGGCCGAGCGGCGAGTACGGGACGAGGGCCACGCCCAGCTCCCGGGCCGCGGCCACGACGCCGTCCTCCGGGTCGCGGCTGAACAGCGACCACTCCGACTGCACGGCCGCGATCGGGTGCACCGCGTGCGCCGCGCGCAGCTCGTGCGCCGTGACCTCGCTCAGACCGAGGTGCTTGACCTTCCCCTCGGCCACCAGCCCGGCCATCGCGCCGACGCTCTCCTCCAGCGGTACGTCGGGGTTGCGGCGGTGCATGTAGTACAGGTCCACATGGTCGACGCCGAGCCGCCGCAGGCTGCCCTCGATGGCCTCCCGGATGTACGCGGGGTCGTTGCGGATCTGCTGGCTGCCGAAGGGGTCGTTCTCGTTGCGCACGATGGAGAACTTGGTGGCCAGGGTGATCCGGTCCCGGTTGGCCCGGACGAACGGAGAGATGAACTCCTCGTTCCGGCCGAAGCCGTACACATCGGCGGTGTCGAAGAGGGTGACGCCCAGCTCCAGGGCCCGGTCGAGCGTCGCCCGCGCCTCCCCCTCGTCCTGTGTCGGGCCGTACGCCCAGCTCATGCCCATGCAGCCGAGGCCCTGGACGCCGACCTGGGGACCGCCGGTGCCGAGTGCGACGGTCGGTATCGTCTTCGTCTCGTTGCGCGTGGTGCCGTTGTCGGTCATCGGTTGACCTGCGCTCTCTGGTTCAGGTGCCGCTCCGAACCCTTCGGGCGGCATAGATGTCGATCTTGTAGTCGAGGACGTCGAGCGTGCTCTCCAGCTCGGCGATCCGTTCCCGGACGTTCGCGCGGTGCGCGGTCAGCAGGTCCTCGCGTTCGGCGAAGGTGTGCTCGCCCGCCCGTACCAGCTCGGCGTAGCGGACCATGTCCGCCACCGGCATTCCGGTCAGCCGCAGCTTGCCGACCAGATCGAGCCAGTCGAGGTCGCGGTTGGTGAAGCGGCGCTGGCCGGTGTGGGTGCGGTCCACGTGGGGCATCAGCCCGATCCGCTCGTACCAGCGCAGGGTGTGCGCCGTCAGCCCGGTGTGCTCGGCGACCTCGCTGATCGTGTACCGGTCCTGGCCGGTCGGCCGGGGGTGCGGGCGGTGCCCCACGCACTCCCGCGGCCTCGCCAGTGCCGGAGCCCGCTCCAGGTCCTGCTCCAGATCCTGCTCCAGTCCCTGCTCAATGCCCTGTTCCAGTACGGTCATGCCGTCCACCCTCTCGCCGTCGCCGATGCGCGAAGCCCACGACGTCTTCAACGCTATGGGCTTCGAGTGCACTCCAAGCAAGCGCGGATTTGGCGGAATCTTGGTCGGCGATAGGCTCGGGCCCCATGGAGAGCCTGCGGATGATCGAGAACTGGCCGGTCCCGACGGCGGCGGCCGCCGTCGTACGCGCGGACGGCACCGTGGCCGGATCCTATGGCCCGGTCGGCCACAGATTCCCGCTGGCCTCGGTGACCAAGCCGCTCGCCGCGTACGCGGCGCTGGTCGCGATCGAGGAGGGCGCGGTCGAGCTGGACGAGGCGGCCGGGCCCGAGGGCGCCACGGTGCGCCATCTGCTCGCCCACACCTCCGGGCTCGCCTTCGACGAACACCGGTCGGTCGCCGCGCCCGGCGACCGGCGGCTGTACTCCAACGCCGGGTTCGAGGTGCTCGGCGATCACCTCGCCAAGGCGACGGACATCCCCTTCGGGGAGTATCTGCGCCAGGCGGTCCTGGAGCCGCTGGGCATGACCGCGACCGAGCTGACCGGCTCGCCCGCCAAGGACGCCGTCTCGACCGTCGACGACCTGGTGCGCTTCGCCGCCGAGCTTCAGGCACCGCGGCTGCTGGCCGCCGAGACGGTGGCGGAGGCGACGACCGTGGTGCATCCGGGGCTGACCGGGGTGCTGCCGGGGTACGGGCACCAGAAGCCGAACGACTGGGGGCTCGGCTTCGAGATACGCGACGGGAAGTCGCCGCACTGGACGGGCGCTTCGTCCTCGCCCCGCACCTTCGGTCACTTCGGCCAGTCCGGCACGTTCCTGTGGGTGGACCCGGACGCGCGAGCGGCGTGCATCGCCCTCACGGACCGGCCGTTCGGCCCCTGGGCCATCGAGGTCTGGCCCCCACTGACCGACGCCGTCCTGGCGGAGCTGGCCTAACCGCCCCGGTCAGCACGACCGCCGGACGGCACGCCCCGGCCACAGCACCGCGACCGCCGGACGGCACGCCCCACCGCGCCCCCGGCGCCAGGGCTCGGGCATCAGGCGCCCGGCGGCGCCCCGGTGCCGCGCCACAGCGGCTCGGGGTCCAGGGGCGGAGCCCCTGGTTCGGGAAGGGGCGGGGCGGGGAAAAGCCCGCGCTAGCCGTACACCGGTTCCGCGCGCATCTCCCACACCAGCAACTCCGCCGCCCCCACCGCCCGCGCCTCCACGTCCCGCGCGTCCGTGACGCGGGCCGCGTCGCCCGCCGCGAGGGTCTCGTCCCCGACGCGCGCCTCACCGCGCACGACGTGCGCGTACACCCAGGGCGCGTCCGGCAGCGCCGTGCGCTCGCCGTCGCCGAGGCGCCGTACGTGGAGCACCGCTTCGGCGCGGGCCAGGGCGTACGGGGTGCCGTCGGCGATGCCGCGGACGACCTCGTACTCCGGCTCGCCGCTGACCGCACCCGACGACGCCAGCCACATCTGGACGAAGGTGAGCGGCGCCCCGGACTCGTTGCGCTCGGAGTGGCGTACGCCGCCGCCCGCGCTGAGCCGCTGGACGTCGCCGGGGCGGACCACGGTCCGGTGGCCGGTGGAGTCCTCGTGGGTGAGTTCGCCGTCGACGACCCAGGTCACGATCTCCAGATCGCGGTGCGGGTGTTCGGCGAAGCCCGCGCCGGGGGCGAGATGCTCCTCGTTGCAGGCGACGAGAAGCCCGAACCGCACGTTGTCCGGGTCGTAGTGTCCAGAGAAGGAAAAGGCGTGGCGCGTCTCGACGCCCGCTCCGTCCCCGCCCGGATACCGTGCACCGGACCGCTGTACCCACATCATCCGGTCCACGGTAGTGCGCCCCGGCCCGGCCCGCTCCTGCCCCCGTCCCTACCCCCGCGTAGCCTCCCGCCCCCAGCGTTCACCCTCCGATAAGGCAGTCTTGTCCTCGTGCCTGAACCAGCCGCGAATACCCCGCATCCGCACAGCGCCACCCTGCGACGTCTGGAGAAGTCGTCCGGGAAGCTCGCCGCCGCCGCCATCGCGCGCATGGACGAGCAGCTGCCGTGGTACCGGGCGATGCCACCGGAGAACCGCTCGTGGATCGGGCTGGTGGCGCAGGCGGGCATCGCGGCCTTCACGGAGTGGTTCCGCCACCCCGAGGCGCCACAGGCGATCAGCACCGACGTGTTCGGGACGGCGCCGCGCGAGCTGACCCGGGCGATCACGCTGCGGCAGACGGTGGAGATGGTCCGTACGACCATCGAGGTCATGGAGTCGGCCATCGGCGAGGTGGTCGCGCCGGGCGACGAGGCGGTGCTGCGCGAGGCGCTGCTCGTCTACGCGCGGGAGATCGCCTTCGCCACCGCCCAGGTGTACGCGCAGGCGGCCGAGGCGCGCGGCGCCTGGGACGCCCGGCTGGAGTCGCTGGTGGTGAACGCGGTGCTGTCCGGGGAGGCCGACGAGGGCGCGCTGTCCCGGGCGGCGGCGCTCGGCTGGAACTCGCCCGAGCATGTGTGCGTGGTGCTGGGCACGGCACCCGACGGGGACAGCGAGCTGACCGTGGAGGCGATCCGGCGGGCCTGCCGCCACGCCAAGCTGCAGGTGCTCACCGGGGTGCTCGGCAACCGGCTGGTGGTGGTCGCGGGCGGCTCGGACAATCCGCTGCAGTCGGCGAAGGCGCTGATCGGACCGTTCGCCGCGGGCCCGGTGGTGGCCGGTCCCGTGGTGCCGGACCTGCTGGCGGCCACCCGCTCGGCGGCGGCCGCCGCGGCCGGTCTGAAGGCGTGTACGGCCTGGCCGGACGCCCCCCGCCCGGTACTGGCGGACGACCTGCTTCCGGAACGCGCGATGGCCGGGGACCCGGCCGCCCGTGCCCAGCTGGTGGAGGAGATCTACAGACCGCTGGAGGAAGCGGGCTCGGCGCTGCTGGAGACACTGAGCGTGTATCTGGAGCAGGCGAGCAGTCTGGAAGGCGCCGCCCGGATGCTTTTTGTTCATCCCAACACCGTGCGCTACCGGCTACGACGTGTGACCGACGTCACCGGGTGGTCACCATCTGACGTCCGGTCGGCCTTCACGCTACGGATAGCCCTGATCCTCGGACGTCTTGCCGACGGGGACATATTTCCTTAGCTGTTTGTTGGACTCCAACAATTCCCTTGACCGTTCTTCGTCCTTGTCCCCACGGGCGGGCGGGACCACCCACAAGAGAGAGTGTGAGAGTGCTCGTACTCGTCGCTCCCGGCCAGGGCGCCCAAAAGCCCGGCTTCCTGACCCCCTGGCTCGACCTCCCCGGCGTCACCGAACGTCTGCGGTGGTGGTCGGCCGTGTCCGGCCTGGACCTGGTCCACTACGGGACCGAGGCCGATGAGGAGGCGATCCGCGACACCGCGGTGGCCCAGCCGCTGCTGGTGGCCGCCGGACTCGTCTCCGCCCAGGCGCTGTTCGCCGACGGCCCGCACCGCGTCCAGGACGTGGTCGGCGCCGCCGCGGGCCACAGCGTGGGCGAGATCACCGCGGCCGCGGCCACCGGTGTGCTCAGCCACGAGGCGGCCATGGTCCTGGTGCGCCGCCGCGGTCTGGCGATGGCCGAGGCGGCGGGCCGCGCCGAGACCGGCATGGCCGCCATACTGGGTGGTGAGCAGGAGACCGTCGTCGCGCACCTCGACAAGCTCGGGCTGACCCCGGCCAACGTCAACGGCGCCGGACAGATCGTCGCCGCGGGCACCGCCGAGCAGCTGGCGGCGCTGGCCGAGGACAAGCCGGAGGGCGTGCGCCGCGTCGTTCCCCTGAAGGTGGCCGGAGCGTTCCACACCGACCACATGGCCCCGGCGGTGGCCACGCTGGAGAACCTGGTCGCGGGCGTGCCGATCGCCGATCCGGGCACCGTGTACGTCTCCAACCGGGACGGTGGCGTCGTGGCGTCCGGCGCCGAGGTGATCCAGCGCATGGTCGCCCAGGTGTCCAACCCGGTCCGCTGGGACCTGTGCATGGAGACGTTCCAGAAGCTGGGCGTCACCGCGATGATCGAGGTGGCTCCGGGCGGGACGCTCACCGGGATCGCCAAGCGGGCCCTGCCGGGCGTGGCGACCCTGGCGCTCAAGACTCCGGACGACCTCGACGCGGCACGCGCGCTGATCGCCGAGCACGCCGTACCCGCCGCCGATACCCCGGCCGTATAGCCGAATAGGAGTTCCGAGAGCCATGACCGCGAAGATCAGGCCCAGCAAGGGTGCCCCGTACGCGCGTATTCTCGGCGTCGGCGGCTACCGCCCCACCCGGGTGGTGCCGAACGAGGAGATCCTCAAGCACATCGACTCCTCCGACGAGTGGATCCGCAGCCGCTCGGGCATCGCCACCCGCCACTGGGCCGGTCCGGACGAGACGGTCGCCCAGATGTCCGTCGAGGCGGGCGGGAAGGCCATCGCCGACGCGGGGCTGACGCCGGAGCAGATCGGCGGCGTGGTCGTCTCGACCGTCTCGCACATGAAGCAGACCCCGGCGGTCGCCACCGAGATCGCCCATCTGCTGGGCACCGGCAAGCCCGCCGCGTTCGACATCTCCGCGGGCTGTGCGGGCTTCGGCTACGGGCTGACCCTCGCCAAGGGCATGGTCACCGACGGCACGGCGGAATACGTGCTGGTCATCGGCGTCGAGCGGCTCTCGGACCTGACCGACCTGGAGGACCGGGCGACGGCCTTCCTGTTCGGCGACGGCGCGGGCGCCGTGGTCGTCGGCCCCTCCAAGGAGCCCGCGATGGGCCCGACCGTCTGGGGCTCGGAGGGCGACAAGTCCGACACCATCACCCAGACGCTGCCCTGGGACGTCTACCGCGACCACTCCACCGACGAGGTGCGCTACCCGGCGCTGCGCCAGGAGGGCCAGGCGGTCTTCCGCTGGGCGGTGTACGAGATGGCGAAGGTCGCCCAGCAGGCCCTGGACGAGGCGGGCGTCAGCGCGGACGAGCTGGACGCGTTCATCCCCCACCAGGCCAACATGCGGATCATCGACTCGATGATCAAAACCCTCAAGCTGCCGGAGCACGTCACGGTCGCCCGTGACGTGGAGACCACCGGCAACACCTCCGCCGCCTCCATTCCGCTCGCCATGGAGCGGCTGTTGGCGACGGGGCAGGCGAAGAGCGGTGACACCGCGCTCGTCATCGGCTTCGGGGCGGGTCTCGTCTACGCAGCGACGGTCGTTACCCTCCCATAGGCTCTCTAGCCCAGATCCACGCAGCCCCGGACGAGTCGGGCGCTGCTCACCCACCGCAACACACCGAAGAAGGAGCGCCGCAATGGCCGCCACTCAGGAGCAGATCCTCGAAGGTCTCGCCGAGATCGTCAACGAGATCGCCGGTATCCCGGCCGAGGACGTCGCGCTGGACAAGTCCTTCACCGACGACCTGGACGTCGACTCGCTGTCCATGGTCGAGGTCGTCGTCGCCGCCGAAGAGCGCTTCGACGTGAAGATCCCGGACGACGACGTCAAGAACCTGAAGACCGTCGGCGACGCCGTCGACTACATCCTGAAGCACCAGGGCTGAGCCGAGCGTCTGTCGCCACCCGTGCGGTGGCAGAGGTCCAGCACCTCCTACGTAGGAGTGAAGAATTCCTGTGAACTCGACCAATCACACCGTGGTCGTCACCGGTGTTGGTGCCACGACGCCGCTGGGTGGCGACGCCTCATCGACCTGGGAAGCACTGCTCGCCGGCCGCTCCGGCATCAGCCTTCTGGAGCATGACTGGGCGGCCGAGCTGCCGGTCCGGATCGCCGCGAGCATCGCGGTGGACCCCGGCACCGTCCTGCCGCGCCCGCAGGCGCGCAAGCTCGACCGGTCGGCGCAGTTCGCGCTGATCGCGGCCCGAGAGGCATGGGCCGACGCGGGCTTCACCGGCAAGGCCGGTGAGGACCCGTCTGTCGACCCGGACCGGCTGGGCACCGTCGTCGCCTCCGGCATCGGCGGCGTGACGACCCTGCTCGACCAGTACGACGTGCTGCGCGAGAAGGGCGTCCGCAAGGTCTCCCCGCACACCGTGCCGATGCTGATGCCCAACAGCCCGGCGGCCAACGTGGGCCTGGAGGTGGGCGCCCGGGCCGGTGTCCACACCCCGGTCAGCGCGTGCGCGTCCGGTGCGGAGGCCATCGGGTACGCCATCGAGATGATCCGCACCGGCCGCGCCGATGTGGTCGTCGCGGGCGGCACCGAGGCGTCCATCCACCCGCTGCCCATCGTGGCCTTCGGCAACATGATGGCGATGTCCAAGAACAACGACGACCCGCAGGGCGCCTCGCGTCCCTTCGACGTCAACCGCAACGGCTTCGTGATGGGCGAGGGCTCGGGCGCCATCGTCCTGGAGTCGGCGGAGCACGCCGCCGCGCGCGGCGCCCGGGTGTACGCGGAGGCTGTCGGCCAGGGCATTTCGGCCGACTCCCACCACATCACCCAGCCGGAGCCGTCCGGCAACGGCATCGCGCACGCGCTGCAGAACCTGCTCCAGAACAACGAGCTGAACCCCGCCGAGATCGCGCACATCAACGCGCACGCGACCTCGACGCCGCAGGGCGACGTGGCCGAGATCAAGGCGCTGCGCAAGATCTTCGGCGACGACGTGGACCACATGGCGATCTCCGCCACCAAGTCCATGACGGGACATCTGCTGGGCGGCACCGGCGGTGTGGAGACGGTGGCGAGCGTGCTCGCGCTGTACCACCGGATCGCCCCGCCGACGATCAACGTCGACGAGCTGGACCCGGAGGTGGACGCGGACGTCGTGCTCGGCGAGCCGCGGTCGCTGCCGGGCGAGGGCCCGATCGTCGCGCTGAACGACTCGTTCGGCTTCGGTGGCCACAACGTGGTGCTGGCGTTCCGCACCGTCTGAGGCAGCGAGACGAGTGAAGGGCGTGCCTCCGGCTCCGGCCGGAGGCACGCTTTTCGCGTATCAGCCCTCGGTGCCGTCCGTGCCGTCGAAGCTGGCGAAGTACGAGGCGATCATGTCCTCGTCACCGTGGCCCTGTCCGACGGCGCGCCGGAACCGCTCCGCGCCCGCGGCCGCCACGTCCATCCGTACGCCGGACCGCTCCCCCGCCTCGACGATCAGCCGGGCGTCCTTCTCGGCGGTTCGGGCCGCGAAGCTGGCTTCGAGGTTGTCGTTCAGCAACAGGCCCGCCTTGGCGTGCAGATAGCCGTTGTCCAGCGGTCCGCCCGCGATGGCGTCGAAGAAGCCCTGCGGCTCCACGCCGAGCCCCTTGGCGAGGGCGAGCGCTTCGGCGGTGCCGTGGGTGATGGCCAGGATCCAGCTGTTGGTGACGAGCTTGAGCCGGGTGGCCGCGCCCTCCTCCCCGGAGTCGCCGACCCAGACCGTACGGCTGCCGATCGCGTCGAAGACCGGCGCCGCGGCGGTACGGGCGGAGGGCGGACCGGCGGCGAGGACCACGAGCTGTCCGCTCTCGGCGGGCTGCTTGGTGCCGAGGACGGGCGAGTCGAGGAGGATCAGGTCCTGCTCACGGGCGAACGCGGCGAGCGAGTCGAGCCCGTCGAGACCCGCGGTGGTGGCCTGGGCCCACACCGTGCCGGGGCGCAGCGCCGGGGCGGCCCGGCGCATCGTCTCCAGGGCGGCCGGGCCGTCGTGCAGGATCGTCAGGACGACGTCGGCGCCGTCCACGGCCTGCGCCGGGGTGTCGGTGACGCGTACGCCGTCGGTAGCGAGCGGTTCGGCCTTGGCGCGGGTGCGGTTCCACGCGCGGACGTCGAGTCCGGCGCGGGCGAGATTGCGGGCCATGCCGGCGCCCATGATGCCGGTGCCGAGAACCGCGACGGACGTTGCTGCCGGAAGTTGTTCGGTCATCCGGCCACGCTAAAACGTACGAAGGAGATCAGACGACCTGGTGCAACCAGCGGACCGGGGCACCCTCACCCGCGTAGCGGAACGGCTCCAGCTCGTCGTCCCACGGCTTGCCGAGCAACTTGGCGATCTCCGCCTGCAGATCGCCCTCGCCCCGGGCGGAGCGGGCCAGCGCGGCGCGCAGCCGGTCCTCAGGGATCAGGATGTCGCCGTGCATGCCGGTGACGGCGTGGAAGATGCCCAGTTCCGGGGTGGAGCTGTAGCGCTCGCCCTCGGCGGTGGCGCAGGGCTCGGCGGTCACCTCGAAGCGCAGCAGATGCCAGCCGCGCAGCGCGGAGGCCATCTTGGAGGCCGTGCCGACCTCGCCCTGCCAGGAGAACTCGGCGCGCCATGCGCCGTTGGCGGCGGGCTGTTTGATCCAGTCGAGGGTGACGCGCACACCGAGTACGCCCGCGATGGCCCATTCGACATGCGGGCACAGCGCGCGCGGAGCGGAGTGCACATACAGAACTCCACGTGTCGTCACCGGGGCCTCCTGTGCGGTTCGAGGTGCGCCTTCCCCAGCGGCCTCGTGCCCGTACCGGTCACGCCCGGGACAGCACACGACATTCTGCCCTAATGATCACCCTCGCACCAGTCCCGAGGTTACCTGCGGTGAAATTTATCGGGCAGAATTCTCTAGAAAAGGGACAGGATGTGACGCAACGTAATGTGACGGTATCGCAATGCTCTGCCTGGCGCTGGGCCGATGCCCAACTGCCACAAGAAAAACGTACCGCGCGGACCGACCGGAGGAGTGACGTACCGTCGGTCCTGGATAGATATCACCCAACAGTCGGAGGGGGAACAGCCATGCGGGCCAGCGCACCACGCCGGAAGCAGCAGACACTTGCGTCCACGAGCGCGCGTGCGGCGGTGCGTACCGCACCACGCGCCGCGATGCGCACCCGTGTGCGTACCGGTGTCGTCCTGCTCACGACGGCCGGCGTCATGAGCACGGCAGGCTGCTTCGGCAGCTCCGAGGACCCCTCCCGGAACGGGCCGAGCCGGGGCGGCAAGAGCCGCGCCGCCGAGGGCCCCGCGTGGAACACCCGGCCCGGCTCCATCGCCTCCCTGGGCGACTCCATCACCCGGGGCTTCGACGCCTGCTCGGTGCTCTCCGACTGCCCCAAGGTCTCCTGGTCCACCGGCACCGACGTGAACAGCCTCGCCCAGCGGCTGCGCTCGGGCGCGCGCAGCTGGAACTACGCCAAGACCGGCGCGGTCATGGCCGATCTGCCCGGCCAGATGGCGGCGGCCGCGGCGCGCAAGCCGCAGCTGGTGACCGTGATGATCGGCTCCAACGACGCCTGCCGGGACTCGGTCTCCGCCATGACCCCCACCGACGAGTTCCGCTCCACCTTCACCTCAGCCCTCACCCGGCTGCGCCGCGAGGTGCCGAAGACGCAGGTGTACGTCGCGAGCGTGCCGGACCTGAAGCGGCTGTGGTCGCAGGGGCGGAAGAACGTGCTGGGGCGGCAGATCTGGAAGCTGGGCATCTGCCCGTCGATGCTGAAGGACTCCGACGCGATGGACGCCGCCTCCACGGAGCGGCGCAAGCAGGTGGACCAGCAGGTGGACGACTACAACCAGGTGCTGAAGGACGTGTGCGGGAAGGACCCGCTGTGCCGCTACGACGACGCGGTGCACAAATACCGCTTCACGGAGCGCGAGTTGAGCAAGTGGGACTGGTTCCACCCCAGCAAGGCGGGTCAGCAGCGGCTGGCCGCGATGGCCTACCGCCGCATCACCAGCCCCTAGCCCCTAGCCCCTAGCCCCTCTCAGCTCACCACCACCGGTGCCGTGAGGCGGAGGTCGGCCACGCTGCGGCCCGCCGCCGCCGTGTACGGGCCCGGGACCAGGCGCCAGGCGTCCGCCTCCTCGTCCCAGATCTCCGCCGCGCGGCGCCGCACCGGGATCGCCACCTCCACCGTCTCCCCCGGACCGGCCTCCGCGGCCGCGAAGCCCGCCAGGCACCGGGCGGGGCGGTCCTCGGAGTCGCCGGGCGGCGGGGCCAGATAGAGCTGGACCACTTCCCGGCCCGGCCGGGAGCCCGCGTTCCGCACCCGGACCGTGACGGTGCCCAGGTCATCGGCCGCATCGCCCGCGGGGGTGAAGTCCACCGCCTCGTACGCCCACTCGGTGTATCCGAGCCCGTGCCCGAACCAGTACGCCGGAGCGGCTCCCCGCTGCCGCTCCCACGCCCGGTAGCCGATGAAGACGCCCTCGTCGTAGGAGAGTTGCCCCTCGCTGGGCACCACCTGGCTCACCGGCGCGTCCGTCAGCCGGGCGGGCCAGGTCGTCGGGAGGCGGCCGCCGGGCTCCTCGGCGCCCAGCAGGACGTCCGCGAGGGCGGCGCCCGCCTCCTGGCCCGGGAACCAGCTGAGGAGGACCGCGGCGACGTCCTCGCGCCACGGCATCTCCACGGGCGAGCCCGCGTTGACGACGACCACGGTCGGGGTGCCGGTGGCGGCGACGCGGCGCACCAGCTCGTCCTGGCGGCCCGGCAGCCTCAGGTCCGTACGGTCGAAGCCCTCGCTCTCGACGCTCTCCGTGGTCGCGACCACGACCACGGCGGTGTCGGCGGCGGTGGCCGCGGCGACGGCCTCCTCGATCAGCTCCCCCGGATCACGCTCCGGGGCGCGGTGCACCAGGCTGAAGCAGACGGCCTGCCAGTTCGACTCCTCCGACTTGGCGACCGTGCTGACGAGGCTGACCTCGACCGGTTCGCCCGCGGTCAGCTCGGCCTGCCCGCGCGGCACGGGCGAGCCGAAGAACGCCTCGAACGGGTCGTCGGTCTCGTCCATCGCCTGATGCCCGTCGAAGAGCACCTCATCGCCGACGGCGAGCCGGAAGCCGCCGAGACCCCGGGTGCCGAACGAGTGCGCCCCGCTCTCGCGCGGGGTGAAGGTGCCGGTGACCTCGACGGTGTGCAGTTCCTCGTACGCGACCCCCTCGGGGAAGTCGCCGAGCCACTGCACCTGCCCGCTGGGCAGCCGGGACTCGCCCAGCACCCGCCCGTCCCCGGCCCGGACGACGGCGCGCAGGTCGAAGCCCTGCCCGGCGGGGGCGAGTTCGTCGGTGGGGTCGGCGCCCACCGCGTAATCCAGCCGGACGCCGGAGGGCAGGGCGGCGCGCAGCCCGTCCAGCGGGGAGACCACATGGTCGGGGAAGACCAGCGCCGAGCCGCCGCCGAGCACCCGGGCGTCCCGCGCGGCGGCGCCGATGAGCGCCAGGGACCGTACGCCGGAGGGCTCGCCGAGCCGGAGCGGCAGCACCCGCGTCTCGTTGCGCAGCAGCACGAAGGACCGCCGGGCGATCTCGCGGGCGAGCGCGTCGCCGTCGATCGGCCCCGGCCGGTCGGCGGGGGCGACGGCGGGCTCCGCGCCGTCCAGGACGCCGACCCGGGCGGCAAGGGTCAGCACCCGCCGCACCGCGTCGTCGACGTCCGACTCGGCCACCAGGCCGTCGCGCACGGCGGCGGACAGCGCCTCCCCGTAGATCGTCTGCGGGCCGGGCATGGCGACGTCGAGCCCGCCCGCCATCGCCCCGGCGGTGTCCCGGGCGGCCGTCCAGTCGGAGACGATGAAGCCGTCGAACCCCCATTCGCCGCGCAGCACGCCCCGCTGAAGGGCGCGGTGCTCGGTCATCGTGGCGCCGTTGACCCCGTTGTAGGCGGCCATGACACCCCACGGGCGGGCGTCCTTGACGATGGCTTCGAAGGGCGCGAGATACAGCTCGCGCAGCGCCCGCGCGCCCACCCGGTTGTCGACGGTGAAGCGCTCGGTCTCCGCGTCGTTGGCCACGAAGTGCTTGACGGTGGTGCCCACCCCGCCGTCCTGGACGCCCCGCACATAGCCGGTGCCGATCGCGCCGGTGAGATACGGATCCTCGCTGTACGCCTCGAAGTGGCGGCCGCCCAGCGGCGATCGGTGCAGATTCACGGTCGGGGCGAGCACCACGTGCACCCCCTTGCGCCGCGCCTCCTGGGCCAGCAGCCGCCCCGCGCGGCGGGCCAGGTCCGGGTCCCAGGCGGCGGCCAGCGCGGTGGGGCTGGGCAGGGCGACGGACGGGTCGTCGGCGGTCCAGCGCACGCCCCGGACGCCGATCGGGCCGTCCGACATCACCAGGGAACGCAGCCCGATGGCGGGGACGGCGGGCAGGGACCACATGTCCTGCCCGGAGAGCAGCCGGGCCTTGGTCTCCAGATCGAGCGCGCCGAGCGCCTTCTCGACGACGCTGCTCACGTCCGCACTGATCGCTTCTGCCACGGTCGGCCTCCTCAGGTCGCCCATATCGTGGACCCGATTCCCTGTAATCCGGTAGGTACCGTTACTGTTTTGTTATCAACCTGCTTTACGGTACTCCCATGGAAAAGCTGGACGACGATGCGCCGACCCGGCGCGGCCAGGAGCGGCGCGCGGAGATCGTCCGCTCCGCCCTCGAAGTCATCGCCGAGCGCGGCTACCGGGGCGCCACCCTGGCCGCGGTGGCCGAGCGCGCCGGGCTCACCCAGCAGGGGCTGCTGCACTACTTCCCCACCAAGGAAGCCCTGCTCATCGCCGTGCTGGCCGAGCGCGACCAGTGGGACACCGGCACCGCGCGGCGCGACGGCGGCGGCACCTGGCCGCTGGAACTGCTGGCCTCCCTGGTGGAGTACAACGCCATGCGCCCCGGCATCGTGCAGACCTTCTCCGCGCTGCTGGGCGAGAGCGTCACCGAGGAGCACCCCGCGCGCGACTACTTCACCCGCCGCTACGAGCGGGTGCGCGCCGACATGGCGGACACCCTGCGCGGCGAGTTCGGCGACCGGCTGCCCGGCGGGCTCACCCCCGAGAGCGCCGCGCCGCTGCTGGTCGCGGTGCTGGACGGGCTGCAGTTCCAGTGGCTGCACGATCCGGACGCGGTGGACATGCCCGCCCTCTTCCGCACCTTCGTCTCCCTGCTGGGCCGGGGAGACGAAGACGCGGCGCGCTAACGGTGTCTCAGTCGGCGGGCGCCGGGCAGGTGTACCGCTGCCCCGGGCCCCACTTCTCGCGGATGTCGGTCGCCGTGACCGCCCCGCACAGCAGCGCGGACCGCGGCGCGCCCTCGGGCTCGCCGTGCAGGATGGCCACCAGCTTGTCGGCGGTCAGCCGCCCGCCACCGGCCACGCCGTGGGCGTCGATCCGGCCGGTCGCCCCGTTGAAACCGCCGCTGCCCAGGCCCTGGTAGAGCACGGCCTGCACCAGCGCCCGGTCCAGCCGCCCGTCCCGCTTCCCGCTGCCCACCCATGCCTCGTCGATGGCCTGGGACAGATAGCACAGGGCGTCCCAGGCCAGCGGGGAGTGTCCGTCGAGCCGCATCGCCTGGGCCAGCACCCCGCGTTCGCGGCCGTACTGCGCGTCGTACGCCCGCAGATACGCCTGGGCGTTCTTCGCCCGGACCCGCGACGGCTCGCCGTGCGAGACGTAGTACAGATTCAGCCCCTGGAAGATCGCCCAGGGATTCTGGCCCAGCAGCAGCGCGTTGGTCACGTCGTCGCCGCCGAGCACGCTGACGGTCGGGCAGCCGTCGGCCATCCTGGTGTACTCGGACAGGAAGGTGACGAACTGGCTGCCGCGGGCCGTCCATACGACGCCTGTCGGCTCCCCTCCGCCCGCCACCCGGCACACCCGCTCCGCGAAGTCCTCCATCGTGTCGTACGACCGCCCGGCCGGTCCGGTGGCGCCCCCGCCCGTCCCCAGCAGCAGCGTCTCGACCGGGCCCTGCCGGTATGCGGTACGGAACGAACGGGCCAGCCCGGAGCTGTACGGATCCTTCGGATCGGCGACCAGCATCACCCGGCGCGCCTTCACCGGGGCGCGCCCGGGCCGGGTCACCATCGCGGCCTCCCGGACGAAGGCCGCCATGACCTGGGCGGCGCGGGAGTCGACGGGGGCGAGCTGGTAGTAGTGCGGGCCCTGGGAGAGCAGGGAGTCGGCCGTGCCGGAGGTGCCGATCATGGGGATGCCCGCCGCGTCCAGCCTGCGGATCGCGGAGTACGTCGTCCCGCGGCTCTGGCCGAGGCCGACGGCGCCGACGATCGACGGGTCGCGCCGGGCCAGCTGGACGATGGAGTCGGCGACGGCCGGGGCGTCCTCGAAGAGATGGCCCGCGTTGGCCACCAGCACCCGCACCGGAACCCGGTCGTCCGACGTCAGCGCCAGGGCGTTGACATGGGCCTGGGCGAGCGAGATCCCGCGCAGCTCGGGCAGCGTGCCGCCGCGCACCGGGTCATCCGCGCCCGCGCCGCCGCTGAACGGGCCGATGTAGACCACGGTGCGATAGCGCGGCGACGCCTCCTCGCGGCGCCGCATCGCGGCGTCCACCTCGCCGTTCTGCCGGTCTATCCGCCCCAGCACCTCGCTGACCTGCCGCTCGTTGGTGCCCTGGGCGAACCGCTGCTTGCCCGTCGTCACCCCGACGCACTGGCCGTCCTTGCCCAGGAAGGTCTGGCCCGTACAGCTGTCGTCGCCCCCGTCCCACAGCGGCCGGTAGATCCCGCCCGCCACAAGCCCCAGCGTGAGCAGTGCGATCACCGCCGCCCCCGCGATCTCGGTGCGCGGGCCCCAGCGGCGGGAGGGCGCGACCAGGGTGGGACGGCGGCCGAGCCAGTACGACGCCCGCTCGTCGTCCTCCGGCCCCTCGCTCACCGGCACCACGATCCCGGTGGGCTGGCCCGCGCGCATGCCCTGCCGCTCGACCAGCTCCAGCTCGGCGCCCGCGTGAGCCAGGTCGGCCGCGTCGATGTCCGGGATGCGGGACGCCAGCGAGCGCGCCCCGGCCGCGATCGCGATCACCGACGTACAGCGCAGATCCTCGACGGCGGAGCGCAGTTCGCGTAAGAAGCGCTGCACCCGCGAGTCCAGCGCCCCGGCCTCCTCGAAGAGCAGCACGAACCGGGTGGTGCGGCGCATCCGCCACGGCTTGAAGCGGCGGCGGCGCACCGCCCCGTCCAGGTCCGCGAGCAGGGCGTGCATCAGCACCCGGTCCAGCCGCTCGGGATCGCTGCCCTCGCCGCCGGGGACGTGGTCGAGCGCGGAGCGGAAGAAGTCGGTGGGCGGGGTGCCGCGCTGGAGCCGCGCCCACTCCGCGTACCAGCGGCGGTGGCGGCCGCGGCCGAGCATCCGGCGGCTGGCCCGGACGCCGAACAGCCAGCGCGGCAGGGTCTGGCACAGCGGCCCGGCCACGAAGTTCCACAGCAGCTCCACGACCGAGCCGCCGCTCGCGTGGTCCCGGCCGCCGATCCGCCACAGCGTGTTGGCCGTGCGCGACCAGCGGCGGTGCTCGTCGTAGCAGTGGTTGCGCAGATCACGGTGGCGGTGCTCGACCGGCCCGTCGATGGCCGGGGCCGTGACCACCGAGTGCAGCAGCCGGTAGCCCGGCAGCCGCAGCTGTCCGGTGTCCACCGGCATCGACTCGGCGAGCTGGAGCGCGATCTGCTCGAACAGCTCCAGCGGCGGCGGATCGGCGCCGGGCGGGAGCGCCGGGACGTACGCGTGCGGCGCCAGCACCTGGCTGCGGCCGCGCAGCCGCGACCGCAGCCCTCCTACGATCCTCCGGCCGGCCCGCCCGGCGCCCTCCTCCGTCAGCAGCACCACCGGCACCCTGCTGCGGCTGCGCCGCTGCTGGATGACCAGCTTGTCGAACGCCTCGACGAAGCGCTCGACACCCGGATACGCCGGGATGCGGTCCTGTGGGTCCCCCGTCGCCATCGTCCCCGTCCCCCTCTCCCCGCCCGCCCCGTGACAAAGGCGGTGGAAACCAGGGATATCCCCCGTGGGGAAGGGGCTCAAGCGCGGTGGCGGCGGGCGGGTCTCACATCTCGCGCGCCTCCAGTGTGATCGCGCGCTCCCCCACGGCCGCGGTCCGCGGAAGCGGAACAATCTGCTCCTGCGCCTCGAACCTCAGCAGGCTGGTCTCCACGTACGCGGGGCCCGGCACGAACCGCCCGCCCGATGCCTCCGCCACCGACCAACGGTGCGTCAGCCCGTCGCAGAGCGCCGGGCCGCCCCCGATCCCGCGCCGCACCTGGCCCTGGGAGAGCGTGACGAGGACGTCGGCGCGCGGGATGGCCGCGCCGTCCCGCAGACAGCGGTACGTGCCCGACAGGGCGATCGTCCCGGCACTGCCCACGTAGCCGATGCGGTCCACGGTGACGTTGTTGCCCCACGGCAGCGGCAGGCCATGCCGCTCCAGCTGCGGGATTCTGGAGAACTCCCCGGCCTCGACGGGCGCCGGGGCGGGTCCGGGGGCGGGGGCGGGGGCGGCGTGGGCGGCGGGGGTGACGGGGGCGGCGATGAGCAGGCCGGTGACGGCACCGAGGAAGCGGCGACGGTTGCGCATGGGGTTACGGACCTCCGTGGAGCGGGCGGGTTCCCTGTGGGGGACGAAGCTCCCGTAGAGCTATCGGGCGCGCGAGGCCGCCCGCGGGACCCTCACCCCCGGGCGGCGTGTCCGATACCGCTGGGCGGGTGCCGCCCGCGGCGGCGCGTTGACCTCCGCCCCGGACGGCCCTCACCGCGACCGGATACGGCCGCCGCTATCCGATGATGTTGCGGCAGCCCAGGCCGGTGCCGCCCGGTGCGGACCCGGGAGCAGCCGCACCGCCGAGGGCGGAGGCGCTGAGGGCCATCGGGCCACCGCCGTCGCCGGTCCCGCCCATGCCCCCGAATCCGCCGTCGCAGTGGTTCCGCTGGGTCGCACCGCCCCCGGTGGAGGCGCGGACCACCTCGCCGAGGTCCGGCCCCTGCGCCCGGGTGGCGTGGCCGGTCCCGTCCTCGTGGCCGCCGCCGCCCGGGTGGCCGCCGCCGAGGGCAACGGCCGCGGCAACGCACGCGCCCAGAACGACCGTTCGCAGTACTCTCTTCATCTGACCGCCTCTCTCGATGTTTTTTCATCACCGTCAGCGGCGCAGCCTGCCGGGCGGCGGAACACGGCCGTCGTACCGACACGTCCGCGTCCGCCAAATGGCCCGGAGCGGGGAGGTCAGCGTTCGATAACCATTCGACGCAGGGCCATTGACACCTCTTACGCCCGGTGATTACCGTCACGCCAGGATTTCGAACGTGTGACGAAATATCGAACATCGCGAAGGGTCATAGCCTTGCGCATCACCGGAATCAGCACGCACGTCGTCGGCACCCCCTGGCGCAATCTCACCTACGTGCAGGTCCACACCGATGAGGGCATCACCGGCGTCGGCGAGACCCGCATGCTCGGCCGCACCGATGCGCTCCTCGGCTATCTCCACGAGGCCGAGAAGAACCACATCGCCGGGTCGGACCCGTTCGCGGTGGAGGACCTGGTACGCCGGATGAAGTACGGCGACTACGGCCGCGCGGGCGAGATCGTGATGTCCGGCATCGCCTGCGTCGAGATGGCCTGCTGGGACATCAAGGGCAAGGCGCTCGGCGTGCCGGTCTGGCAGCTGCTCGGCGGCAAGGTGACCGACCGGGTCAAGGCGTACGCCAACGGCTGGTACACGGTCGAGCGCACCCCCGAGGCGTTCCACAAGGCGGCCACCACGGTCGTCGAGCGCGGCTACCGGGCGCTGAAGCTGGACCCGTTCGGCACCGGCCACTTCGAGCTGGACCACGCCGAGACGCTGCACTCGATCTCGCTGGTCGAGGCGGTGCGGGACGCGATCGGGCCCGAGGCGGAGCTGCTGGTGGAGATGCACGGGCGGTTCAGTCCGTCGACCGCCGTGCGGATCGCGGGCGAGCTGGAGCGGTTCCGGCCGTCGTGGCTGGAGGAGCCGGTGCCGCCGGAGAACCTGAAGGCGCTGGCGAAGGTCGCGGAGAAGACGAACCTGCCGATCGCGACGGGTGAGCGCATCCACGACCGGATCGAGTTCCGCGAGCTGTTCGAGTCGCAGGCCGTCGACATCATCCAGCCGGACGTCGGCCACCTCGGCGGCATCTCCGAGACCCGCAAGCTGGCCGCGACCGCCGAGACCCACTACGTGATGATCGCGCCGCACAACGTCGGCGGCTCGGTGCTGACCGCCGCCTCGCTCCAGGTCGCGGGCTGCACCCCGAACTTCAAGATCCTCGAACACTTCAACGACTTCGCCGACGCGGAGATCAAGAAGGTGGTCAAGGGCGCGCCGAAGGTCGTGGACGGCTACTTCGAGCTGTCGCACGAGCCGGGCCTCGGCGTGGAGCTGGACACCGAAGCGGCGGCCGAGTTCCCGCAGCAGCAGGCCCGCTTCGACCTGTGGGCCGAGGGCTGGGAGAAGCGGAATCCCTCCGGGGGACGTGGCGAATGAGCGCCGTGGGACATCCCGCCGTCGCCATGGCGGGGCCCGTCACGGCCGGGCCCGCCACGGTCCGGGCCGCGGTCCTGGTTCCACCGGCGGGCCGGGCAGCGACGACACGAACGGAGCAGACATGAGCCGCACGGAGGACGCGCTCGTCCTCGAAGGGCCCGGCAGCCACCGGCTGGAGACCCGTACCGTGACGGAGCCGGGGCCGGGCGAGGCAAGGGTGCGCGTCCACGCCTCGGGCATCTGCGGCAGCGACCGCGAGGTGTACGAGGGCAACCGGCCCGAGGGGTACGTCCGGTATCCCGTCACCCCCGGCCATGAGTGGTCCGGGACGGTCGAGGCGGTCGGCGCGGGCGTCCCCGAGGCGCTCACCGGCCGCAAGGTCGTCGGCGAGGGGTTCCGCAACTGCCAGGTGTGCGACCGCTGTCACGCCGGGGAGACCACGCTGTGCACGGCGGGGTACGAGGAGACCGGCTTCACCCAGCCGGGCGCGATGGCCACCACCCTGACGCTGCCCGCCCGGCTGCTGCACCCGCTGTCCGAGGACGCCGATCTGACCGCGGCCGCCCTGCTGGAGCCCGCCGCGTGCATCGCCGCCGCCGCGCTCAAGGCGAACGCCCAGCCCGGGCAGCGCGTCGCGGTGGTGGGCACCGGGACGCTCGGCATGATCGCCGTGCAGTTCCTGGCCGCCGTCTCCCCCGCCGAGCTGCTGGTGGTCGGGACCCGGCCGGACCGGGAGCGGCTGTCGCTGTCCTTCGGGGCCACGGCCTTCGCCCGATACGACCGCCTCGACGACGTCCGGGGCGGCTTCGACATCGTTATCGAGACCGCCGGATCCGCCCCCGCCGCCCGTACCTCCGCGGCCCTGCTGCGGCGCGGCGGGCGGCTGGTGCTCACCGGGATCCCGGCGGCGGGCACGGCGGACGGGCTCGACCCGACCGACCTGGTCGTACGGCAGATCGAGGTGCAGACCGTGTTCGGGGCCGCGCCGGACGCGTGGGCGCACGCGGTGCGGGTCTTCGACGCCGGGCTGCTGACGCTGCTGCCGCTGGTGACCCACGAACTGCCGCTCATCGACTTCGCCACCGCCATCGAGCTGGTGGGGAGCGGTGATCCGAAGGTGGGCAAGGTGCTGCTGCGGCCCGCCTGACCCGTCCCGTTCCCCGCCGGGGGCGCCCTTTTCGCGCCCCCGGCACCAACGGTCCTCAACATTCGAGGGCTTCACCTAGTCCTTACGGCGATACAAGGAGCACCGTGACGACCGCCGCCTCAGCCCTTCCCTCCGGCCCCCGACGCCCCGCCGACGCCGCCCTCGCCCAGCTCGGCCACGCGGCGCCCGCACCCGACCCCGCCGACGCCTCCGCGCACTCCTTCCCCGACGGCGGCACCTGGCGCACCGAGGTCCCGTCCGTCGAGGGCCCGGAGGCGCTGGCCACCGTGTTCAAGGAGGCCGGACGGCTCGACGTACCGATCCACCGGATCAGCCAGGGCAGCGGCGTCTGGATGCTCACCGACGCCGAGATCACCGAGATGGTGGAGTCCTGCGCGGAGCGCAACGCCGAGCTGTGCCTGTTCACCGGGCCGCGCGGCACCTGGGACATCGGCGGCGCCACCCGTTCCGACTCCGGCGGCGGGGGCCTGCGGGCCCGCGGCCACGACGCGGTCGCCGGATGCGTGGAGGACGCCCTGCGGGCCGCCTCGCTCGGCGTGAAGTGCCTGCTGGTCGCCGACGAGGGCGTGCTGTGGCTGCTGCACCAGCTGCGGGAGCGCGGGGAGTTGCCCGCGGACACCACCTTCAAGCTGTCCGCGCTGGTCGGCCCGGTCAACCCGGCCTCGTTCGCGGTGTACGAGCGGCTGGGCGCCGACTCGATCAACATCCCCTCGGATCTGACGCTGGAGCACCTCACCGAGATCCGCCGGGTCTCCCGCGCCCCGATGGACTTCTACATCGAGGCCCCGGACGACCTCGGGGGGTACGTACGGCTCTACGACGCGGCCGAGTTGATCCGCCGCGGCGCCCCCATCTATCTGAAGTTCGGGCTCAGCAAGTCTCCGGGGATCTACCCCTACGGCGCGCAACTGCGGGACGTGGCGCTGAACAGCGCGCGCGAGCGGGTGCGCCGCGGCCGGCTCGTGCTCGATCTGCTCGCCCGGCTGGGCGCGGACGGCGGGCTGTCGCCGCTGGGCTCCCGGCTGCCGGGGCCGCTGCGGCGCTTCCCCGTCACGGACGCCTCCGACGCCGCCACCGGCGCGACCCCCCAGAAGTCCTGAGCAATGACGCCCCAGGGAAGGACCCCATCACCATGCGTACGGTAAGAGGCGCACGAGCCGCGGCGATAGGCGCCGGCCTCCTCGCGCTCTCGCTGACCGCCACGGCCTGTGGCCAGGAAGCGGTCGGTGGCAGTCGGTACAAGAGCAAGGAAAAGGGAGGGACGATCGGCATCGCGATGCCGACCAAGTCCTCCGAGCGGTGGATCACCGACGGCCGCAATGTGGCCAAGCAGTTCGCGGCGGCGGGTTACAAGACGGACTTGCAGTTCGGCGAGGACGACGTACGCACCCAGGTGGCCCAGCTCGAAAACATGATCACCAAGGGCCACCGGCTGCTGGTGATCGCGCCGATCAACGGCGGGGCGCTCAACGACGTCCTCAAGCAGGCCCATGAGGCCAACATTCCGGTGATCTCCTACGACCGGCTGCTCCTGGGCACGAAGAACGTCGACTACTACGCGACCTTCGACAACGAGAAGGTCGGCAGGCTCCAGGGCCAGTACATCGTCGACAAGCTGGGGCTGGCCAAGGGCCGCAAGGGCCCGTTCAACATCGAGCTGTTCGCCGGGTCGTCGGACGACAACAACACCGGGTACTTCTACAAGGGCGCCATGAGCGTGCTCAAGCCGTACATGGACAAGGGCGAGCTGGTCGTCCGCTCCAAGCAGACCAGTCTCAACCAGCTCTACACCGAGAAGTGGAGCGGAAGCGCCGCCCAGGACCGCATGGAGGACCTGCTCAACAAGGCGTACGGCAACGACGACGTCGACGCCGTGCTCTCGCCGTACGACGGCATGTCCATCGGCATCCTCTCGGCACTCAAGAGCGCCAGCTACGGGACGAAGGCCAAGCCGTTCCCGGTGGTGACCGGGCAGGACGCGGAGCTCGCCTCCGTGAAGTCCATCGTCCGGGGCCAGCAGACGCAGACCATCTACAAGGACCTCCGCAAGCTGGCGAAGGCCACCGTGCAGATAGCCAAGGCGAAGCTGACCGGCGGCAAGCCGCCGATCAACGACACCAAGTCGTACGACAACGGCGAGAAGGTCGTGCCGACCTATCTGCTCAACCCGGTCAGCATCGACAAGTCCAACACCAAGGTGCTGGTCGACCAGGGTTACTACACCGCGTCGCAGCTGAAGTAGGGCGGGTCCGGGCTATGAGCACCATTCTCGAACTGCGCTCCATCACCAAGACCTTCCCCGGTGTCAAAGCGCTCTCCGACGTCAACCTCCGTGTGCGCCAGGGCGAGATCCACGCCCTGTGCGGGGAGAACGGCGCGGGCAAGTCCACCCTGATGAAGGTAGTCAGCGGAGTCCATCCGCACGGCTCCTACGACGGCGAGATCCTCTTCGACGGCGAGAGCTGCTCCTTCAAGGACATCCGCGCGAGCGAGCAGCGCGGCATCGTCATCATCCACCAGGAACTCGCGCTGATCCCGTATCTGTCCATCGCCGAGAACATCTTCCTCGGCAATGAACACGCCACCCGCGGCCTGATCAGCTGGAACGAAACCCTCAAGCACGCCAACGCCCTGCTGAAGCGGGTCGGGCTGACGGATTCGCCGCAGACCCGGGTCACCGACATCGGCGTGGGCAAGCAGCAGCTCGTGGAGATCGCCAAGGCGCTCGCCAAGGAGGTGAAGCTGCTGATCCTGGACGAGCCGACCGCGGCGCTCAACGACGAGGACAGCGGCAAACTCCTCGATCTGCTGCTGGAGTTCAAGGCGCAGGGCATCTCCTCGATCATCATCTCGCACAAGCTGAACGAGATCCGCCGGGTGGCCGACTCCGTCACCATCCTGCGCGACGGCCAGTCCATCGAGACCATGACGGTCCGGGAGACCCCGGAGTCCGAACCGGAGGTCTCCGAGGACCGCATCATCCGCGGCATGGTCGGCCGCGACCTCGACAGCCGGTTCCCCGAGCGCACCCCGTACGAGGGCGAGGACGCCGCCGAGGTGGCCATGGCCGTCGAAGACTGGACCGTGCACCACCCCATCGACCAGCAGCGCAAGGTCGTGGACGGGGTGTCGCTGAACGTCCGGCGCGGCGAGATCGTGGGCATCGCCGGGCTGATGGGCGCGGGCCGCACGGAGCTGGCGATGAGCGTCTTCGGGCGGACGTACGGGCGCTACGCGGGCGGCCGGGTCCTCCGCGACGGCCAGGAGGTCCGTACCCGTACCGTGCCGGAGGCCATCGACCACGGCATCGCGTACGTCACCGAGGACCGCAAGACGTACGGGCTCAACCTCGGGGACACCATCAGCCGCAACGTCTCGCTCTCCTCGCTCCCGAAGGTGGCCCGCCGCGGCGTGGTCAACGAGCACGAGGAAGCGCGGGTCGCCGAGCGGTTCCGCAAGACCATGAACATCAAGGCACCGACGGTCTTCGAGCGGGTCGGCCGGCTCAGCGGCGGCAACCAGCAGAAGGTCGTCCTCAGCAAGTGGATCTTCGCTGGCCCCGAGGTGCTCATCCTCGACGAGCCCACCCGTGGGATCGACGTCGGGGCCAAGTACGAGATCTACACGGTCATCAACGACCTGGCGGCGCAGGGCAAGGCCGTCGTCTTCATCTCCTCCGAGCTGGGTGAGCTGCTGGGGATGTGCGACCGGATCTACACGATGGCGGCCGGACGGCTGACCGGGGAGGTTCCCCGGGCCGAGGCGACCCAGGAAGTCCTGATGCGCCATATGACAAGGGACAGAGGAGACGAAGGATGAGCACGGCCACCCAGAAGACCGAGAGCCCGGCGCCACCGCCGGCCGAAGGCTCCAAGAGCCTCGGGACGCTGCTGCTCCAGGGCATGCGGACCAATATGCGGCAGTACGGGATGCTGGTCGCGCTCGCCCTGATCATCGTCATCTTCCAGATCTGGTCGGACAACATCCTGCTGCGTCCGGGGAACGTCACCAGCCTGGTGCAGCAGAACGGCTACATCCTCATCCTCGCCATCGGCATGATGATGGTGATCATCGCGGGGCATATCGATCTGTCGGTCGGCTCGCTCGTCGCCTTCGTCGGCGCGGCCGCCGGCGCGATGATGATCAAACACGATATGCCGTGGGGTCTCGCGGTCGTCCTGTGTCTGCTGATCGGCGCGCTGGCCGGGGCCTGGCAGGGCTTCTGGATCGCGTACATCGGGATTCCGTCCTTCATCGTCACCCTCGCTGGAATGCTTGCCTTCCGCGGCGGCACCCAGATCCTGCTCGACGGGCAGTCCCTGTCGCCGTTCCCCGACGGCTTCGAGAAGCTGAGCACCGGCTTCATCCCGGAGATGGGCCCGTACACGCAGTACCACAACCCCACGATGGTGCTCGGCCTCATCGTGTGCGCGGCCGTCGTCTGGCAGGAGTGGCGCGGTCGGCAGCAGCGCGCGGCCTACGAGCTGGAGGTGGTCCCGCTCGGGCTGTTCTTCGTCAAGTGCGCGGCGATCGTGGCCGCCGTGATGGCGTTCACCATGACGCTGTCCAGCTGGCACGGGGCGCCGTACGGGCTGCTGGTCCTGGCCGTGCTCTTCGTGATCTTCAGCTTCGTGATGCGCAACACCGTCATCGGACGGCATGTGTACGCCCTCGGCGGCAACCAGCCGGCGGCCAAGCTGTCGGGTGTCCGGGACAAGCGCGTCACCTTCATGGTGTTCGTCAACATGGGCCTGCTGTCCGCGCTCGCCGGTCTGGTCTTCGCCGCCCGGCTCGGCTCCGCCACCCCCAGCGCGGGCCTCAACTTCGAACTGGAGGCCATCGCCGCGGCGTTCATCGGCGGCGCGTCGGCCAGCGGCGGTGTCGGCACGGTGCTGGGCGCGATCATCGGTGGTCTGGTGCTCGGTGTGCTCAACAACGGCATGTCGCTGGTGGGTATCGGCACCGACTACCAGCAGGTGATCAAGGGACTGGTCCTGCTGGCGGCGGTCGGCTTCGACGTCTGGAACAAGCGCCGGGTCGGCTCGTAGCCCGCCTCCCCCACTCCTCCTGAATTTCTGACTTCTATGGAGCCGCACATGACCACGAGCAGACGCACGGTGATCACGGCCGCGGCGGCGGCCGCCGGAGTGGCGGCCGCGGGCCCCGCGCACGCGAGCACCGGCACCACCCGGAAGGGCGAGGGACACGCGGTGAAGGAACACTTCGGCACGCTGGCCGACGGCACGAAGGTCGACCGCTGGACGATCGAGAACGGCCGCACCCGGCTGGGTGTGCTGTCGTACGGCGGTATCGTCCAGACCCTGGAGCTCCCCGACCGGCACGGCCACCGGGCCAACGTCTCCCTCGGCTTCGACAACCTGGACGCGTACGTCGCCAACAGCCCGTACTTCGGCGCCCTCATCGGCCGCTACGGCAACCGCATCGCCCGCGGCGCGTTCACCCTCGACGGCAAGAAGTACCAGCTGCCCGTCAACGACGGCCCCAACAGCCTGCACGGCGGCGACAAGGGCTTCGACAAGCGCGTCTGGTCCGTCGAGCCCTTCCGCAAGGGCGCCGACGTCGGCCTCACCCTGCGCCGGGTCAGCCCCGACGGCGAGATGGGCTACCCGGGCACGCTCACCGTACGCGTCGACTACACCCTGACCGCGGCGGGCGACTTCCGCATCGACTACGAGGCCACGACGGACAAGGCCACCGTCGTCAACCTCACCAACCACACCTACTACAACCTGGCCGGGGAGGGCTCGGGGTCCATCTACGACCACCGCCTCCAGATCGCCGCCGCCCGCTACACCCCGGTCGACAAGACCCTCATCCCGACCGGCGAGCTGGCCAAGGTCGCCGGGACGCCGTTCGACTTCCGCCGCGCCAAGGAGATCGGCCGCGACATCCGGGAGGCCCACCAGCAGGTGCTGTACGGGCAGGGCATCGACCACAACTTCGTCCTGGACAAGGGCATCACGGACCGCCCCGAGCACTTCCTGACGGTGACCGAGCCGTCCTCGGGCCGCGTCATGAAGATCGCCACCACCGAGCCGGGCGTGCAGTTCTACACGGGTAACTTCCTGACCGGCACCTTCGCGGGCACCTCCGGCCAGGTCTACCGCCAGGGCGACGCCTTCGCCCTGGAGACCCAGCACTTCCCGGACTCCCCCAACCAGCCGGACTTCCCCACCACCGTGCTCCGCCCGGGCGACACCTACCGCTCCACGACGGTGCACTCCTTCTCGACCCGCTGAGCGATCGGCTCTGCTTCCCTCCCGCTCCGCGTTCGCGCGGGCGGGAGGTTCGTCGTTTCCCCCTTCCCTCCGAGAGGCCGCCCTCGTATGAGACCGATACGCACCCTCCTGACCCTCGCCCTGGCCGCCCTCCCCCTGGCCCAGACCACCCCGGCGGCCGCCCGGGAACGTACCCCCACCGTGGAGGAACAGCGCCTCGAACAGGCGGCACCCCAGGAGATCCTGCGCCGCAGTGGCTTCGACGACGTGGCGCCGGGCTTCGCGCGGGACCTGGCGCGCGTACGGTCCGTGGCCGAGGCCGAGCGCGTCGTGCGCCGGGACGGCGGGCGGCTGTGGCAACGGGCGGTGGACCGGGTGCAGGGTCGGGGCCCCGCGGGCGGCGACCTCAGCCGGGGTGACGACCGGCCGCTGTACTGGGCACGGCTCGGGATGACCCGCGCCCTGGGCGAGTGGCGGCCGGGGTTCCCCCTCGATGACACCCGCCGCGCCGAGCTGCTGCGTTCCCTCGAACGCGGCTCCCGCGGCGAGGACTCCCTCACCCTCCCCACCGGCAAACACATCAAGCGCGTCGTCGTCACCGGCTTCGACCCGTTCCAGCTGGATGCCGACGTACGCCGCTCCAACCCGTCCGGCGCGGCGGCGCTCGCGCTGGACGGCACGACGATCCGTACGGCCGACGGCCCGGCCCGTATCGAGACCGCCGTCTTCCCCGTCCGCTGGGCGGACTTCGCGGACGGCACGGTCGAGCGCACCCTGCTGCCCGCCTTCCGGCCGGGCCCGCGCCGGGTGGACGCCTTCATGACGGTGAGCCAGGGCCGGGTGGGCCGCTTCGACGTCGAGCGCACCAACGGCGCCTGGCGCGGCGGCACCCCCGACAACGCCAACGTCTCCCGCACCGAGACCGTGCCGGTCCCTCCCGGTGTGCCGACGCCCGTCCCGCAGCCCCAGTGGACGACGACCTCCCTCCCCTCCGCGAAGATCGTCGCAGCGGACACCGGGCCGGTCCCCGTGTACGACAACACCACCGTCACCGAGATCCCGGCGGGCGCCACCACCCCGGTGGTCCGCCCCGAAGGACCGACGCCCGGCTCAGCCGCCGTCGCGGGCGGTGGCGGCAACTACCTCTCCAACGAGATCGCCTACCGCGCCACGCTGCTACGGGACGCGGTGGCCCTGAACGCCCCGGGCGGCCACCTCCACACCCCCGTCCTGCAGTTCGGCCCGGACAACACCGACCCGGCAACGGGCCGGATCACCGACCCGGACTTCGTCCGCAACCGCGAGGCCATCACGGCCCAGGTCCGTGCGATCCTCACGGTGGTCGCGGCACGCTGATCACCGCTCGGCCAGCAGCAGGGCTACGCGCCGTTCACGGCGTCCGCCGCGGTGTCGCCCTGGGCGATTGCCTCGTCCTCGCCCGTCAGGTCGCGGACCAGCAGGGTCGCGCCCGCTACGGCGCCCGGCATGAGGAAGACCGCGACCAGGGGGAGCAGGAAGAGCACGGCAAGGGGGAGGCCGAAGCCTACGGTGAGGAGGCGGCGGCCGCGGAGCAGGCGGCGGCGCTCCGTCAGCAGGATGCCGCGGCGCAGCAGGGCCACCGAGGTCAGTTCCTCGGCGAGGAAGAAGCCGGTCACGCAGAGGGCGAGTGCGGGGATGACGGTCTGGCCGGCGACCGGGATGAAGCCGAGGGCGAAGAAGAGCACGCTCCACAGGGTGACGCGGATGAGCAGGACGATGGCCTCACGGATGCCGATCCACACCTCCTGCCAGGTGGAAAGGCCGGACTCGGGGACGGCACCGCCCTCGGAGCGGTCGACCTCCTCGGAGAGGGATTCGTAGAAGGGCTGGCCGACCAGGAGCGTGACCGCGGTGAATGTGATCACCGCGAGGAAGAGGCAGGCCGCGGCGAAGAGGATCGCGAGGGCGCCGCGGAAGACGCCGAGCCAGGGTGAGGACCAGTCGTCGGCGAAGGGGGTGGACCACGCGATGACGTCGTCGGTCCAGTAGAAGAGCACGACGAGCGCCGCCGCGTAGCCGACGAGGGTGATGAGGGCCGGGAGCATCCCGATCCCCCACCACCTGCCGTGCTGGGCCACCCAGCGTTGGCCCTTCACCAGATAGCCGATGCCCACTCCAAGATCACGCATGGGCGGAAGCCTACTTGGCTAGCGTGGCGCGTAGATGACGCCCAGCTTGTCGATCTCCTCACCGGCGCGGCCGGTGAAGCCCGCGATCTGCCACCCGTCGGGGGCGGTGTAGGTGGCGGTGTCGGAGGTGGGGGTGCCCGCGGCCACGGTGCGGCCCGTGTCGGTGGTGAAGGCCGCGGAGAACAGGCGGGTGCGGCCGTCCTTCTGGCCCCGGGTGAGGGTGACGGAGGTGAGGTGTTCGGCGGCGCCGAGGGTGAGGGAGGCCGGGGTGCCGCCACTGCCGCCGTGGCTGAGGGTCGTACCGCCGCTCAGGGCCAGGGACACCGCGTCGAGGCGGGAGCCGCCGCGCAGAGTGAGGGTGCGGGGCGCGGGGGTGGCGGGCAGGTCGTCGGCGTCGTTGAAGGCGGTGCCGTGCGGCCCGCCGAACTGGTCCCCGGCGCGGAGGGTGTCGGCCGCCTTCCAGGAGAAGTCCACGGTGTGCGGGTAGTGGTCGGACAGCGGCTTGCCCTCGGCGTCGAGGAAGTCGGCGTCCTCGTTGTTGTAGCGGGTGGCGGTGAGGGAGAGCAGCGGGCCGGAGCGGTACAGGACCTTGTCGACGACCTCACAGGTGTTGGTGACGTGGTCCGGGTCGCATACGAGCGCGTCGGACCCGGCGGGCGGCGCCGAGCCGCCGCGGACGAGGTTCACCCAGGCGTCGGTGAGCCCGTTGCGGGTGGCGAGGTCGCGGATGTTGTCGGCGGCGCGGGTGTAGCGGGTGTTGGTGTCGCCCATGACGAGCACCGCGTTTCCGGCCGAGTTGGCGGCGATGAAGTCGGAGAGCTGGGTGACGTTGGCGCGGCGGGCGGCGAGGTCGGCGTCGGTGGTCCCGGCGTTGGTGTGCACGTTGTAGAGGTCGAGGTACGCGCCTTCGGCGAGCCGCACCCGGGCCAGCGAGAAGCCCTTGGGGGTGAGGCAGTCGGTGCCGTTGCACTTGGTCCACTTGACCCGCTCGAAGTCGTCGTACGGCAGGTCGGAGAGGGTGTTGAGGCCGTCGCCGAAGGCCGCGCCACCGCTGGTGGGGGTGCGGTACGGGTGGTCGTCACCGGCGTAGAGCGCGGCGTGGTAGTTGAAGTCCTCCTGGACGTTGACGATGTCGTACGGGCCCAGGCGGGGCGAGATCAGCGGGGTGTTCTTCGCGGGGTGGCCGGAGGACAGGCCCTCGGGGAGTCCGGCCACGTTGTAGGTCAGGGCGCTGAAGGAGCCGGTGGCGGCGCCGGGGGCGACCGGGGGCTCCGCCGCGGAGGCGGGGGCGGTGGCGGGGAGAAGTGCCGCGGCGCAGGTGGCGAGGGTGGCGGCGGCCACGGCGGCTAAGCGTCCGATAGGTCTCACGGTGGTGGGTCCTCTCGACGGGCGTCCGAAGCCGGGCGGCTCCGGGTGCGGGCGGTTCGAGTACCGGTGGTTCGGGTGCGGGCTTCCGGAACAGGGTGGCGCAGGATGCGGGAATCGGGAATCGGGTGTTGGGTGTTGGGTTCCGGGTGGACGTCTACGCCGGCACCGCGATGCGCGGCCCGCAGGGCGACTACGCACCCCCACGCCAACCCGATGTGGGTGCTGCCGTCGTGACGGAGCGGGGGGGGGGGGGGGGGGGGGGGGGGGGGGGGGGAGGGGAGGGGGGGGGGGGGGAGGGGGGGGGGGGGGGGGTGGGGGGGGGGGGGGGGGGGGGGGGGGGGGGGGGGGGGGTACG